>NZ_JAOEGU010000001.1 GCF_025583945.1 Methylobacter psychrophilus
AATTCTTCAGGCTTGTGCTTGGGCAGTTGGGCATAAGGGGTCATGGCTATCCGTGTTTTCAAAGGCAGGTCGCTATTTTAACCTTATTAAGACCAAGCTCTATGTTGATTATTTAGGAAAGATGTCTATTAATGATTCTCGGGATAAACTGAATGTGTTTATTCCTTTCGGAGTTCGCTTTTCGAATCATGAGCGAAATAAACACATTCAGGTACTTATACTTTACGGGGTCACACCTCGATCATAAATTCCGCAAATATGAGCGCGCGGATTACACCACTGACTTTGGAAATATTCTATGAGCACTCTAAAGCTGCAAGGTATGCAGCCCTTATTTTATTCACCACTGACTATTTTTGAGATGGAAGACTACCAAGCGCTTAACTCTCAACTACTATCAGAAATTGGCGCGTTACAGGCTGATTCCTCAGGAATGAAGCGAAGCAACTGGGGAGGCTGGCACTCCGATGATGATTTTTTTATGCGCAGCGAACCTGGTTTTCAGGCTTTGCGTAATCATATTGTGGAAGCGATTCAACTGGCTACCAAAAATGTCTCCCCCGATTTTGACTTTCCGCTCTATAGCATTCAGGCCGAGGGCTGGGTTAATGTACTGGGTCACGGAGGCCTTAATACGCCGCATGATCATCCTAACTGGACTTGGTCTGGCTGCTACTATGTCAGTGTCCCAGAAGGCGATAAAGACCTGAGTGGCAGTATCGAATTTTTTGATACTCGCACCAATGTTCGTACCTTGGCAGTGGATGGTGCAGGCTGCTTTGCCAGTAAATTTATCATGAAACCACAAGCCGGTATGCTGTTGATATTTCCGTCTTATTTACGGCATTGGGTTTATCCCAACGAGAGCGAAGAAGATCGTATATCAATTGCCTTTAACGCCCGCTTTGCGAAAACTATTCGCTCTTAATGTTTTGGCCATCAATTATCTGTCTGATTGCCCGTTCTTTTTATAAAAAAGGACAATCAGGATTTTTAATCGGAAATCAATCGACTGATTGATATATTAAACCTGCCTATTTGTCGGTGATAACATCGACATTCATACGACTACGTTTTACACAGGCAGCATAGTTTTCATCCATATTTTCTGTTCCTTGGGTTTTTTGAAGGCAATCCGTTGAAACTTTAAGATATTCAGTGGGATCCGCATGCGTAACCGGCCATCCTTCATGCTTCATGCAATCGACAAAGGTATTTGCATCGTAGCCGATTGGCATCTCAATAACAGTTTGTACTCCTCCCGTAGGAACGTTAATCTTTGTTTTTTGCGTGGTTGATTGGTTGCATGTTAATGCATCTGAAAAATAACCGAGGTTGGTATTCGAGCCATTTTCAGTGACTAATTGGTTGTTGGCACACCCCGAAAGCAATATTGCCGACAAAAGCAACACGGGTAAGTTAATCATGAATCACCTTTATCTATTGGCTAAAATTGTTAATGATGGGGGTATTTAACATTGGGTTAAAATGCATGGCTTGAGTATATTTTATAGCGATTGTTTTTCCTATAGATATTAGTTCAAGAAGCCAGATGGGATACTGTCAATATAGTCGATAAGTAAAGTGTTGAGCTTAGAAAGTAGTTATAGATTAAATACTATTTAAAACAGTATAAACGGTATATACTGTTTTTTTATTGAATGGTAAGGAGAATTTATAATGAGTGCAACAAAGCAGAAAGCAAAAAAAACAATAACAGAAGCCGTTGAAGTTGAGCTGCCAATAGAGAAAGTAACCAATAAAAAAATCTCTAAAAAGCCGACAGTTGAAAAGTCAAATGTGACTGTTGAGGTAATTGAAGCTGAAGTTGATGAAAAAGCAGATATTAAAAAGAAAAAAAATCCTAAAGTAAAAGTGATTAGGGACAGTTTTTCATTCCCGGAAGAAGATTATTTAAAAATTTCACAGCTTAAGAAGACCTGTCTGGCAGCAGGAATTAATGTCAAGAAGGGTGAGATTCTTCGTGCCGGACTGCATTTACTCACCCAATTAACCTTGGATGATCTTAAAAGTGTTATTGAGCAAGTCGAAAAAGTGCAAACCGGTCGGCCAGCCGCATCAAAAATTTAGCGATAAAAGCATTGCTGTGAACTCATACTTTCTTTAAGCCTGAGTATTTTAATAATTGGATGCTTGGGCTATTGACGGGTAAATGGTCTATATAAACAGACTGTCACCGTTGATGTTTTTTAATATGGCTATCGACTGTAGTTTTGATGAAATTATGGCAAGATTTCTGACAGCCATTTAATATGATTTCAAACTACTGAGTCAGTAAATCGGGTTTTTAATTAAAGCGATATTCCGCATAATTAAAAAACAAGCGTTATTCAAAAATACTATTGCTTCGTTAGTTAGAAAACATCCTGTTACTATCAACAGGATGTCGAGGATGTGGGCTGCAATTAAGCCGAATTCGAATAGTAGCGGTAGGTTACTTAATAACTTGAGTTATTAGAAGTAAAAAATGCGCCTGACGGCGCATTTTTTTTAAAGGATTTTCAGGTGATTGCAGAATTAAAAAGTAACGGTAAAATCGTTGGAGAACAAAAATTGCGCAGTCTTGCCGTCGGCGAAAGTGCTAGGAGAACCATTGGCTCCATCTACCCAATCATAGCGGATATTAGGACGTAAGTTTAGCCATTTGGTGGGTTTCCAATTTAAACCCGCAGTGACTTCGTAATAACTGGCTGCATTACAGGCAGCAACGCTGCCAGGGGCTGCATAACTGTAACCTGAGCTGTTGGTAGCGGCGCCTACACGTCCTGGAGAGCAGACCCGAAGTCCGTTTTGATCACGAAACCATTCAGCCCGCACACCTACGGATAAGTTGTCTTTTAGGTCATAGTACAAATGTGAGTTGATGCCATACCATTCGGCATCTACGTCATTCGGTGTAGCAGTAGCAAAGTTGTAAACATTATTGGCAAAACCGTGATCATGTTGCAGGATCAAGTGGGTTTTGTCAGTAATGTTATGTTTTAAAACAATGCTATATAGTGCAAAGGCGCTACTGTTTTGCTCTGAAGTTGCACTATAGGTACCACTGATATTAGCAGAGGTTCCCTTGTCATCGCTGGTCCAGGTTGTGCCAAATAGTCCGCCCCAGTTACCCAGTTGTTTATTCCAACCGCCATCCCAGCCGCCGGTAGCGCTGCCGGTAATTGCGCCGCCCATAACCCCCCAATTTTTGTCAACGGCATAGTTACCCATGAAACCGGTATGCGTGAACGGTTCGCCATATTGCATGGTATAAGCATGGGAGTAGAAAAAGTTATCAGCAGCCGGTACGGTTTCATAACCGATGGGTGTGTAAAAATGACCCGCCTTAACATTAAGGCCATTACCGATAGGTACATAAGCTTCTCCATATGCTTGGGGCAGTGCCATGCCATAGAAGCGATTGCCCGCTGTACCATTAAGATTAAGATCCCAATTACTCCGGCTTTTTGCCTCGCCGGAATTAATATCAAATGCCGGAACACCATAAGCCTGGGTAAAAACTGCGTCAGTACCGTACATAAAATCGAAACGGCCACCAAAAGACCACTTATCGCCTTCCGTCGCTACAGCACGTTGCACAAACAGATTTAACTGATTCATTTGGAATTCGCTAGAGCGATCCCCAAAAGTAACGGGGCCATTAAAGCCGTTGGAAGGATCATTTGCATTGTAGGTAATACCTGCATTGCTCGAACCACCCACAGTGATACCATTATTTTTTAAAAATTTGCTCTCATTGACATCATATTTTGTCAGTGCGGCAATCATGCCTTTTGTTTCAACTATATTATATTGCTCAGCTTTTGCATTAATATCTGCGTCTGACATCTCTGCGGTTGCTTCTTGTACGGCATAAGCGTTAGTCGCACCCATAGTCATTGATAAAAGACCACTTGCCGCCACGATAATCATCGGGTTTTTGCGTTTGGGTATACTTTTCATGTTATTTCCTTTTGATTAAGGCTTGGATAAAAGCGTCTTGTTGTTAAATAACAACGTAATGAACCGTTTGGCATACAGCACGGTAAAATACTAAGCAGTTACCATGCCAAATAATTGTTTTTAATTAAAACAGTGGGTTATAGATTTTAGTTGCATTTTCACGTTATGTAAGCACTACTGTGGTGCGTGCCTTGAATTAAAATTGTGCAATTTAGACTTTTTTGTTATTTTTGAGCAAAATAATAAGTTAAATCAACCAGTTTCTGTTTCAATATAATTGCTTGTTATGCGCTACAGGTATTGATAATAAAAGCCCTTGTACTCGTTTTTAATTATTGCACCAAAACAGACCAATTATAGTTGTTCATTTTTTTAGTGGTCAATTTATTAAAAAAAGTGGTATCTTTACATCGTTTGGCATAAAACACTGATCCCATAATAACCAAGTCCAAGGAGACCACTCAGATGTCTGCAAAAAAAGTACTTAAAATGATCGAAGAAAACGACGTGAAATTCGTTGATTTTCGTTTTTGTGATACGCGTGGTAAAGAACAACATGTCACATTTCCTGCGCATTCTATAGATGAAGATACCTTTGAAGAAGGTAATATGTTTGATGGTTCTTCAGTTGCTGGTTGGAAACATATTAATGAATCAGATATGATTTTGATGCCTGATCCATCGACTGCTGTGATGGATCCATTCTTTGATGACAACACCTTAATTTTGCGTTGCGACATCATTGAGCCAAAAAACATGCAAGGTTATGAGCGTGATCCACGTTCATTAGCCAAACGTGCTGAAAGCTATTTACAATCAACCGGCATTGCCGATACTGCATTTTTCGGTCCGGAAAATGAATTCTTCATATTTGATGATGTCCGTTGGGGCACTGATATGAGTGGTTCATTCTACAAGGTTGACTCGGAAGAAGCGGGTTGGAACTCGGAAAAAGTTTATCCCGACGGCAATACCGGACATCGTCCAGGTGTTAAAGGCGGTTATTTCCCCGTACCACCAGTCGATTCATTGCAGGATATGCGTTCTGCAATGTGTTTAACTTTGGAGGAAATGGGCCAAGTTACTGAAGTTCATCATCACGAAGTTGCTACTGCCGGCCAATGTGAAATCGGCGTAAGATTTAATACTCTGGTTAAAAAAGCCGACGAAGTATTGGAGCTGAAATATGTTATTGCCAATATTGCTCACGCTTATGGCAAGACAGCGACCTTCATGCCTAAACCTTTAGTGGGCGATAACGGTAGTGGCATGCACGTTCACCAATCACTGGCCAAAAACGGCGTTAACCTGTTTACTGGTGATTTATACGGTGGCTTGTCTGAAATGGCCTTGTATTACATTGGCGGCATCATTAAGCATTCAAAAGCACTTAATGCTTTTACCAATGCTTCAACCAATAGTTACAAACGTTTGGTTCCAGGCTTTGAAGCCCCCGTTATGTTGGCTTACTCAGCACGTAATCGTTCAGCTTCCATTCGTATTCCTTTTGTTAACAATCCAAAAGGTCGTCGTATTGAAGTGCGTTTTCCTGACTCAACAGCAAACCCTTACCTGGCATTCTCCGCCATGTTGATGGCCGGCCTGGATGGTATCGTAAACAAAATTCATCCTGGCGATGCCATGGATAAAGATTTATATGATTTACCTGCAGAAGAAGCCAACAATATTCCACAAGTTTGTCATTCATTTGACCAAGCTTTAGATGCGTTGGACAATGACCGTGAATTTTTAAAGGCTGGCGGTGTTTTTACTGATGATGTTATTGACAGCTATATCAAGCTGAAAATGGAAGAAGTTACCCGTGTTCGCATGAGTACGCATCCTGTTGAATATGATATGTACTATAGTCTTTAAGATCCATGCCGGCTTAATATCGGCTTAGCAAGACAGAGAACCCCGTAAGTCATTCGACTTGCGGGGTTTTTTTATGCCCGGACGTTCCCACACGAAACTATGTAATCCCGTAATTTACTGTCTTTTTTGTTCACACCCGGCAGTGAGTGTGATGTTGATATATAATAACGCTCTGTTTTGGGGCGTTTTTTATTGCTATGGTTTTTATGATCGTTGCTATTGTTAAGACAACCCTGCTTTTACGTGGCTTGGTCTATAAATTGCTAATATAAATATAACGCTTTTACATCAAAAAACCATCGATTAAGAAATTATGTATAAACGCATACTGGATCACCTTAACACTGCAATCTTATTATTTGATAGCCAATTAACATTGACATTTATCAATACGACTGGAGAAATTTTACTGGCTGACAGTGCGCATCACTTGGTCGGCCAAAGTGCGGAAGAATTATTTAAATCTTCTGATCCTGCTTTGTTGCTTAATTTAAAACAATCCTTGGAGATGGCTGAACCATTGGTTGATCGTGCGCTGACGTTGAACCGGATGAGCCATAATGTGACGACCAACTTTAGTGCGACACCGCTGTTAATCAATGAGCAAGTTAGTGAAATACTGGTCGAGCTTCAACAGGTAGACAGCCATCTGCGTATATCAAAAGAAGAGCAGTTATTAATGCAACAGAATACGGCTCGATTACTGGTCAGGGGCTTGGCGCACGAAATCAAAAATCCGTTAGGCGGTTTGCGTGGTGCAGCCCAGTTACTGGACCTGGAATTACATGATCCGGAACTTAAAGAATATACGCAAATTATCATAGATGAATCAGATCGTTTGCAAGGCCTGATGGATAAAATGTTGGGGCCGAATAAATTGCCCAATAAAAAGGCGCTTAATATTCATGAAGTATTGGAGCGGGTCAGGCAATTAGTTAATGCTGAATCTAGCGGCAGCCTGTCTATCAAACATGATTATGATCCCAGTATTCCTGATATCTATGCTGATAAAGATCAGCTTATTCAGGCTATTTTAAATATTGCCAGAAATGCTGTGCAGGCTGTCGAAGGGAAAGGCAATATTATCTTTAAAACACGCATACACAGGCAGATGACTATAGGCCGTAAACGTTATAAGTTGGCAGTAAAGTGCGACATTATTGATAACGGACCGGGTATAGATGCCAACATGATGAACCAAATATTCTATCCGATGATTACCGGACGAGCTGAAGGCACAGGGCTAGGTTTATCTATTGCGCAAGCACTGATTAATCAGCATAGCGGGTTGATTGAGTGTAATAGCGAGCCGGGAAATACGGTGTTTTCAATATTTTTGCCTATGGAGGTTGGTAATAATGACTAAGCCTGATACTGTCTGGATTATTGATGATGACAAATCCATACGCTGGGTTGTCGAAAAAGCCCTACAAAAATCCGGTATCATTACGCGTTGCTTTTCTGCCGGTAAAGATTTGTTGGCGGCTTTGCAAGATGATTTGCCTGATGCCCTGATAACGGATATTCGTATGCCTGGCATGGATGGACTGGAGCTTTTAGACAAGGTTCAGCAGAGTCATCCTCATTTACCGGTTATCGTCATGACCGCGCATTCCGATCTGGAGAGTGCAGTTTCCGCGTTTCATGGTGGTGCTTTCGAGTACTTGCCAAAACCGTTTGATATTAAAGAAGTGGTTAATCTGGCGCAACGCGCCTGCATTCATGGTCGACAGCAACAAGACGATGCCCATCGCGATGCTACAACGACTGCTGAGCCTACTCCGGAAATTATAGGCGAAGCGCCGGCGATGCAGGAAGTTTTTCGAGCGATAGGCAGGTTGGCGAGATCTCACATAACCGTACTTATTAACGGTGAATCGGGAACGGGTAAGGAATTGGTCGCTAAAGCCTTACATCGTCATAGTCCCAGAGCTAAAAACCCTTTTATTGCCTTGAATATGGCCGCGATTCCTAAAGATTTAATGGAATCAGAGCTTTTTGGACATGAGAAGGGGGCTTTTACGGGGGCGCAAGTACGGCGAGCGGGTCGCTTTGAGCAAGCTAATAACGGTACGCTGTTTCTTGATGAAATAGGTGATATGCCGGCAGAATTGCAAACCCGCTTATTAAGAGTGCTGGCAGATGGCGAGTTTTATCCGGTTGGGGGGCATCTTGCTGTTAAGGTTGATGTGCGCATTATTGCGGCCACCCATCAGGATCTTGAAACATTAGTTGCACAAGGTCGTTTTCGGGAGGATTTATTTCATCGCTTAAATGTGATTCGGATACATATACCGGCGCTACGTGAGCGTAAACAAGATATCCCTTTGTTATTACGCCATTTTTTACATCAGGCCGCTTCCGAGCTGGGCGTTGAAAATAAAATATTGAAGCCGGAGGCGGAAGCTTTCTTAAGTACATTGGAATGGCCGGGAAACGTAAGGCAATTGGAAAACAGTTGTCGTTGGTTAACGGTCATGGCATCGGGGCGAGAAATTTATTTACATGATTTACCGCCTGAGTTACTCAATACTGTGACAGAAAAAGAGGTCACAGGAACTAACTGGGAGTCCTTACTGAGAACGTGGATTGATCAACAGTTACTGACAAAAGAAGCCGAGGTTGCCAAACAAACCATTCCAGCCGTTGAAGCGATTTTGATTAAAGCCGCTTTGGATTTTACTCGGGGTAAACGCCATGAAGCCGCTATTTTATTAGGTTATGGGCGAAATACCCTGACCCGTAAAATAAAAGAATTGGGAATAGAAGAATAATCTCGGCTGTTAGTTGGTTTTACCTCTTACTCGATGTTCAAGTTTTTTAGCTTGACTGGGACGAACCCAGATAAATCAAGGTGTTTTCATCAATAGACTCAAGTGCCACATGATTTCAATCATGGCTGTAAGGCTTGATTCAATGGGCTTCTCTAAAATCAAGAATTAAAAACTTGAACATCGAGTCTTAATATATTTTTAGCTAAAATAAAAGCTACAAAAAATTTGATATTTTGTAACCCATCAGTTTAATTCACCAGCGCTCCAGTATTGTTACATTTTTAGTTAAATAATCTCGATACTAACGGATACCATCCCTTTAAGGAATGGTATCCGTGCGTGCTAAAAATTTCATGTCATGGAAGTTTGATTTCTGAAAATCTATAGATACTGGAACGTGTTTTTATAAAGCGACTAACAGCTTATTAGCTGTAGCGTATTTATTAAGTCCCCCTCGCTTTGCTCGCCCTCTTTTTCAAAGGGGGCGGTGAATAACTACGCGGTAGTCAATATGTCCATTTAATATTTTTATTCCAAGATATAGATTTTCAGATAAAAAATTTCGATGCTATCGGATACCATCCCTTGAAGGGATGTTATCCGTATAAACTAAATCATCATGTTATGGAAGTTTAATTTCTGAAAGTCTATAGCTGTCTCTCTGGTGTGACTATTATGGTTTTGGGATTAAATTTTACACCGATATTCTTTATGCACCACGACAGCTCATAACAAACATAATTGCGCCAACATGGTGCGTCTTATCGCCTGCTCACTAATGTATTTTTAGATAACAAGCATTGCCGTTAGGTAGTGCGGGGTAAGTTTCAGGTGATTATTAGTTTAACCAATTAATTGGTGACCTCTAAAGCCTGTTAAATATGGCTTTGTCGTATACGGTAAAATAATTGTGGGGGGTATAAGAACACACTTGGCACAGTCCATGCTTTAAGTAATTTTGAGTCGTTACTTTAAAATTAAAGAGAGGAACAAATGAAATTAATAACAGCCATTGTTAAACCTTTTAAGCTGGATGATGTTCGTGAGGCGCTTTCAGAAATGGGGGTTTCTGGTGTAACCGTAACCGAAGTCAAAGGTTTTGGTCGCCAAAAGGGTCATACCGAGCTCTATCGTGGAGCCGAATATGTCGTTGATTTTTTACCTAAAGCCAAAGTTGAAGTAGCAGTTGCCGATCAATTGCTTAGTCAGGCGGTAGAGGCTATTACCAAGGCGGCTAATACAGGAAAAATTGGTGACGGCAAGATTTTTGTAACCAATTTGGAACAGGTTGTTCGGATTCGTACCGGTGAAACCGGCGATGAAGCGCTTTAGATTATAAGGGGAGAAATATGAAACATCTATTAAAAAGCTTTATTGCAGTTGCTCTGTTGGGTTTTGCCGGATTTGCTTTCGCTGAGCCAGTTGTTAGTGCGGCAGCCGCTGTTACGCCGACTATTAATAAAGGCGATACTGCCTGGATGATTATGGCGACTGTTTTAGTCATTCTTATGGTTATTCCTGGTTTGGCATTATTTTATGGTGGTATGGTGCGTGCCAAAAATATGCTGTCAATATTAATGCAGGTCTTCGTTATTTTCTCGATGATGGCAATAATGTGGGCGGTTTATGGTTATAGTATTGCATTTACCGAGGGTAACGCTTTTTTTGGTGGCTTGAGCAAGTTGTTTCTTCTTGGCGTCACGCCGGATTCAATGGCTGCTACTTTCAGCAAAGGTGTTTACGTTCCCGAGTATATGTATATTGCCTTTCAGTTAACATTTGCAGGTCTTACCCCGGCGTTGATTATTGGTGCATTTGCCGAACGGGTTAAATTTTCAGCGATATTAATATTTATGTTTATTTGGTTTACGTTTGCCTATTTACCAATGGCGCACATGGTTTGGTATTGGTCAGGTCCAGATGCCTATACTGATGCTGATGCTGCCGGTGTTGCAACCGCTACTGCAGGATTTTTGTTTCAAAAAGGAGCTTTGGATTTTGCCGGCGGCACGGTTGTCCATATTAATGCGGGTATTGCCGGGTTGATTGGTTGCTTGATGGTTGGTAAACGTATCGGTTACAAAAAAGAATCTCTTGCCCCTCATAGTGTCACGATGACTATGATTGGTGCATCGTTGTTATGGGTGGGTTGGTTTGGTTTTAATGTTGGCTCAAATCTTGAGGCCAATGGCCTTGCGGCTTTGGTTTTTGTTAATACCTTGCTGGCCAGTGCTGCCGCTACGTTAGCCTGGACTGCTGCGGAATGGATAATACGTGGTAAGCCCAGTATGTTGGGTGGCGCTTCCGGTGCAATTGCCGGGTTGGTTGCCATTACGCCGGCTTGTGGTTGGTCAGGACCTATGGGCGCTATTTGTTTGGGTTTAATTGCCGGAGCGTTATGTTTCGTCGCGGTTTCAAGCCTGAAAAGCAAGCTGGGTTATGATGATTCGCTGGATGCTTTTGGTGTACATGGTATTGGTGGAATTATTGGCGCTTTAGGTACTGCTGTTGTTGCCAGTCCGGCATTAGGTGGTACAGGCGTTTGGGATTATGTCACTAATGGCGTAGCAGAATACAGCATGTCGGGTCAGTTTATAAGCCAACTCTGGGGCGTTGCATTATGCATAGTTTGGTCTGCTGTTGTTTCCTTTATAGCCTTTAAATTTGTGGACATTATGATAGGACTTCGTGTTAGTGAAGAATCAGAACGCGTCGGTCTGGATATTTCCGAACACGGCGAAACCGCTTATCACCAGTAATTTAAACCGGTAATAAATAACGATGGGTTTTAGTTGATAGAGAGATCCACAAAAAGGTTGTTATTAATTTTAGATAGGCTTTACCAGATCAAAGTTGATTATTGGCTTTAATCAAAAAAACGGGTGCATGTAGCACCCGTTTTTTTTGCCCGAAAAATACTTCTTTAAGTACTCTTTCTATAGATGTTGCTGGGGTAGTTTCGCGTCAGAAAACCGCCTTATAAGCACAATAACGCCGACATCAGTCTATTTAAGTTGTGGTAGATTACCTGTCGGATCAATCCAGCCTACAGAGTTAATCCGTCTTAAGCGTTATTTGCAGTTATTACAACATCTTGGTTGTCAGTAATTTAAAGCCCAAGCTCAATTTTTTTATTTTTTATCTCGTTTATAAACTTGTAAATGCCTTCGGGATCATTTAAAAGCAATACCCGTAAATGAGATTTCCGGGTATTTCCCCCTAGAATTTGATTTTGACTTTTGTTTCTTACAATACTGTTGGCTTCATCGTAAATACCGAAGTAAGCATATATTTCTGCAAGAACAAAACCGACACGCGGGCCATCTGGATCAGTCATGCTAAAGCTAAAGCCAATGTCTTTCCAATCATCTTTTTTACCTTTTTGTCGTAACCATTTGCTGATGCTTGCTACTGTAAATGGTTTATATTCACCATGCTTATTAATAGTTTCTTCGCCAAATATGCTGGTAAGCTCTTTACACAGTTTATGAGAAACAAAATCAGCTAAGCTTTTTCTAGATTCCACCATTAATTCATATATTTTTTTTTGTTCATCTTCTGGCAGATTCAGTGCGTATTGATCCAAGCTCAAAACTTTTCTCCATGGTTTATTAGTGTTTAATCGTTCCAATATCATTTGATATTCTTCAAAGGCATTTTTTCGTCCTCCTGCAGGCGCGAGTTTGGTACAGTTACTTACCCACTCTTGCAGTTTTGGAAAGTATGGCAAATGCACAAAGGGAATTTTTGCTCCAGTATTTAGATTAATACTTGATAACAGTTCAGGCCTATTATCGGGGAATCCTTCCCAATGAAGTGTTCCACTCTCAGGCCTAAAGCCGATTAAACTTTTAGACTCTGAAGAAGGCTCTTTCTTGGTTTTCGATAAATAAATAACGGCAATATTACTGGAAATATCTTCTCTATTTTCAAAGAATTTTTTTTGAACATATTGAATATAGCGTGTAATTTGATATTTTTGATCAACTGCGTTAAGTTTATTCTCTATTATCAAGAAGTTGTTATCGTCATGTATCAGTAGATCAATACTACCTTTTTCCTTGAATACTTTGGCATTTTCAGGATCAATAAAACTTTTAAGTTCATCAGGAAGTAGGCCAAGAAAAACTTTTAAAAATTGATTGCCGCAATAATGCAGTCCATCAGGGTTGATCATGGAGAAAATAAATCTTGAATGAAGCCTGACTTCATCATTAGTATTTAACAAAGCATTCATTAAGCTATAGTCATGAACTCCCTGCTCTATCAGCTTCTTATTCTCAGCTTTCAAGTCTTGATAAATTGCTAGACATTCTTCTATTTTATGCGCTTCCAATTTGTTATTCCCTTATATAATATTGACTTACAAAGCTGACGCCTCATTTCTTTACTGCATTGAGACTACGAATGGCAAAAATAAGAGGTGGGCAAAAAAGTATTGCCCACTTTGTCTGGATCAAGGGTAGAGTTACCCTTGTAATTTCTCTTTGAGCATTTTGTTTACTTCGGCGGGATTGGCTTTGCCTTGCATGGCTTTCATCACTTGGCCGACAAAGAAAGCGAAGACTTTATCTTTACCGCTACGGTATTGTTCAACCTGGCCTTGATTGTCGGCAATGATTTTGTCGATAATGGCTTCAATGGCACCCGAGTCAGTGATTTGTTTTAAGCCTTTTTCGGCAATAATTTCATCGGCCGATGATGTGGATTGCCACAATTCTTCAAACACTTGTTTGGCGATTTTACCGGAAATGGTGTTGTCGCTAATACGGGTTAATAAACCTGCCAGACGTTCGTCGCTGACCGGTGAGTCAGTAATTTCCAGACCTGCTTTGTTGAGTGCCGCAGAAAGATCGCCGGTTATCCAGTTGGCACAGAGCTTGGCTTCGCAGCCTGATGCGTTAACCACATTTTCAAAATAATCAGCCAATTGACGCGAGGAGATAAGAATAGTCGCGTTTTCTTCATCCAGATTGTAATCTGATTTAAAACGTTGTTTTTTGGCTTCAGGTAATTCAGGTAATGCCGCTTTTATTTGCGCTTTAAAGTCTTCGTCGATGATAACGGGCAATAAATCCGGGTCAGGGAAGTACCGGTAGTCATTGGCTTCTTCTTTGCTGCGCATGGAGCGCGTTTCATCTTTTACGGAATCATACAAACGGGTTTCCTGAACGACTCTGCCGCCGTTTTCTATCAGCTCAATTTGCCGCTCAACTTCATGGTTAATGGCTTTTTCAACAAATTTAAACGAGTTGATGTTTTTAATTTCCGCTCGCGTGCCAAATTCAACTTGGCCTTTGGGACGTACCGAGACGTTGGCATCACAACGGAAAGAACCTTCCTGCATATTACCGTCACAAATGCCCAGATAACGGACCAGTTCATGTAACTTGCGCATATAGGCAACCGCTTCTTTGGCGGAGCGCATATCCGGTTCGGAGACGATTTCCAATAGTGGCGTTCCTGCACGATTTAAGTCAATGCCGGTTAAACCATGAAAGTTTTCATGCAGTGATTTACCGGCATCTTCTTCCAGATGGGCACGCGTGACGCCAATGCGTTTGGTTACTCCATCAACATCAATATCCAAATGTCCAACACCGACAATAGGGTGATCCATCTGGCTGATTTGATAGCCTTTGGGTAAGTCGGGGTAAAAATAATTTTTTCTGGCAAATACCGAATACGGGGCGATATGCGCCTCGATAGCCATGCCAAAAATGACTGCCATGCGCACGGCTTCTTTATTTAATACCGGCAAAACACCGGGCAAGCCTAAATCGACAGCACAAGCCTGGGTATTGGGCTCTGCGCCATAAGCCGTCGGTGCGCCGGAAAAAATTTTTGATTTGGTTGCCAATTGTGCGTGCACTTCCAGGCCGATAACAGTTTCCCATTCCATCGTTAATTCCTTATTCAAAACCTTTAGGGGTGTGTTTATGCCAATCGGTCACTTGTTGGTACTGATGGGCAATGTTTAACAAGCGGTCTTCGGCAAAATAATTACCAATAATCTGCAAGCCTACGGGTAACCCGCCTACAAATCCGGCAGGAACTGACAGGGCAGGGACGCCGGCAAGGTTGATGGCAATGGTATAAATGTCGGATAAATACATTTCTATCGGGTTGCTCATTTTCTCGCCAATGCCAAAAGCCGTTGTCGGTGTGACAGGACCCATGATGACATCCACTTCGGTTAGCGCATTTTTAAAGTCTTCACTGATTAGGCGTCGAATTTTTTGTGCTTTAAGATAATAAGCATCGTAATAGCCGGTGGATAACGCATAAGTACCCATAAGAATGCGACGTTTAACTTCTTTGCCAAAGCCTTCGCCGCGAGAGCGGGTATAAAGGTCGGCCAAATCGACCGGGTTTTCACAGCGATAGCCATAACGCACGCCATCGAAACGCGACAAGTTGGCCGAACATTCAGCGGGAGCAATCACATAATAAGCCGGGATAGCTAATTTTAAATTAGGCATGGAGATTTCTTTGATCTCTGCGCCTAATTTACGGTATTCATTGATGGCTGTTTCAAGCGTTGCCGCGACATCGCTGTTTAAGCCGTCGCCAAAAAATTCTTTGGGCAAACCAATTTTTAAACCGGCAAGCGAGTTATTTAGTCCGGCACAATAATCGGGGACGGGCAAATCAACACTGGTTGAATCTTTTTCATCAAATCCTGCCATGGTTTGCAACATAACCGCTGCATCTTCAGCGCTACGTGCCATGGGGCCGCCCTGATCCAGACTGGAGGCATAAGCAATCATGCCGTAGCGGGATACACGGCCATAAGTGGGTTTTAATCCGGTAATGCCGCACAAGGCTGCAGGTTGGCGTATCGAGCCTCCGGTATCGGTACCGGTTGCGCAGACGGCCAGTCGTGCGGCGACCGCTGCTGCAGAACCGCCAGAGGAACCACCGGGAACTTTATTGATATCCCAGGGGTTTTTAACGGCACCGTAATAACTGGTTTCGTTCGATGAGCCCATCGCAAACTCATCCATATTGAGTTTGCCCAACATGACGGCACCCGCCTGATTAAATTTTTCGACTACCGTGGCGTTATACGGCGCAGTGAAATTATCGAGCATTTTAGAACCACAGGTGGTTTTAACATCCAGGGTGCAAAAAATGTCTTTTTGGGCAATGGGTATGCCGGTTAATAATTCAGCAGTACCGTTAGCCAGTCGAACATCAGCTGCCTGGGCATTTTGCAGTGCGGCAGCTTCAGTGACAGTAATATAAGCGTTTAGATGTTGGTGTTGCTTGATTCGATCCAAAAACCCTTGAGTTAACTCTACGCTGGAAAATTCACCTGAACGCAAACTTTGGCCTAATTCTAACAATGTTTTAGTGTGCATTATTGTGCGTTCCTTTTATTCAATGACTTTGGGAACCAGATAAAGTCCCGCTTCGACTTGTGGCGCGATAGCCTGAAATTTTTCCCGATTATTCTGTTCTGTCGCCATATCAGCTCTTAACCGTTGTGCCTGATCCATGGGATGAGCCATAGGCTCAACATCATCGGTATTTAACTCACTCATTTGGGTCATTAAATCCAGTATGCCTGAAAGATCTTTTGCATAAGATTCAATATCTTGTTTTTCAATTCCCAAACGCGCCAAATGCGCAATTTTGTTTACATCATCTGCCGTTAACGACATTGTTGTCTCCCTATTTAAAATCAGTTTTGATGTTGTTTATCGATCATAAAAAGTACACGATTAAAGGTGAAAAAAACCTGATTTTCAACATCCTCGTTCTTTGCTTTTAGCCTTGGACCTTGGACATTTCACCATTTAGCTTTTACCTTTGCCACGTATATTACTACAAAAATCATACTTATATCTTGCTCAAATACCCGCTTGATTGATAAAGTAGTGTCATTTTCTTCTTTAAAGGAAGCAGGTCAAAATGTTCAAAAGAATTCGCGGTGTTTTTTCCAACGATCTCTCAATAGACCTGGGGACTGCCAATACACTGATATATATCCCGGGGCAAGGAATCGTGCTTAATGAGCCATCCGTTGTCGCTATTAAAGAAGATAAAATCCGTGGCTCCAAAACCATTGCCGCTGTCGGTACTGACGCCAAACAAATGTTGGGACGTACGCCAGGCAATATTACGGCAATTCGGCCACTAAAAGACGGGGTCATTGCTGATTTTGCCATCACCGAGCGGATGTTACGATTTTTTATCGAAAAAGTTCACAAGAAAAACCGGTGGTTACGACCCAGTCCACGTATTTTAATTTGTGTACCTTGCGGGTCAACGCAAGTCGAGCGTCGCGCGATTCGTGAGTCTGCCGCCATGGCCGGTGCCCGTGAGGTTTATTTAATTGAAGAGCCCATGTCGGCAGCTATTGGCGCGGGTTTACCGGTGGAAGAAGCCTGTGGTTCAATGGTGCTTGATATTGGTGGTGGTACCTCGGAAGTGGCCGTTATATCAATAAACGGGATTGTTTATTCAAACTCGGTTCGTATCGGCGGTGATCGTTTTGACGAAGCCATTATCAATTATGTGCGTAGAAATTATGGTACTTTAATTGGCGAAGCTACTGCGGAAAGAATAAAGCTGGCAATTGGTACCGCTTATCCTGGCAGTGAAGTCAGGGAAATAGAAGTTAAAGGCCGTAATCTGGCAGAAGGTGTGCCGCGTAGTTTTACTTTGAACAGCAATGAAATTCTGGAAGCCCTGCAAGAGCCGCTATCGGGTATTATCGGTGCCGTAAAAGTGGCACTGGAACAAACGCCACCGGAGTTGGGTGCTGATGTTGCTACTCGCGGCATTTATTTAACGGGCGGCGGGGCTTTATTAAAAGATATTGACCGATTGATTGCCGAAGAAACCGGTTTGCCCGTGCACATCGCTGATGACCCCATAACTTGTGTTGCCCGAGGTGGTGGCATGGTTCTGGAAATGTTGGATAAAAAAGGCATCTCAACTTTTTCAGTCGAGTAATAGCCCGGCTGCAAATCGTATTATGTCCTGGTTTTCTTATTCAACTTATTCCCAAGCTTCCGGCTTCACTGCCATTAAGTTAAGAAATAAGGAATCAAAAAACATGTTTTTTGATTCCTTATCAACAGGGACTGCAGGAGTACAAACCTAGGTTTGCACTCCATGTAAAAGGTATTTCAAAGCTTAACTTAATGGCAGTGAAGCTCCGGTTTCGGAACGCTATTTGTGTTGGCGAGCATAAGTAAAGACTTTCGCCTTCAGGTGCGAGAGCCCTGTCAACAAAAGCCGTTGCGATAGCGACACTAAAGCTGATTTCATAGCTATCTGCGTAACATCAATTGATTAAGAGGCACCTGCTATAAAACTTTTATTTGCCACCGGCCCATCAATCAACACCCGACTTCTGGTAGCAATCATTGCTTCTGTTGCTTTACTGGCAACGGAACACAGAAGCTCAAAATTGGACTCATTACGCACTGTGCTTTCTTTTTTTGTTGACCCGTTAAAATACCTGGTTGATTTACCCACGGTTCTTATTGATCACGCTACTGATTCTGTCAGTTCATACAGCGCATTAAAAACAGAAAACGAAAAGTTGCGCGAAGAGCAGCTTATTGATCAAACCCGTCTGCTTAAATTTGCCGCCCTGGAAAAAGAAAATATTCGCTTGCGGGCGTTGTTGGAAAATTCTTTTAAGCTGGGTGAACAGGTACTGGTTGCTGAATTATTATCGATTAATATGGCACCTTATGAACATATTGTCGTGGTCAATAAAGGTACCCGTTTTGGCGTTCATCCCCAGCAACCGGTATTGGATGCTAACGGTGTGGTTGGGCAGGTTTTTCGGGCCTTACCGTTCACCTCTGAAATCATGTTAATTACCGATCCCAATCATGCCATTCCGGTTCAGGTTAATCGTAATGGTTTATTAACGATTGCCGTAGGTAGTGGTCAACTAAACCGCTTGGTTTTGCCTTTTTTGCCCAGCAATGCCGATATTCGTCCGGGAGACTTATTAATAACATCAGGTTTGGGCGGTACTTTTCCACAAGGTTATCCGGTGGCTGTCGTGGATGAATTTACATCACAACCCAATAAGGCTTTTGCAACCATTACCGCTACTCCCAAAGCTTTGCTGGATCGCAACAGAGAGTTAATGATAGTCTGGAGCAACCCGGCGTCGGTACCGCTTATTTCAAAACCAACAGTTAACGAAGCGGAGACCAAGACTGATGCAGTTAGATAATTATGTTGGATTTTTTCGAATCATCCTGACTCTGGTGCTGGCGATGTGCCTGAGAATTGCGCCTTGGCCCGTAGAAATAGCGGTATATAATCCAGACTGGGTGCTGCTGGTTCTGGTGTACTGGTCACTTGCCTTGCCTGAGCGGGTCGGTATTTTTCATGCCTGGACGTTTGGCCTGCTTACCGACGTAATGACTGGCAGGTTACTCGGTCAATATGCTTTGGCGTATTCATTGATTATCTATCTGTGTCTTAAACTGCATAAACGTCTACGTCAATTCCCGGTGTTGCAACAAGGCATGTTTGTTTTTTGTTGTCTGTTATTGTCGCAATTACTGCTTTTCTTTATAAAAAACCTGCAACATCCCGCGCAACTTCATGCCTCTTTCTGGCTACCTGTTATTACCGGTACATTGTGTTGGCCACTGGTCTATGGTCTTCTGCGCGTTGTCCGTTTATCGCGATACCTTTGATAGAAAACGCAACAAACCATGTCTGATACTTATATTATTAAAGACCATTCGGTAGAGAATCGCCTGTTTGTCAATCGTATTGTCGTGGCTTTCATCGTTATTATTCTCTTAACATCGGGTCTGATTGTTCGTCTCATTTATCTGCAAATTGTCGGCCATGAACATTATTCAACACTGGCCAAAGATAACAGCATTAAAATTGTTCCTTTGGTTCCTGACCGAGGCATGATCTATGATAGGCATGGGAAAGTACTGGCTGAAAACACTCCGTCATATAGTTTGGAGCTTATTCCCGAGCAAATCAGTGACATGGACGAGACGTTGTTACGGTTGCAAAAGCTGCTGGCCATACCCGATGAAAAAATCGAGCAATATCAGAAATTACGCAAACGCCAAAAACGCTTCGTCAGCACGCCGCTGTTATTAGGCTTAAACGATGAAGAGTTGGCAAAGTTTGCCGTTGTCCGGCCATATTTTCCTGGCGTCGATATTCATACCCAGTTGGTTCGACATTACCCTTACAGTGATTTGGCTGCTCATGTCATTGGCTACGTAGGCCGTATTAACGAGGCCGAAATTAAAGAGTTGCCATTGGCTGAATATAGAGGCTCTACGCATGTTGGCAAATTGGGCATAGAGAGTTCTTATGAAAATGAATTACATGGCAAAACCGGTTATGCAGAAATAGAAACCAATGTTCAGGCTAGGCTTCTTAATACCTTAAAAGAAGTTACGCCAGATCCCGGAGCCAATCTTTATTTAACCTTGGATATTGATTTACAAAAAACGGCCTACGACGCTTTGGGTACTTTCAATGGTGCAGTGGTTGCGATTGATATTAAAACCGGCGGTGTTTTGGTCTTTGTCAGTCGCCCAGGCTTTGATCCCAATCCTTTTGTGGTTGGCATCGCCAATGATGCCTATCAGGCACTACAGTCATCGGAAAACCAGCCGCTCTACAATCGTGCCTTACGTGGTTTATACCCACCCGGATCTACCATCAAGCCGTTTATTGCTCTGGCAGGTCTTGAGTATGAGGCTATCAGTCCCCAGCAAAAACTGTCATGCCCCGGCTATTACCAATTACCCGGTGTTGAGCATAAATATAGAGACTGGAAAAAAGGCGGGCATGGTTCGGTGGATATAAGTCGGGCCATCACTGAATCGTGTGATGTCTATTTTTATCGTCTGGCAGCAACGCTGGGTATAGATCATATGCACAGTTTTTTACAAAAATTTGGTTTTGGTGAAAAATCCGGTATTGATCTTATTGGCGAGAAGGCAGGACTATTGCCGTCTCGGGAGTGGAAACGGGATCAAAAAAAGCAGGCGTGGTATCCCGGAGAAACATTGATCACCGGTATTGGTCAGGGTTATCATCAGGTTACCCCATTACAGTTAGCCAGAGCTACGGCAACCTTGGCGAATAAAGGTAAAGTGGTTATGCCCTTTCTGGTCAATAAAATTGTCAGTGTACAAGGTGACCGTCGAGGCTCTGAACCGCAGAATGTTACCCTTCTACTAAAGCCGGATAATGTGACTACGGTTATTGATGGCATGATCAATGTCGTTCACGGCGCACACGGCACTGCAAAAGTTATTAATAGCGATATTAGCTACCAAATTGCCGGTAAAACCGGTACCGCACAGGTTTTGGGTATTAAACAAAACGCGAAATACAACGAGAATGCCATCGATTTTAAATTTCGCGATCATGCGCTATTTATTGCTTTCGCTCCGGCAGATGATCCTAAAATTGCCGTCGCTGTTATCATGGAAAATGGCGGGCATGGCGGTTCGGTTGCCGCGCCGGTTGCCGGGCAGGTTATTAAACAGTTTTTACAGGAAAATAATGAAAAATGAAACCCGGCATGAACAGTTTGAACCGCCGTCAATATTGGGTAATGCCCTAAGAACGTTACACATTGATATCCCTTTGTTTATCGGATTGTTACTGACCTCATTACTGAGCTTTCTGGTTCTTTACAGCAGCGGCAGTCAGGATGTGGACGTGCTGATGCGGCAGGCGGGTCGTGTTGGCCTGGCTTTTATTTTAATGATAGTTCTGGCGCATATAGATCCTTACCAGTTTAAACGCTACTCTACGGTATTGTTCGGTTTCGGTATCTTGTTGCTTTTGGCGGTATTAATTATGGGTGAGATAGGTAAAGGTGCCCAACGTTGGCTGGATTTGGGTGTTTTTCGTTTCCAGCCATCAGAAATGATCAAGATTACAACACCGATGATGATCGCCTGGTATTTGGCAGAATATCCGTTGCCGCCAAAATCAAAACAGTTATTTATAGCGGCTATTCTTATTGTTATTCCCACGCTTTTAATCGCCAAACAACCTGATCTGGGTACCGCATTGCTGGTAGCAAGTTCCGGTGCGGGAGTATTGTTTTTTGCCGGCCTTTCCTGGCGCTTTATAATCGGTATCATTGTTATGTTGGCCTCATTAACGCCAGTTATCTGGCATTTTATGCGTGGCTATCAACGTGATCGGGTGCTCACTTTTTTAAACCCGGAAGCTGATCCGCTGGGCAGGGGTTATCATATTATTCAATCAAAAATAGCCATTGGTTCCGGTGGTATTTATGGCAAGGGTTGGCTGGGTAGTACTCAATCGGAGCTGGATTTTTTACCGGAAAGCTCTACCGACTTTATTTTTGCGGTATTTGCGGAAGAATTTGGTTTGGCGGGTTGCTTGGGGTTATTGGCGTTATATTTGTTAATTATTGCCCGGTGTTTATATATAGCCACCCAGGCCCAAGATACCTATAGTCGTCTATTGGCAGGTAGCCTGGCTTTTACTTTTTTTGTTTATGTATTTGTCAATATCGGCATGGTTATCGGTGTTCTCCCTGTGGTTGGTGTGCCGTTACCTTTAATCAGTTACGGTGGCACTTCTATTGTCACGTTGCTTGCCGGTTTTGGCATTCTCATGTCAATTCATACTCATAAAAAATTTCGGACACGCTGATGAAGATTAAAACGGATTCAAGGGTTTTATCCTTTCAACGCCTTAGGAAACTGAATCGTGACGGGGGTTATAAGCCTCGACCGGTACCGGTATTTTGGTTAAAAAACCTGGCTTGCGTGTTGTGCTTTTCACTGGTCTCGTGTGCCGGCAACATAAAAGACACCAAGTCAGTTGATACGTTTATCAATAAGATGGTGACGACGCATCAGTTTGATGAAGACAAGCTGACGGAGTTATTCGATGCTGTCGAAATAAAAGAAGATATTCTCAAAAGGATTTCCTCACCTGCAGAAGGCATGCCTTGGTATAAATACCGCAAAATATTTATGACCGACGCCCGCATCAATGGCGGCGTAAAATTTTGGCAGGAAAACGCGCAGGCATTGGCTACAGTTGAGCAACAAACCGGTGTTCCTGCGGAAATAATTGTTGCCGTCATTGGGGTTGAAACCTTTTATGGACAAAAAACCGGCAACCATCGGGTAATTGATGCGCTTGCTACCTTGGGTTTTGCCTATCCGCCTCGCAGTCAGTTTTTTCTCGGTGAATTGGAAAGCTATTTGTTATTGTGCCTGGATGAACAGCTTAATCCTTTAGTGCCGGTTGGCTCCTATGCCGGCGCAATGGGTGTGCCGCAATTTATGCCCAGCAGTTTCAGAGCTTACGCGGTTGATTTTAATCATGACGGTCATCGGGATATCTGGCATAACAATGGCGATGTTATCGCCAGTATTGCCAATTATTTTGTTAAGCATCATTGGCAGCCAGGCCAGGCGATTGCGATTCCGGTAACGGCAACAGGGGATACCTATAAAACAGTATTGAGCAAGGATCTTAAGCCGGACTTAAGCTTTGCCGGGTTAGAATCGCTCAACCTAAAAATATCGAGACCAATACCTTTAAGCGCTAAAGTAAAACTGCTTGCGTTCGAACAGCAACAAAGTGAAGAGCTCTGGGCGGGATTAGACAACTTTTATGTCATCACCCGATACAACCACAGTCCTTTATATGCCATGGCTGTTTATCAGTTAAGCCAATCTATTTTAAATAAAAAAGGTACTTTTCCATGAATAAACTCTTATTAGCAATTCTAATAATTGCCCTATACGGGTGTTCTACCGAACAAATTAAAAAGACTGATGCTATTTTTCAGCCTCCAGCTCTTGCCAGTAATTCAAATCATGCATTGGCCCGTAATCAAATAAGACATGATTTAAGACATCACTCAATAGTACAGACAAATACTCGTACTAATCCGTCTAATGACGTTGCCGAACAAGAAAATCTGTTTCCACGCATTGCCCGTTACATAAAACAGGGCGTTGCTTCATGGTATGGCCCCGGCTTTCATGGTAAAAAAACCGCCACCGGCGAGATTTTTGATATGTATGCCATGACAGCGGCGCATAAAACGCTGCCGATTCCGTCTTACGCACAGATAACCAATCTGGAAAATCATCGCAGCATTATCGTTAGAATAAATGACAGAGGCCCTTTTGTAGGTAACCGGGAATTGGATTTATCTTACGCTGCTGCCAAAAATCTGGATATGCAGGAAGATGGTACGGGAACTGTTGAAATTAAGGTGATATCGCCCAGTCAAGCCTTACCTCAATTGCAACAAAGTGCAGCATCACAGGAAAAAAACGTCTATCTGCAAGTTGGTAGTTTTGGCAGTCAAAAAAAGGCAATGAAGTTAAAAAATAAAATTGCCGCCAATAATTTGCCTGAGCCGAATATCCGCTCATCGACTTATAAAAAATCTACCCTCTATAAAGTTCAAATCGGGCCGGTAGACTCAACGGCTTCTGCCAATCAACTGAATGAGCAGTTGGCAAGAATAGGCATAACCGATACACAATTTGTTACTGAATCCAAACAATCAGAAAGCTCGCGTGTTACAATGTAAACAAGAATATTGCTTACATTGTCGATTTTAAAGAGCTATGAACCCTTTTAAAAAAATTACCCTATTTTTATTTTTTGGCTTATTGGCTACAGTTTTTCAGGCCAATGCAGAAAATACTGAAATTACGACGCCTCCCGCTCCCACCATAGCGGCTACTGCATACATCTTGCAGGATTTTCATACCGGTAAAGTGCTGGCAGAAAATAATGCCGATGCCAGGCTTGCCCCTGCCAGTCTTACCAAGATAATGACAGTTTATGTGGCGTTTAGAGAGCTTGGCAATGGCCATTTACATCTCGAAGATTCGGCCACTATCAGCGAAAAAGCCTGGAAAACAGCCGGTTCACGGATGTTTGTCGAGCTTGGTAATCAAGTTAAAGTTGAAGATTTGCTAAAAGGCATCATCATTCAATCCGGCAATGATGCCAGTGTCGCTTTGGCTGAACATGTCGCCGGCAGTGAAGCTACATTTGCCGACATGATGAATCAGCATGCTGCCAGACTGGGAATGGTAAATAGCCATTTTAAAAACAGTGATGGTTTGCCTATGGAAGATCATTACACCAGTGCGCGCGATTTGGCCATTCTCACTACCGCTTTAATCAAAGAATTTCCTGACTACTATCGCTGGTTTTCGCAAAAAGAATTCACCTTTAACAAAATTACCCAACAAAACCGTAACAAGTTACTGTCACGGGATGAGTCGGTTGATGGCGTTAAAACCGGATTTACTGATGATGCCGGTTATTGTCTGGTTGCTTCTGCGCTAAGAGAAGATATGCGTCTTGTCTCTGTCGTTATGGGCGCAAAAAATGCCAATGCCAGAGCCAATGAAAATCAAACACTGCTTAATTATGGCTTCCGGTTTTTTGAATCGCATCGCTTGTATGAAGGCAAAAAAACGTTGGATGAACCCAGAATCTGGAAAGGCGCAAGTAAAACGATACCTTTAGGTTTGGCTGAAGATATTTATGCAACAATTCCACGTCGCCAATACAAAGATCTTAAGGCCGTTATCAATGTTGATAAAAAAATTACTGCACCTGTTGCAGAAGGCGCAAAGCTGGGTTCTGTTAAGGTCACTCTTAACGATGAAGTGATTGTTGATAAAGACTTGGTCGCTCTCAAAGCGGTAGATCAGGGCAATATTATTCAGAGACTCATGGACAGCGTTATGATGATGATGGAAAAGTCAGATGACGGAAAATAAAATGGTTTATTTAAACGGTGAGTATTTGCCGCTTAATGAAGCCAAAGTTTCCGTGTTGGATCGTGGATTTTTATTTGGTGACGGTATCTATGAAGTCATCCCGTCTTATTCCGGCCATTTATTTCATTTTCAGGATCATCTACAACGTCTGGAAAACAGTCTGGCCGGTATTCGTCTGGCTAACCCGCATACCCGTGAGGAATGGTTGGCGATATTGTCGCCATTGCTGGATACCACTATTGATCAGTATATTTATCTACAGATTACCCGTGGTGTCGGCCCTAAAAGAGATCACGCTTTTCCTGACAATATACCTGCTACTGTTTTTGCCATGTGCTCGGCTATCGTGCCTTTTGCCGGATTAAATCAGGGCGTAAAAGCGGTCAGCATGGATGATAGTCGTTGGCAATTTTGCAACATAAAAGCCATCACCTTATTAGGCAACATCCTGCACAGGCAAGAGGCTATCGATCAGGGTTGTGCCGAAGCACTGTTGGTAAAAGACGGTTATGTTGTTGAAGGTGCGGCCAGTAATGTTTTTGCCGTTATTGATGGTGTTTTGTGTACGCCCCCTAAAGGCAATGATATTTTACCTGGCATTACCCGTGATGTAATTTTGGAGCTTGCACGAAAAAATAACATTGCTTGTAGCGAATATAAAATTCCCTTTGCCAAGTTGCAAACAGCCAGTGAAATTTGGGTAACCAGTTCTACCCGTGAAATTGTCCCCATTGTCGAACTTGACTCAATCAGGGTTTCAGATGGAAAGCCCGGTCCGGTATGGCATGCCATGCAGCAGATTTTTCAGGATTATAAAAAATCGCTGATTATGAGCGAACAAACCTTTTTTGAATTTCCTTGTCAATTTCCTGTTAAAGCCATGGGCAAAGCGGATATGGAACTGGATTTGTTGGTGATAGAAATTGTTCGCCGCCACGTACCTGATGTTAAACCGGATGCAGTCACTTCGCGGCCGAGCAAGGACGGCAATTTTATCGCAATAACGGTCGTTATAGAAGCCTCCAGCAAAAAACAACTGGATGCGATTTATCAGGATTTAAGCGATCATCCTCATGTTTTGATGGCTTTGTAGAGCCATTCTTTTTGGCCGCAATTTTTTAACCAATACCAGCTCTTTTAATGCCAATAATACGTCATTTGGGACTACAAGATTATGAAACCAGTTGGCAGGCCATGCAGCGTTTCACCCAAGAGCGCAACGCAGATACCCCTGACGAAATCTGGATAGTGGAACATTCTCCTGTTTATACCTTGGGATTAAGCGGCAAGCGTGAGCATTTATTAAATACCGGCAACATTCCGGTGATTAATTCAGACCGGGGCGGGCAAGTTACTTATCATGGTCCCGGGCAAGTGGTCATATATACGTTACTGGACATTAAACGGCTTAATTTGGGCGTGCGTCAACTGGTCACTATTCTTGAGCAAGCGATGATTGGCACTTTGGCGGAGAATGGCATTATCGCGGTTTCCAAAGCCGATGCGCCGGGCGTTTACGTTAATGACCAAAAAATAGGTTCGATCGGTTTACGGATTAAAAAAAACTGTAGCTACCATGGCCTCAGTCTTAATAATGCGATGGATTTAAATCCTTTCGAACATATTAATACTTGCGGCTATGCAGACCTTAAAGTTACTCAATTAGCTGATCTGGGTGTTATTATCAGTTCCAGGCAACTGGCAAACTCCGTTACTCAGGCTATTACTACGGCACTCATATATGACTAATCAAGCACCTTCACGCTCTACCCCTGAATCACATGAACGTAGCGCCAAGAAGCTGGCGCGTATCCCGATAAAAGTTGAACAGTCCGATACCGTTTTGCGTAAACCTGACTGGATACGCGTAAAGCTTTCAGCCAGTGACGAAATCACCAAAATTAAACAGTTGTTGCGTGAGCATAAATTGCATACGGTTTGTGAAGAAGCGGCCTGTCCCAATCTGTCTGAATGTTTTCAGCACGGTACGGCAACTTTTATGATTATGGGCGATTTATGTACCCGTCGTTGCCCTTTTTGTGATGTGGCACATGGCAAGCCACTGGCGCTGGATAAAGATGAACCGCAACATCTGGCCGATGCCATACAGGCAATGGCCTTAAAATATGTGGTTATCACCTCGGTGGATAGGGATGATTTAAGAGATGGTGGTGCCGGGCATTTTGCTGATTGTATAAAAAAAATTCGCCAGCAAACACCGTCTACAAAAATTGAAATTTTGGTTCCGGATTTTCGTGGTCGTATTGATAAAGCCATAGATATTCTAATTAAAGAACCCTGTGACGTGTTCAACCATAACCTGGAAACAGTGCCACGGCTTTATAAACAAGTGCGTCCCGGTGCTGATTATCTGGGTTCTTTGGAGTTGCTGGCTAAATATGGCAGCGCACAAGCCCAAACGCCGACTAAATCAGGGCTCATGCTGGGTGTCGGCGAAGAGCAGGAAGAAGTCCATCAAGTGATGAGGGATTTATTGGCGCATGGCTGCTCAATGCTGACACTGGGCCAATATCTACAGCCAACCAAGGCGCATTTACCGGTTAAAAGTTATATCACCCCGCAACAATTCGATGATTATGGCGCTTTTGCAAAGCAACTGGGCTTTAAGCAAGTTGCCAGTGCACCCATGGTCAGATCTTCTTACCATGCCGATCTTCAGGCTAAAGCCGTTATCTAAACAAATCCCCAATGATGCTTTTCCAGGTTGTTGGGGTTTATGTTTTATTTCAATTCGTTAAATCACCTGCATAAAACAAGTTGGGTCTTGTATAAGCCGATTCATTCGCACTGAACTATACACCAGCTAATCAACATTTCATTTCAGATTTTAAAACCTGCGTTTTTCATTGTTCCGTTGTCGGTTTAAAGCTGAAACTTGATGCAAACTTGCACTTCCATCATTGCTGTTTTTACAGCTATTGACGTATTCAAAAGCCTGACCGCCCATTAATTTTTTACTATTTCCAAGGGGCATAGGTATCTACACAATGTTTCCTTAGAATAAAATTAAGCAGTTATATTCCCTTCATCCTTATCCTTTTGGAGAAGGAGCAGTAGGACTTGTGTAGATAGTGTGGATTGAGGCGGGTGGCGGGTGGCGGGGGATTCTGCGACTACTATGTCTGTTTCGCAGCGATTATTTAGAGTTGGACAATTAAATTGTTACATTTGGTTACAATGCATTAAGTGCTTTCATTTATGGTTTCATGTGTTGTTGCCCCACTTTAAGCAGAAATTTTATTATATAAACTACATTAAATGCATAGTTAAGCTTGTTTGGTTAAGCTTTGATTATTAAATTGTTATATTTTTTTACAATTAATTAAGTACTATCGTTTATGGCTTTATGTATTATTGTCTGCTTTTAAATAGCAAATTTATTATAGAAATAATATTAAATGCACAGAGTATCGTGCAATTTCTCGAAATCCAACCCCCCAATTTATAATGGAAATTAAAGTGAAAGAAAATAGAAAAGTAACGCCTTTATCTACGGCATCACAATCGTCAAAATGGAAGCTTCGTGCCGCGATTGGTTTGGCTTTAGGCGTCAGCTTGGCTTCACAAGGCGTTAATGCATCGACGGATACGTCGACAGTTACCTGGAAGGAGGGAGGGCTTCTCGATTCCTCCAGTTGGACAAGTCTCACAAGTTGGCTAGGTAATCTTCTTAGTCAGCCTACAATTAACGCATCAACAAATTTGGTGTTTGCTAATGCTTCCAGCAACAGATTGACTCCAACCAATATACCGAATTTGACTCTGAACAGTATCCTCTTCGGTGCCAACACTAATACCAGTTCTTATACTATTGGAACCAACAGCAACACTTTCACGATTGGTGGAGGCGGTGTGATGAACAAGGATAATCTTGCCCAGAATTTAGGTGCAAAATTTCTTCTGTCTAATAGCACTACTTTTAATGCTGTAAGCGGTGGCTTAAATTTTACCGGTGCGATTAACCTTAATAATGCTTTGTCAGGTTCAAGCACAAAAACACTAACACTTAATGGCGACCATGATATTTCAATTTCAGGAGCCATTAGTAATTCAGGCAGCATTAACAACGTTGGCGAAGTGACGAAAACCGGTTTAGGCACAACAACGCTGAGTGGCAACAATAGTTACACCGGCGCTACCAACATTGATGGCGGCACTCTGGCTTTGGGTGCGAACGAGCGTCTGGCTAATACAGGTACTGTTAATGTCAACAACGGTGGTACCTTCGATGTTAAAGCAAAGACAGAGACTATCGGTAAGCTTGATCTGAAGAGCGGTGGCGCTATTAAGGGTGGCGGTACTTTGGGCGCTTTGATAGTTGGTACGGATTACACTAACGCAGGTTTTGGTACCGGAAATCTTTTTAATAAATCTGCGGGAGTAACCGATACCAAAATTAATTCATCGGCAAGTAACGCAGCTACTCAGCAAACACTGACCGTCGGTACTGGTACTGCTAACAACGGTATCACTGCTTCCAAGATGGCTTTTGGTAACTTGCATGTAGGCACATCTGCCGAGCAAACTTATACTATTGGCAACGCGGGTAATACCGCTTCAAGCAGTCTGCGCGGTGCGGTACAGAACCTTGGCTCACATGATAGCCAATTGACTGGCAATGGCACAACGGAGGCTGGCTACAATTGGGGTGATGATGCTGCGATTGCTGCGGGCACCAATATTGGCCCAAAAATTGTAAAGTTTACAGCCACCACTGCCGGAGCTCTATTTGAGACATTAACGGTTGTCAATAACTTTGCCAACACTATTGCCAAGCAGACTTTGGAGATTCACGGAGCGGCTTATGATTATGCCAAAATGAACCCAATCAGTCCGGTCACTTTGGCTAATCAGCGGATTGGCGGTACGGCAACTCAAGCTTTGTCAGTGACCAACGGGGCGGCCAACCATGAATATTCAGAAAAACTGGATGCAAGTATCAGCGCAAATAGTCCGATTATTGCCAGTGGTTCAGCGATACATGGCTTGGCGGCAGGTGCAACGAACAACACCAATTTTACTGTTGGCGTTAATACTGCAACTGCCGGTAACAAAAGCGGTATAGCAACGATTGCCTTGGTTTCTAGCGGCACAGATACATCAGAATTAGGTGACACTGATTTGCATTCACAGGACGTTAATGTATCTGGTAACGTCTACCGTACGGCAAGTGGTTCAACAGCAGCGACTGTTAATTTAGCCGCTCAACACGTAGGTGGCTCGGCTAGCAAAACCTTGGTCGTTAGCAATAATGTAGTTAACGATGGTTACTCTGAAAAACTGGATGCCAGCTTTGGCGCAGCAACCGGAGGCATTAGTACCAGTGGTGTCGCTGGTTTGATTGTTGCCGGTGGTAACAGCAATGCCATGTCGGTAGGTATTGATACCACTACTGCCGGTGCCAAGTCAGGTAATGTTGGTGTCAACTTCAGTTCTAATGGCACAGGAACCAGTGGCTTGGCAACTATCAGTAATGGTAGCCAGAACGTTATTGTTTCCGGCGATGTTTACAACTATGCCAACGCCGGCTTACAGCATGTTAGCGGTGGAAGTACTTGGGATGATAAAAGCTTGATGTTGGATTTTGGAAATTTTACTCAAGGTAGCGGCAACCAAACTGCCACTTTTAGCCTTGCCAATATTGGCGGCTTGGATTCCCTGTATACAGATCTTCTTGATGGTAACTATAATTTCATTTTGGGTACGGCTTTTAGCAGCAGCAACGTGAACAACTTTACAAATCTGGCTGGTGGTTCATCACTGACCAATCTGGACTTTTTGTTTAATACCAGTACTGTCGGTAATTATGTAGGTAGTGTGTTCCTTGCATCCACTGGACATAATATCAGTGGTTACCTCGGTGCTCTTGATGGTATGACCATTAACTTTAAAGGTAGTGTCTCTGGGGTCGCTGCGGTGCCGGTACCGGCTGCTGCATGGTTATTCCTGACGGGTATGGTCGGCCTGTTGGGCTTGGGTCGTCGTAACAAAGCAATCTAATTATTGATTAAAACCAAGTAACAAGGCTGAACCTTTCCGGTTTTTAAAACCGGAAAGGTTCAGTTCCCTCGTTCTGTCCATCGCTATTTCCCCGTTACATTATTAATCCCTGATTGTTGCCTGCAAAATGGCAATCTTGTTCAAAAAGAGTCATTCCATTTTATTTCCGGTAAATCAATCCACGAAAATCAAAACCTGTTGTCCACGAAAAGCACGAAAGACACGAAAAAAGGGGGTATTTTATTGTAGGGGGCCATGATTCTTTTGCTAATGGTTTTTAGGTAAAGACAGTGTATTATTCTTTTTTTATAATAGAACAACCGGGCAGGTCTTTAGTGCAATTAACAGAAACGGATAATCAAGCTTATTTTGATAAAAACAAAGCCAGAGAAAAGGTTTGTGCCGGTTGGTTAACAGAATAAAGTAAAGCTGTGCAAACCGGTTTTATTGGCGGCTGTTATCGGCATTGTTAACGGACTGGGTGTTATTGTTCAAGTGGCAACTGTACTGAATTCCCCGAAATTAAGAATTAAAAACTTGAAGATTGCGTTATAGCTAAACGTTGATATTATGGCCTCACATCGCCATTAAATAGGTATGTGAAAGCCATGGGCAAAAATACCATAATCGAATAAAAAAGCACAACACCACCTACAACCTTTAGTAACATAATTACTTTATCCATAATACCCTTCATTTTTTAATTAATTTTTTTTCATGGTAGCCAAAATATCGTAAATAAGTTGGATGGCAAATTGAATTTTTTTGCCATTATCTGAAATAGAATAAGTGATTAATTAACCTGAGTTCGGGATAAAAAATCATAACAATGGCAACAAATCCTCTCGTCGTAAATTGAGCGCAGGCTTTTTATCTAGATAAGAGTAAATCTTAAGCATGACGGAATTTGTAAGCCTTGACTGGCATCGTAAAATTCGGTTTACGTCATTCAATCCTGGCATCCATGGTTTATGGATCATCGCTAACCCTTGCTTCGCCATCCTGCTTTAAATTGGCAGCCGAAGTATTCAAAAACCTACTCTTCCATTAATTTTTTTACTACTCTCGATAACATTCTGCGACTGCTATGTCTGGTTCGCAGCGATTGTTAAAGTTTGGACAATTAAATTGTTACATTTGGTTACAATTCATAAAGTGTTAGTCGTTTTTATTTCAGGTATTCTTGCCTCTCTTTAAACAGAAATATATAAGTAATATTAAATAATTATTTAAGTTTGGATTATTAAATTATTGTCTTTGTTACATTTGGTTACAATTCATTAAGTGCTATCGTTTACGGCTTCATGTATTGTTACCTCACTTTAAACAGAAATTTTTATTATAGAAACAACATTAAATACATGGATGACCGCGCAAGTGTCGTTTTTATGCCAGGTTAACTGTCATTATTGGCAACACGGAAGACGGGATATTTAAAAATACCTGCTTTTAGCAATATTTTATTTTTTATGGTGTTACTTTCTTGAATTTGTAAGGCAGGTCAACTACGCTTGTAAGTAATAACTTACTAAATATATATTATTAATACCTTATAAGGTTAATTTAAAATTAAATACTTTTTTTGTTAGCTGCTTGCTAACTGCCTATCATCCAACCCACAATTTATAATGGAAACTAAAATGAAAACAAATAGAAAAGTAACACCGATATCTGCGGCATCACAACCGTCAAAATGGAAGCTTCGTGCCGCGATTGGTTTGGCTCTAGGCGTCGGCTTGGCTGCACAAGGCGTTAATGCGGCGACGTTTACTTGGGATGGTGGATCTGGTTCGAATAACTTTAGCGCCGGTAATAACTGGAGTCTAAATGCGGCACCGCCCACCAATAGCGCAACAAATATATTTCAATTTGCTGGTTCAACTAAACTGGCTCCTGTCAATAATTTGAATACTTTATTATTGCAAGGGATTGACTTTAAATTAGGTGCGGCTTCTTTCACACTGACGGATATTAGCCCATCAAATTCTATAACTCTGGGAAGTTCCGGAATAACTAATAACAGTGCGAGTAAACAAACTGTTAATAACAAACTTACACTGGGTGCAGCTCAAACTTTTACGAATACGTTAACAGGTGGAACGCTTGCGGTTGGTGGGACTGTTAACCTACAGACTAATGATTTGACCTTGGCTGGCAGCAATGCTATCGGCTTAACCGGTGTTATATCAGGTACAGGCGCGTTGGTTAAAAACGGTACAGGCACAACAACGCTGAGCGGCAACAATAGTTACACCGGCGCTACCAATATCAATGCCGGCACTCTGGCTTTGGGTGCAAACGAGCGTCTGAAAGATACTGGAACAGTCAATGTCGGCGGCGGTACCTTCAATGTTAATGGCAAGACAGAAACCATTGCCAATCTTAACTTGAACAGCGGCGCTATTAACGGCGGCGGTACTTTGAAAGTTGCTACCGATTATACCAACGTAAGTTTCGGTACCGGAAATGCTTTTGATAAATCTGCTGGAGTTACTGGTACTGTTATTAATTCATCTGACAGCAATGCAAATAAACAGCAACGACTGTCCATCAATGGCGCTACTGCTGCCTACGGTAATGCCGCAATTGATTTTGGTGCCAAGCATGTAGGCGATACGGTTACTGCGCAAACTTACAATATTAGCAACGCTACTACCAGTGGTCCAGCTCTGCGTGGCGCTGTCCAGAACGATGGTGCTGTTGATGCCCGTTTAGGCGGTTCAGGCATAGCAGCCGCTGGTTCCGATTGGACTGCTGCCAAGAACACCAGTGTAGGCGCAAAAAATGTAACATTCTCAACTGCTACTTCAGGTGCCTTGAGTGAGACATTGACAGTTGTTAACAACTTTAACAATACTAATACTCAGACGTTGGCTATTACCGGTAGTGTTTATGACTATGCCAAAGTTGGCTTTCAGAATACGGGTGGTGCAGGTACTTGGGATAATACCAGCTTGACTTTGGATTTTGGAAGCTTTACTCAAGCTATCGGCTCACAAACTGCCACTTTTAGCCTTGCCAATATTGGCGGCCTGGATGCTGTTTATACCGATCTTCTTAATGGTAATTATACTTTCAACTTGGGTTCGGCTTTCACCAGCTACAACGTGAGCAACTTTACGGATCTGGCTGGTGGTTCTTCAAAGACCAATCTGGACTTTTTGTTTAATACCAGTACTGTCGGAAATTACGTAGGCAGTATATTCCTGGCATCTACTGGACATAATATCAGTGGTTACAGCGGTGATCTTGACGGTATGACCATTAACTTTAAAGGTAGTGTCGTCTCTGCAGTGCCGGTACCGGCTGCTGCATGGTTATTCCTGACGGGAATGGTCGGCCTGTTGGGTTTGGGTCGTCGTAATAAAGCCATTTAATTATTGATTAAAAATAAGTAAGAAGGTTGGACCTTTTCGGTTTTTAAAACCGGAAAGGTCCAGCTCCTTTGTTCTACCCATCGCTATTTCCCCGTTACATTATTAATCCCCGCTTGTTGCCTGTAAAACGGCAAACTTGTTCAAAAAGAGTCATTCCAACTTATTTCCGCTAGACCAATCCACGAAAATCAAAAGCTGTTGTCCACGAAAAGCACGAAAGACACGGAAAAAGCGGATTATTTTATTGTCGGGGCCATGGTTTTTTACTAATGGTTTTTAGGCAAAGACAGTGTATTATTCCTGATTTATCACTTAAACAAGAGGGTAGGTCTTGGTGCAATTAACAGAAACGGATAATCAAGCCTATTTTGATAAAAATAAAGCCAGAGAAAAGGTCTGTGCCGGTTGGTTAAAAGAACAAAGTAAAGCTGTACGTAAACCGGTTTTATTGGCGGCTGTTATTGGTATTGTTAACGGACTGGGAGTTATTGTTCAAGCGGCAGCGCTGGCTTTTATACTGCAAGCGATCATTATTGACAAGTTGCCGTGGGCATCATTAATGATGCCTTTTTTATTGCTGGCCGGTGTTTTTATTTTGCGTAGTTTGTGTGTTTACGGGCATCAAACAACAGGTTTTGAGGCTGGAGCGCAAGTCAGGGCGTCGGTAAGGCAACAATTGTTGGACAAGTTTTTAATGCTGGGACCTGCCCAAATCAAGCAACGGCAAAGTGGTGAATTGGCTGCCGTTACTTTGGAGCAGGTTGATGCGCTGGAAAATTATTTCTCTCGCTATTTGCCTCAACAAATAATTGTCGGTGTTTTACCGATCATCATGATTATCGTGGTCATGCCCGTTAATTGGGTAGTAGGATTGATATTTTTATTGACCGGCCCATTGGTGCCGATTTTTATGGCGTTAGTCGGTATGGGAGCCGCCTCTGCAAATCGCAATCAATTTTTGGCCATGGCAAGAATGAGTGGTTATTTTCTCGACCGTTTACAAGGCTTGGCGACACTAAAGTTGTTTGGTCAGGCGGCTCAAGAGTTAAACACGATTAATCAAATGGCTGACGGGTTTCGGGAAAAAACCATGGCGGTGTTGCGTATTGCCTTTTTATCTTCGGCTATTCTGGAGTTTTTTAGTGCCGTTGCGGTTGCGCTGGTTGCCGTGTATGTCGGGCTGGGTTTATTGGGACAAATTCATTTTGGTCCGGCTGACCAAATCAGTTTACGTTCAGCGCTGTTTGTTTTGTTGCTGGCGCCTGAGTTTTTTATGCCACTTCGGCAGTTGGCTATCAATTATCATGACCGCGCCGCTGCGTTGGGTGCAACTGATGCCATTCTGGCGATACTGGAGCAAGACGCTAATGAGTTGGAAGCAGGTAATAATGACGCACGATGTGTAGACAAAGGAGGCGCATCAATCGCGAATAATGGGCTTCGTACCTCGGCATATCGTTACGCTGCATCCAACGGTGATTTTCAGGGTAATAACAAGCTTATCGAATTTAACCAGGTCGATAAATTTTATGGTCAGCGGCAGGTTTTAACCGATATCAACCTGTCTATTGCCGCTGGTGAGAAAATTGCTTTGGTGGGTGAATCAGGTGCCGGAAAAACAACGCTTTTAAATCTGTTGTTAGGTTTTGAGTCAGCAACCGAAGGCAGGATATTGCTTAATGGCATCGCCGTTAATCGTGAGTATGCGGCCCAAACTATCGCATGGGTGGGGCAAAATGCCTATATTTTTCACGGCAGCATAAAAGATAATATTGCTCTGGCTGATCCTGATGCCTCAGAGCAGCGCATTATTAAAGCCGCACAAGCCGCCGGCGTAACTGAATTTAGCGCACAATTGCCCGAAGGTTTGCTCACGCAGATTGGTGAACGGGGGTATGGTTTGTCTGGCGGGCAGATACAAAGAATTGCCTTGGCCAGAGCTTTTTTAAAAGAAGCTGACATCATTTTACTGGATGAGCCGACTGCCAATCTTGATGCTGCCAATAAAATGCTGTTACTGGCTGTTATCGAGCAATTATTTGCTGATAAAACCCTGATTATCGCCACGCATGATCCGGTGGTGATTAACAGAATGGGGCGGCGCATAACCTTGCAGCAAGGACGGTTGGTGTTATGAACGATTTGTGGTTTTTTCTGAAATTATTCAAACCCCATCGCGGCTGGTTGGTGGCCGGAATTTTGTTGTCATTACTGACGGCCTTGTCATCTATTGCTTTATTAACATTGTCGGGCTGGTTTATCAGTGCTTCTGCGCTGGCCGGATTAGTTGCTATGGATGGCAATGCCCTGACCTTTAATTTTATGCTGCCGGCTGCACAAATACGTGCGCTAGCTATTATTCGTACGGTGGGTCGTTATGGCGAGCGTTTGGTGACGCATGAAGCGACTTTTCGGGTCTTGGCGGGCATCCGTGGCTGGTTTTTTCAACAACTGGTTCCCTTGGTGCCGGGGCGTTTGTCGGTTATGCGTAGTGGTGATTTATTATCACGGATGACGGCAGATATTGACGCGTTGGATGCCCTGTATTTGCGTCTGCTTGCTCCGGCCATCGTAGCGATTGTGGGAGTAACAGCCGTTACTGGCTTTTTGGCTTTTTATGCGCCCGTAATCAGTGTGGCTACCGGCCTTATGTTGCTTGTTGCTTCGGTGTGGGTACCTTGGGTTTTTAATCGTTTGGGAGTTGGCGGCGCTGAACAAATTATCGTTTTGGCGGCCAATTTTCGCATTCGCCAAGTTGATATGATGCAGGGTTTTTCTGAGTTAATAGCCAATCAGGCCTATGGGCGCTTTAGCGATTTTCTGGGGCAGTTTTCTGCTTTAATGCTTAACACCCAGCGACAAAACAACCGTTTGTCGGCCATTGCTTCAGCGCTTACCTTTTTGCTGGCACAGCTAACGGTATTATTGGTGCTGATATTTGCCGTTATTTCATTTAAAAATAATTTGTTATCAGGGCCGGATTTAGCGGTGGTTATTTTTTGTGTACTTGCTGCTTTCGAGCTGGTAACACCCTTGCCGCAAGCCATGCAAATGCTGGCAAAAACCCAAAAAGCGGCCCGGCGTATCAGGCAGGTATCAGAAATGTCGCCAACAGTTTCCCGGCCAATTCAGGTTTTGGGATTACCTGAACGTTATGATTTACAGCTAAAAGAGGTCAGCTTTCGCTATCCTGATCAGCATAATCCGGTTTTAAAAAATATCAATCTGGCTATTCCACAGGGCAGTAAAATTGCGATTATCGGCGCCAGTGGTTCAGGTAAGACGACGTTGTTGCATCTGTTGATGCGTTATTATGATCCCGAGCAGGGCAGTGTTTTATTGGCAGGACAAAATATCAAGCAACTGGATGCTGAGCAATTAATGACTTGTTTTGGTGTCTTGTCTCAGCGTAGTCAATTATTTGCTGCAAGTATTAAAGAAAACCTGTTAATAGCGAAACCCAACGCCTCGGCAACAGAATTGGCTATGGCCATACAGGCGGCAGGGCTGGAGAAATTTATCGGCTATTTACCGGAAGGTCTTGATACCTGGGTAGGTGAAAGCGGCGTGCAAGTATCAGGCGGCGAAGCGCGGCGCATCGCCTTGGCGCGGTTGTATCTTAAAAATGCACCGATATTGATTTTGGACGAGCCCACCGAAGGTTTGGATAGTGATACCGAAGCGGATATATTTAAAGCGCTGGCAAATTTTGCCAAGGATAAAACCGTGGTGATGGTGACTCACCGTGAGGCGGGTTTGGGACTGGTTGATACCGTCTATGGAATGGAGTCGGGGCGTTTGTCTCAATGGTAATGTATGTATTCGTTCCCAAGCTCCAGCTTCACTGCCATTAAGTTAAGCGTTGAAATACCTTTTACATGGAGTACAAACCTAGGTTTGTACTCCAGCAGTCACTTTTGATAAGGAGTCAAAAAACATGTTTTTTGACTCCTTATTTCCTAACGTAATGGCAGTAAAGCTGCAGCTTGGGAGTGAGTATAAGCCAGAGCTTGGGAAATGAGCGCAGATTGGAAAGCCATCATAATCAGGCCTTGGTCATTAATGCTCGCAACCAGTGGCCCTATTTTAACGACTCTTCAAACTGCTTAATCGGTAAAGGCTTGCCAAATAAATAACCTTGAAAGTGGAAGCAGCCTTTTTTTAAGAGGAGTTGTTGCTGTGCTTTTGTTTCGACTCCTTCGGCAATGACCTCAAGTTTAAGGCTCTGTGCCATGTTGATAATGGTAAGCACGAGCGCTTGATCATTGCTATCAGTGGTAATATCCTGCACAAACGACTGGTCAATCTTCAGTTGATACAAAGGCAAACGTTTTAGATATTGCAGGGATGAATAGCCGGTACCAAAGTCATCCAGTGAGAAGCGGATGCCAAGGGCATTTAATGAGCTGATGGCGGCAATATTTTTTTCGAGGTTATCAGTCAGCATAGTTTCTGTCAGTTCCAACTTCAATTTAGCCGGGTTGATGGCATGACGTTCTACCGCATTTTTCACCTGCGATACAAAGTTCACTTGGTGAAATTGCTTGGAACTTATGTTAATTGACAAGGTGAGGTCGCAGGTGGTCTTGTCTTGTTCCCACGCTTTGAGTTGCGCGCAAGCAGTTTCCAATACCCATTGTCCAATAGGTAAAATCAACTCTGTTGCTTCTACCAGCGGAATGAAATTATAAGGTGATATCAAGCCACGCTCAGGGTGTAGCCAGCGAATCAGGGCTTCTGCGCCTATTGGGCGTTCCAAAGCATCTACCTGAAGTTGGTAATACAGTTGAAATTGTTGCTGTTCAAGTGCCTTGCGTAAATCTATATCAATAGAGGCGCGGGCATTAATTGCATCCTGCATCTCCTGATCAAAAAAGTACAGGCGATTACGACCGGAATCCTTCGCCTGATACATGGCAATATCGGCCTGCCGAAAAAGTTCATCAATGCCTGCTCGTTGCCCTTTAAACAACGTAGCACCGATACTGGCTGTCGTATGGTATTGATGATAATTAAGTTGATACGGTTGATTAAGCGCTTCCAGGATCTTATCGCCAATCGCTTTGGTCTGTGCCGCAGCCTCAATAGCTTGATCACTTAAGCCTTCCAGTAGCACGACAAACTCATCACCACCCAAACGGGCTACGGTATCACTTTCTCGTACACAGGCTGTTAGTCGTGCTGTAACTTGCTTTAACAACAAGTCGCCAGCATCATGACCGAACGTGTCGTTGACAATTTTGAAATGATCCAGATCAAGAAACATCAGAGCACCTTGATCTCTGTTACGGGCACTACCTACCAATGCATGTTGGATACGATCCGTTAGCAGACGACGATTGGCCAATTCAGTAAGTGGATCGTAGAAGGCCAGACGCTCAATTTCCTCAGCGGCAGCTTTACTGATGGTGATATCGGTTAAGGTAGCAACGTAATTGGTCACTTTGCCATTGGCATCTTTTATTGTGGTGATGGCCATGTATCCTGGATAGATTTCACCATTCTTGCGCCGGTTCCATATTTCACCTGACCATGCCCCGGTATTTTCGATAACTTTCCACATATCAGTGTAGAAATCTTTATTATGGCGGCCCGAGCTAAGCAGATTCGGATTCTTGCCAATAACTTCTTGCGCGGAATAATCAGTAATCGTGGTAAAGGCATTATTTACCCGCAGGATAATACCAGAGGCATTGGTAACCATCATGCCTTCCTGAATATGGAAAGCAGTCGCAGCGATGCGAAGATCATCCTCGGCGCGCTTGCGGATGGTTATGTCGTGTATGGTTGTTTGCAGCAATAATGCCCCATTAATCATCATGGAGTTAAGCGTTACTTCGGTAATGAAGTTTTTGCCAGTGTCAATTCGCTTATACATCCATTCGAAGCGCACGCTGCCTTTTTTTGTGGCAATCTCAATGTACTGCTTGGCTAATGTTATTGAATCCGAACCGCATGGTTGCCTAAGTGGAGAGAAATCGGCCGGCGTATATAAAGTGATATCTTCTCGTGACTGCAAGCCAAACATCATCATGGCGGGATTATTGCAATCGAAAAAGCCCTTCTCATTCAACATGAGTACCGCATCTCTGCAGGCATTAAATAGTGTGTGGAATTTTATTTCGGATTGAGCCAAAGACGCGTCGATTTGCTTTCGTTCAATGGCGATGCTGGCCAGACGTGCTGATTGTTCGATGAGGGCAATATCAAACCCGGTTGGTGTATGTGGCTCATGATGGTAGATAGCAAAAGTACCCAGTACTTGGCCAGATGATGACAGAATAGGCTGTGACCAGCAGGCGCCTAGTACGGCATTGATTGCAAGTTTTTTGTAAGCAGTCCAGTTCGTAGGTGTGGCAATGTCCTCAACGACAACACGATTGCCGGTAAAAAAGGTCTCTCTGGAAGAGTCAGTGCCAACTTTTATGCCGTTAGTGACTTCGTTGAAAAAATCAGGCGGGTTTGGGGATGAGCCGTTAACAAGATGCTTGCCGTCGCTATCGAGTAACAAAATGCTGCAAAGCAGTGTCGGGTAGAGTTGCTCTACGCCTGTCACAATCGCTTCAATAACACTAAGTAGCGGGCTGTTTATGGCAAGTAGTTCTAAAATGCTGCTGTAAAAGTGTGCATATCGCTCGGAATTTATGCGTGAGGAGATATCCAGTGCTATACCAAACAAGCCGGAAATCTCACCATTATCGTTATATATAGGATATTTACGGTTATCTATCCAGCCACTATGGGCTTCGTTATTCGATGCTTTCTGTATTTCATGGGCCACATTAATGCCCGCGAATACTTGCTTTTCCAGATGGTAGTAAATATCGGCATCTTTTTCCGAAAACAGGTCGTAATCAGTTTTTCCAAGCAGGTACGACGACTGATTTATGCTGTCTGTAATAGTAGCGCCTGGTGTTTGGCTGGCACCGGTAAATACATGATTACGGTCTTTAAAATAAATATAATCATTAGTGTTTTCCATCATGGCCTTGAAATTGGTCATCATGGGTTGGTTGTTTAGTTGTTTACTGATGCTTTTGGCATCTTGCAGCAACAGGTCAAGGATAATATTGCTGTCAGTGACGCTGGGTTCTTTGCTGTAAAGGCCTTTGACGCAGCGTATATGGCCATTGGCTTGCCTGAGCCTGATATTAAAAGTATCGGCAATTTTATTGCGACCATCAGTTGAGAATAGCACATCGGCAATGTCCAGATCGTCGGCATGAATTCGACTGTGCAAAGACACTTTACCAATAAGAAAATCGTCAACTGTATAGCCAAGCAGGGCATCAATACCAGCGCCGACAGATAAAACAGTCTGCGGATTAGTCAGTGAAATGCGGATTTTAACTTCTGTTGTATCGATCATACTTGCATCCGATATTCAAGTTTTAATTCTTGATTTAGGAAAAATCAGCTAAAAAAATCATTAGAGCAATAAATGCTTTTCTGTGTATATCGCTCGCTACTTATGAGCATTGGTACTAAATTACGCTTGCATATCTATGGATTACAACGTCAAAGATAATAAACCTTGAAAATATAATTGTATTATATCAGCAATTTTCAGTAATCCTCATTATGACAAAATTAAGAAAATTAAATATAGATTCTGATAGCAATAATTTATTTTAGAGCCTATAGATTACATTAAATATTATCTTATAACATTTATGAATTGTAACAAAATGTAACAATTCAATATAATTCAATTTAAGTAATCAGCACAATACGGCGCCTCGAGTAGTACACCAAAAATTAATCGAGTTTTTTCAATTCTGTAGTCGGTAATTTATTGGTTGGCATTAATTTTCTGCAATGAGAGTTACTACAAAATTGATTTCGCAAACGGGTGGCTATTATTTGCATTTAAGGCTAAATCAGTAAAAATGCCGCTATTTTAGCGCTTCTTCAAATTGCTTGATGGGTGAAGGCTTGCCAAATAAATAACCTTGAAAGTGGAGGCAGCCTTTATGTAGGAGAAGTAGTTGCTGTTCTTTTGTTTCAACGCCTTCGGCAATCACCTCAAGTCCCAAGCTGTTGGCCATGTTGATAATGGTCAGTACGAGCGCCCGATCATTGTTGTCAAAGGTAATATCCCGCACAAATGATTGATCAATCTTCAGTTGGAACAAGGGTAAACGTTTTAGATATTGCAGGGATGAATAACCGGTGCCAAAGTCATCCAGAGAGAAGCGGATACCAATGGCATTCAATGCATTCATAGCAGTAATAATCTGTTCAAGATTATCAGCCAGCATACTTTCAGTCAGCTCCAACTTTAATTTAGCCGGATTGATATTGTGATGTTGCACCGCATTTTTCACTTGCGATACAAAGTTCACTTGGTGGAATTGCTTGGCGCTGACGTTAATGGATAGCGTCAGATTGCAAGTACTCTCATCTTGTTCCCACGCTTTAAGTTGCGCACAAGCAGTTTCCAGTACCCATTGTCCAATAGGTAAAATTAGCCCTGTTTGTTCCGCCAACGGAATAAAATCATAGGGTGATACCAAACCATGCTTAGGATGTAGCCAGCGAATCAACACCTCTGCGCCTATTGGTTGTGCCAATGCGTCTACCTGAACCTGGTAATACAATTGAAATTGTCGTTGCTCAAGTGCATTACGTAAATCCATGGTTAAAGAAGCGTTGGCATTAATCATTTTTTGCATATCAGGATCGAAAAAGCGCAAGTGATTACGGCCACAATCTTTAGCCTGATACATGGCAATATCAGCTTGTCGAAACAGTTCATCTATGCCAATCACCTCGCAGCCGTCAAACAAGGTCACGCCGATACTTGCTGTACCGTAGTATTCGTGTTTGGCAAGCTGATACGTCTGTCTGAGAGCATCCAGCATCTTGTCGCCAATGACTTTAGCCTGGGCCGCAGCCTCAAGGATTTTTTCACTTAAGTTTTCCAGCAGCACGACAAACTCATCACCGCCTAAACGGGCCAGCGTGTCGCTTTTTCGGACACACGCGGCTAAGCGGCTGGCAACTTGCTGAAGCAGTAAGTCACCGATATTATGACCAAGCGTGTCGTTGATGGTCTTAAAATAATCCAGATCAATAAACATGACGGCACCTCTGCCACCGCCATGGGAACGACATGCCAATACATGCTTTATTCGATCAGTCAGTAGCCGTCGATTGGCCAGTTGTGTCAGTGGGTCATAGTAGGCCAGGTTTTGAATCTCCTCTGCGGCCGCTTTGTTCATGGTGATATCAGTCAGGGTGGCAACGTAATTGGTCACTTCATCATAGCTATCTTTTACGGCGGTGATGGTCATGTATTCCGGATAGACTTCACCACTCTTGCGCCGATTCCATATTTCCCCCGACCATGTCCCGGTACTATTGATGGTGCTCCACATCTGCGTATGGAAGGTCGCATCATGGCGCCCGCTTTTAAGAAAACTCGGATTTTTACCAATCACTTCTTGCGAGGAATAGCCGGTAATAGTGGTGAAGGCATTATTGACTCGTAAGAGAATGCCTTTGGCATCGGTGACCATCAAGCCTTCCTGAACCTGGAAGGCAGTAGCGGCGATGCGAAGTTCATCTTCGGCGCGCTTGCGGATGGTGATGTCGTGTATGGCGGTTTGTAGCAATATTTGCTTATCAAGCATCATGGAGCTGAGCAAGACTTCGGTAATAAAGTTTTTACCGGTATCTGCTCGCTTATGCATCCATTCAAAGCGCAGGCTACCTTTTTCTAGCGCTATGTCAATGTATTGCCTGGCCAATATTTTTGAATCCGTGCCACAGGGCTGCTTAAGTGGCGATAAATCGAGAGGATGATATAAAGCGATGTCTTCTCGTGACGTAAAACCAAACATTTTTATGGCGGCATCATTGCCGTCAAAAAAGCTTTGCTCATTTAACATGAGAACAGCATCTGTACTGGCATTAAATAGTGTGCGGAACTTTGTTTCAGATCGGGCTAAAGCCGCGTCAGACTGTCTGCGCTCAATGGCGATGCCGGCTAGATGGGCCGATTGCTCGATGATGGTGATATCAGACTCGGTAGGGGTATTTGCCTTAGGATGATAGATAGCAAAAGTACCCAGTACTTGAGTCGATGATGAAAGAATAGGCTGCGACCAGCAGGAACCTAATCCGGCTTTGGCTGCAAGCTCTTTCCAGGAAACCCAATTTGGATGCGTAGTAATATTCTCGGCAATAATGCGTTTGCCGGTAAATGCGGCCTCTCCGCAACAGCCAGCACCAATACCAATCTCCATGCCATTAGTTGCTTCGTTATAAAAATCAGGCAGGTTGAGGGTAGAGCCATTGACTAGATGCTTGCCGTCGTTATCGAGTAACAAAATACTACAAAGCAGTGTCGGGTAGAGTTCCTCTACGCCCAATACAATAGCGTCAAGAATAGCAAACAGCGGCTTGTTTATGGCAAGCTGCTCTAAAATGCTGCCGTAAAATTGTGTGTATCGCTCGGCATTGATACTGGTGGAGATGTCACGGGCTATACCAAACAAGCCGGAAACTTCACCGTTATCGTTATATATCGGATATTTGCGATTATCGATCCAGCCACGATGGTCGTGGCTATTCGGTAATTTTTGTATTTCATAAGCTACAGGCAGGCCTGCAAATACTTGTTTTTCCAGATGGTAGTAAATATCGGCATCTTTTTCCGAGAACAGGTCGTAATCAGTCTTGCCAACCAGGTCCGACCATTGCTCTTTACTGCCTGTAAGAGTAGCCAGTGTTTGGCTGGCACCGGTAAATACATGATTACGATCTTTAAAATAAATGTAATCGTCGGTGTTTTCCATCATGGACTTAAAATTGGCCATCATCGGTTGGTCGCCTGGATTCTGGCTGAGGCTTTTGGCATCTTGCAGTAACAGGTCAAGGATAACCTTGTTATTAGTGGTGTCCAGTTCTTTACGGTAAATACCTTTGACACAGCAGATATGACCATTGGCGTGTCTGAGCCTGATATTGAAAGTATCAGTGGTTTTATTGCAGTCAGTTGAGAACAGGATCTTGGCAATGTCCTGGTCGGCTATATGAATTCGACTTTGCAAAGATACTTTGTCGTTGAGGAAATCTGCAACCGTGAAGCCAAGTAGGGCATCAATATTATCACCGACAAATAAAACCGTCGGTGGATTGGTCATTGAAATGCGGATGTTAACGTCTATTGGCGTTGGCATGTTTATACTTGATTTTCACTTTTAAATGGTTGATTTCGGAATCATCAGCAAAGCTGATAATTAGAGCAATAAAAAGACTTGCTATTCAATTTGTGGGGAGCGGTAAGGGGCAGACTCGATCAACTTGTTCGGCATTAAATAGAAATAAATTTCAATTCGTGCTGTTTTAATCTGATATTAAATAAGTGATTTTTGTGTATTTCGCTTACTATCTATTCGCACTAATTATGCGTATATATGTAATTTACAAAAGTAAAAGATAAGGCGAGATCTACTATAGCATTAATTAGGATTAATCCTAATTAATTCACTTCTTAAGATAATTCGCAGAAAATAACTCGTTTCCGTATGCTTCGAAATTATGCGATGCTGGAGCGGATTATGCCTGCGATATAATAAATGCCTCATTCGAGGGTATGGTCCGCTTCTACATAAATAAGTTGGCCGTGACGCTCCAGAGTCATGCAGAGATTGGATGCGTATTTATTGCGAGTTACCTAAAAGGGCGATTATTATTGGCATCAACACCAAACAGATATTTCTGTTGTAGTGCCTCTTCAAACAGCTTAATGGGTACAGGCTTACCAAATAAATAACCTTGAAAGTGGCGGCAACCTTTTTTCAGGAGAAGAGCTTGCTGTGCTTGTGTTTCGACACCTTCGGCCATGACCTCAAGTCCGAGGTTCTCAGCCATGGCAATAATGGTCAATACGAGGGCCGGATCGTTGCTGTCAACGGCAAGCTCTCGTATAAACGACTGATCTATTTTTAGTTGATACAAAGGCAAGCGTTTTAGATATTGCAGGGATGAGTAGCCGGTGCCAAAGTCATCCAGTGAGAATCGAATGCCCATCGCATTTAATGTACTCATGGTAATAATAATTTTTTCGATATTATTAGCCAGCATACTTTCTGTTAGTTCCAGCTTTAATTTAGCCGGATTAATTCCATAACGTTGCACTGCATTTTGTTCTTGGGTTACAAAGTTTGTTTGGCGAAATTGTTTGGCGCTGACGTTAATGGATAGCGTCAGATTGCAAGTACTCTCATCTTGTTCCCGCGCTTTAAGTTGAGCGCATGCGGTTTCTAATACCCATTGCCCAATAGGTAAAATTAGCCCTGTTTGTTCTGTCAGAGGAATAAATTGATCGGGTGGCACCAAACCATGCTCCGGATGTTGCCAGCGAATCAAAGCCTCTGCACCGATTGGGTATTGCAAAGCATCTACCTGGATTTGGAAATACAGTTGAAATTGTTGTTGTTCAAGTGCCTTGCGTAAATCCTTTTTTAAGGATGCGAGGTGATGAATCTTTTCTTGCATCTGCGGATCGAAAAAGCGCAGGCTGTTGCGGCCGGACTCTTTGGCATGATAGATCGCAATATCGGCTTGCCGAAAAAGATCCTCGACTCTTGCCATAGGGTCTTCAAACAAGGTGACACCAATACTTGCCGAGCATTGGTATTGTTGTAAGTCAAGTTGATAAGGTTGATTAAGGGAGGACAGTCTTGAGTCTTTGCCTTGATAATTTTCCTGGTGTTAAAATGTGCCAAAAATTTAGATTTTACTTTACTTCTTTTCATCCCCTAATCATGAGCTAAATAAGATGAGCCAATCCAAAAACAAGCTAGTTCTTATAACACCAAAAGCTGATGGAAAAAAAATCTTGTCAGCGGCTCAAAAGCAATTTAACAGTCTGACCAAAAAAATTGATAACAAAAAAAAGTTGCTGATGGAATGGAAAGAAACCATTCCGCTGTATCGTCATAAGGTTGATGAGGAATATGAACCCTTGGAAGAGGCGTTAAGTAACCATAAATCAGAGTGGGTTCAGTTATTGGATCAATCTTACAATCTGCCGCTGTTCAAAAAAAACGACAAGCTAAAGATGAAGCATCTTATTTGCGAACTGGCAGAGAATTTAATCACCGAGTTTAATAAGGATGACTTAAAAACACTGTTTAATAAGTACAGTGATGAGGATTACGATACGGTTAATCAACAGAGTGAATCTGCTGTTGGCGATTTGATGAAAAGTCTTGCGGAAGATATGTTTAATGTCGATTTGGGCGATGATGTTGATATCAGTTCGCCAGAGAAGTTTCACGCTCACTTGCAGGAGAAACTGCGTGAACAAGCCGATGGGCAAGCGGCAGAAGCGGTCAAACCGCGCAAAAAAACCAAAAAGCAACTGGAAAAGGAAGCCCGTCAGCTAGAGGAAGATGAGTTGGCCAGTAAATCGGTTCGAGAGGTGTATCGCAAGTTGGTTGCCGCACTGCATCCTGACCGCGAGCCTGATGAAGAAGAACGTAAACGCAAAACCGAGTTGATGCAGCGCGTCAATACTGCTTACGGAAAAAAGGATTTATTGTTGCTGCTGGCATTGCAGTTGGAGATTGAACAAATTGATCCTGAACATTTGAGTCATATTGCTGACAGTCGCTTAAAATATTTTAACAAGATCCTGAAAGAGCAGTTATCTGAATTAGATCAGGAAATCGATCAAATTGAAGGAATGTTTAAAGTCGATTTAAACTTGCCATTCTATGTCTTGTTAACGCCAAAACAGTTGTTGTACAGGCTGGCTAAAGATATTCAGGAAGTACAGGGAGATATTGTTGCCATTCAAAATGAACTGGAAATGTTTCATAATCCACCGGCTCTTAAAGCCTGGCTAAAAAATTATAAAATCCCCAAGAATTCTGATCGCGATGATTTTGATGATTTACTTTTTGGCGGCATGATGCCGTTTGGGTCTAAATAAGACGGCTACCACAACGTAACCCGAGACAGTATAACCATCCCTTGAAGGGATGTTATCTGTAAAATCGTTCCCTCGTTACCAAGCTGGAGCTTGGTAACGAGGGATTGGTAGCTTAAATTACTGGATAAATTATGACCGAATCGTTGTTGTTTGCTATTGCCGGAGCATTGGTAGTGGCTATTTTACTGTTGTTAATCGCTGTTTTGCTACGCGTGAACGGGTTGATTAAAGCTGGCGCGGATAGTGGTTTTCAAGAATTAATCCGTTTGCAAAAAATGCATGAGATTAGTTTAAAAGAAGGATTTTCTGAATCGAGGAAAGAGCTGAGAGAAGTCAGTTTGGAAAATCGAAGGGAAATGCAGGAGTCTTTTAAAATTTTTCAGGATACCCTGTTAAACCGGATTAGCGAGAACGGAACGATTCAACACAAGCAGTTGGAAAGCTTCAAGAATGCCTTAAATGACTTATCGGAACGACTAATTACCAATTCCAATGAATTTAAGCAGAGCGTGTCATCATCGTTTCAAATCTCAAGTGACGTGTTAAACCGCAAACAGGATGAGTTTCGGGAGAAAACAGTTCAAAAACTGGACGGCTTTGAAACAAGCATAAAGAACGATGCCAAATTAAACCGCCAAGAGTTGAATGACGGCTTAAAGTCGTTTAAGACGACCTTTTCAGAAAGCATTAATGATTTCAACCAGCAGTTAAGTTTGAAGTTTACCGAGTTAAATAAACAACAAGTCGATGCTACGGCGCAAGCCAAAGCCAGTATCACTGAAATCAGGGATACCATTGAACAACAACTAAGATCCATACGGGAAGACAACACCCGGCAATTGACGGAAATGCGTAAAACCGTGGATGAAAAATTGCAAAGCACCCTGGAAAAACGTCTCGGCGAATCTTTTAAACAAGTCAGTGACCGGCTTGAGCAAGTTCATAAAGGCTTGGGCGAAATGCAAACCTTGGCGATTGGTGTCGGTGATTTGAAAAAAGTACTCGCCAATGTAAAAACACGTGGCATTCTTGGCGAATACCAATTAGGGAATATTCTGGAGCAAATTTTGACTCCCGAGCAATATTCGACCAATGTCGCTACCAAGCAGGGCAGTCAGGCAAATGTTGAGTTTGCCGTTAAATTACCCGGAAAATCCGATGAAAAAACGGTCTGGCTACCTTTGGATTCCAAGTTTCCTTTGGAAAGTTATCAGTTACTTTTGCTGGCTTATGATGAGGCGGAACCCTCAAAAATTGACCAGGCACAAAAAATCTTGCTTAAAGTTGTGGAAAGTTTTGCCAAAGATATTAGTGATAAATATATTGATCCACCGCACACCACTGATTTTGCGATTATGTTCCTGCCCGTTGAAAGTCTGTTTGCCGAGGTATTACGACATCCTCATATGTTTGAACTACTCCAGCGCAAATACCGCATTACCATTACCGGGCCTACCACGTTATCAGCTTTGTTAAACAGCCTGCACATGGGCTTTAGAACGCTTGCCGTACAAAAACGCAGCAGTGAAGTCTGGAAAGTCTTGGCGGAAGTTAAAACAGAATTTGCCAGTTATTCCGATCAGCTGGCGCTTGTCCATAAACAATTGACTACCGCATCGGGTTCCTTGGAGAAATTAAAAGATACCCGAACCAAGGCGATGGAAAGAAAGTTGCGTGATGTGGCGATATTGGAAATTACGGAAGACAAAGAAGCAGTTTTGTTATTGGAAAGTTAAGGGATTTACTATGATAAGGTTAGTGATGTTTTGGAAGCTCTCACTCAATAATAGAAATTACCTCGTTAATTATCTTCTTGTTTTCAAGTATCTGTTTCCGTTGACGTCCAGTTTTCCTTAACCAGCAGCTTTAACTGTTTAAGTAAGGCGTAGTGTAGCTTATGGAGTTCATCCAGCTTTGCCAGCGTCTCCGGGTCTTGTTCATCGGTATGAAGATCCAGTAGTTCCCTTGCGAGCAGGTGCACTTGCTGGTGTAAGGGCATAATGGCCTGAAAGGTCGGCTCATTAATATGGCGTGTGATACCTTCTGTATTTAGCCATTTGCCGAAGCGGCATTGCAGGTCATTAGGGACAGGGCTTTTACGCCCGGATTTAATATGGTTTTCTATGCTGGTAATCCAGATGCTATGTTCGGCGCTGGCAAAAAGTAGCGGCAAATCGTCACGAGTAAAGGATGGTCGATTAATCCAGCTTGAATCAGGCCGCCAAGTGGTGGCCCAGTTTGGGATATCATCGGCTGGCATGGGGTGGCCTATAGCATAGCCTTGAGCCAGATCACAACCAAGTTGTAGCAGCATTTCACCATGTTTTATAGATTCTACTCCTTCGGCGATTACCTGAAGGCCGAAGGCTTTAGCCAAGGCGACTACCCCCTCTATAATGGCCAGATCATCTGTATCATTAAGCATATCACGCACGAAACTCTGATCAATCTTGATCTGACTGACCGGTAAGCGTTTCAGATAAGTCAGTGAAGAATAGCCCGTGCCGAAATCGTCCAAGGAGAAGTGTACGCCGATTTCCTTACTGGCTTCGATCACTTTGGATACTTTAGGCAAGTCCTTCATGGCACTGGTTTCAAGTACTTCCATTTCCAAATCACCCGGTTTGATATCAGGATGAGCCTTAAGCCGTACTTGGAGGCGTTCAATGAAGTCGTTCTGCTGTAACTGGAGGGCATCAATGTTGACACTGACAGGGATGTCCAATCCAGACCTATGCCATTGTTCTATTTGGGTCAGGGCTGTTTCAATTACCCACTCACCAAGTTCTATAGACAGTGGATGATTTTCTATTAAGGGCAAAAAAATATCAGGAAGTAGCAGGCCTTTATCCGGGTGCTGCCAGCGAATTAAAGCTTCGGCGCCGATGATGCGGCCTATGCGAAGATTGACTTTGGGTTGGTAATAGAGCACAAACTCGCCTGCGGCGAGGCCACTACGGATGCGATCCAGGCTTTCGTGGTGGGTACGGGTAAGGTTGATTTCTGTGGCATCGAAAATATTGTAACGGTTTTTTCCTCTCATTTTGGCTTGATACATGGCTTGGTCGGCCTGCCGTATCAGTAAATCAGCATCGACTTCTTCTGTCTGCGGGTAAAAGGTGATTCCCATGCTTGCTGAAACCTGGAGGGAAATATTGTCAAATTGAGCAGGTTGGGATGCGGCAGTGAGTAATCGGGTGAGTAACGGTATGCTGGTTTCGATGTCGCTTATATCAAGTAGCAACGCGATGAACTCATCGCCACCGATTCGGGCGAGGGTATCAATTTCGCGTAAAGCTTGCTGCATATTGTTGGCGACAGTGATGAGTAAGTGGTCGCCTGCTAAATGCCCGTAATTATCGTTGATGGCCTTAAAACCGTCCAGATCAAGAAAGACCACTGCCAGTAGTTGCCCATGCCTTTTGGTTTGAGCGATACCTTGATGTAGACGATCAATCAGGAGTGTGCGGTTGGGTAGATTGGTCAGTGGATCGTAGTGGGCGCTACGTTCCAACTCGGTTTCATGTTCCTTGAGTAAGGTAATGTCAGACAATAGTGCGACATAATGCTGAATGTTACCCAGCGTATCGCGTATGGCAGTGATGTTTTGCATTACCGGGTACACTTCGCCGTTCTTGCGACGATTCCAAAATTCGCCATACCAATAGCCTTTATTAACCAGATCATGCCACATGTTTATGTAGAATTCCGGTTCCTGGCGACCAGAGCTTAATAGGCGCGGATTTTTGCCTTGGACTTCGTCGTAGCTGTAGCCGGTTATTTCGGAAAAGGCATCATTGACCTGAATGATGGCACCGTTACCTGTAGTGATCATGATACCTTCGCGGGCATGGGTAAAAACGCTGGCAGCGAGTTGGAGTTTTTCTTCGGCTTGTTTGCGCTCACTAATGTCTTGCAGAAAAACTACAAATTGCTCGTCTTTGATGGGTTGGTACTGGATACTGACTTCTACAAAAAAAATACTCCTATCCTTGCGACGGTGTGTTGACTCGAAACGGTCTTGGCCCTGAGTGATGATATTTTGCAGATGTCTGATGGTATCTTCGGCTGTTTTTGAGGCTTCCAGGTCAGCAACATACATGGTTAGTAGTTCCTGTTCGCTATAGCCGCTCATTTGGCAATAGGTTTCGTTAACTTCCAGTAAATGCCCTTGTTTATCCAATAACCAGAAACCATCCATGGCCGTATGGAGAATACTTCGATGCCGTTCTTCATTGTTCAGTAGTGCCGAGGTTAATTCCAGTTGCCTTTGGTAGAACATCTGGCGCTGTTGCCGCCATAACAGAAAAATTAACGCACCTGCACTACAGACCAGTATAGATACCAGTAAGAGTGTGAGTTTCATTCGTTCGCGTAGGGGAGCATATACTTCCACCTCGTCAATACGGGTTACCAGATACCACGGCGAATCAGGAATGGCATTTACTGCTGCAATTACCGGTACGCCCCGATAATCGGAGCCTTCGACGATGCCACGTTGTCCCAGCACTGCTTTTACGGCAGGTAACGAAGTGTTGCTCAGTGGCATGCACAGGTTAAGTGCTGCATCCTTATAGAATCGAAGATCGTTTAAAAAGAGCGCATCGTTGTCGTCGCGGCGAACGAGCAATGTTTCGGCTGTCGGACTTGGTGTCGGCCAATGTTGGATAAATGGATACAGATAGCGGGTTGGATCAATGCGCATCCCTATTACGCCCAGTAGCTTGTTGTTGTCCTGCACGTCAAATATCGGCACTATCAACGCCAGATATACGCGTTGATTATGTTCGTCCCGATAAAAATCTTGCAGTATGATTTGTCCTGATTGTAGCGAGTCAGCAGCGCTTTTAATCAATGTGGTGCTCAAGGGTGTCGTCGTTTTAGGCATTGACATCTGAATGCTACCTTTACTGTCGATCAGAAAAGCCATGTCGTATCCGAATTGGTTTTGGTACTTGCCGAGCCAATCTTGCATCATTTTTTGTGTAGGCTCGTTATTTGGCATCTCCAGTAGTTGTCGGACAACGGCAGCGATTGAGATACTCTGAGTGAGAGAGGCATCCCTAAGCCGTTCCATGCGCCACCGAATCAGTTCGCCCGTTTTTAATTCCGCTATAGCCAGAAGATTTGCTTCTACCTCATGGCGGAATTTTTGTTCAGTCTCGCGGTAGGAGTTGTATGTCACTGCGATAGTGCCGGCGGCAAAAATAACGAAAACCAAAATATAGAGTGGATTTTTTATAGCATGGGTGTTGGGTGTAATTGATGGGTTGGAATAACGAGCAGCAAACATCCACAATACCAGACTTATAATCAGCAGGGTCAGACTGGTATTGAGTGCAGAAATAGTTAGCGTTTTTTCAAAGGGTAGTAGTGGTGTGCCCAAGGCATAGGCTAGCAGGAGAAAAATGCCCAGTAATGAAAGTAAGCCGGGCAAGCCTTTGGCGATTACGTCCAGCCAGAATCCTTGAATAGTATGAGACGGTAAAGTAACCAGCGGCACGTAAGCCAACAGGAAGCCAAAGGCGGTGATTGGCGAGATATATCCTATGGGTACATTACCCAGTGTGCCGTGAATTTGTAAACCAAAGAGTTCCGCTGGCCAGTAAATGTCGAGAAGTCGTAAGGTCAGTAGCAACAAGGCCCACAGGATACCTGTCCAGCCAAAGAGTGTGGTAAGTAAAAGAGAGATACGACCTGGCGGCTTTTGGATGCAGAGACCGAGAGTTATGCTGAACAATATAGATAGACCGGCAGTGTTCGGTGCCATTGGGATGGTGCCAGATTTCCAGGTAGTGAGGTAGGGATTGTCCAGTACCCAGCCAAGTAGTGATAATAGGCCGATCGTTGCCACGGCTAAATCCCCAACCAGAAGCGCCAGCGTGAGCCAGTATTCTGAATGGTTGTTTTTTGTGGAAGTCATGTCATTGCCTGTTTATAGTCTGGTAGGTTGGCCGATTGATATAGGTGTCCATTCATCGACAATTACTTTTGGCATCGCCATCGCCGTATATTCCGGTTCAATATCCTGAGGCCTCTAAATATTAATGCCGGAACATAACTCAAGAAAATAACCGGTATGATGATGATGATTACTTATTTCACGGGGCGAATGCCACTTAAAAAACATTCAAATTAATAGGGCTTGTCTCTGCCTGTGAAATTGCGTTATGGGTACTGTTTAATTGACTCGCGGCCAGTGGAGAAGCATGCAAATTTTATAACTAATCGGCTATTATATTAGCACCTTTCAAAGATGCTTTACTACTGAAAAACTGATGTCAAGATGATAAAATTGATGGGCTTTTTTACTGCGGAAGTTCGGTTGGATTAATAGTTTTTTGTATATACTTGCTAACAACTGTAATGAGTGTGTATCCTGACAAATCGATGTTTTTTCAGTGGGTGACATGCCTGGCTAAGTCACTCCAGCTATCGGGAGGCAGAGTCATTATGGCGCTAATGAAACAACTGCGGCTTGAGAGGTAAGAGCCTCTTATTTATTTTTTTGTATGAACGTATTAAGAGCCAACTATTCAAGTTATACATCACCCGAACAGTTTATTGTAGACATCCGTGTCTGAAGATATTGAAAAACAACAAATTCACATATAATTTTGGTTATATTTTGCTATTTTATCTATTCTAAAGAGCATGTGTAAATGGTTTAGCTACCCCTTGGATTATCGGGAAAAGGCAGCTATAAGCACGCAATTTAGGCTGATAACGGGTTGTCTTTGGCTAGGGATACCAGTTTCGCACGCGCATAGCCATGAATATCCTGAAAAGGTATGGGTTTATGAAATACGGTTACTCCATTGGGCAAAGAACCTTTCTTGTCGATGTCTGCTTTGGTCAATTCGGTCACGACAATAATGTCCATAACATTGAACGTACTATCTTTGCCAAGCGTGTTTATCATTTCAAATCCGTCTACGGCTTGCATTTGTAGATCGCTAATCAGAATATCCGGGCATTGTCTGGTAATTTGTACTAATGCTGACAGGCCATCGTCGACGATATTAAGGTCAATGGGCAGCTCCCAACCTGTTATCGTTGACTGATAAAGTTTTTGCAAAGCCGGATCGTTCTCAATGACCAGGATGGACAGCTGGACCGGTTGATTACTGGCGATGGATGATTGGCCATTTTTTAGAAAATTCTCTACGGCGCTACCCAGTATTCGTCGGTGTCCTCCTGAAGTTTTCCAGGCTTGCAGGGTTCCATCTTCGACCATTTTCTGTACGGTTCCCCTGGATAAGCCAAGCATACTTGCAACTTCGCGTGTATTGTAATAAATGTGGCTTTCAATAGTGTCACTGGCATCAAACTGATTTTTCATAAGTGGGCAAAAGGTTAATATTTTTAATGGAAAAGTATACCAAGTAAAACACCAACACAGTTGGTGTCTTTATTATGGTTATCTGTAAGCTTAATTATCGTAGTTGACCTGCAACAGTCTTACCTTGAGTTAAATTATTTTCACATGCTGGGTTAGGGCATTTGATTGTTGATAAAGTATCGTTTCTACTGTTTTGAACGGAATAGGCTTCGGTAAGACTAGTAAATCATTAGGCATAATACCCATTTTCATGATTTCTTTGACTTCCATTCCTGTTACCACAACAATTTTTGTATCTTTCATATCAGGCATTTTCATAATTTCACTGATCATATATAAACCATCAATATGTGGCATATTTAAATCCGTAAAAATAAGATGCGGTTGATATTTACCAACCATCATTAACCCTTGGCAAGCACTTGTAGCCAGAAAGAGTTGATGAGGTACACTGAACTGGTTGAATTGTAATTCACATAGCCGCAAAATAGCATAGTCATCTTCTACAATCAAAACCCTAAGCAGGGTGTCGTTATCTATTGCGGACGGTTCTATGCGCTCATTGTTTCCGGTTAATAAAGACCGGGTTGCCGATAAGTGTTTTATAACGTCTTCCCGACTTAATCGCCGGTGACCACCCATAGTCAAACTTGCTTTTATTTTGCCGCTGTCTACCCAGTTTTGTACGGTTCGCTGGCTAACTTCCAATAAAACTGCTGCTTCTTTCGTGCTTAACCAAGATTGTTCCTTCACATTTCAAACCCTAAAAATTACAAGCATGCTAATTATAATAGTATTTATTATTGACAAAGCAATAAATTATTTATTATTAGTAAGCAGCTAATATTACAATAAAAAGACATGTTCTTCGACTATTGTAGTATAGACCATATTAAAATTGCAAATTACGTATTTTTTATATCGATTTAATACCTACTTTTATATCAAAAATGGGTAACTACTTGGCGATTAAAAAATCAGTGTTGATGTTGGACAGAATTATTTATTATAAAATGGCTGTTGTGGGTGTTTATAGTCATTGTAGCGCCGATGCAGATAATGAAAATTTACTGGAGAGAACAAAATTATTCACTTTAATCTGTAGTTTTTATCTGTTTCCGAGCAGGTAAGATTTTTTTTAAAAGTCAGTTTTTGGTAAATAAAATTGAATCCTGTACTTTGCCTGATTTAAGGTGCGCTGAGGCTTATATAATCGTTTTGTTCATGAGGATCTCCTGATAAGTTAGTCATAAGTGAGATGCGGAATACTATTTCTGATCACTGACCTTAGATTCTACACACGAGACCAAGCTTGTTCTGTACGGTAACGAACAGATTGGAAATTAGTTCACGATGCACATTACGATAGCTGATGTGGCTGCACTAAACCGGGTGCACATTAGGTTGCAATGACTATTATTTTTTAATATTGTTATAGCTTTCCTCGCTTTCGCGCTGCTCTTTTTCCCCTTCTCCAATCATTCGGTTGCCTTCATCGATTTTATTTCGACCTTCGCGAACTAAAGTATTACCGCGATCAACTAATTGTTTGCCTTTTTTCCATCTGTCGCCCATGTTGGCTATGCCTTGACTTTCGGTCAGCATTTGTTCGCCTGAAAGGATGGTTACAGGTACAGATACAGGTGTAGGATCAGAAGCGCAACCACCGAGTAGTAAAGTCAGGCAAGCGATAGTTAATGAGTTCGATCGGAGTGTAAAATGATTTTGCATGCTTAGTTGCTCTTAAATTCTATGAATGTATAACGAATGGTGAATTTTAAAACGTTATGCCGGTTGCAATCAATTTCTTATTGTCATTGTAATGATAAGTCAGCCTGATTAGGCAGACTTTTTTTATTCGGCATATTTTTGATAAATCGATGTTATTGGTGCTGTAAATGGTGGGCAGAAAACGTTGCCCACCTTACACTGCTTATCCCTTTAATACTTTTAACACGGCTTGCATGGTGGTATTGGCATCGCCAAACAACATACGGGTATTTTCCAGTACAAACAAAGGATTACCCACGCCCGCATAACCTGAGGCCATGCTGCGTTTAAGTACGATAGTGGTTTCACTTTTCCAGCATTCCAATACCGGCATACCGGCAATCGGGCTGTTGGGGTCATTAAGCGCCGATGGATTTACAATATCATTCGCGCCAATAACAATGGACACGTCAACATTGGTAAAGTCATCATTGATTTCGTCCATTTCAAAAACAATATCGTAAGGCACTTTGGCTTCTGCCAACAATACATTCATGTGGCCGGGCATACGTCCTGCAACCGGATGGATGCCAAAGCGCACTTTTTTACCTTTATCCCGTAACAATTTGGTGATTTCATAAACGGTATGTTGAGCTTGTGCAACCGCCATACCGTAGCCTGGAATAATCATGATGTTTTTTGCAGCTTGCAGTAATTGCGCAGTTTCTTCGGCATCGATAGGCTGTACTTCGCCCTCAATGGCAGCGGCTTCTCCCCCCGAACCGGTACCAAAGCCTCCGGCAATAACGCTGAGAAAGTTTCTGTTCATGGCGCGACACATAATGTAACTCAAGATGGCGCCACTACTGCCAACCAAGGCGCCGGTAACAATCAATAAATCGTTACTTAGCATAAAGCCGGTTGCCGCTGCTGCCCATCCTGAATAGCTGTTGAGCATCGAGATAACCACCGGCATATCTGCGCCGCCTATTGCCATAACCATGTGGATGCCGAAAATCAAGGCAATACCGGTCATAATAGCTAAGGGGATAATGGCATCGCCACCGCTTTCTGTTTGTTGTAAAAATACGACACCTAAAGCGATAGTGGCAATCAATAAAATCAGGTTAAACCAGTGACGACCGGGCAATAACAGCGGTTTACCACTAATTTTTTCGCTAAGTTTGCCAAAAGCAATCACGGAGCCTGAAAAAGTAACCGCACCAATAAGAATGCCAATATAAATTTCTATTTCGTGGATGGTTTTTTCAATGCCGGTGATGGTAATGGTGCTGTCCATAAAGTTGGCATAACCGACCAACACTGCGGCCATACCGACCAAGCTGTGCATAATGGCAACCAGTTCCGGCATTTGCGTCATTTCAACTTTTAACGCGGCTCTGGCACCAATGGCACCGCCGATTAATAAGGCCACGATCAGGATGTTATAAACAGTGACCGAGCCGCTAAAAGTGGTGGCGAGAATAGCAATCGCCATACCTAACATGCCGTAATAATTGCCTTTACGTGCAGATTCCTGATTACTTAATCCGCTCAGGCTAAGAATGAACAGAATGGCGGCAACGATGTAAGACATCGTAACTAAACTGTGGGACATGGTTATCTCCTGTTATTTTCTGAACATTTCTAACATACGGCGGGTAACTAAAAAGCCACCGACTATATTGATAGATGCGAAAAGTGTAGCCACGCCCGCAAGGATGGTGACGGTAAGGTTATTGGTGGAAATTTGCACTATTGCGCCAATCACGATGATGCTGCTAATGGCATTGGTGACGCTCATTAACGGCGTATGCAATGAGTGTGAAACATTCCAGATCACTTGATAACCCACAAAACAGGCCAGCACAAAGACGGTAAAATGCGTCATGAAGGATTCAGGCGCAACAGCACCCAAGCCAAATAAAGCCAGGCCGGCAATAACTATCGGTAGCAGTTGTTTAACAACGGGAGGAATGAGTGATTTTTTTTGCTGCTCCAGTACCGACGGATAAGCCGGTGCTTCGGTTTGTGGCGCGGGGGCAGCAGAGAGTTTTGGTGCGGGTGGTGGCCAAGTGATGTTGCCTTCTTTTATGACCGTAGTACCCCGTATTACCTCATCGTCCATATTAACGTTAATGACGCCGTTTTTTTCTGGGGTAAGTTCAGTTAATAAATGGCGCAGATTCGTTGAGTAAAGTTGGCTGGATTGATTGGCCAAGCGACTGGGTAAATTGGTATAGCCGATAATGCTCACATCGTGCTTGACTACAACCAGATCTTTTTCCGTCAGTTCGCAGTTACCGCCTTGTTCAGCAGCCAAATCAACAATCACACTGCCGGGTTTCATCGATTCAACCATCGCGGCGGTAATTAGTTTTGGTGCAGGTCTGCCGGGAATGAGCGCAGTGGTGACAATAATGTCCACTTCCTTTGCCTGCTCGGCAAATAATGCCATCTCGGCTTCAATAAATTCTTTGGACATGGTTTTGGCATAGCCACCGGTACCTCCGCCTTCTTCCTTGAAATCCAGCATCAAAAATTCGGCATCCATACTTTCTATTTGTTCTTTTACTTCCGGTCGGGTGTCAAATGATCTGACTATTGCGCCCATACCTTTTGCGGTACCAATGGCAGCAAGTCCGGCAACGCCGGCACCGATAACCAGTACTTTAGCCGGTGGTATTTTACCGGCGGCAGTGATTTGACCGGTGAAAAAACGTCCGAAATGTTGCGCCGCTTCAACGATGGCACGGTAACCTGCAATATTGGCCATGGAGCTTAGTGCATCCAGCTTTTGGGCTCTGGACATACGTGGCACGCTATCCATAGCCAGTACGGTGGCATGTTTAGCTGCCAGTTTATGCATTAACGCTTCGTTTTGTGCCGGCCAGATAAAGCTGATTAAAGTAGCACCTGAGGATAATAGATCCGTTTCTTCCATCGCCAGTTTAAGGTTGTGCTCAGGAGCACGCACTTTCATGATGATATCGGATTGCTTCCAAAGTGCTCTGGTATCGGCGACGATTTCAACTCCCACTTCTTGGTAAGCTTCGTCTGAAATATTGGCACCGAGACCGGCGCCGCTTTCGACGCTAACGGAAAATCCCAGTTTCATAATTTGTGCAGCAGCCTCTGGCGTAGTGGCCACACGCATTTCACCTTGGTGAATTTCTTTAGGTATACCAATCTTCATACAGTCTCCTGTGGGTGTGATTTAGGGCATAATAACAAGCAAGAAGGTTTTGGCGAGAGCAAAAACCCCAATGGCTGAGCATAGGTGATTCGGCTTTGAGTTACAATAAAAAAAAGCAGTTCTTTTAATAAGGGATATTTTGAATGGCTCTTGCTTTATGAGTCCGTTAAAACTGTGTAGTTATTCATCGTCAAGTTTATAAAAAATAATGAAAATGTTTTATGTCAAGAGTGTTACCTTCCGGGTAATGCCATTTAAGGGCAGTTGATGTTTCTCTCAAAGGATTTTATAGAAACTGCCGAAGGGCTCATTTTTGCTGTCGTAGCTGCAGGAACGGAGCAAGGCAAAGTACTGTGTTTTTTGCGTTATATTAATGACGGAAATTTGGGCTGGAAAAAAGTCGCGACGGAGTCGGCCAATGCTTTTCTAAAAGAACGTTATTCTCAGTACCTGTATTATTCTCTGGTTTTGGATGCTCATTTACATGCAGTAGCCATCGATCGGATCGTTAAGCATCATCAACCCAGGCAGCGCTTGCAGCAGATTATGCAGCTAAATCAGTTGGATGCTATTGAGCGAGACCTGTTTCAGCTTTGTGAGTTATTACAGCAACACGGCCTGGATTTAACACAAGTGGGTATTACCGGTTCAATATTGGTTGGCGTGCAGAAGTCCGGTTCTGATATTGATCTGGTTTGTTACGGCAGGACGGTTTTTCATCAATGCCGGGCAATTACCCGTACACTGATAGCGCAACAGCAGTTGCAAGAGTTGAATGATACTGACTGGCGGCAATCTTATGAACGTCGTTGCTGTGAATTAAGTTTTACAGAGTATGTCTGGCATGAGCAGCGAAAAGCTAATAAAGCGGTCATCAACGGACGAAAATTTGATTTAAATTTCATTGATGATTCGATCCATTCAGAAGGTACTGCTTATCAAAAATGTGCAGCCGTTACTTTGCAATGCATCGTTATTGATGATACTCATGCCTTTGATTATCCGGCTGAATTTAAAATAGATCATGAAGACTTCGATGCTATTGTCAGTTTTACGGCAACTTACACAGGGCAGGCAGTTAATGGTGAAACCGTCGAAGTGTCAGGGATAGTCGAACAATCACAGAAAGGCCTTAAGCGTATCGTAGTGGGTTCCACTCGTGAGGCGCACGGTGAATATATCAAGGTGATTCGTGCCTGAATTAAAGGCTTTTTCCGCCGTTATTTTTGATATGGATGGTCTGGTTTTAGATACCGAACCGACCTATTTTATTGCCTGGCAACAGGCAGCAAAAGCCATGGGATACAAACTTTCCGAGGAGTTTTGTCTGTCCCTGTCCGGCTTGCATTATAACGAGATAGAGCTAAAGCTGGTGGCTGGTTGTGGTGCTGATTTTAATTTATCGGTATTCAATCAGTTAAGTGGTATTTTTTGGCGTGAACAGGTCAATGCTTACGGTATAAAAACTAAACACGGCTTTACCGAGTTGTTGGAATTTATTGTGCAGCAACAAATACCTTATTGCCTGGCAACCAACAGTCGAGCGATTAATGCTTATGAGTGTCTTGAATTTGCCGGAATAAAAGATGTTTTTTCAATGATTATCACCCGTGATGATGTTGAACAGGGCAAGCCTGCGCCGGATATTTTTTTAAAGGCCGCCCGGTTGTTGCAGGTACCGATTAATGAGTGTCTGGTACTGGAAGATTCGTATGTCGGCATTGAGGCTGCATCCAGGGCCGGTGCTTTTTCAGTGTTGGTACCATCAACAGAGCCTGTTGAGCCAATGGCTGTTGAGTTGTGTGATTTGATCAGGGTTGATTTGATGCAGGTGCTTATTACTTTTAAAGGCGAAATGCCGGCAAATTAAATCGCTGTTGATAAGCCAATTTTTAGATTCCACGCAGTGCAAAATCTATTTGCTAAGTTCACCCCTCTGTCAGTTAATCCTGTATAATTAGCGTATTTTTTCGCAACACACGACACCATCTGTGATAGTTCAATATTCTAAAGTCTCAGTCATTGCCCCTGCCAGATTGCATATGGGGTTTATTGATTTAAGCGGATCCTTGGGTCGCCATTTTGGCAGCATCGGTGTCGCATTGAACGAACATGCAACCCGATTATCGGTAACGAGTGCGCAGCAACGTATCGTTACCGGGCCTTCTGCAAAACGTGCCGATAAATGTTTAACGCTAATGTGTCAGGCATTAAATGTCTCCGATAAGTTGGCTATAATCATTGAATCGGCTATTCCTGAACATGTCGGTTTGGGTTCCGGTACGCAAATGTCATTGGCAATAGGGGCCGCCCTTAATGCCTTTTACGGCTTGGGATTAACGGTGCGTGATATTGCAGCTTTAATGGATAGAGGTTTGCGTTCAGGGATCGGTATTGGTGTTTTTGAGCAGGGCGGGTTGGTGGTTGATGGGGGGCGCGGTGAAAAAACCATTACGCCGCCGGTTCTCGTACACCTCGATATACCCGATTCCTGGCGTTTTATTTTAGTTCTTGATCAACGGGGGCAGGGACTGCATGGACAGCAAGAAATAGAGGCATTTAAATTATTGCCACCTTTCCCAAAGCAGGAAGCCGAACGCTTATGTTATTTGTTGCTAATGCAGGGTTTGCCTGCAGTGGCTGAAAATGATCTCACTAAATTCGGTGAAGTCATTACCCGGTTACAGCGCTCGGTCGGTGAGCATTTTTCAGCAGCTCAGGGCGGCGTTTTTACCAGTCCCGAAGTTGCTGAAGCAATGCACTGGCTGGCCGGGCAAGGCGCTGTAGCGATTGGCCAAACTTCATGGGGACCAACCGGATTCTGTGCGCTTGATGGTGTTGACTTGGCCGAAACCATTACTCGGGAGGCCAGGCAGAAATTTGCTCATTTTGATAATTTGAGCTTTGTTACTGCAAGTGCGCGTAATAGTGGAGGGGATGTTTTTGTCATTGAGGGTTAGCTGGTTTTTATGCGCTGAAAAGGAATATAAATACGGTATAAATCGGGTTATGTTTATTTTTGGATATAATCTGGTCGACATATAAAATGTCATGCCTGTTAATGCTAACTGGGTTTATGTAAAAGGATCGTTTTATGTATCACACCACGAAGAAAGCAAAAAAAACAAACGATCATGATGTTATTCAAGATTATCTTGCCAATGTAAGAAACTTACTGGCTCGGCATAAGTTGGTGGAAGATTTGGTTCATCGACAGGATATGTTGCACCATGATCGGGTTGAAACATTGGTGCATAAACAGAACCGGGTCGAATTGCAGCAGTTGCTCGACAAAATTGAGTCTCAGCCTGTCGCTCATATACTGGAAGATCTGCCATCCGATGATCGGCAAATCGTTTGGCAACTGATCAGGGATGAGCGCAAAGAGGAAATTCGTCAGGAGCTATCCGACTTTGTTCGCGCACAACTGGTTATTGAGGCAAAGCCGCGCAGTCGAAGCATGATGATCAGGGTATTTGATCTTCATGAGGGACTTTTGCGCCAGGTACCCATTGAGTCCAGGGAAGACTTGGCTAAAGTTAATCCTGTCTGGATTGATTTAGTCCGGCCGGAGGATGAGCAGCTCGCTTGGGCAAAAGATATCTTTGGTGTAGAACTGCCTAATCCAAAAGAGTTAACTGATCTGGAGACCAGCGCCCGTTTTTATGTGGAAGATAATGGCGAAGTGCATTTGCACTCCGACTTTCTACTCGACCGTAAAGACGAGACTCGTAACGTGGCGGTGGCTTTCATACTGAGTAAAAATACGCTGTTTTCGGTTCGTGACAAGGAGTTGCCGGTATTTCGTTTACAGCGTTTGCGGGCACGAGCTGAATCCGGGTATGTCACCGAAGCTCTGGATGTGTTGCTGGATCTTTACGCTGCTGAGGTTGAATATTCAGCCAATGCTTTGGAGGATGTTTATACCGAGCTGGAGGGGGTGGGCAGGCAAGTGTTCAGGTCGCATATGACGGATGATGAAGCGGCAAAAATTCTCGCCGCCATTGCCGAAGAAGAGGATCTTAACGGACGCATTCGTCGTAACGTTCTTGATACCCGGCGTGCCTTGTCTTTCTTGATGCGTGGCAAATTTCTTTCTGAAGCGCAACATGCTGATGTCCGCGAAATTTTGCGCGATATTGAATCTTTGGACGGGCATACTTCATTTCTTTTTAATAAAATCAATTTTCAGATGGACGCTACGGTCGGTTTTATCAATGTTAATCAAAATAAGGACATTAAGCGCTTAACGATAATTAGCGTGGTTTTTATGCCGCTTAATGTCTTGGCCGGTATTGGTGGTATGTCTGAATTTACGATGATGACTGAGGGTGTGCCATGGCCGGTTGCTTATAGTAGCTTTGCCGTCGGTTTAATAACTATCGGCTGGATTACTTTTGCCGGCTTGCGGTTTTTCGAAAATCGTAAGATCAAGAAAAATCCTGCGGCAAGTCGAAGAGAGTCGTGACGCGTAGAAAATTTATCCGGGTATGCCACGTCGGCGCTTCGTAAAATACAATGGATATTCCTGAATACATCCTTATTGTTGCCAGTTCAGGACGGATGTTGGCGCAGGCGGCAAAAAAAGCAGGCTTAAAGCCTTTGGTTATTGATCTGTTTGCAGATCTTGATACCCAAGATTACGCGGAAGCTTTTGTACAAGTGTCCTCGTTAGCTAAAAAACAGTTAATATCGGCTGTAGATTATTTTATTGAGCACTATGCTGTTGCGCATGTTGTTTATGGTAGTGGTTTTGAACACTATCCTGAAAGTCTGCATTATTTAGCGGGTCGGTTGCTGGTGTTGGGTAATTCGCTTGATACTTTTGTTAAGCTGCATAACAAGCCGGTATTTTTTTCCAGTCTCAAGCGTTTAAACATTCCACATCCTGAAGTTTGTTTTAGTGCGCCGGTTTATGCTGATAATTGGCTGGTTAAGCCGATGCAAGGGCAGGGTGGTTTTGGGATAAAGCACTATCATCCTCAAGACGCTACTGAGCCTGCGGTTTATTGGCAAAAATATCAGGCCGGTACACAATATTCTGTGTTGTTTTTGGCGGATGGCACAGCGTTGCAAGTTATTGGTTTTAACCGGCAGTGGGTTGTTTCTTTAGATCAAAGCCAAGAGTTTGTTTTTTCAGGAATTATAAATAGTTGCGAGTTGTTGGATAAACAAAAGCAGCAGATAACGGACTGGTTAAAAAAATTAATCCCCGATTTTGGCTTAAAAGGTTTGAACTCGCTGGACTTTATACAAGCCGGTGAGGCCAGTTTGGTCTTGGAAATTAACCCGCGTCCTTCGGCCAGTATGCAATTGTATAATGCCGATTTATTAACCCGGCATATCAAGGCGAGTCAGGGTGAGTTAACGACTTACTGTGGTCATACCGGTTATACTGGTTATCAAATTGTCTATGCAGTGCAGGATATAACAATACCTGATGGCTTTGAATGGCCGGAAGGTTGCATGGATTTGTCAAAATCTGGAGCAGTGTGTCATACAGGACAGCCTGTTTGCAGTATTATTACCCACCAAAATCAGGCGCATTCGGTTATGAATGCGCTACTGATTAAACAACTTAACTTAATAAAAGGTTTTCAACCCATTATGGAATACAAAGCTAGCGTTAATAAATTGACCCAACCCTTGGTAAAATATCTGCTTGATAATGCCGACAAGTTACGCGTCAGTGTAGAAACCCTGGAAAATGGCTGCACTATTGTTGATGCGGGTATTAAAGTGCCAGGTGGTTTGGAAGCCGGACGTATTATTGCTGAAATTTGTTTGGGTGGCATGGGTACCGTCACTATTAATCATAGTACCTATACGGATAACTGGCCGTTGTCAGTGACTGTTCATACCGGTAATCCGGTATTGGGCTGTCTGGGTAGTCAATATGCGGGCTGGAGTTTGGCACATGAGAAATATTACGCACTTGGCTCAGGTCCTGCGCGGGCGATGGCAACCAAATTAAGAGACGGCAAGCAAGAGCCTGTTGAAGAGTTATATAAAGAATTGGATTATTTTGATGAAGCCGATACCACGGTATTGGTGATTGAGAATGATGCGGTTCCTCCGCTTGCCATTATTGAAAAAGTAGCGGAAGCCTGTAAAATTGACCCGTCAAAACTGACCATTATTGTTACACCTACCAGCAGTCTGGCGGGTGGCGTACAAGTAGTGGCACGCGTATTGGAAGTGGCGATTCATAAAGCCCATGCCTTGCATTTTCCGTTGGAAAATATTATCGACGGTAGTGGTAGTGCGCCGATATGTCCTCCGCATCCCAACTTTGTTAAAGCCATGGGACGTACTAATGATGCTATTTTATTTGCAGGACTTGTGCATTTATTTGTTAAAGGTAGCGATGAGGCGGCAGAAAAATTAGCCATGGAAATGCCCAGCTCAACGTCTAAAGATTATGGCAAGCCGTTTGCAGAAATTTTTAAACAATATGATTACGATTTTTTTAAAATTGATGCCATGTTGTTTAGTCCTGCCAGTGTGATTGTGACAGCCGTTGATTCAGGTAAAAGTTTCCGTGCCGGGAAGCTGGATAATGCTTTGTTGGATCAGTCATTTGGGGCATAAAACACAAGATAATGTTTTATTACATAATCAAGTTTTTTGTTTCAGCACTGATTATTGTGCTGATTTCGGAAATTGCCAAACGCCATAGCGGTTTTGCTGCGCTGGTTGCGTCATTGCCGCTGACTTCGTTGCTGGCAATGATTTGGATGCACGTTGATGGTGTGGAATCAATACATATTGCCGAGCTTTCCAGTCAAGTTTTTTGGCTGGTACTGCCATCGTTGTTGTTTTTCCTGCTTTTTCCAATATTAATTAAACAAGGCTTGGGGTTTTGGCTAAGCCTTGGCGTTTCGGTGACAGCGACTATTGCCGGTTATTTTGTTTTGTTGCCGTTGCTACGACGACTGGGAGTGCAGTTATAAACATGGGACGTATTGCCATTTTTACGGATGATCCGGGTTGGCACGGTAAACAGTTAAGCCTTGCTTTTGCCAATCTGGGTTATAGCAGTGATTTTGTTTCTTTAACACAGTGTTATTTCTCGATTGAACCCGGCCAACCTCCGGTTGTTATTCCGGGCTTTGAACAGGCTATGCCGGATGCCGTTTTTGTGCGCGGTGTTCCCGGTGGCTCATTGGAAGAAGTAGTCTTATATTTGGATATTCTGCATGCTTTAAAAGTGATGGGTATTCCTGTATACAACGATGGTTATGCCGTAGAGCGTAGTGTTGATAAAGGTATGACCAGTTTTTTACTGCACAATGCCGGATTGCCTACGCCGTTAACCTGGGTTTTACGCAATAGGGATGACGCGTTAAGTATTGCCGAAAATGAATTAAAAAAGGGGCATTTACTGATCACGAAGCCCTTGTTTGGTTCGCAAGGCGAAGGTATTCGCCGTCTTGAAAAAACAACTGATTTATTCTGGTTAACCAGCAGTCATGGAGTTTATTATCTGCAACGCTTTGTACATTGTTCCGGAGAGGGGTTTTCCGATAATCGCGTGTTTGTGGTTAATGGTCGCGCGGTTGCCTCCATGCGCAGGCGCGGTAAATCCTGGTTAAATAATGTGGCGCGCGGTGCCAGTTGTGAGCGGATTGAGCTGGATACCGAAATGGCCGAGTTAGCGGTTAAAGCAACCGCAGCATTAGCCATGGACTACGCCGGTGTCGATATTATTCAGGATAAGGACGGGCATTACACCATTATTGAAGTCAACAGTATTCCGGCCTGGAAAGGCTTGGAGAGTGTTTGTGATATCACGGTTGCACAAATTTTGGCTGATGATTTAATTAATCGTTACGTTAACGCCTGATGATGTCATCGCAACAACTTAGTGAGCTTTATCAGCAAGCGTGTGAAGTCGAGTTACAGGCATTTAAGCCGGGTAATATCAGTGTTTATGCGGATGGACATGATATGACCGTCGCTGATTTTAGGGTCAGCGCCAAGGTAAGTGCGGATCCGCTTTGTAATCCTGATTATTCATTAGGTGAAAAAATATTTTATGCCGTTAAGGCAACTCGCGAGGCAGTCGCTTGTAATACCAATTTAGGTATTATTTTACTGTGCGCACCATTAATTCAGGCGATCAGTGAGTTAACTCCCGATTTAACGCTAAGGCAAGCATTGAGTCAGGTTTTAACGACGACAACCCGCGAAGATGCTGAATGGGTTTTTAAGGCGATCACCTTGGCATCGCCTGGTGGTTTAGGCAGTTCCGATGATCAGGACGTCGCAGAAAAGCCAACGGTTAACTTGGGCGAAGCGATGCAACTAGCCAGTGCGAAGGATCGTATAGCCCTTCAATACGTTACCGGATATCAAGATATTTTTGATTTTGCAGTCTTGATATATTACAATGCCATAAGCAAATGGGGCCATCAGAAGTGGGCAGCGGTATCGGTTTATGCCGGTTTGTTAGGCCAATTTCCTGACAGTCACATTGAAAGAAAATACGGTAATCAGTACTCTGAAATGCTGGCTGTTAAGATGTCTCGACTAAGAGATGCGTTATCTGAAGCTGAAAATCCAGACCAACTACTGCCATTACTTTACAGCTTGGACCACGATCTTAAATCCAGTGGTTTAAATCCTGGAACAATGGCAGATATGACCGTAGCAACAGTCTTAACAGTTTTATTAGAAGATGTTATTAAGTTAAGTCTTCGTAATAAGAATCTCCCAATATAATTCTTGGGAGCGGGTAAAAACCCGATATTAGCTCGAATTTTTCATTTTTTCTTAATAAGGTGTATTAAACATGGCAATAATTAATAAAGTATTAATTGGTGAGTCTTTAGTTGGCGAAGGCAACGAGATTGCACATATCGATTTGATGGTAGGACCACGTGGTTCAGCTGCCGAGTCTGCATTTGCAAACGCATTAACAAACAACAAAGACGGTTTCTCTACTTTGTTGGCTGTTGTTGCTCCTAACTTGATGGTTAAGCCAGCAACTATTTTATTCAATAAAGTAACAATCAAAGGTTCCAAACAAGCTGTTCAAATGTTTGGTCCTGCTCAACGTGCTGTTGCTATGGCTGTTGCTGATTGTGTTGAAGACGGCACTATCCCTGCAGACGAAGCTGATGATTTATTCATCTCTGTTGGTGTATTCATTCACTGGCAAGCAGAAGACGATGCGTTGATTGAAAAATTCAACTATCAAGCAACTAAAGAAGCTCTGAAACGTGCTATTGCCGGTTCACCAACTGCTGCTGAAGTTGTTGCTGCAAAATCAACTGCTAAACATCCGTTCGCAGTTAACAACGAAGGTTAATTCCTTTACTTGATGCGTTAACGCATCTTGTATTAGTTGTTAAAAATACCTCGGCTTGCCGGGGTATTTTTTTGCCTACAGATTTTGAATATCTTCACGCTTTATCGCGCCAGAATGAAGTGCGCTGGCAATAAGCGCCTGTTGCACGCCCACTTGTTTTAATACCTGTAAATCATCGGCATTTCTGACTCCACCTGCAGCAATAAAATGTTTATGCGGATATCGCCTGCAAAACCCGTTTAACTTCACCAAATCAGGACCTTGATTACTGCCCACCCGATTTAAGGTCATGATAATAATCGTATCCGGCCATAAGTCAGGATCAGAAAAAAGACTTTTTGCCCCGAGTGTCTCAGATATCGAATAATCCAGGGAAAGAATAAAGCGTTTATTGAAGTCTTTGAGTTCTAGTGCAGTTTCATCGCTATAACTTTCACTACCTAATACCGGTAAATGATTGCATGGATACTTTTTAGGGAGTTGATAGCCACTATCTATCCAGAATTGTATGTCCGGAAAAAAAGCCAATACTTCCGTGATTAAACGTTCGTGATCGCCCTGATGAGTAATTGCATTTAAATCAGCAATATAAATGGTCTCAAAGTCATAGGCTCCAAGAAATGCGTCGATAACCTTATAAATGTCCGAAGACTGGCACAGACTGGTGCTGATGGGTTGGTATTGTTCGCGCATCCCTTGCCGGGCATGCACCACAACACCGTCTTTTAAATCAATGACTGGAATTATTTTCATGGGTAAAGCCGCTGCCGTTGTTCCGATGATAAAATGGTACCATGAAAATTTTAGTATTTGAGTATATCACCGGTGGCGGCTTTAATAAGCAGGAGTTACCTGATTCTTTGGCAAGCGAAGGGCGTTTGATGCTAAACGCATTGCTTGATAATTTACGTTCTTACATTGCTGATGATAATAACGGCAACGCTATAGACGTTGTAGTGATGCTGGACAGTCGCATTAACGACTCAATAAATACCGAAGGGTTTAATACGGTTATCATCAAGCCGGAACATAATTACCATGATGAATTTGTTCGGCTAGCGTTACTTTGCGATGCGGTCTGGCCTGTTGCTCCCGAGTTTGATGATGTTTTACAAAATCTTTGTAAAACGGTTGAAGTATTGGGCAAAAAGTTATTAACATCACCTGCGAGTGTTGTTGCGGTAACCGGCAATAAATTTAACACCTATCAGCATCTCAAACAGCATCATATTACTACGGTACCCACGCGACTGTTTACCGCTGAAATATGGGCGAGACAGGGCGCTGCCCAACAGTTGGAAGAAGAGCTTGCCGGTTTAAGCATTATAAGTAAAGTTGAAGAATGGTTGGTAAAGCCAATTGATGGTGTCGGTTGTACCGATAATTATATTCTGACTAACCCGCATGATTTTGAGAAAATGACCTCACGAGAAGGTGATTATGTTATCCAGCCGCATATTCACGGTGAAAAAACCAGTTTATCCTGCCTGTTTAAAGCAGGCACGGGCTGGTTATTGTGTGCCAACTTACAACAGTTTAATATTATCAATCAACAATATCAGTTATCAAAAATCATTGTAAATTATCAACCCGATTTAAGTCGTTATCAGGATTTGGTTGATAATATCGCTCATGCGTTACCTGAATTATGGGGTTATGTCGGTATTGATTTAATAGAAACGCCGGAGCAACTATGGGTGCTGGAAATAAATCCCCGTCTGACCACTTCGTTTGTGGGCATTAATGCGGCATTGGGAATTAATGTGGCTGAAAATATCCTGCAATTGCTGAAAGGTGACCCGACTATCTTACCCGTTTGTAATCAACCCATAACCATTAAAGTGAATAAAAATGACTCAAACTAATATCATGGGCTGGGATATCGGCGGAGCGCATGTTAAAGCGGCCGTTATTAATCCGGCAGGTGAAGTGATTGCTGTTTATCAACAGCCCTGTCCATTATGGAAAGGGCTGGATCAATTGCGCAGTGCGGTAACGCGGATATTGGATGAAGCATCCGGCAGGCATTATCAGCAGGCTATTACCATGACCGGAGAGTTGGTTGATTTATTTGAAGACCGGGACGATGGCGTTAAACAAATCATTGAGACCATGACGATGCTGTTGTCGAAAACGCATTGTTTGGTATTTGCGGGTCAACAAGGATTTCTGGAATACGGGCAGGTTAAAGCTTCCGATTATCAAGCCATTGCTTCTGCAAATTGGCTGGCCAGCGCCTCTTTTGCCGCGCAAAAAGTGGATAATGGACTGTTTGTCGATATCGGCAGCACGACTACCGATATCCTTCTGCTCAATGACGGTAAAGTGTTGGCGCAAGGTTACACTGATTACCAGCGCTTAATATCCCAAGAGCTTATTTATACCGGTATTGTCAGAACTGCAGTGATGGCGGTAGCCCAGACTGCAAGCGATCAAGGTCAGGAAATTGGCATCATGGCAGAGTATTTCGCTACCATGGCCGATGTTTACCGTGTTACCGGAGAGCTTAACGAATTACATGACCAAACCGAAACGGCGGATGGTGCAGAAAAAACCATTACTGCCAGTGCCCGGCGACTATCACGCATGATTGGCAGTGATTTTTTTCCTGAAGAATTGCCTCGTTGGCAACAATTTGCCGAAGCTATTCGTGCCCAACAATTACAAAAAATACAGCGAGGTTGTGAATATCGTATTAAAAATGTCGATTTTTCTAACACCAACCCGTTGATAGGCGCTGGAGTCGGACGGTTTTTGGTAAAACAAACTGCGCAGTCATTAGATTATCCTTATCTTGATTTTTCTGACTTATTTCCGGAAGTATTAAATCAAACCGGGTTAAGTACGGCAGATTGCGCGCCAGCGGTTGCTGTGGCCTGTATGGCCAGAGAATTATTCTAAAGTTTGTTTGGTGTCTTTCGTAGATAAAGCGCCGTTTTTGGGTTAATGTAAATATCACATAAGGGGTTTATTATGCTTGCTGAAAGACTCACTGGAGCTTTTCCGTGTTATTGAACAGCACCGATCCCCGAGAGGTAGAATTGTTTATGTTTGTACGTCTTAATATTTTTCCTGATGAATAAACTCATAGTCCCTGTCAAGCCGGTAAAGGTCAGCCTTGAGGTTAGTACAGAAGTTAAGCAGGCAAAAGTTAAGGTCGGGATAAATCCTGAACCCAAGCTGCCAAATACCAAATCTGAGGCTACTCCTAAACGTAAGTCGGTGAAGGTTAAAACTGAGGCTGTCCCTGAAGGTAAGCTGACGGATTCTAAATCCGAACTTGACTTGGAGCCTGAGCCGACAAATATCAAATTAGAGGTTGGTCCTAAACGTAAGTCGGGGAAGGTCAAAACTGAGGCTGGCTCTAAACGTAAGCTGATGGATGCCAAGTCCGAGCTTGGCTTGGAATCTGAGCCGACAAATATCAAATCCGAAGCAAGTCCTAAACGTAAATCAGTGAAGGTCAAAGCTGAGGGAAGTCCTGAACGTAAACCTCGAGCTCCGTCGAAAAAACGTCAGGGATCAAAAAAAGTAATAAGCAAACCGCCCGTTGTTAATTTCAGGCACAGGCTGATTTGGATCAGTCTTGAGCTGCTAGGCTTGGCGATTATGGCTGTTTCAGCCATTGTGGTTATGTTGGGTTATTCGGCTAACTGGTTTTCAGGCACCCGTTTTTTTACCAGTTTGTTACCTTTTGCCATCGGTATTTTGCTCTTGATTGTGGTTGTAACCGGCTTGTTAATAGGCTGGTGGAAATTACGAAAATGGCTACATGGCAGGGCATTATTATTGCCTCCTATTTTGGCGGTTAGCCTTGCACTGATTATTGGCTGGTTTTTTATGCAGGATCAATTTTCCGAGGCTCGCGGCCATTTTCGCACACTGGTTGGCGGCAAGCAGGAAGCTGGCAGGGTGACATTGGCTCATCAGGTCTATGCAGCCTATCGTCGTTATGATTCAGCGCAATTGCTGCTTTTGATGCAACGCGCACAAACTTATCATCCGGATATTAAAGACGCTGCCAGGGAATTTGATATTGACCCTGATCTTTTGCAAGGTATCGCAGCGGCAGAGTCTTCTTTTTTGCCGCGTAATAGTGCTGATGGAGGGCGTGGCTTATTTCAAATTACCAAGGTACCAAAAACTGTCGTGGAGCAGGCGGGTAAACATTTGGCAGAGCATCAGCTGTCATTGCTTAATCCCCGGCATAATACCTTCCTTGCCGCCGCTACATTAAAATACTATCTAGCCCAAATGAATGATGATTTGTTTCTGGGTTTACTGGCCTATAATATTGGCCCTGCTAACGGTGGTCTAAAATTTATCATGCAACAGTATGGTGCGACTGATTTTTTTACCATACAGCCTTATTTGCAGCAATTACCACGAGATTATCCTATTCGTGTTTTATCTTATTCTCTTGCATTTAGATTATGGCAAAAAGAAGGCAAGCTACTGGCTTATGAAGAAGGCAAAAATGCCCGGCATATACAGAATATTGGCATACCTGGATTACTGACGGATTTTTAGGTTTTTTTGCACTAAGCATAAGTTACGAGCTTCGTAGGAGCGACGCCCTCGTCGCGAATTGAGGCGTTATTCGTTAATCGCGACGAGGGCGTCGCTCCTACAGCTCTGTATGTGGCGTAATTATTCCGCCTACAAGGCTTTTGATTTTCTTTGTGTTCTTCGTGTCTTCGTGGTTAATGGCCTTTAAATACCCCCCCGATTATTTCCCTACCACTGCGACTCGCCGGTTTCAGGATCGTACATTTCGTGGACAATTTTATGGCGGTTGGCAATTAATTCTTCGATGCTGGGGGAGTTGCTCATGGCACGCGAAATAGCCAGTTTCATGGCCTCGTAGTTGGTACGATATAAATCTTTACGATCCAGTTCAGGATTAGTTGCGCATTCTGGCGCTATCCATAGCATCGCAATAATACACAAATCATTGGCTTTATCGGCAGGAATAACACCGGCGATAACGCTGTCAATAACGGCATCGGCAACGGCCGATTGCACAGGACCACCGAATAAATTGATATAGGCAGAAGATTTCATGGTCACTTTGGGGACTATTATCGTCGCAGGCCGCACTTGCTGGTTGCAGGCACGAATAGCAAACATGCGGGTATGACCTTCAGTTTGTCCCATTAAATTTGCAAAGGCATTACCTGCGGGACCTTTGACACTGCCAATCAGTATTTCTGGCATGGCATCGGTGCCCTGGCCATCGCTGGAAAATACGGTTGCTTCACCGGTTCTAAACCAAATTGTATCGGACATTAAAAAACCTCAATAGAGTAGTAATAAACCAAGCATTTTATGATGGATGGTCAGGGTCGGCAAGCACGATTATGATAAAATGTCAGCTATTCAATTCAGCAAAATAACGTCACACTTAACCAGCCATGACTGATTGCTTTCCGATTAATAATAAAAAAGTATTACCGATATTTTCTACCACATTATTTTATTTATTGTATTACCTGGTTAGTACTTTTAAATTTGATGTGCAGATAGATATATCCGCTATTTTTTACGATTTTTTGTTGCAACTGGGCATCAGTTATATCCTTTTTTCATTATCAAAGCATATCTGGATTTTTTTGATTATTCAGGCGCTAATGATGGGGGTTTTGTATGTTGGTAATGCCGTAAAAATATCTTTTTTTGGCGGCCCGATTATGCCGGATGATGTTTACGCGCTTCGTTCCTTGCTCCTGATTCTTGAAGGTTGGCGGTTCATGGTTGTAGCCATACCGATGGCTGCCATCGCCAGTTTATTGTTGTTCAATTTTACCATGCGTCACCGGAGTGCCTATCTTGCCAGTTTGACGACAATTCTATTGGGGATTATCCTGGTTTATGAGCCTATATTGATACTTGACCCGCTGGATAAACACATGTGGTATTCAGTATGGGATCAACGTTCCAATTATTTGATGCGTGGCGCTACGTTTTATTCGTTGCAGGAAGGTGCACGCTATTTTGCTTCAGTTGATAAGTCACCCAATCTTGGCAAGGCTCAGATAGCTGCTGAAAACCTGTTAATTGCTGTGCCTGCCAAACCGTCTGTTGCGGACATCAAGCCCTTTACGCCTCGGAACATACACATTGTATTATTGGAATCATTTTGGGATCCTAATGAGTTAAAAAAAGCTGATTATAAGCAAAATCCATTGTCCCCCGAGTTTCGCAAGCTCTGGAAAAGTGCAGGTTATTCACACGCCCTGGATCCGGTATTTGGTGGTTATACCGCAAATTCAGAATTTGAAGTGTTATGTGGTTTTCCCGTGATGAAGGATGCTGTCAAGTTTGAACGTCAGTTACTTAACGATGTTCCCTGTTTACCCAATATTCTTGCCGATAAAGGCTATCGCACTGTTGTTTCTCATCCTAATGTACCGGTATTCTGGAATCGAATTAATTCCTATCGAAATCTGGGCTTCCAAACTTACTGGTCAATACAGGATTTTGTTCTGGATGATATGAATCGCGAATTTTTATCTGATACTTCGCTCTATCGCCAAGTGTTGGAAAAAATATCCGGGTCACTGGACGCAAAGCAACCGATTCTGGATTATATCGTAACTTATTTTGGACACTGGAATTATCCGCTCAGTGAAAGCCGTCCCGATAAGGTCAGTTCAACTTCCGAGGTTGAAGAAGTATCGACGTATGCCAATACCATCTATTACAAGTCGCGTGAGCTCATGGCGTTTTTAGATCAACTCAGGCAGCGTGACCCCGACGCTATTATCGTGGCTTTTGGCGATCATCTGCCTTTCTTGGGAGAAAATTTTGCGGGGTATGTAGATTCTGGTGTTCTTAACGACAATCGCAGTGAATTTACACCCGAGATGTTCAAGTTTTATGTCAGTACACCGATGATTATTATCGACGGAAAAAACGGGCCGGTTAAGTTTGGCAGTTTACCGCTTTATCAAGTGCCAAAGCTTTTACTCAATTTACTAAATTATAATGAGCCGACCATTATGGATTATGTCACCCCGTTGCCTGATATGCGGGTACGGCCATTACCCGGCTTACATATTGATTTACTTAACGACGGAAAAATTGAACTCTGTAAAGAGCCACCTTATTCACCTTCGTGCCTGGAATCGTCTCGCTGGCTACAGGATATATCAGTAGTCAGTAACGATTTATTCATCGGTCGTCAATATACACGCCCCAAACGTGGGCCTGCGCAACAAGCAGGGATTGTGCCTGCACCAGCAGTCCAACCGCCTGTCAATGTGCCGGATTAATAACGGTCTGGCTATTTTTGACTGACTTATTCTCCCGGATCAAGAGAATTTACTATTTTTTAATAGTCAGGGAACTTAACGCGTCTTTTTTAAACTAACCGTCCGTTATTGAAAAATTCAGCAACTCTTAGATCATCTAAAGTTGCCAATTCTTTAGCCTGACTAAATCTGTCAGCATAAAGAACCGGTGTATTGCTTGAAATGTCTCGTTTATTTCCTGCCTCCCGCTTTAACTCTCCGCTATTTTTTAGTTTTTTGTACCAATCCAAATAACAGGATTGCACTTTATTTTATTTTTACGACTTGCCTGCACGTTTTTCATCAATTGTTCTATACATTTACAGATAAATAATTCTATGTCGACAGATACCGTCCCTTCAAGGGATGTTATCTGTATGAGCTTACAGCGATGCTAATTGGGAATTTAATTTCTGAAAGTCTATATTGGCGAAGCTATTGTATCTGGAAGGTTGCTGGTATACCCAAAATTCTACCCGTTTTAATGAGTTAAATTACCCTTTATGTCACCACAAGTTACCCGTTTTGAAATGTTAACATCACCAAGTTCCGATAATAAACAGTCTGCCCGCGAAGATTTAATTCAGGCTGTTTCGAAATATGCACAAGCGGATTATCGGAAGGCTTTCTGGCAAATCCTTAATACTTTTGTTCCTTACCTCGCGCTATGGGCGTTGATGATTTTTTCGGTACTACAGGGTTTTCCTTATTGGATAACCCTATTGTTAACCATACCGGCTGCCGGTTTTTTGGTACGTATATTTATCCTTTTTCATGATTGCTGCCATGGCGCGTTTTTTCCTTCGCGCAGGGCAAATCGACTATTAGGTTACATTGCCGGTATTATGGCCTTTACGCCCTTTGAAGACTGGCAACGCACTCATGTCATTCATCATTCTGCATCAGGGGATCTGGATCGTCGCGGAGTGGGCGATATCTGGACGCTAACGGTAGATGAATATCTTGGCGCATCCTGGCTGAAGCGTTTTGCTTACCGATTTTTTCGTAATCCATTGTTGCTGTTTGGCATTATACCCACGGTTCTGTTTTTGATTCTGCAACGTTTTCCTAGCCAGGGAGCCAAAAAACGTGAGCGCCATAGTGTCTTCTTACCAATATTACACTTGCGTCTATCATTATCATAATGAGCTTGACGCTGGGTTTTCAAAACTACCTGTTGATTCAGTTGCCAATCATCATGATGGCAGCAAGTGCCGGGATGTGGTTGTTTTATGTCCAGCATCAGTACGAGGGGGTTTGCTGGATGCGCCATGAAAGTTGGGATTTGACTCGTGCAGGATTGGAAGGGAGTTCTTATTATAAATTACCCAAGGTGTTGCAATGGATAGTCGGTAACATCGGCTTGCATCACATTCATCACGTCAAGGCTAATATCCCCAACTATAATTTGCAACGTTGTTATAATGAAATAGAGGCCTTACAGATAGCAACTCCATTAACCTTACGTAAAAGCCTTAAATCGTTATGGCTAAATTTATGGGATGAGCAGAAGCAAAAACTGGTAAGTTTCCGCTCAATTAAAATGCTCCCACGCAAAAAAAATCAACCAGCGGTAAATTGACGCTATTATTGATTGGGTAAAGATTCAGGAAGCGTTAATGTCTATCCATTAACATAATCTTCGAAGTTAAAGCCATTACTGGTCGTTCGTGTTGAAGTATCGAAAACATTGACGCTTTGGTAATGGCTTTATTGATTATGAGATGTTTTTTAGAGCAAGGTCAGTCATTCAATTTTCTGGAGAAAATAAAATTCATGAATACACGTTCCGTTATTACTATTTTTAGTCTGCTGATGATTGTTGCAAAAAGTAGTGTTGCCAATCAATATACTCTTCCTGTACAGCTGGATTATAGCTTGATCAAAAAAGCGTTAATTACCCAGGTTTATAAAGGTGCAGGCAATACGGCAGAACTTTGGAATGACAAGCAGGGCTGTAGCTATTTAAAGCTTTCCGATCCGCAAGTTAGTGGACAAGCAGGTCAAATAAAACTGCTCAATAACCTTCAGGCACGTTTTGGAACCGGTATGGGCGGGCAATGTGTCACGATGTTTGAATGGAGTGGGGTTTTGGAAACCCTACAGCAGCCAACTATCAGTTCGGCCCAGTCTGTCCTGAGCTTGCCTATTAGCAAAGTGACAGCTACTGATACGAACGGTCGGTCAATAAGTAACAATCAAATTCAAGAATTGATTAACCGCTTTGTTAAACCCAAGTTGTCGGCCGTCAAAATTGATTTAAACGAATCGCGTGTAGATATTGAAAAAACAGTCACGGAATTTTTACCCAAAGAGAATGTAGCGGAAATCAAGGAGCTACTTAAGTCCTTAAAATTTAGCAGTGCTGATGCCAACAGTACTGGCGTTGCCATTAAACTGGATTTTACTGCACCGGCCAAATTGGTCGTTAAAAAATCGGCAGCGCCTTTAACTGATGCCGAACAACAACAATGGCAAGCCAGTTGGCAGGAGTGGGACAAGTTTTTGAGTAAAGCTATTCAACAGGCATCCGATGATACTCAATCACAGGAATTGCGCGATACCTTGATGGAGATTTTACTCGAATCGCGTAGTAGTTTTCAGGCGGGATTAAAAGAGCATGATGCTAATGGCGATGATCCGGTACGCGTGTTTTTTACCCATACCTGGCAACGTTTGGCACCTCAATTAAAAACGCTGGCCAAAGAGTTGCCAGAGATACAAGGTTTACGTTACATGACTTTTATAGCGGCTACCGATGTGATTTATGAGCTTGAAAATATAGGCGCACCTTTTGGGTTGGATATTTCCTCTGATGGCTTACGCAAGTTGGCGCGTATTCTGATCGCTGGTAAAGAGCAACATGCAGAAGCTAAATAAGCTTGGGATAATTTAAGACAAGCCACCACGAAGATACGAAGGACGCCAAGTTTTCAATAGCTTGAATAAAAGAGATTATTTTTCTTCGTGTCTTCGTGGTGAATAATCTTTGTAATCCGTTTTTCGATAATATAGACGCTTTCGTTGCTTACGCGACATTATTTTCTGTAGGGTGTGTCGTGCGCCTCTTGAAAGTTAAGACTCGCACTGTACGTCCTGCTTTAAGATCACTCTTTTAATACAGCATCACACCGTGCCGGTAGCACTAATGGTTTTGGTGGTGTTTTTGAAGGGGCCGGGTGTTTGGCTTCTTCCGTAAACCACCAGTTTAACCCGGCATCGCAACCATCGCCTTGTGGCAAGGCTTCTTGTCCCTGGCAGTATTTATTATCTTTTGGGCACTTAAGCCGAACGTGAAAGTGATCATCATGCTTCCACCAGGGGCGAATTTTTCTCAGCCAGCCCTCCGATGTGTGACGGATACAAAGTTCACGTTTAATGCTGGGGTTGACAAAAATCCTATCAACTTCAGGCATGCGTGCCGCAACTTCAAGCACTTTTTCATGAACCAGTGACCACTGGCTGTAGTTTATGGCATCCGATTGACCTGCAAGCACTGAAGGTGCGCTCCATGTTTCGCGTTCATTCAATGCCAGGGTTCGACTCGCGGCCTGTTTTGACAGTAAAAACCAAATATCAACGTCAAGACCGGATTGATGGCTACGATGTCCGCTTAAGGTCGGGCCGCCCCGAGGTTGTCCTAAATCGCCAATAAGCAACAATCCTAATTGCTGCGTAGCGGCAGTTTGTCCCAGTTTTTCAATAAACTGTTTTAAGTCCGGGTGACCGAAAGAGCGTTTTCTTGATAAACGCATCATTTGGTAACCGTTACCGTTAGCGGGTACAGAAACCGCACCGCTTATACAACCGGCATTATAAGTGCCTATACTCTGGCTAATAGAATAAGTTGGCTGAGTCACCATTGCCCACTGCTGTGCCAACGATGATGCCAGGCATTCAGACATGATTCCTGACAGCAAGAGTCCGGTAAAAAACAGTGCCTTAATTTTTAACATGGTATCTCCTGATATAACGCTGCACAAAATAAACAAAACTGATATTTTATACGATGATTAGTGGGCTTTTGTTTATGCTGCCGGTACACTGGAAAATGCCGGGTAAGATAAATATTTATGTTGGACATTTTAACAAAAAATTAAATAACAAAAGTGTCTCATTTATTATGAGATACAAAGAAAAACAGAATTCTTCGCTTGCTTTGTGGTGAGCTACGTAATCAAGATTTTTACTGGCAAGTTAATCCATTTGTCGCTACGGAGATACCATGAACAAAGCTCTTAAAAAAATAGAATTTACGTTGCTTTATGATGGGCTATGCCCGCTTTGTAGTAAAGAAGTCGCCTGGTTATATGTCAGAAATAAACACGAAAAGCTTGGGTTTCAAGATATTAATGACGCGGCTTTTGATCCGGTTGTTTACGGTAAAACGCACGATGAATTAATGGCAGAGATTCACGGGGTTTATCCTGATGGCCAGATTATCAAAGGCATGGGAGTATTTCGTGAAACGTATAAAGCAGTAGGTTTGGGATGGTTAATGGCTCCCACCGGTTGGCCATTATTAAAACCGTTGTTTGATTTGATTTATAAAGTGTTTGCAAAATACCGCGTGCCTTTGGCGCGGTTGGTCGCAGGCGATAAGTCCTGTGACTGTGGGAAGTAATGGAGCTATTGATTACTTCAATACTTAACTTGATAGAGGATAAACAGGATGACTACAAACCTTGCCATTGATGATGATTTAATAAATGAAGCACTAATAGTGGGACACTTTAAAACCAAGGAAGATACTGTGGTTACTGCGTTAAGAGAGTTTATATCTCGCCGTAAGCAATTAGAACTTATTGATTTATTCGGTCAATTTGATCCTGATCCAGATTATGACTATAAGCAGGGGCGATAGTCTTGAAAGTATTGGTTGATACCTGCATTTGGTCTCATGCACTCCGTTCAAAGAAACCTGAGTTTGAGGCTCAGGTAAAAAGCCTTAAAACATTAATAGCCGATCAGCGCGTGTTGATTATTGGCGCTATTCGACAGGAAGTGTTGTCAGGTTATAGTGATCTGAACAAGTTTGAGACCTTAAGATCAAAGCTGAATTATTTTGAAAATACGCCAATTCTGGATGATGATTATATTACTGCTGCCAAGTTTTATAATCAATGCCGCCAAAAAGATATACAGGGATCGCATATAGATTTATTAATCTGTGCTGTTGCGGTGCGCTTAAGCATTCCAATTTTTACGAGCGATAAGGATTTTGGTTTTTATCAGCAACATCTACCTATCGAGCTGTATTTAATAACTGCAGATTAAGTAATCTAAATAACTCTCTTCTCTGTTTCCGGTAACAAGCTATTTATATACTCCGCACGGTCACATTTGCGGTTTTCTGATCGGCCGTTTTATCTGATAGCCGCGGTGCAAAAACAGTTACATAGCCAGCTATGCGCCTGTTTTTGCACCTGCTCTCGAATAAAATAACCTATCATAAACTCCGTAAACATGATCGTACGGAGTATATTATCGGATTATTTGATAACCACACCAGAAAGCACATGTTAAGACTATTTCACACCGCAGACTGGCATCTTGGCCATAATTTACATGGTATATCACGGCATCTGGAACACCAGCTATTTTTGGACTGGTTGCTACTGGAGCTACAAAATAAACAGGCTGACGCACTGATTGTTGCCGGTGATATTTTTGATTCGGCAAATCCGTCAGCGGCCGCCCAGACCCAATTGTATGATTTTCTGGTTAAAGCCAGAACGCAGCAACCTGCTCTTAATATTGTCTTGATTGGCGGTAATCATGATTCTGCCAGTCGTCTTGATGCGCCGTCATCCATTCTTGATGCCTTGGGCGTTACCGTAGTCGGTGGCTTGGTACGTGATGATGGCGTTATAAACTGGGATAGACTGCTTGTACCACTAAGCAATGCCGCAGGTGATAGTAAAGTTTGGTGCGGTGCCATGCCGTTTTTGCGTAATGCGGACTTGCGAGCCGATGACCAAGAAGACGAACCGTTAATTGCCGGCGTTAAAGCGCTTTATACAGAATTGTTTACTGCCTTACAGGCCAAGGCAACGCAGGGTGAAGCGCTTATTTTGACGGGACATTGCTATATGGTGAATGGTTGTGTGTCAGAACTCAGTGAACGCAAAATATTGGGCGGTAACCAGCACGCCTTACCGGTTGAATTATTTCCGAAAGACATCGCCTACGTGGCTTTAGGTCATTTACATCTGGCGCAAAAGGTTGGCGCTAATGAGCATATTCGTTACAGCGGTTCGCCTATTCCCTTGTCCTTTGATGAAAGCCATTATCAGCATCAAGTGCTTCAAGTGGATATTAAAAAAGATCAGCCGGTGGAAACCGTTGCCATTAAAATTCCCCGTAGTATTGATCTGTTAAGGATCCCTAACAGCAAAGATTTTGCCGCGCTGTCAACGGTGCTTGAACAACTGGAGGCGATGGATTTTAATGATGACTTGCCGCCAGAGCAAAGACCGTTGGTTGAATTAAGAATCAAACTGGAAAAGCCGGAGCCTGGCTTGCGGCAACAAGTTGAAGAAGTCATTGCCAAATTACCGGTGCGTTTATTAAAAATCTCGACCGCTTACAGTGGCAGTAATAAAAGTCTTGCCGATATAACCATTGAAGAAAGGCTGGAAGAGTTACAACCGCTGGATGTATTCCAGCGTTGTTATCAAAACAAATTTGATCAGGAAGCCCCGGAAAATATGAATACGTTATTTAATGAATTGCTGGAAAATTTCAGGGCCAAGCAATAATGCGTATTCTGGCGATTAGAGGAAAAAACCTGGCCAGTCTTGCGGAGCCGTTTGAGATTTTATTGGATGAAGGCCCGTTGCAACCAGCCGGTTTGTTTGCGATTACCGGTGCTACGGGTGCAGGTAAAAGCACCATTCTGGATGCCTTATGTCTGGCTTTATATGACAAAATGCCGCGTTTGCCGGATGGTCATGGTTTTGCGGTAGGGCACAGGGATGAAGATGAAAGTTTGCGCGTTAACAGTACCGATGTGCGCTCTATCTTGCGTCGCGGCACCAGCACCGCTTATGCCGAAGTTGATTTTATCGGCAAAGACAAGCATCACTATCGGGCGCGCTGGGAAGTGAGTAAAGCACGAGGTAAAGCTAACGGCAGGTTGCAGGCGCAGGAAGTCATACTGAGCAAGATTGATAGCGGCCAGCGGATTGGACAGGGTAAAAGAAACACCCTGGAAGCCATCAGTGAATTAATTGACCTTAATTTCGATCAATTTCGTCGTTCTGTGTTGTTGGCTCAAGGTGATTTTGCTGCTTTTTTAAAAGCCAAAAAAGACGAACGTTCCAGTTTGTTGGAACGTATAACCGGCACTGATATTTATTCCGAACTGTCAATTGAAGCTTTTGAGCGAGCCAGAACAGAAAAAGAAGCCTTAAACCGGATTACCGGTCTTATGCAGAACCAGCTTCCGTTGGAGCGCGAGGCGCGTTTAATTCTTGAGCAGCAGCGGGATCAATTTAGTCAGCAATTAATTGAACTGGATTTGCAAATTAGTGGCAATCAAAAAATCATCGACTGGTATGTTTTACTTAAAAAATACCGGCAAGCCCAACAGTTAGCTATTGACGTTCACGCGACTCAGCAACAGCATTGGAACAGTGCTGAAGCTGATCGCCTGTTGATCCAAAAAATTGAAGCTGTGCAGCCGTTAAGGCCGTTGTTAAGCCATTATAAAACGGCAAACGATGATTATCTGGCAGCAGAAAAAACGCTTAACAATACCAGTCAGTTGCAAATAACCGCTGAAAGCTCCCTGCAAACGATCAAAGCCCAACTAACCCTTTTGTTTGACCAATTGCAAGTCGCTGAACAGCAACAACAGCAAGCGCAACCGTTGTTAAAAAAGGTACGGGATTTGGATACCCGTCTTGATGTTGTTGAAAACGCCATTAATACCCTGACAGCTGAAGAACTCCAGCTAAATAAGGCTCTGCAAACTGCCCGGCAACAACACCAATCTTTACTAAAACAACAGGCTGAAAAAGCCACAACTCTGGCACAATTAACCGCTTGGCTGGAGCAAAATCAGGCACTTAAACCCATCGCTGCCGAGTGGAATCGCTGGGAAGGCGAGCTGGAACGTTATCAACGTCTCAATGCCGAGAAAACTACTGAGGCTTTACAAGCTCAAAACTTAAAAGGACTGGCTCATAAAAACGAGCTGGCTCTTGCAAGCTTAAAAATAGCGATTGATGAAAATCGCCAGCAACAGAAACAGCAGTTAACGAAGCTTGAGCAATTGAAAGGGCAGGGCAGTGAACAGTCGCTTGAGGTTTTGTATCAACAAAAAGAGACACTTGAGGATAGCGTACTATTGTTGAATAGTGCGTTGGGTTTGGCAACTCAGGCACTGGAATTACAACAGGGTATAAAACAGGATACCGAGAATCTAATCGCTACCGAGCAGCTTATTAGCAGTGTGACTGAACAATTACAAACAGTCACGGGGCAACAACATAGTAACGAGCTGGTGCTTGAGGAAGCCAAAAAAGCGCTGGACTTGATTCAGGCAAGTACCCATAAAAATGCCGGGCAATTTCGCCAGTTATTAATTAAAGATCAACCTTGTCCGGTTTGTGGTGCGCTTGAACATCCCTGGAAAGACCAGGATAGTATTGACAGTAACTTATCTCCAAGCTCGGAATTTGGAACAATAGCCGCTTTCTTTAATGAACAAATAACTGCCCAGTCAGGCCGGGTTAAGGAGTTGCAAAGCCTGAAAGAAACGTTCATTAAAAGTAGTGCAGAATTAAATAAAACGCTGGTTCATGAGCGGGAGACTCAACAACTTTATGCAACATCTTTACCGCAAGCACAGGTAAAGCTGGAATTATTAGGCAATGAGTGGCGTGCTTTAGACTTTACTGATAAACCGGATGATTTACTTACCGATGCTGCACTTTTACCGTTACTGAATACGCATAATGAAAAACTATTGAGTGCGTTGGTGCTTATCAAAGCCCAAGAAAAAACCGCTCTTGAATTACAAAAGCAGATAAAAACCGCCCAAGAAAGCTTTGATACAACCAAGCTGAAAACAGAAAATTTGGCTAACGACTATACCGGACTGGATAAGCAGCTTGCCAAGTACAAAGCGGATCTTGATCATATCAGCACCACTATTTTGCAACAAGAAAAACAACTACAAGCCATTATTGAGCTATTACAGGTGCCGTTTGCACAACTGGAAAACTGGCGGGGTTATTTACAAAGTTCCTTTACTGAATTGACGGAGAAGGTGCAAAAATTTCAGCAAACCGAGTTGGCGCTTGCCAGCGAAACAACTGCGCTGCTTGACATCAATCAAGATGAAAAACTGATTGCGCAGACTTTGACACAGTGCCTGCAATATTATCAAGACAAACAAACTGAAACCAAGGGTAAATCGCAAGAAAAACTGGCCTTGTCAACCCAGCGTGATGGCTTGTTGCCGAAGGATGCTTCGGGAGCCGGATTATCAGCGGACAGTTTCGAGCAAACTATTAATCAAGCGCTACTGAACGCAAAAGCTGCTCATCAACAAGCCGGTAATACTTCCATGCAACTGGAAAAGGAGTTGGCCAGCCTGCAACAACAGCAACAGCACTGGCAACTTGAGGCTACGCGTAGACAAAATAACCGGGAAACGGCATTAACCACACTTAATGCGGCGCTGGAAAAACACAGTATTACTGTTGAGCAGTTAACCGAATTACTCAAACACGACGAAGCCTGGTTGACCGAACAGAAAACCAAGATGCAGGTTTTGGAGCAGGCTTTGCAGGAATCGACGACTTTGTTAAAAATCAAAGCCGAAGACTGTCGTCAACATGAAAGTCAGGCAGTTGAGATAACCGAGGAAATCGCCAACCAAACAGCGGCTGAATTACAGTTGCAACAACAAAATCTGGGTTCACAGAAAGAAGAACAAGTCTTGTTGCTTCGGGAAGATGATAAAAAGATTGCCGCCAGTAGCCATCTAAAAGTCGAGCTGGAAACCCAACAAAATTGCTGGCAACAATGGGAAAGTCTGAATGAATTGATAGGCTCCAGCAATGGCGCAAAATTTCGGGTATTTGCCCAGAGCTTAACCCTGGAAGCCTTGCTGGCGCACAGTAATCAACATCTTGAAGACTTTGCCAAACGCTACCACTTACAGCGCGTACCTGGTAGTGATCTGGAATTGCAGATTATAGATCGTGATATGGCTGATGATGTACGCAGCGTACATAGCTTGTCCGGTGGCGAAAGTTTTCTGGTCTCGCTGGCTTTGGCCTTGGGATTGGCATCGCTATCCTCCAACAGAACCCAGGTTGAATCGCTGTTTATTGACGAAGGCTTCGGCAGCCTTGATCCTGAAACGCTGGATATCGCTATCGCCAGTCTGGATACCCTGCAAGCCTTGGGCAGAAAAGTCGGTATTATCTCGCATGTGCCTATTCTGGTTGAACGTATTGGTGCTAAAGTCGTGGTTGAAAAACAGGGCGGGGGACGAAGTAGTGTTGTGGTTGTTGGGGGATATTAAATTGCTATTTGGTATGCAAGCTATGCAGTCATACCCATTCTAGGCGCTATACTAAAGGTTAAAAATGTTTGAATTCAAGCACGAAAAATTGGCTCCACTATCCGTTTTTGTCAAAAGAATGGCAGTTTCTGCTGCGATGGCGGGCATCCTGATTGCCGTTGCTTTATTGATTGGGATTATGGGCTATCATCACCTTGCCGGACTTGATTGGGTTGATTCCATTCTGGAGGCTTCCATGATTCTAGGCGGAATGGGGCCTGTTAATCCGCTGGTTACAACGGGAGCAAAAATGTTTGCTGCCGGTTATGCCCTTTTTAGCGGGCTGGTATTTATAGCCATAATGGGGATTGTGGTTGCACCCATAACGCATCGGATGCTCCATCAATTTCATATTGACGATGAGGATTTGAAACGATGAAGTTTGGCTCTCACTTGAAGTAAATTTGTTCCGGAATTTACTGATTATTGCAAGATTTTGGACAGTTTTGCTTTGCTTTGATTAAAATCAACTATCGTAATGTGCATCGTAAACTAATTTCTACTATGTTCTTCAACGCACAGATCAAGTTTGGTATTGCGTGTAGAATCTGCAACCAGCGATCAGAAATAGTACTGTGTACTTCATTCATGACCAACTTATCAGGAGCAGTAGTATTGCCCCTTTAAGTGGCGAAGTTGTTCATGTTGATAAAAGTCCTGCTTTATTTAATGGGCCAGCAGTGCTAAAGTAATGACTTATCAAATTGCTGGGTATTTATTTTTAATAGCCGGTAGTAAAATCGATTTTTTAACCCTTTTATTGAGGACTCTCAAATGGCTTTCGAACTTCCTGCTTTACCTTATGCTAAAAATGCATTGGCACCACATATTTCAGAAGAAACTTTAGAGTACCATTATGGTAAGCATCACCAAACTTATGTGACCAATCTGAATAACCTTGTTCCAGGCACCGAGTTTGACGGCTTGTCTCTGGAAGAAGTTATGGTTAAATCTTCAGGCCCCATTTTTAATAATGCAGCACAAGTCTGGAATCACAGCTTTTATTGGAATTGCCTGACTCCAAATGGCGGCGGCGAAGCAACAGGTGAATTAGCGACTGCAATTAACGCTACCTTTGGTTCTTTTGCAAAATTTAAAGAAGAATTTACCAAATGTGCAGTAACCACTTTTGGTTCAGGTTGGGCATGGTTGGTCAAAAATGCTGATGGCAGTTTGGCATTGGTAAGCACCAGCAACGCTGCTTGCCCGTTAACCGCAGGACAAACGCCTTTATTGACTTGTGATGTTTGGGAACACGCTTATTACATTGATTACCGTAATGCACGTCCAGCCTATCTGGAAGCATTTTGGGCATTAGTTAACTGGGATTTTGCTCAAGCAAATTATTCAGCTTAATTCAATAAAAAAGCCTTCTGTATCTTTTGATGCAGAAGGCTTTTTGCACTACTGAAGGTTTGGGTTAATGGTTGTTGTCATTTGTTCAAAACCTTTAATGCAAAAATATTTTATCGATAGTTGCTTTAATAACTGCCGCCATAAAATTTATCACAGGTAAAAATCATGATTAAAAAGCTGATGCTTTTAGGGGCTTTTCTACCTGCAATCGTTTGTGCCGAAGTTTCAATACCTGAGCAAATTAAACCACCTGTTGGCAATCTTCCTGTTTTAACGGTGGATGCGAAAGGCGATCAGATTTATCAATGCTCATTAAACGACAGCGTTTATTCCTGGCAATTACGGGCACCTGATGCGAAATTAGTTGATAACCAAGGACAGCTTGTCGGTAAGCATTATGCCGGCCCCGTTTGGGAATACAAGGATGGTAGCCAAGTCGTGGGACGCGTGCTTAATAAAATCGATGTTGCACCAGAGACTTCTATTTCTTGGTTACTGGTTGAGATAGTATCGCATAAGGATAAGGGTTTATTTTCGGACGTGAGCTTTATTAACAGGGTTAACACTCACGGGGGTTTGGCGCCTGTGTCGGGATGTGATTCAAATCATCTGGGTGCTGAAAAACGCGTGGCTTATACCGCTAATTATATTTTTTATACTAAGCATTAAGTTTTAGTTCCCTTAGTTTCATCAACGCATAGACTGATTCCAAATAAGGTGTTTCTATGCCTTCTCGTCTCGCTGCCCGTACCGCATTGCCTATGATGGCTTCAGTTTCCATCGGCTGAACGTTTTCATAATCCAGTAACATGCTGGTTTTATACGGAGGCATTTTATAAGTGTGTTCTATATTAACGTCAACTATATTATCACGCAGTTGATGGCCTGTCGCTTTGGCTATACGGCAAACTTCCTGCATAATACTGCGTACAAAAGCTTCCTGAGATTGCAGGATAGCCAGCGTTGGTAAGCCTCCTGATAGTACCGACAAAGGATTAAAGGGCGCGTTCCAGACACATTTTTTCCAGCGTTCGGTGACAATAGCTTCGGTCGTAGTGCATTCAATTCCCGCTTGTCTGAATAACTCACAAAGGTATGCGGTTTTATCACTAACAAAGCCCGGTAAGTTACCTAAAGCCAGTCGGCCATAAGCCAGATGTAATATTTCACCTTTCCCTGTTCGATTGGAACAAATAAAGGCCAGGCCGCTAATGATTTCATTATCAGGAAAAGCGTCAACAATTTCCTGCTCAATCTCTACGCCGTTCTGGATAAACACAATTGCGGTATTGGCGCTCACTGCCTGGCGTATCAATGCCACCCGATCCACTGAGGGGATGACCTTGGTGCAAAGTAAAACGTAATCGGCTGTACCTTGATAATCGGCGGTATTTTTTAGAACTTGTGACGGAGTAAAAGTCCAGGTTCCCAATATATGACTATTAATATTAAAGCCATGTTGTTTGACCTGTTCATAATCAGAACGACAGACGACAGCAACTTCTGCGCCTGCTTTTTCAAGTAATGCACCGTAAAATGCGCCAATTGCTCCGGCTCCAATAATGAGGACTTTAGTCGTCATGAGGTTCTTCGCGTAGAATTTGTCTTAAAAACGGGAGGGTTAATTTACGTTTGGCAGCCAGTGACGCCTTATCCAGTCTTGTTAGCAGCACCCATAATGAAGACAAGTTTCTGTCATAATGCGTGAGTAGAAAGCGACCGGCTTTAGGCGATATCTCAAAGCCCATTTGGTCGGCTTTAAAGATTAACGCAGTAATTCTGTCATCATCAGATAAGGGCGGTATTTTTAGGGTCAGTCCCCAGTTAAGACGGGTTTTAAGGTCGGGTAACCGGATGGCAATTTCATTGGGTGGACAGGCTGCCGATAAAATAAGAGTGTGGTCCTGATCACGATGCAGATTAAAGAAATTAAAAAAAGCCGTTTCCCACACAGAATCACCGGCAATGTGTTCAATATTATCGAAACAAACGATATCAAACTTATCCAGTCCTTTTAATAACGCAGGATCAGGCAGTTCCGAGGGCGATAGTGCAAAATAGAATGAGCTCAGTTGCAGGCTTTGTGCCTGATGACAACAGGCTTGGAGCAAATGACTTTTACCCAGTCCTGCTTGGCCCCAGAGAAAAATCTGCGACTCACCGTTACCGGTAATACTTTTTTGTAAGTGATCAATTATTTCCACATTACTACCGGGGAAAAAATCATCAAAAGTCTGGTTGGCCCTAAACTCGAAGTGTAATGGCTGTTGTTTTGTTCTGGTCATCCCTGTTTTCCTGAAAAGTGTACATAGAGTGTTGTGCCCAAAAACAACATGACACTAAGGATGAGTTCCAAACAGGGATACAGGCGGTTAGTCGTGCTGGCATAAGTTTCTATCGAGCCATGTAAAAAATATATCATGCTGACATAAGCCATCCAGTTACAACTTCTGCGGTTACGGTTTAAAAAACCCCGTAATGGCAGTAACAATGGTGTCACGGTGATTAATAACATTACGGCAACGGGAAAGCGGGTGGAGGGCACCAACACCGTATTCCAGAGCATTAATAAGGCAAACAGACCAAAAAAACCGGCCAATGCCATCGTGTGATAATAAACGGGTTTTATATTCATTAATTATAATTCAAGCCTGTTTTAAAAGGAGTGCCGTTTTAGCCAAACGTGTTCCAAGCGCCATACATAGTTTTTTTTCATGATCCGTTAAGCCGGAATGCTCTAAAGATAAATGACTCGGGCCATAAGGTGTTCCGCCTGAGGTGGTTTCACGCAAGGCCGTTTCCGTGTAAGGCAAACCCAATAACAGCATGCCGTGATGTAGCAATGGTAGCATCATCGATAATAACGTGCTTTCCTGCCCGCCATGCATACTGCCTGTTGACGTAAATACGCCGGCAGGTTTACCGGCTAAGGCACCGGAAAACCATATTTCTGTGGTGCCATCAATAAAGTATTTGAGTGGTGCTGCCATATTGCCAAAATGAGTGGGGCTACCTAATGCCAGGCCATCACAGTGTTTTAAGTCTTCCAGCGTTGCGTAGATTGCGCCATGAGCAGGAATACTCTCTGCTGTTTTTTCACAAACGCTGGAAATATCCGGCACCGTTCTTATAACCGCTTCAGCCCCTTTCACTGCATCGACACCGCGAGCGATATGATTGGCCATTTCTGCGGTTGCGCCATTGCGGGAGAAATAAAGAACCAGGATTTTTGTCATAACAATAAGTTTTAGGGATTATAAAATAGTAAGTATAGCTTCCGGTGGACGGCCGATAGCCGCTTTGCCGTTAGCAACAACAATCGGGCGTTCAATGAGTATCGGATTATTGACCATTCCGTTAATGAGCGCTTGTCGGTCCAGAGCTTTGTCATCCAAACCACTGGTTTTGTAGGCGGCTTCTTTTTTACGTATCAAGTCACGCGGTTCCATACCCAGTTTTTGTAAAATATCATCAAGTTCTTCTGCACTGGGAGGTGTTTTAAGATATTCAATAACTTCTGCTTCAACGCCTTGCGCTTGTAATAATTGTAAGGTTTGACGTGATTTGCCGCAACGCGGATTGTGATAAATTTTTACACGCATAATGACATACCGACAGGGCACAAGATTTCAATAAAAGAAAGACGTTATAATAACATTTTTAACAAAATATACGCTTGAAAACCATTCTGATTTTAATGGGTGGGTTGGTTAAATAATTTAAGTATTTATTAATAAAGGCAGAATAGTGACAGTAACAAATAGTAAAGAACGGGTAATGGATCGAATTAAGCAATATTGGTTATTATCACGGTTTGACCGGCCTATTGGTATTCTGATTTTATTGTGGCCGGCCTTATGGGCGCTTTGGGTTGCCAGTGACGGCAAGCCTGATTTACCGGTATTAAGCGTTATTTGTTTGGGCGTAGTACTGATGCGGGCTGCCGGTTGTGTGATTAACGATTATGCGGACAGGGATTTTGATCCTCATGTAGAGCGCACCCAACAACGCCCGATTGCTGCCGGCAAGGTGACGCCTAAAGAAGCCCTTATTCTTTTTGTTGTATTATGCCTGTGCGCTTTTGGCCTGGTATTGTTGCTTAATATTTATACTATTTTATTGTCCTTCATCGCGGCATTTCTGGCGGCCAGTTATCCTTTTATGAAGCGCTACACGCAGTTGCCGCAAGCTTATTTAGGGATTGCTTTTGGCTGGGCGGTGCCGATGTCTTTTTCTGCACAAATTAATGCTATTCCTGCAGTGGCGTGGGTGATGTATTTGGCCGTGGTGTTGTGGGCGCTGGTTTATGACACCATGTATGCGATGGTTGATAAAGACGATGATATTAAGATAGGCGTTAAATCAACGGCGATTCTTTTTGGCGTTTACGATCGTCATATCATGGCGATTTTGCAGATTATTATTATAGGCTTACTGATTGCCGTGGGGCAGATGCAGCAGTTGAGCTGGCCTTATTATAGCGGCGTATTAGTGGCGGCAGGATTATCCATTTATCAACAAAAATTGATTTTCCATCGCGAGAAAACCCTGTGCTTTAAAGCCTTTTTAAATAATAACTGGTTTGGTATGGCGGTATTTGTTGGGCTAATGATGGATTATTGGTTGCGTTGAAATAAAACTTTAACATCACCCAAATCTCTCATATGGCTAATCTTTGTGTATATCTTAAATGTCTTTAGCATGATGAAAGTTCAGTGGTCAAAGTTAGATGCGTTACAATGGTGCAACCTAATAAAGGATGCTCTAAATGTTTAGATTAAGCCAATACATGCGGGAACTGATAACCCCGACAGCTTTAAAACCCGCACGCAAGCCGGCGGCTCCGGTAGTTATCTGGAATTTAATCCGCCGCTGTAATCTTACCTGTAAACACTGTTACACCACTTCTGCAAATATTGATTTTCCCGGCGAATTAACGACACCACAAATCTATACGGTCATGGATGATCTAAAAGCGTTTAAAGTACCGGTGTTGATTTTGTCCGGTGGCGAGCCGTTATTACATCCCGATATATTCGCTATTTCCCGTCGAGCCAAAGATATGGGCTTTTATGTTGCCCTGTCCAGTAACGGCACTAAAATTTCGGCTGAGAATATCGCTGAAATTGCCGATATTGATTACCAATATATTGGTGTTAGTCTGGATGGAATCAAAGATACTCATGACCAGTTTCGGCGGGTAAAAGGCTCTTTTGATGAAGCGTTGCGTGGTGTGCACTTGTGTCTGGATAAAGGCATTAAAGTCGGTATTCGCTTTACCTTGACGCAGGATAATGCGATGGATTTTCCTGCTCTGTTGCAATTAATGGACGATAACGATATCGACAAATTTTATTTGTCACATTTAAATTATGGCGGCCGTGGCAACAGAAACCGTAAAGATGACGCGCATTTTGAAATGACCCGTGATGCCATGGATTTGATGTTTCAAACCTGTTATGACTGGCTTAAAGCAGGTAAGGACAGGGAATTTGTCACCGGCAATAATGACGCAGATGCGGTTTATTTTTTGCATTGGGTCACAAAAAATTTCCCGGATAAAGCTGAACATATCAAAGCCAAATTGGAACAATGGGGCGGTAATGCTTCCGGTGTTAATGTTGCCAATATCGATAACCTGGGCAACGTGCATCCTGATACATTTTGGTGGCATTACGATTTAGGTAATGTAAAGGATCGCCCGTTTTCAGAAATATGGATGGATACCTCCGATCCTTTAATGGCCGGACTAAAACAAATTCCAAGGCCACTGGAAGGCCGTTGTGGAACTTGTCATTATCAAGCTATCTGTAATGGCAACACACGGGTCAGAGCCGCTCAAACCACGTCAAACTACTGGGCGGAAGATCCGGGTTGTTATTTGACAGATACTGAAATAGCGGCACCTCATTAATTGCCTGGTAGGGAGGTGCAATACATCTGATCATTTTACAGGCTGGCGGTTAGCTAAAAAGCCCGGCATTCGAGACATCGAATCGTTGGGCTTTTTTACGTTACACCGACTTACAAAATACCCAGCATGCTGAATGTAAGCTAAATCATTCTATTCACCGCATAAAACTGTCTCTGTGAGTGCAGCTCATCAACAAAATATGTTGGCTATTCAACACGTCTCTAGTCAAAAGTTTCCCGGTTTTTAAGTGACCGGTTATCATCAAATCCAGGCTAAATAAGGCATTATCAGTAATCAGTGACATGAAAAAATTTCTGGTATGCCTATTGCTTGGATATCAATGTTAGTTTTTTACTTTTCTTTGATTATTGACCACTGCCTGGAAGATTATATGAGTAGATTGATATATCCAATTATTGGCTTGACCCTGACAGTTGTCGGGTGCGCCTCCCTAAATCCGCAACCACTTCAGTCATCGGCCAAGGCGCTAGATGTTGCCAACATAAGAACCATTGAATACTCGGGAGCAGGGCGTTGGTATCAGTTTGGTCAAGCCCCGAATCCTGAATCTTCTTGGCCCCCGTTTGATGTTAGCAGTTTTAAAGCCGATATCAATTATGTTACGGCTGCTGCCCGCGTACAAATCACCCGTAGCCAAACCATAGAATCAGGCCGCTTGCGTCCGGTTCCGGTGGAACAAAAAGTCGATCAGTATATCAGTGGTACTACTGCCTGGAATCTGACGCGTCCTGCCAATGCGCCTCAAAGCGCTACGCCAATAGCGACGTCACAGCCAATAGCCGTTGAGGAACGTACGGCGGAAATATGGGCAACACCGCAAGGCTTTTTGAGAGCGGCACTGGCTAATAATGCCAGCTCAAAACCCGATCATGGTGGTACCGAAGTGGCATTTACCGTTAATGGTAAGTATCGTTACGTGGGTAACATCAACGCCAATGCAGAAGTTACGCGTGTTCAAACCTGGATTGACAATCCGGTACTTGGCGATACTCTCGTCGAAACGAAATATTCCGATTACAGGGATTTTGGCGGCGTACAGTTTCCGGCCCATATCGTCCGGTCTCAGGGCGGATATCCGGTGTTGGATATAGACGTATCGTCGGTGAAAGTTAATCCTCCGGCTGAATTTTCTGTGCCTGAGGAAATCGCCAACGCCAAGTCGTCCGTTAGTGTTAGAGCCGACAAGCTTGCCGATGGCGTCTACTACCTTACCGGCGGCACTCATCATAGTGTCGCGATTGAGCAACGCGACCACGTTGTTATTGTCGAAGCGCCTCAAAACGAGGAGCGTTCGCTTGCCGTCATCGCTAAAGTTAAGGAAACCATTCCCAACAAACCGATCAAGTTTCTGGTTAACACACATGCGCATTTCGATCACGCCGGCGGCTTACGAACCTTTGTGGATGAAGGTTCGACTATTGTGACGCATCAGGATAATCAGCCGTATTTTCAGAAAGTCTGGGCACAACCGAGGACACTGAATCCTGATCGACTCGCCCATTCCAAAAAGGCGGCAGCATTTAAAACCTTCACCGATAAATACGTTCTGTCAGACGGCAATCGTTCGATCGAGATTTATCCTATTGCCGGTAATGGTCACAATGATGCCTTTGCATTGGTTTACTTACCGACCGAAAAAATACTGATCGAAGCTGATGCCTATACGCCGACCGCGTCGAATGTTCCGCAGTCTGCAAAACCGAATCCTTATACAGTAAATTTGTATGAGAATGTTCAGCAACTCAATCTGGATGTCAAACAGATTGCGGCCTTACACGGTCCCAATGTCGTTACGCTTGATAATCTCCGCACCGCTATTACCGTCAGATAGACCCTCCTGCATTAGTTCGTGGTAGCCGGGCAATCCGCTTACCATGAGCCCTCATTAGCTTTGTTAATATCCTGAATCAGGTATCTCCGGCAAAAAATCAGTTATTTCTGATGCCGTCATCATTTAGCCGCAAAGATTGTAAAACCGGCAATAAATAAATAGTCCAGGATCACTATTGATTTTCCCGTTTGCATTTCTCATTTTTATCAAATAGACTGCCAATTGATCTAACTCAGGATATCCAAATAAATTCTTATGGGCAAAGAAAGCGTTATTAAAATCAATCATGGTGGGCTGGGCAGCTTACTTAACAGTATCCAGACGCTGTTTGTCGGCATGCTGAGAATATGGTCGATTCCTATTGTATTGATGCTAAGTATCGCTTCGGGATTTACCACTTATTATGGTTTATCACATTTTATACTTCCCTGGATTGCACTGATTATCACCATTGCGATTCAATCAATTATTGTTATATGCTCACTGGAAATTGCCGGCATTCACTGGAAGGCTAATCGCTTACGTTATTTAAGTGTCTTGCTGTCTTTATTTGTCGCCATTACAGCTTCCATTACTTTTTCGTATTTCAAGTTTTATGAAGTCTCTCAAAGTGAGACCATACGCATCAGTCGAATTAACGAGATGCGTAAAGATGTGGATACTTATCTGGCAGCCATTCTGCTTACCAAAGGCGATATTTTAAAGCAACAAAACAGTGAACTGGAAAAGGCAACTACTGATGTGACCCAAGCCTATTTTGGAACGCATGCACAAATCCCCCCGGCTAATAGAAACGTCGTCGGCGAAGGGCCTTTTTGGAAGCATTATAATCAACGTTATCAGGATAAAAAGGCGCAATTTGACCGGCTTGATAAAGAATTTCATCTCCTGGACGAGCATATTCGCACCCTGCAAACCAGCTTGAATCACTTGACGGTTGATACTGAAAATAATTTTCAAAAGGCGGTAGCAGGTTTTCAGGAAGTACAGCTTAAGTTTAATCAACTGGCCACCAATGCCGGATATAATGTTCCCCAAGCCCCCATACTAATGACTTATGCCCAGTTTATTCAGGGTGTAACACCATCCTTTGCGATGTGGAATGATTTTTCATTGTTTGCTTTTTCCTGTGCGGCAATGGTTGATTTTTTTACCTTTTTATTGTCTTATCGGCTGGAAGGTACGGCTCCCGGGCCTCTTTCTGAAGAGGAACAAGAGTTGGCTTTTGAATGTATCAGGCAATTTACCGAGTTTAGAATTAATGAGAATGACGAGCTTGAAATGGTTATTGAGAAATCGGATATTGAACGGGCCAGACGTTACTCTGATTTATCCCGAATGTTTGCGGTCGGGTTTTTATTAAGTCGTGGTTTTTTGCGTAAAATTGATGAAAGATCGGTAGAGTTTGCACCTAATCTTTATCCACTGGTTGCCGAACGGATGGGCGCACAGTTACGGGTCATTAAAGCGCAGTCTCAGGTAGCAGCACAGGCTGACAAGAATCAGGTGATCTATGAATAAGAATTTATCGCCCCTGGATGCCTGGTTAACAGGCGAAGATACCGGGCTTGATTTGGGCCAGCTATTTTGGGACCCTGGATTTGATGCCGAACGACGCGTTGTTATTGCCAAGCTGGGGCCTTATCACCAGTTGTTTGAGCGCCCACAAAACTTTATTCCCCGTTTTTTTCATCGTGTTTATTCCTTACCGATAGAAAACTGGGACTTGACTATAAAAACCAAGCTTTATGGCGGATTTTGCACGTTAACCACGGGGCTACAAATTCATTTTCAACCGACGCTTAAATTTATAGAAAGAAACCTGGATGTATTGCCTGCCGTTAATCAAGAGATTAAATCCGGTTATGAAAGTGTGATCAAGGATATCGTCAATGCCGAACTAAATCTTCTTAAAGACGGCTTGTGGGTGCAAACAGGTTTGGCGGAAATGGAACGGCAAATTGAAAGTGTTATTAATGAAACCTTAATTTTAAAGCATATCCAGTGTCGGACAATTTGTGAGTTGACCTCGGTTTTTGAAGAACTTACCGATAATGAAAAGCTTGATGGCCGCTTTACTCAGGAAGCTGTTTATCTTAATGTGATGCAAAAGAACTTTGAATTTCGTGAGAAACAAGCACAGGAATTATTTCGGCAGGAAGATGAGCTGGAATTATTGCGTTTAGAACATAAGCAAAAACAATTGGCAGCGATTAATCAGGAAGATGAAATCCAGCGACAAAAGCAAGCATTGGCAGCTGAAGCAATCAAGCGGCAATTGGAAGAACAGGAAGTGCAACGTATTGAACAACATGCGATAGAAATGCGCTTGCAGGTCGAAAAAACCAATCATCAAATGCAGTTAAAAGAAATAGAGTTGGCGGCAGAAATTCAACATCAAAAAGACCGGCAAATTCGTCAGCAAGAACTTGATCTGCAGAAACAGGCTCAGCAACTTGAACTGGAATTATTGCATGTAGAGTCAAAGAAAAAGCAATTGGAAGCTATTAATCAGGAAGATGAAATTCAGCGACAAAAGCAAACATTGGCAGCTGAAGCAACCAAGCGACAATTGGAAGAGCAAGCTGCGCATCGTGTTGAACAACATGCGATAGAAATGCGCTTGCAGGTGGAAAAAACCAACCAGCAAATGGAGTTAAAAGAAATTGAATTGGCAGCGGAAATTCAATATCAAAAAGACCTGCAAATTCGTCAGCAAGAACTTGATCTGCAGAAACAGGCTCAGCAAATTGAGCATGCACGCGTATTGAAAGAACTGCAACGGGATGCTGAAACCCGGGAATATGAAAAAGAGCGCCTTCAATGGCTACAAGGGAAAGAGCAGGAACAGCGCTTAAAACAGCTGGAGCTGGATGCAGAGCTTAAGGAACAAGAAATTCATCAGCTGGAACGGCAAAAAATACAGGAAAGATTGGAAGCGGTAAAAATAGAGCATGAAAATCGTCTGCATAAAATGCATTTGGATGCAGAAATTAAAGAAGTGGAGTTACGAGCCGAAGCGACCAAGAGTAAAGACGAGCATCTACGCCGGGAAATTGAATGGCTGGTGCTCGACAGGCAACGTGCAGAATTAACACGATCAATAAAAGCAGCAAGCCAGAATGAAGATGGCAAGGGTTGAATAACTGTTGTAACGACTTGGAAGTGGAAAAATGCCACAGATTCACGGATTAAATTCCAATGAATTCACCCCGCTGATGCCGGTCAGGATTTGTAACCCTGACCGGAACGTTTGAGGCTTTAATAGTTTTTAAAACGTGATTAATTCCAATGAATTTGTTTTCTACAGGAATTTTTATTACTTGTAAATCTGTGGCATCTGCTTGATTTTTTTAGAAATAGTTATCAGCAGATGGTTTTTAGAAAGTCCATTTAACCCCGCCTATCATTTGAAAGCCCTGCCCAGGTTGAATGCCGTTAATACGACTGGCTATATAGGTTTTGTTACCTAAATTGTAACCGTTCATATAGACCTTGACGTTTTTGACCACCTGATAGTTGGCGGAAACATTAAAAGTGGTATAGCCGGGAATGACTCCTTCCCGACCGGTACGATCTTCTACCAAAGTATTTTCCTTATCACCAAACTGTTGGCTGACGCTTTGCAGGCCAAAGCGAATATCCAGACCCCATGGTGTTTCCATACCAATATTGGCGTTAATTAAATGTTCGGGCGCATAAGGTAAACGATTGCCCTCGACAATGTGGGCATTGGGAACGTCACTGTCGAAATAGGCATCAATATAGGTATAAGCGGTGGTTAAATAATAGTTATACGCGGTGCCGAACAACCGATCTGAATCCAGTCGTAGTCCTGATTCCATACCTTGATGGACGCTTTTTCCGGCATTGACCCACATATCATCATCAATCAAGGTTTCATTAACAATTTGGTTTTCTAAATTGATCCTAAAGTAAGTCAATTCAGTACTCAATCCCGGTGTTGGAGTGGTTCTTATACCGGCTTCATAGTTAATGCTTAATTCGGGTTTTACCTGACCAAGTACATTAGTGGCAGGATTCATTACATCATCAATCCGCGCGGGAGCAAATCCCCGATGTACGCCAGTAAACAAGGTGACATTATTGATACCGTTATAGGTTACACCAACGCCGGGTAAAGCTTCCGTATGCACCGAGCTTTCCGATGCTCCATCGATATGATTAATATTGTCCTGATAATAATGTTCTACACGAATACCGGGAGTCAGTGTGAAGTCACCCAGGAAAAAACGGTTTTGACCATAGAATGATAAGGCCTCGGTATTTAACGAGTTATTTTGATGGCGGTTACGACCATTATTGTTATCTCCGGTACCTTGGGTTTTATCGGTAGGTCCGGCATTACCAACATAGCGTTCTCTATCGGCCCATTCAAAATGCCCACGAATACCCGTGGTAGTTTCATTTTTAACACCAAATAAATGATGCATAAAGACCAGTTTCGGCTCAATGCCAAAGACATTATAAGTTCTGGGTCGCTGCTCATTGCCGCAGGTGCTTGCCTGACTAAAATCGGCTTCACCGCTGACCGAGCAGTTATTTAATGCAGAAGAGTCGTTAGCCTGACGAATCGATTCACGGAACATATGATTGCCATAAATGTTGGTGCTGAAATGAATGGTATCGGACATGTCAAATTCATACAGCGCCTGGCCTGCATAACGTTGCACCTGGAATTGGTCGTTGCGTAATAAATTGGTACGGGGATTTTTGCGATACATTTCACTGGTTAATCCGGATTCACCTACCCGGGCATCTTCATGGGTTAATGTTCCTTTCAACATTAACCGGTGTCGGTCATTAAACTTAATCAAACTTTTTAGCGCCAAATCATCGACGGTTTGATGCTGTCCGCTACGATTTCCATCGGCTTCCTGACGAATGTAATCAAGAGACAAACCGACATTATCAACCGTACCACCTAATCTCAGTTGCGTGTCGTAATAACCGTTATTGCCGCCTGCAGCGGAAACCGAACCACCAAACTCCTTGGGTATTTCGGCACTGACGAAGTTAACAACGCCACCAATCGTTTGCGGCCCATACATGATTTGTCCTGAGCTTTTCAATACTTCGATGTGGTCAATACGGTTATTGGTTGGAATATAGTGATTGCTGGGATCGCCATAAGGCGCTAATTGTATCGGTACGCCGTCTTCCAATAATTGTGTGCGTGAAGAGCGTCTGGGATCCAAGCCCCGAATACCCATATTAAAACGCCGACCCAATACATCTTCGTCGACAATATAGATGCCCGGTTCGGTACGTAATGCATCTTTGGTCGATAAAGGGCCTTGACGATCAAGAGTGGTTTTATCAATAACAAAGGCAGCGGCAGGAATATCTTTTAATTGGGCTGGTGCCTGTCCGATAATTTCAAAGCTGGGTAATTCTAAAACAGGAGGGCTGTTGTCAATTGGGGCGGCTGTAGCGAGAGGGATATTTATTACCGTCATAATAGTCACGGTCATTATAGCGGGGCGAAACCAGGAAGGAGGCTTGTCTGAATCAATGGAAACAGGTCTGCCTTCAACAGATTTGGCTTTAGGGAATGGGGGCATTATTTTGCTAACCTTAAAAATAGCTTAAAAACATCAAGAACTATTTTAGGTGTAGGGGGGTAAAGGCTCCTATAGGAAAAATTCCCTAATGTTTGATAATGGCGTTTTAGGTGAAAAATACAGACGCATTAACATGGATAAAAATACCCAGTGATCAAGCTCGCTTTGCCATTATTGTAAGAAATTTGTGGTATTTTTCGAAGAAAAGCAAGCGCATGCTTTTAATGTAACAGGTAATTTCCTGATTTCAATTGGATGATCAAAGAAAGCAATCAATCAAGTCATCCATACAAGCAACAAACATATCCTTGATACCGGGATTCTTATGCCTGGTCAGCACAGAAAGACAAAACTTGGCGCCTTCATTTTCGGATAATTAAGGTTACACAAAATTATTCTATTTTATATTTTTTGCGCCTGTATTATTTTTTTTAAAATAGAAATAAAAATAATAAAAGTTTTGTTATTTCTATTTTCTTGTTAGCATTTAGAAAATTGGCATAAGCATACTGCTGTTTAGCAACAATAGTAAATAGTATTCTTCCGGTAGAATTAACAAATTGATGATAACCAAGCCAAGCCTGCAAAGGAGCCTTACCAAGACCTGCTGTAACCAAGATAAGAGCAACGTCGGGACGGCTACATTACCACCAAACCTACCGTTAAGCGTCCGGGTATCGGATGCTTAACGCAGTTGGCTCAACGCAGTGACGCACCGATCAAATATCAACGGGTTTACTATCTGATCCTTTACGAGGCTCTAACCCAACGCTTACAAAAAGCCCTGAGATCCCCTGATGAGAACCGCATTTTTACCGCAATACTTCAGAGGGCAGTTTTTTTGATACTGGTTAACGGCTTGCAAGCCACTACTCATTTACAAATAATTAATTAATAAGCGCACGGGCATCACTTTCAAATAACGAAAGGCTGGCCGGCTTTAACTCATACATCGCCCTATCGAGCAATAACCTTATGTCAATCGTACCTTACCAAATCATTATTACCCAAACCTCTGACAATACCGCAGTTAGCGAAGGCGGTGCGACCTATACCTATACCTTGGTACTGACATACGCACCCACAGCCGATGTTGTTATTACCTTGGGTAACACCAACAAACAAGTAAACACTGATTTCACTACCTTAACCTTTACGACAGACAACTGGAACGTCGCGCAAACGGTGACGGTGACGGCAGTTAATGACACCGTTGGAGAAGGCATGCACCATGGTGTTATTCAACACACCGTGACCAGTACTGACGGCAATTATAGTGGCATGGTTATTGATAATGTCATCGTGGTGATCACTGATAATGACCTGCCGGTAGGGAACCCTGTTTTTGATGGCCCAACCAGCAATTCATTGAGTTTGATCTATGTCGGTGGCAAAACTGTGCCCATTTTTGTTGATATTGATCGCGACGGCGATCTGGATGCCTTTATTGGCAATGAGAATGGTAACACCCTGTTTTATAAAAACACCGGCACGGCCAGCCTTGCCGCTTTTGCTGCGCCAATAACTAATGAGTTTGGCTTGACCGATGTCGGTAGTTTTGCCGCGCCCAGCTTGGTTGATATTGATGGCGATGGTGATCTGGATGCCTTTATTGGTAGTAGCGATGGTAACACCCGGTTTTATCAAAACAATGGCACGGCCAGCTTTGCCGCTTTTGCTGCGCCAATCAGCAATGCCTTTGGTTTGACCAATGTCGGTATTTATGCAATGCCCAGTTTAGTTGATATTGATGGCGACGGCGATCTGGATGCCTTTATTGGCAACGGTGCCGGCAATACCTTGTTTTATGAAAACACCGGCACTACTACTAGTGCGTTTTTTACTGCGCCAATAACTGATGCCTTTGGCTTGGCTGATGTCGGTATTAATGCCGCGCCCAGTTTTGTTGATATTGATGGCGACGGTGATCTGGATGCCTTTATTGGCAACTCGACTGGCACCTTGTTTTATCGAAACACCGGCACGGCCAGTCTTCCTGTTTTTACTGTACCAATGACTAATGCCTTTGGCTTGAACAATGTCGGTAGTTTTGTCGCGCCCACTTTTGTTGATATTGATGGCGACGGTGATCTGGATGCCTTTATTGGCAACAATCCAGGTAATACTCTGTTGTTTATTAATAACGCAGCGCCGACCTTAACTGCCTTCACCTCAACGCTGGCCACCGGTAATGAAGATAGCGCCATCACCATCACTTTTGCTAATCTTGTCACCCAAGGTGATGAGGCTGACAGTGACGGCACTGTCACGGCTTTTGCCGTTCAAGCCATTACTTCAGGTACCTTAAAAATTGGTGTCGATGCCCAAACCGCGACTGCCTGGAATACCGCGACTAACTATACGATTGATGCCACGCACCTTGCTTACTGGACACCGGCAGCCGATGCCAACGGCACCCTGAATGCGTTTACCGTAAAGGCCGTTGATAATCTGGGTGCAGAATCGGCTACCGCCATTCAGACAACCGTCGACGTAACGCCAGTCAACGATGTACCGACCTTAACCGCTTTCACCTCAACGCTGGCCACCGGTACTGAAGATACCTCGATCACCATTACTGTTGCTGATCTAGTCGCTCAAGGAGATCAAGCTGACAGTGACGGCACCGTAACGGCTTTTGTTGTTAATGCTATTACTACAGGTAGCTTAAGAATTGGTGCAGATGCAGCAAGCGCGACCGCCTGGGATGTTTCAACTAACGCTATTGTTGATGCTACGCATCTTGCTTACTGGATACCGGGAGCCAATGCTAACGGTACCCTGAATGCGTTTACCGTTACGGCATTAGACAATCAAGGTGCAAAATCTGTTACCGCCATTCAGACAACCGTCGACGTAACGGCGATACCGGATGTTACTTTGACTACCGACTTGCAACCCAGTGAAGGCGGCGTAGCAGGGACTTTTACCATCACCCTGGACAGCGCTGCACCGGCGGGTGGTTTGGTGGTTAATTACCGCCTGTCAGGTAGTGCAACTGCGCTTACCGATTATTCGGTCACCGCAGGTACCAATGTTACCGGGATAGCGGCTGGCAGTTTTACGATTGCCGAGGGGCAAACTACCGCCACGTTATTGGTTAATGCGCTAAGTGATGCAGTTATAGATCCATCAGAAACCGTTACGCTGGCTATAAGCACCGGTACTGGTTATCAGTTTATTGGTAATGCCACTCGGTTCGAGACTCCAGTCTCTTATGGAACCGACTCCGGTCCTTATTTAGTTAGCGTGGGTGATTTTAATGGTGATGGCTTTGCTGATTTGGCTGTCGCCAATGTCTCCAGTAATACGGTGTCGGTGCTATTGGGTAATGGTGATGGTAGCTTTGCTGATAAAGTCGATTATGCTACCGGCACAAATCCTTTTTCAGTTAGCGTCGGTGATGTTAACGGTGATGGCAAGCTTGATATGGCCCTCGCCAATGCTAACAGTAATAACGTGTCGGTGCTATTAGGTAACGGTTATGGTAGCTTTGCCACTAAAGTCGATTATGCCACCGGCGTATACCCTGAAGCAGTTAGCATCGGTGATTTTAATGGGGATGGCTTAGCTGATTTGGCTATTGCCAATTATAGCGATAGCACTATGTCGGTGCTGTTGCGTAATGCGGCTAATACCGGTTTTTATTCTAAAGTCGATTATGGCACCGGAGTAGCCCCTCAATCAGTTAGCATCGGTGATTTTAATGGTGATGGCTATGCTGATTTGGCTATCGCCAACACTAACAGTAACAACGTGTCGGTGCTATTGGGCAATGGTGATGGTAGCTTTGCTGATAAAGTCGATTATGCTACCGGCATATTCCCTATCTCAGTTAGTATCGGTGATTTTAATAACGATGGCTATGCTGATTTGGCCGTTACCAATTATAGCGATGGCACCGTATCTGTGCTGTTGCGTAATACGGATAATAGCGGCTTTGACGCTAAAGTCGATTATGAAACTGGCGAATATCCTGGTTCAGTTAGCATCGGTGATTTTAATGGTGATGGCAAGCTTGATATGGTCGTCGCCAATCGTGGCCCTGACAACACTGTGTCGGTGTTTTTGAATAATGGGAATGGTAGCTTTGCTCGTAAAGTGGATGTTGCCACCGGCGCATACTCTGTTTCAGTTAGTGTAGGTGATTTTAATGGCGATGGCACGCCTGATTTAGCCATTGCCAATAATAATGCCAACACCGTGTCGGTGCTGCTGGCTTCCAACCTGTTAACCGCTAGTTTAACCATTAACGATGCGCCGACCTTAACTGCCTTCACCTCAACGCTGGTCACCGGTAATGAAGATACTGCCATTACTATTACTTTGGCTCAGCTTACCGCCCAAGATAATGCAGCTGACAGTGACGGTACTGTCACGGCTTTTGCCGTTCAAGCCATCACTTCAGGTACTTTAAAAATTGGTACCTCAGAGTTAAACGCGGCTGACTGGAATGCCAACAATAACTATATTATTGATGCCTCGCAGTTTGCTTACTGGACACCGAATACCAATGCCAACGGCACCCTGAATGCATTTACCGTAAAGGCTGTTGATAATATGGGTTTACAATCGACTACCGCCATTCAGGCAACCGTCGACGTAACGCCCGTCAACGATGTACCGACCTTAATTGACTTCACCTCAACGCTGGTCACCGGTAATGAAGATACTGCTATTACTATTACTTTGGCTGAGCTTACCGCCCAAGATAATGCAGCTGACAGTGACGGTACTGTCACGGCTTTTGCCGTTCAAGCCATCACTTCCGGTACTTTAAAAATTGGTGTCGATGCACAAACCGCGATCGTCTGGAATGCTGAGACTAACTATACGATTGATGCTACGCACCTTGCTTATTGGACACCGGACGCCAATGCCAACGGTATCTTGAATGCGTTTACCGTAAAGGCTGTTGATAATCTGGGTGCAGAATCTGCAATACCAGTACAAGCGACCATTGCCGTGACTCCGGTAACGGATGTTACTTTGACTGCCGGCTTGCAACTCAATGAAGGTGGTACAGCAGGGACTTTTACCATCACTCTGGACAGCGCTGCACCGGCGGGTGGTTTGGTAGTTAATTACCATCTGTCAGGTGGCGCAACTACACTTACTGATTACTCAGTCACCGCAGGTACTAATGTTGACGTGCTAGCGGATGGTAGTTTTATGATTACCGAGGGGCAAATTACCGCCACGTTATTGGTTAATGCGCTAAGTGATGCAGTTATCGACCCATTAGAAATCGTTACGTTAAACATCAGCGCCGGTACTGGTTATCAGTTTGTTGGTAATGTTACTACGTTCACGCCTACAGTCGATTATGGCACAGGCTTAATGCCTATTTCGGTTAGCGCTGGTGATTTTAACGGCGATGGCTTAGCTGATTTGGCTGTTGCCAACCTTGGCAGTAGCACCGTTTCAGTGTTGTTACGCAATACAGCTAATACCGGTTTTGACCCTAAAGTGGATTTTGCCACTGGCATAACCCCTTTCTCTGTTAGCGTAGGTGATTTTAATGGCGATGGCAAAGTTGATTTGGCCGTTGCCAATAGTAGCAGTAACAGCGTGTCGGTGTTGTTGCGTAAGGCGGATAATAGCGGTTTTGATGCTAAAGTCGATTATACCACCGGCTCAACCCCTCAATCAGTTAGCATCGGTGATTTTAATGGCGATGGTAAAGTTGATTTAGCTGTTGCCAATAAAAACAGTAATACCGTGTCGGTATTGTTGCGCAATACAGCTAATACCGGTTTTGACCCTAAAGTGGATTTTGCCACCGGCATAACCCCTTTCTCTGTTAGCGTAGGTGATTTTAATGGCGATGGCAAAGTTGATTTAGCCGTTGCCAATACTGACAATGACACCGTGTCGGTGTTGTTGAATAATGGGGATGGCAGTTTTGCCGCTAAAGTCGATTTATCCACTGGCTCGCGTCCTCAATCAGTTAGCATCGGTGATTTTAATGGCGATGGCTTTGCTGATTTGGCCGTCACTAACAGTAACAGTAACAGCGTGTCGGTGTTGTTGCGTAAGGCGGATAATAGCGGTTTTGATGCTAAAGTGGATTATGGTACCGGCATAACCCCTAGCTCAGTTAGCATCGGTGATTTTAATGGCGATGGCTTTACTGATTTGGCCGTCACTAACAGTAACAGTAACAATGTGTCGGTGTTGTTGGGTAACGGTAATGGCAGTTTTGATGCTAAAGTCGATTATGCTAACAGTTCCGCCTCTTATTCGGCTGGCACCGGTGATTTTAACGGCGATGGTAAACTTGATTTAGCCGTTGCCAATTCAGGCAGCGGCAGCGTGTCAGTGCTGTTAGCTTCCAATCTGTTAACTGCCAGTTTAACCATTAACGATGCGCCGACCTTAACTGACTTCACCTCAACGCTGGCCACCGGTAATGAAGATACTGCCATTACTATTACTTTGGCTGAGCTTACCGCCAAAGGTAATGAATATGACAGTGACGGTACTGTCACGGCTTTTGCCGTTCAAGCCATTACTTCAGGTACCTTAAAAATTGGTACCTCAGAGTTAAACGCGGCTAACTGGAATGCCAACAATAACTATATTATTGATGCCTCGCAGTTTGCTTACTGGACACCGGACGTCAATGCCAACGGTATCCTGAATGCGTTTACCGTAAAGGCCGTTGATAATCTGGGTTTACAATCATCTACCGCCATACAGGCAACTGTAAACGTAGTTAACCTGAATAACAATGCGCCGGTATTTACCTCAAGCGCAATCGGTTCCGTCAACGAAAACGCGCTAATCGATACCGTCATTTACACGGCTGTAACGACCGATGCGGACAACCTGTTGCCGGTTACCTACAGCCTGGGTGGCGACGATCAAGACTTGCTGGCTATTAATGCGGAAACGGGCGCAGTGACGCTGAAAGCTTCTGCCAACTTTGAAGCCAAAGCCGGTTACAACTTTAACGTCATCGCCAGTGACGGCAGTAATACCAGTACACAAGCCGTGGTCGTGTCGGTGCTTAACCTGAATGACAACGCGCCGGTATTTACTTCAGGCGCTACCGGTACCGTCAACGAAAATGCGCTGATCAGTACCGTCATTTACACGGCTACAACCACCGATGCAGACAATCTGGCCGCACGTACTTACACTTTGGGCGGCGCAGATCTGGACTTGCTGGCTATTAATACAGCGACGGGTGCGGTGACGCTGAAAGCTTCGGCTAACTTTGAAGCCAAAGCCAACTACAACTTTGAGGTGATTGCCAATGACGGCAGCAATACCACCACGCAAGCCGTGGTGGTCTCGGTGCTTAACCAGAATGACAATGCGCCGGTATTTACTTCAGGCGCTACCGGTACTGTCAATGAAAACGGGCTAATCAGTACTGTCATTTACACGGCTGCAACCACCGACGCGGACAATCTGTCCGCACGTACTTACACTTTGGGCGGCGCGGATTTGGATTTGTTGGTTATTAATGCAACAACAGGTGTGGTGACCCTGAAAGCTGCTGCCGACTTTGAAGCCAAAGCCGGTTACAACTTTAACGTCATTGCCAGTGACGGCAGCAATACCACTACCCAAGCCGTGGTCGTGTCGGTGCTTAACCTGAACGACAACGCGCCGGTATTTACTTCAGGCGCTACCGGTACTGTCAATGAAAACGGGCTAATCAGTACTGTCATTTACACGGCTGCAACCACCGACGCGGACAATCTGTCGGCAGCCAGCTACAGCTTGGGCGGCACTGATCTGGCCTTACTGGCTATTAATGCAGCGACAGGTGCGGTGACACTGAAAGAAGCTGCCGACTTTGAAGCCAAAGCCGGTTACAACTTTAACGTCATCGCCAGTGACGGCAGCAACACTACTACCCAAGCTGTGGTCATGTCGGTGCTTAATCTGAACGACAATGCCCCGGTATTTACTTCAGGCGCTACCGGTACCGTCAACGAAAATGCGCTGATCAGTACCGTCATTTACACGGCTACAACCACCGATGCAGACAATCTGGCCGCACGTACTTACACTTTGGGCGGCGCGGATCTGGACTTGCTGGCTATTAATGCAGCGACAGGTACGGTGACACTGAAAGAAGCTGCCGACTTTGAAGCCAAAGCCGTTTATAACTTTGACGTCATCGCCAGTGACGGCAGCAACACCACTACCCAAGCCGTGGTCGTGTCGGTGCTTAACCTGAACGACAACGCGCCGGTATTTACTTCAGGCGCTACCGGTACTGTCAACGAAAACGCGCTGATCAGTACCGTTATTTACACGGCTGCAACTACGGATGCAGACAATCTGGCCGCACGTACTTACACTTTGGGCGGCGCGAATCGGGCCTTGCTGGCTATTGATGCGGTTAGCGGCGTGGTAACCTTGTTAGCTGCTGCCGACTTTGAAGCCAAAGCCGGTTACAACTTTAACGTTATCGCCAGTGACGGCAGCAATACCACTACCCAAGCCGTGGTCGTGTCGGTGCTTAACCTGAATGACAACGCGCCGGTATTTACTTCAGGCGCTACCGGTACCGTCAACGAAAACGTGCTGATCAGTACCGTCATTTACACGGCTGCAACTACGGATGCAGACAATCTGGCTGCTCGTACTTACACTTTGGGCGGCGCGGATCGAGCCTTGCTGGCTATTGATGCGGTTAGCGGCGTGGTAACCTTGTTAGCTACTGCCGACTTTGAAGCCAAAGCCGGTTACAACTTTAACGTCATCGCCAGCGACGGCAGCAATACCACTACCCAAGCCGTGGTGGTGTCGGTGCTTAACCTGAATGACAACGCGCCGGTATTTACTTCAGGCGCTACCGGTACCGTCAACGAAAATGCGCTGATCAGTACCGTCATTTACACGGCTACAACCACCGATGCAGACAATCTGGCTGCTCGTACTTACACTTTGGGCGGCGCGGATCTGGCCTTGCTGGTTATTAATGCAACGACGGGCGCAGTTACCCTGAAAGCTGCAGCCGACTTTGAAGCCAAAGCCGGTTACAACTTTGACGTCATCGCCAGTGACGGCAGCAACACCACTACCCAAGCCGTGGTCGTGTCGGTGCTTAACCTGAACGACAACGCGCCGGTATTTACTTCAGGCGCTACCGGTACTGTCAACGAAAACGCGCTGATCAGTACCGTCATTTACACGGCTGCAACTACGGACGCAGACAATCTGGCTGCTCGTACTTACACTTTGGGCGGCGCGGATCGAGCCTTGCTGGCTATTGATGCGGTTAGCGGAGTGGTAACCTTGTTAGCTACTGCCGACTTTGAAGCCAAAGCCGGTTACAACTTTAACGTCATCGCCAGCGACGGCAGCAATACCACTACCCAAGCCGTGGTGGTGTCGGTACTTAACCTGAATGACAACGCGCCGGTATTTACTTCAGGCGCTACCGGTACTGTCAATGAAAACGCGCTGATCAGTACCGTCATTTACACGGCTGCAACTACGGATGCAGACAACCTGTCGGCATCCACTTATAGCTTGGGCGGCGCGGATCTGGCCTTGCTGGATATTAATGCAACGACAGGTGTGGTGACGCTGAAAGCTGTTGCCGACTTTGAAGCCAAAGCCGGTTACAACTTTAACGTCATCGCCAGTGACGGCAGCAATACCACTACCCAAGCCGTGGTGGTCTCGGTGCTTAACCTGAATGACAACGCGCCGGTATTTACTTCAGGCGCTACCGGTACTGTCAATGAAAACGCGCTGATCAGTACCGTCATTTACACGGCTACAACCACCGATGCAGACAACCTGTCGGCATCCACTTATAGCTTGGGCGGCGCGGATCTGGACTTGCTGGTTATTAATGCAACAACAGGTGTGGTGACTCTGAAAGCTGCTGCCGACTTTGAAGCCAAAGCCGGTTACAACTTTAACGTCATCGCCAGTGACGGCAGCAATACCACTACCCAAGCCGTGGTCGTGTCGGTGCTTAACCTGAATGACAAGGCGCCGGTATTTACTTCAGGCGCTACCGGTTCCGTCAACGAAAACGCGCTGATCAGTACCGTCATTTACACGGCTGCAACTACGGATGCAGACAATCTGGCCGCACGTACTTACACTTTGGGCGGCGCGGATCTGGACTTGCTGGTTATTAATGCAACAACAGGTGTGGTGACTCTGAAAGCTGCTGCCGACTTTGAAGCCAAAGCCGGTTACAACTTTAACGTCATCGCCAGTGACGGCAGCAATACCACTACCCAAGCTGTGGTGGTCTCGGTGCTTAATCTGAATGACAATGCGCCGACCGGTTTAGTGACTATTACCGGCACGGCTACACAAAATCAAATCTTAAACGCCGCCAATACATTGACGGATGCTGATGGTTTAGGCATTATTGCCTATCAATGGTTGGCCAATGGTACGGCGATTAATGGTGCAACTGCAGAAACGTTTACTTTGGATCAGGGGCAGGTAAGCCAGGTGATTACCGTACAAGCCAGTTATGTTGATGGTGCCGGTGCACTTGAAATGGTAACCAGCGCTGCCAGCGCTAATGTAACAGCGGTACAAATGGATACAGCAGGAAATGATGCATTTGTGGGTAGTAATGACAATAGCACGGTTCAATATGACTTTTCTCAAGCAGATGCTGCAACCAATATTACTCGGGTTGGGCTGTCTTCTGATGGAAAAACAGTGGTTTTAATGGGCATTGATGGAACCGATACGCTAACCAATATCCAAACCTTGGTTTTTGGCAATGACATACTCAGTCTCGCTGATTTTTTAAAGACGGTATCGGTGACTCAGCTGTTTGACTCTTTAGGCAATAATACCAAGACTTATGTTCTGCCTGACTTGTATACCGGTTCGCTTGATCTAAATTATCAATATGTGGATGAGTCCCCCAACGCGGTTATTATTGGCGCAGACAGTAGTGATTTTATCAAAGTAGCCGGCAGTGGCAATAAAGCCGTCAATAGCGGAACCGGCAATGATGTGATTGACGGCGCGACGGGATCCTCCTTTTTGACCGGTGGCGAGGGTAATGATACTGTCTTTCTGGATGGCAGAATGGCCGGTACATCCTGGTCAACGCTGACTGATTTTCAACAAGGTCAGGACCGCGCCACTATTTTTGGTTGGGTTAACGGAGTCAGTAAAGTGGCTGCTTTTTCTAATACCGATGGCGCAGAGGGCTATACCGGCTTAACATTGCACCTTCAGAATCTGCTACCTGATGGTTCGGTAGCCGGTACGACTAATCCGGCTTTGAATTCACTTACTCTGACGGGGCATACTTTGGCAGGATTTGGTGCCAGTTCTTTGGCAGACTTGAATAATCAAATTGCCAGTGGTACCAATACGCATTTTCTGACCGGACAAACAACGGATAGCTTTGGCAGTCATGGTTATTTGTATATTAGTTAACGCGGGTATTAAATAACCTGAAACATGACATTGGTGGGGATGACTAACGGGTAAGGTTTTAGTCGTTCTCACTACATAGCCAACGCTTGAGTTGAATCAGATCAGGTAAAAGCAAGTGTAGTAAACCGCCACAAAGGCAACAGTAAAAACAACTCCCCAAATGAACATTTATAGGGTTGCCCAATCTATAAGCACTAATAAAATATTTTATTGTCCCTGTATTTTTTATGTTAGTGACCCCTGCATTCGTACATGTGCGTTGTTGTTTAGTAATAATAGTAAATAGTGTTCTTTCAAAATGACCAACAAATTAATGACAACCAACCAAGCAAGCCGCACAAATCAGCCTTGCCAAGACTTGCTTTGAACATGGTAAACCGCAAGTTCAGGATGTCAATCTGGCATTAGCGATGCTTTTTTTACAGAAACCATCCGCTTACAAGCCGATTTTGTATCCGCTTATTTTTTACACCCTCAATAAGTAGCCATGACTGAAACAATCCCACCGGTAATTACTCTCCAAGCCTCAGTAAGTCTATGGCAATGGTTAAACACCAACAAGCTGAGTTTGGCTTTTACCACTTACCAAACCAACCGTTTGTTTTTGCTCGGTTGCAAGCCGGATGGGCAGTTGGCGGTCAATGAGCGTTTATTTGATAAACCAATGGGGCTGTATGCCCATGATAACAGTCTGTACATGGCCACCCGCTATCAGCTCTGGCAGCTGGAAAATCGTCTGGACGAAGGTGAAAGCTGGCAGGGTAATGATCGTCTGTACATCCCGTGCCAGTCGTACACTACTGGCGACCTTAATGTGCATGATGTGGTGTTGGATAAAGACGGCCAACTGCTGTTTATCAACACCGATTTTAGCTGTCTGGCTGCTTTGCGCCCCGGCTTTAGTTTTGAGCCGCTCTGGCGGCCACCATTTATCACCAAACTGGCTTCCGAAGATCGTTGCCACCTAAACGGCCTGGCGCTCCGTGGTGGCCAACCGATCTATGCTACGGCCTGCAGTAGTACCGATAGTGCCGCCGGTTGGCGCCATCATCGTCATCACGGCGGCATTGTCATGCACATACCCAGTAATGAAATTATTGCTACCGGTTTGTCCATGCCGCACTCGCCACGTTGGTACAAGGGCAAGCTGTGGCTGCTTAATTCCGGCAGCGGCGAGCTGGGTTATCTGGACGGCGAGCGCTTTATTTCGGTGACATTTTGCCCGGGCTTTGTGCGCGGTCTGGCCTTTTTTGGTCACTACGCTCTGGTGGGTTTATCAAAATTGCGCTCAGCCAGTTTTGGCGGCCTGGTTTTGGAACAGCGCTTGGCTGAGTTGGGGCAAACCCCACAGTGTGGCTTGCAGGTGATTGATTTAAACACCGGTGCCGTAGTGCACAGTTTGGAGTTTACCGGTGTCGTGGAAGAGTTGTTTGACGTGGTGGTATTACCCGATGTGCGGCGGCCCGCGACCTTGGGCTTTAAAGAAGAAGCGATTGACCGTCTGATTAATTTTCCGGGTTCCGGCGGTCTTATAACCACCAAACCTACCGTCAAGCGTCCGGGTATCGGCACGGTTATCCAGGTTGCCGGCTTACCGCGCTTAACGCCGTTGGCCCAAAGCAGTGCCGCACCGATTAAATATCAACGGGTTTACCATCTGACCCCCGACAATCTGGCACCCTACGAGGCTTTAACCTTTCCCAGCTTGCTACAACACTGGCAAACCCACCCGCAACGCGGCGAGTTGCATGGCGTATCGGCTTCTGTAGACGGAGAAATGATCGGTTTTATCGTTGCCGAGCAAGTGCCGCAAGACAGCCCCGAAAAATACGCTATTGAAGTGCTGTCCCTGTTTGTATTGCCGGCCTATCGGCGTCAGGGTATTGCCACTGCCTTAACCCAGTGCTTGCAGCAAGCACTGAAAAGTCGCTTATGAGCTGCATATTTTTAAGGCAGTCCCTCGAAGATTGTTTTTTGTTATCGGTTGAGTGCTTTCAAACCAATGCGGATTGACAATAATAATTAATAAGTACCGAGTCATTACTTTCAAAGAGCGGAAGGCTGACCGACTTTAACTCACACATCATCTTATCGAGCAATAACATTATTAATCCTGTTTTTAACAGCTCAACCAGCAATAGTATCGGACAGTTTTGTGTGACACTTTAGGTGAAAATGCACGTTTAGCGGCATTAAAAGCTTTTGCAGTTGAAATCAATGTTGAACGCGTTCAAGCAATTTACCAACAATTATTGGAAGCTTTCGGGTAAATTACTATTTTAATCCAGCTTGCCTCTTTGATACAAAGTTAATAATGCAAATGGGGAAGTCAGATAGGGTGGTGCACCTTAGGAGACTGTCCAAGAATAGAAAATCGACTGCGAAAAAGCTATTTTGGCCATATTTTTCGCTCATTTTCGTTTAATAGAACAACTATTTGCCTCAAATGATCAAAAAATCTGACGCAAAATTGCTTTCCCTCGCTACGGTTCCTATTCTCGGACAGCCTCCCAGTAATGCAGATGAATGGACAGCTACTCAAAAGGCTTAACAGGTTATCGTTGCCATAAACAATATTTGATTTTTGTTACAACCAGATAGAATTATTCAATAAGGGCAGTTTTTACAAGCATTCTCACAGCATGAGCCACGTTTTAAGTGATACCATTTTGTAAAGACCATCTTATTGTTCTCATTTAAATAGTCAATACCTTGGATTAAGTTACCATCGCCACGATACTTATGCGCTGCAGCAATTGCATCTTGCAGACTTAATCTATTAATGAACTCAATAATTTTTCCTTGTATAGCTTTGCTTAAGCAATTTTCACAAAGGCAATCCTGCTGAGAATCAACGGCCATAATGGCTGGATAGGCTGCGCACCAACATGATTTTCCAGTTTGAGTAACGCCACAGATTAAAATAGTGCCACATGTTGAGCAGAGTTTATTTTGTGGGCTTACTTCAATTTTCAAGAACCGGACCTTAGACGTATTGAGCAGATATTTGTAAAAGCTGTGCAACCCAACAACTTTTTACAAGGATGATAAATTAATGCAGGCAACATTTTTTATACTTTTTACCACTGCCGCACGGACACGGATCATTTCTACCGACTTTTGACTGGTTGGCATATTCAAATCCTGGCGCAAGATCTTGCTTTAAATTAGCATCCGGGTGAAAACAAGCCCACCATTCCATTTCAGTGATGACATCGTTTATTAACCGGCATTGACGATTTTCTTTTAATCTAGCCAAGGCTTTGTCTTTGTCAATTTCAAGGTACCTATCAAGATACTCTTTGTTAATAATATCCTCGTCTACAAGCTCTTGGTCAAAGCAAGCAACAAGTTGATCATAGAGCTCTTCGGGATGTATGTCGCAGCAATTACACACCACACTAGCGACAAAAAAAGCATCTTCTTTCTGCTCAAGACAATGATCAAGTAGCGTTTCAATATAACTGACCAAGTCCCCTCGTGAAATCTGATCATTATTATAGAGAATCACCAAAGAACCTAATGCAGCACTACGAACATATTCATTAACGTCTTGATCTTCGATTAGTTGCATTATTAAGCCAAGATCACTATTGCAAACTGAAGCCAAAATACTATTCAAGTCCTCTGTAACCATATCTCCTGTTGGATATAATGCCTCATCTTCATGTCCAAGCTGACCAAAATATTGCACAATGATTGGGTAAGCCCTCTTTTCCCTAAATTGCGCAAGAAGATAGAGTGCATACATAAAAGCAGGCGTATCTTCAACAAATTGAGGGTTACCAGCAATTTCATCAATAATACTTAAAAGCGAAGGAGTGATCGCACTCTGTTGCAAAATAGCATCTTCCAACGCTTCCCGTGGAAAAATGGAATCATTATCTGTGTTTAATTTTGCAATTATTTGTTCTATGGTCAACATATGATGGGGTTTATTTAACGTGGTGATTAGCGATAAAGAAATTCAATGTTTGATCTGATTATTTCTGTACATTTACATGGGCACTTGCCGTATTTTTTTTTAACTGTAATTGGGTGCTTACCGCATTGCGCTCAAGTTGTTCTTTAGTAATCGCTGCATTACGATCTAATTTTTCTTGGGTACTTAACCTGTTTAGGTCGAGTTGAGTTTTGATTTTTGCAGGGTCTTGTTTGTACTGAGCTTTTATTGATGTGGCATTCTTTTCTGACTGCGCCTGAATTGCAGTCACGTTTTTATCCGACTGCGCTTTTATTACCGTAACGTTCTTATCTGATTGTGCTTTTATGCGGGTAGCATTCTGTTCGGCAAGTTCCAATAGCTTTTGATACTCAGAAGATTGCCCGGCGACCCCTTGAGTATCTTCGCAAGGCGATATTGCGCCTTTTTTGCCTGAACATGGTTTATTGGCAGCCATTGATGTTAACGGGAGTAACAGGAGCATTAACAAGATTTTGTTCATGGCACTAAATTAAATAATCAGAGACAAAGTCTGCAAAATCATCTTGCTCGGCTTTTTTGATTGAGCTTTGTAGTTTTTTTGAAGAAATATCCTCTATATCGTCAAGACACTCTTCACGGTAGGACTCTCGGAAATACTTCGCCCACTCATTTTTGCTTTTACAGAGATCGTCAAAAGAGCCCATAAACTGGAGTCGTAATTCAATTTCTCTTAAAACCAAATTCAGACTATTCAGTAAATCATCACCCTCAACATTGGGTGTCGATTGTTCAATGAGGCTGGCAATTTCTGTTTTGACCGCTGCTATATCATCGCTGGCACCATCAAAAAGCGCATTGATGAAATCATTCTTTATCGCTTGTTGCATCTCTTTTTCAGTCTTATACCAAAAGAAACTGCCACCCGCACTCTGCTGGTGATCGTCTTCAATATAAAATCCAAATGGAAATTCAAGAGGGTTTTTGCCTTGAGCTTCGTCTAAAGAGTTTATTAACTCTGCTTCCGTGTTCATTGGTTATTTACCTTTTAACATTGTTATAATTAAGCAGACAAGACAGTTTTAATGCCACTGATTGGAATATCGCCTTTATATAATTGTTTGGCAAAGTCGGGAATTAATTTTGTCATCCTGCGCTCATAATCACCTTCCCACACTTCCTTTAGTTTATCCCTCGCCAACTCATTGATATGTGCTTTACCGGATGCGTCAATTAAAACCATTGCCGTATCCTCTTTGTCCGTTATATCATTTTTATGCGTGGTGATTGCAAAGACGAAGTCATCTTTATCTTTAATCAGGGTTGCTAATAATTCGTCCAATAACTCTTCAAACTCATATTCATATAGATCCTGTTCCATTTTTCCGTCATTGAGCAAAGCATTTTTTAATACTATTTTTAGGTCTTTTGCTGTTGTTTTCATGGTCTTAAGATTGATTAATAGGTTTTATTCTGCCAACAGAGTAGCAATAGCTGACTTGGCATTGCACTGCGCAGTTACTTCTGCCAACTGTAATTCATTCAATTTATGTTTGATAGCTTCAGTGCCATTAAAGTCAAATGCTTGATAATCCTTTTTGGCAAAGGTAACGATTTGGCACTTCTTGAATGGCTGGTTTTCAAACGGCATTTTTGTAGGAGTCAGATTTAATGGTGCATTTCCTTCCAAACCGGGCGCATAAATCATAAATTCACCTTTCATCGCCAGCACTGCACGATACTGATTGGCACCGGTTAAATACAAGTACCCTACTTCAACCTCTTTTTCTTTTAATTTCATCTTACTAAATTCCTTGATTTGTTTCATTCCAACAAAACTTAATGCCTGTTTTTTTTGCAAGATAACACGGATTTAATCATAATATATCCACAAAACCTGCTCTTGTCGCGCATATCGTAAACACCATGACCAGTTCTTCGTTCTTAACAAGTGTTAATGGTGTCGGCAAGCCGTCTTGGGCCGGTTGATTTCCGATAACAGGTTCTATACAGATATACTGCTGTTTTTTATCACTCCAGATAACAAACACAATAGAGAGATTTTCAGTTATCGGCGATAGGTTGCAATTAATTGATACGGTGTAATTGGCTGTTGTAAGTTTGACTTCTTCGGATAACGACGCTACTTTATATTTTTGGATACTGTCGTGTGGCAGTGACGCTATGTCTATCCGAGTAACCCCTATTTCAATAAAACTGTTTTGCGTGACCGAAAAGTAGGGGTGAAATCCTGGTCGAACCCAAGCCGTGTCTGATAATGCGCGGATGGTTGTGGTTACTTTAAGCGTCTTACTATTTAGTGCTTCGATTTCTTCCCAATCGGTAATAACTTCAACATTTCCCCAGTTATTTTCGGCGGGAGCTGAAAGGTTTTTTGTGTGTGGCAGCTTATTATCGCAAGCAGTTATTCTATATTCGCCGTGTTTAATACTAAATGGCGGAGATAGTGCCTCAAAATTAGGTATACAAAGGAATGCTCCACCACGAGAACCACCGTTTTCTTTACTATGCAGTGGCTCGACAATATTAATATCATTCAATTGCCAATTTATTAGGGTGCCGGTATCGTTGAATATCATAATAGGAAATAAGTAGTTAAGGGCTCATTGGTTATCATGCTTGGCAAAATGATCCGACGGAAAGCCGTACCTTTTGATTCTTTATGTCGACTTAAATAGTCAGAGATCAACTAAGTGTGTTGAGTTGTTGTGTGAGTCCACGAATCCTGAATCAATATTGACCAGGAGGGCAGTGTGAAAAAATTAAACCGTCAAAATCAAGAAAGTGATTTTTCAGCAGGCATAAAAAAAGCGCAGTCTGTGATAAGTAAGCGCTTATTTTTATTACTTAATTTGTGGTGCGCCCTAGTGGATTCGAACCACCGACCACAGCCTTCGGAGGGTGAATAATAGCAAAATCCATAATAAATCCCAACAATCAATAGCAATAAAATCAACAACTTAATTATAATTTTTTGTTATTATCTATTGCCATTTAATACCCTTATTTATAGTTAATTGTGTCGTGAGTGTGACGTGGGTGTATACTGTAACCCTAGAAAAAAAGCGGCCTTGAGGATGTAATCAGCACCAACAAGGCCTTACCAATAACTTAAATTCAGGTTAAGCAATGGCTCAAAGCATCATATCAGAAAGCCAGTTGTTACCCTATAGGAACAATCATGGCCAATATTAGAAAACGTGAAACAGCAGACGGCAAACCTTACTACACGGCACAAATCCGGCTTAAAGGTTATCCGGCACAAACGGCGACCTTCCAACGGATAACGGACGCCAAAAAATGGGTGACGGTTACCGAGGCGGCAATCAAGGAAGGTCGACACTTCAAAACAGTCGAAGCAAAGAAACATACCTTAGGCGATGCAATCGAGCGTTATTTAGCAGATATTGCCCCGAGCAAGTTTAAACCCCACGAACTAGAAAAAAGAGTACCCATACTTAACTGGTGGAAGTCTCAAATCGGTTATTGCAGTTTAGCCGATTTATCCGTTAAAGATTTTGCGGCTTGTCGAGATACCTTGGTTACGCATGGCAACAAGGGCAAGCCACTTGCCGCCGCAACTATCAAACGGCACTTTCTTTCAATCAACCATGTATTAAAAATCTGTCAATTAGAATGGCATTGGTTCGAAACAAACCCCCTAAAGGATGCCGTTATTGAATTGCCAAAACCACCACGCGGTATAGTTCGATTTTTGGATGATGACGAGCTGGCGCGTTTAACTATCGCCTGTAAGAATTCACTTAATAATCTACTTTATCCGGCTTTCATATTGGCAGTATCTACAGGGATGCGACAAGCCGAAACGATGAACCTGTATTGGAGCGAACCCGACGCGCCCCCAGTCCACACAGCATGGGGCGTGGTCAATCTGGCTGACAATTGCGTCATATTGCATCAAACCAAGAATGGTACTCGTCGACGCATACCTTTATCAGGCAATGCTCTTTTAGAGGTACAGAAACTTGGCAAGGTACGGCGACTTGATACCAAATTAGTATTTCCAAGCCCAACACACCCACATAAACCGATTGAGTTAAAAAAAGCATGGACAACTGCACTCGATAAAGCCGGTATTGTGAATTTTCGTTGGCATGACTTAAGGCACACAGCCGCTAGTTATCTGGCACAGGATGGTGCTACTTTGATTGATATTGCCGCAGTATTGGGACATAAAACTTTGGATATGGTGCAGAGATACGCGCATTTATCAGACAGCCATATCAGTTCAGCGATTGAGCGAATGAATAAGCGTATTGGCGGCGCGTGATGGCCTACAGTACATTTTCAGAAAGGAAAATAAACGGTGAACCGATTGCTTGGGATTACTACAACACTTTGCAGGGGGGTATGACTCCCATGCAAGGGGCAAAGCTGGCGCACAGGATTGACCCCGACAATACTTCTGCTGTTATCTCTGATAAGTCTAATTCCATTAAACTACTGGCGGGATATTTGGCAAACAGGCAAGCGACCTATACGATGCCTGAACTGATTACTGCACTAAACAGCTATGATGTCGGGGATTCAGACTCTTGGCTAGTTTATCGGGAGTTTAAGGAGGGCGAGGATGACGTTAAAACTTTTAATATCCCACAAGGGATGATTGACGTGGTATCAAGACAACCTAAGGCTTCAGTGGGTAAAATATCGGTACGCCCCGCACAAATAGAGGCTATCCGTAAAACCGCCATTGGTCTTGCTTATAATCCATTGGCTATCCCTAATACCGGCAAAGCAAAAATAAAAAACGAGTGCCTTAAGGACGTAAAATTATTCACTGCCAGTGGTTTTGACCACGCATGGAAGGATGCCAGCAAACAAAATGTAATATGTATTCAAAACAAAGAAAGATACCTGCCCACCCGTTAATTCTCTATAAGTGGGCAGTAAAAATGCCCACTTGCCCTGCTTTACTGCCCACCCCTTGAATTGTTTTACTTTGCGTTAAGCCGCAAGCAATAACAGTTTGCCGCGATTCTTAACTTTATCGAATCAGGGGTATTACATGAAACAATCATTTGAAACAACCACGACCACCCAACCAAATCAAACCGGAAAAGAAGCATTTGCTTACGCTTATTTTACGGTCAACCAGTTCCAGAAAAAACACCGTGCACTCACCCTAGGCGGCCTTCGAGCATTAATTTTCAACGAGGAAACGAACGGCCTTGCGAAGTCGGGCGCAATTATCAGAATTGGCCGTAAAATTCTTATTGATGAAGGCAAGTTTTTTGCTTGGGTTGAATCCCAAAACAAGAAGGTGGCGGCGTGATCGCCACCAACGCGGCAGCGAACCGCGTCGACGAAAGCTATTCAGGAGACACCAAAATAACATTTGTACCCTGCCTTTACAAACCGGACAAGACGAAGCTGGTGACACTTGAGCAGGCACTTGATAGCATCCAGACCGGAAGGTTTAAAGTATCTGTTGAAGCAGCAAGAAAATTTTATAGTAATAGACAACCTGTTTCCTACGACAACGCCAAGCAAAACCTCCCAGCTTTTGCTTTTGCCGGAAAGTTTGACCCGAAAGTGGATAACGCGTCCTTTGTACAATCAGCAGATAATGCTTCATTCGACGTAGATAAGCTGGGTGATGCTCTAGGCGCAACGCGTGAGGCGATTATAAAACTATCATGCTGTCTCTTTTGCTTTGTAAGCCCTTCCGGTAACGGGCTTAAATTTGCACTACGACTGGCTAGAGGTACTATTAAATGTGATGCAGACAATAAAAAAGTATTCGCTGCCGCCGCTAAAATGCTGATGAGTTTAGGTATTAAAATCAAAGTCGATGCGGCCTGTAAAGATATTAGAAGGCTTTGCTTTGTTTCTTATGACCCTGAACTTTTCGTGAACTGGGATGCAGAAGTTTTCGACTGGCGAGCATGGGAGCCTAAGCAACTGCCGGAACCGATACCAAAAGCAGTAATCTTAAAGCCTAAAAAACTGAGAGCCTCAAATGCTTTTGTTCAAAGCACAGCCGATGAGTGCATTGGCAAAATTCAGAACTCACTTAAAAAAGCCAAACAAGGTGAACGTCATGGTAAGCGATTGGAGGCCGGAAGGTTGGCTGGTGGTTTTGTAGCTGGTGGTCTATTGCCCGAAGAAGATGCACTGGCAGCGTTAAAATTAACCAGTGATGCCATTGCCGAAGGTGGGGTGACTTCAGAAACCGAATGGCAAAGCATTTTAGACGGTATTGAGTTCGGTAAATCAACGCCCATAGAAGCGTTACCCACCGAAACCGTTAACGGCGATTTGTTTGTTAATCAGAAAACTGAAAAAACCAATAAAGTTAAACCAAAATTGGGAACAGGTAAAAGTAGCTTTATACCTGAGAAAACCCAAGATACTGTAGGTAAGGGTCAAGCATTTACTTGGAATCCCTTGTCGACGTTTAATGACACTTTAGACAGTGATAAAAAATATTGCTATGTTGATTTATTACGTGAAGTTGATGACAACCACTTGTTAAAACGGTTTAGCATACAAACAGCCGCAGAAACCTGCCTGCCTGTAAACACCGTTTTCCTTACAGGCTTAGGGGTTTATAGTGCTATGGCCTCGCGTAAGTGGGTCGTCAGGTATCAAGACCACACTCGACTGCCTATTTCCTTATACGTAGCCGCTGAACAGCCCTCTGGAGCTGGTAAAACGTGGGATTTGAGGAAATATCAAGCCCCTTTTACAGAAATTTTGAGAACTATAGCAGACAAAGTATTTTTTAGATTAAAAGTGCTGACCAATAAGGAGAAGCTATTACCACAAGAAAAAGATGAATACGACGATCTAAAAACTACAGCCAAACGGCTTCAGATTGGCCTGTTTGTAAGCAACGCAACGCCTGAAGGACTGGAAAAAACGCTAGTCTCTACCAATGGCTTCTTTAGTGCGGTGTCCAGTGAACAAGGCTTATTTGATTCACTGTTAGGTCGTTCATACAAACCCGAAACTAGCAGTAATAATAACGATGTAGTACTCAATGGCTTTGATGGTGGGTATGTAAACTGCCAAAGGGTTACTAGAGAAGGCTATTGTGGGCATGTTATTGGGGCGGTTGTCTGTTTTGCTCAAACCGGCTCAATCGAAAAAGTTTTAAGTGCCTCAAATGGAACAGGTTTGGCAGAGCGTTTCCTGATGCTGGCAGAGCCGCATAGCTTGGGGGTTAGAGATCATACTAAATCAGTTGCTCGTAACGTCGCTTTGCTTCAAGAATATGCAGTAGCCTGTAATTTTATAAAAGAGATTTTTGAGGCACCAAAAACCTTTAAGGGTTTAGATGTCCTTAGAATTAGTATGACCGGCTTCTCAAAAATCAACGATCATAAAAACCTCATTGAGCCTCATCTTGCTGATGGTGGCAAGTATGCACATTTATCTTTAAGAGGGGCGGCGGGAAAGTTCGATATTCAGGTAATGAAAGTAGCGGCCATTCTTCATTTACTTGATGGTGGGACTACTATCCCTGAAATAGCAGACAAACATGTTCGTGCTGCTATTGATATCGTTAGCCAGCTTTTGGAGGCTAATTTAAACCTCTGCAAAGATAAAGGGATTATTGGCGTAAGGGCTGAGTTCACATCAATTCTGTCTTTATTCGAAAACGACCGTAAGCCACGAACTGAAAGAAACATCATTATGTCAAAATCGCAGAAGATTCCCTTTAGAGATTTTCAAGGTAACAAATCCAACCTAATCAGGGCGACACTAGACGATATGGTGAAACAGAAAGTCCTTGCACGCATAGTTCGGGACAAACTAACCCTGTATGAGCCAGCACAGTAATGCTATTGCTGTTATTCATTTGTTATTGGCATGAATAACAGCGCAGCCCACGGCTGTAGTGCTATATATAAAAATGTTATTCATTTATTTGTTTTTATTTTATATATACATAGAGAGGAACAGACAGACAGCAAAAAGACTACTTAATTAGGCATATTTATGTGAGGGGGGGGTAGAGTACCAATAACATCAATAACATGATAACAAATCCGCCGCATGCCACGAACGACATGGCCTTCCGGTGTTATTCATACCAATAACATTTGTTATTTATGTCTTATTTACAAGAGAAAATAAAGTTAGCTATCACCGGCAAGACTACATATTTTTACTTAGAAACAGCAATCTTATTTGAGGCAAGTGCATTGTCTAATAGCTTTAAATTTTGCTACATGCCTTACGCCTATTGTTTAGAGAGGTTACAAAATGCCATTAAAAAATATAGAGAATCATACAGCAACTCAGTGTAGCGCAATGGCAAAGCACACGAAGCAACGCTGTCTTAATCTTGCCGCCTACGGTATGAATATTTGTAGGTTTCACGGCGCGCACAGAAAAATTATTTCGGGTAAGGACTGCCATTTTTATAAGCATGGTAAGGAGACAAGAGCCGCGCGTAAAGCAAGACCGGCAGAGAACAAGAATCTTCGCGAGTTAACAAAGTTAGCGTTATCGGATAGCCCGATTATGCACCTGCCAGAAACTGATATTGCCTCGAAGGTTCTTAATGCTCAGATGGAAGTTTTACTTACAAAGCCATTAAATCCAAAGAAAGAAATGCAGAAAGTGGGACTAAAAATAGTAAAAGACTATCTCAGAAAGAAATCGAAGCCTATAACGGATTGATTATGAATAACCAATAACTAAAGGCTATAAAAATCACCGTAGCGACACGATAATACAAAAGCCATGCAACTCCATACCCCAGCACAAAATCAATGACTGATTTATGCAGTTGGAGCAAGTCACAGGTATTTTAGTAAATGCTTATATTTGTACTGCTCTAACTGTACTAACCGTACTAACTGTACTAACTGCATTAGGCGCAAAGTAAACCCCGCCCACCTAAATGCTGTTTTTTCATGCCAGTAAAATTGTAATGAAAAATTTTTAATATCGGAGTCCCTGAATAATCGAGGCGGGGGTGTTTCCTGTATAGCAGGTTTTACAAAGCGACCGGAAAATTATAAAAATTTCCAGTAGCTTTACATTCATTTACATAGGCGGGGGGTGTTCTGTGAGGTCGTCGTCGGGAGACTGAAATAGATTGTAAGGTTTATCTATATGAAAACCGGAAATGACGGGGTGGGGTGGTGCCGGTAGGTATCTGGCAGGTATTGCGGTGGTTTAGAGGGCAATTTATTTTCAACTGTGACGTGAGTGTGACGTGGTGAATTTCAGACAATAAAAAAAGTCTTAAATTCACTGTAAGCTCTTGATTTTATTGGTGCGCCCTAGTGGATTCGAACCACCGACCACAGCCTTCGGAGGGCTGTACTCTATCCAGCTGAGCTAAGGGCGCTTAAGACCAAGCATTGTAACTGATCAGCAAGGTGATTACGATAACATTGTTTTTAAGTTGGCCAGATTGGCTTTGCCGCGTTCCTTGATAACTTCGGGGGTTAGCTGTTTTTTATTAATCCATTCAAGATCATCGGCCGGCAATTCATTTAGAAACCGGCTGGGTTCACATTCAGTGATTTCGCCATAACGTTTACGATGTGTACAGTAACTAAAAGTGCAGGTACGCTGGGCGCGGGTGATACCTACGTAAGCCAGACGGCGCTCTTCTTCTATATTATCGGTTTCAATGCTGTTTTGATGAGGCAGGATATTTTCTTCTATGCCAATCAGAAAAACATGCGGAAATTCCAGGCCCTTGGCGGCATGCAGGGTCATTAAGCTCACTTGATCACTTACTTCTGCTTCCTGATTGCGCTCCATAATATCCATCAACATAATCTTGGCGACAATCTCAGCCAGGGATTTTTTGGTTTTGTTGCCATGCTCTGCTTGGGAATCCTTGTCGGCGATGCGCTTAAGCCATTCGACCAGCTCGTGGACATTTTTAATTTTACGATCAGCGGACTCTTTGCTTTTACTGTCTTCTTTTAAAAATTGTTCATAACCGATTTGATTAATCACCTGTTCGATCACGGCAAAGGTGTCGCCCTTGCCAATACGGTCTGCAGTATCAATAACCCAGCCGTGGAATTTTTGTAGCCGCTGGATGGCTTTTTCGGAGAGTTTTTGGGTTAAGCCCAGTTCGGTACTGGCCGCAAATAAACCGATATGTCGGTCATTGGCATAAGTACCCAATTTTTCCAGGGTCGTCGGACCGATTTCGCGCCGGGGTGTATTGATGATGCGTAAGTAAGCGGCATCATCATCCTGGTTAACAAATAAACGCAGGTAAGCCAGTATGTCTTTGATTTCCGGATTGGCAAAAAATGACGAGCTGCCGCTAATCAGATAAGGCACGTTGTTTTCCCTCAGGCCTTGTTCAAATAACCGGGATTGATGATTGCCACGGTATAAAATCGCATAATCTTGATAGCTACCGCCGGTTTTAAATTTATGATGAACAATTTCCGAGATGACTTGTTTGGCTTCATCCTGGTCATTTTTATGACTTAAAACACGCAGTGAATCACCGTAACCCAATTCACTCCAGAGTTTTTTTTCAAAAGCATGAGGATTATTGGCAATCAGATGATTGGCCACCTTGAGTATGCGTCCGGTTGAGCGGTAATTTTGTTCCAGCTTGATCACTTGCAGGCGGGTAAAGTCTTTTTGTAATTGCGCCAGATTTTCCGGTTGCGCTCCACGCCATGCATAAATTGACTGATCATCATCACCTACAACAGTAAAGCATCCCAGTGTTCCAGCGATTAATTTTACCAACTGGTATTGGGTGATATTGGTATCCTGATATTCATCCACCAGCAAATAACGGATTTTATTTTGCCATTTTTCCAACACGGCGGGGTGCTGCTGAAACAGCAATACCGGCAACAAAATCAAGTCGTCAAAATCGACGGCATTATAGGCTTTTAAACTGCGGGTATATTCGTTGTAAAGTCCGGCTGCCGAATATTGATCGCGATTTACTGTGGCTAGTGCCTGTTCCGGGGTTACAAAGGCATTTTTCCATTGACCGATTAGATGGGCATAAGTATCAAGATTATCGATATCACAATCTTTTGCGCCATGATTGATCAGGTTTTTTAGCAGGGTTTGTTTGTCTTGTTCATCAAACAGCGTAATCGCCGCTTTATAAGCCAACACTTTATGTTCTTTTCGTAAGATATCCAACCCTAATGAATGAAACGTAGAAACCCGTAAGCCGCGAATCTGGGTGTCATCGAGTAGTTTTGAAACCCGACTTTTCATTTCCCGTGCCGCTTTGTTGGTGAAAGTCACCGCTGCAATATGCCGTGCAGGTAAGCCTTGCTTAACCAGATAAGCAATTTTTTCGGTAATCACCCGCGTTTTACCACTCCCCGCACCGGCAAGGACTAATAAAGGGTGGTCTATCGCTTTAACAGCGGCTTGTTGTTGGGGATTTAGTTTGGTCATTGGGATAGAAGTCAGGATTAAGTGGTTTAATCCTATAGTGGCATTACAGTTGTTGGGTAAGGCTATTTATAATTTTTCATATTTCCGTCCTGTTGCCTTGATAAGACAGAAAAGCTTCGGTGAAAATATCAGGATATATCTTTGTTATTATACCTGTTTTTAATCGTCAGTTTACAGGATCCACTTTTATCCGGAGTCTATCCGGTCTTTATTTTATGGCGTTCTTGATAAAATGACTATGCAGGCTTACAGACATTCTGATTGCTGATTAACAAGCTATTTCAGCCAGTTATGCCCGGGTATCCAGGCACTTACTGGCTGAGGTTTTTTGGTAATCAGGTTCTTTTTAGGGATGCCTGTTTTGTATTTTTGAAGTGATTAAAGACTTATAATTCAGCCTTAATTATTTTAAACTTTTAAAGTAAAATTGTTAAATTGAATAGGCTCTGATGATTTCTTTAACAATCCCTGAGCGAACGATATCTTCAACCGTGAATTCTACGATGCCTACTTTTTTGGTATGTTTAAGCCGGTTAACGGCATCGGCTAGACCTGATTGAGCGGGAATATCTTTCTGTTCCAAATCACCATCGATGATAACTTTACAGTTATCCCCAATACGCGTTAAAAAGAGCTTCATTTGGCCTGGCGTGGTATTTTGTGCCTCATCCAAAATTGCCCAGCAATTTTTAAAAGTGCGCCCGCGCATAAAGGCCAAAGGCATGGCACATATGCGCTTGTGCTTTATCAGGTAGTCTACTTGTGACCGCCCCAGTCTTTCGTTAAGTATGTCGCGAAAGGGCTCAATGTATGGCGCATATTTTTCTTCCAGTTCTCCCGGGATAAAACCGAATTTCTCGCCTGCCTCAACACCAGGCCTGGTAAGTATAATGCGGTCAATCTTTTTTTCTCTTAGCATGTCGGCAGCCAATCCGGCTGCGACGTAGCTTTTTCCTGTGCCGGCGGGCCCTATGCCAAAGGTTATTATGTTATCCAAAATCGCTTTTATATAAAATCCTTGTGCTTTTGTAAGTGCCTGTACAGGTTCTAAAACTCTTCTTTCTATGACAAGATCAACTATATCAAGTAGCTCAAAATCATCATTTTTGGTGATTTTTCGATTATCTCTTCTGCGATAACTCATTTCTCTTTCAGATGTTTTCATTGCAGCTTTTTTGGACATGCACTCACTCCCAGTTATTACATTAACAATCGGTCAGTATTTTTTGTCGGCATACTTTAGAACTATTTGAACTTAACTTAATAAAGTATAGATATTTGTTGTTTTTTTTTGTGATTTTTTTTACTTTGAGACGGGCTAATTTGTGGATGAATTATCTGCGTTAGCCGGGCGTCATCTTTGGGTAGAGAGATCGATTCGACTCTCGACGATAGTCTGGTTTGATAGCAAATCACGGGGATGAATGCCATGTGCTAATTGTGGCAAGTTTGATAGGGTCGTAGGGTTTAACGTTGATAAAATTACGGCAAGATTTTTGATGTTCATTCAACATAATAACAATCCTTGAATCTGCAAAATCAGGTTTTATTATTGTAATAACTTATGACAGGGTCATGACGGTTTGGCTAAATTTTAATTACCGGTAAATCGCTGTGGAAGGTGATTCTTTAACATGCTTCTTTTTCAATGAAGTACGACGAAAAATCAAACGGAAGGCGTTAAATGGCAAAAGCAGGTTGCCGTTTACCGGATTTATGGATGGTGTTATTTTTATAGTCTTTTCGTAAAGACGTTCAGTAAGGTAAAATGGATCTTAATCATGTTGAGTCAAATCAAAAATAAGTATTAAATCTTGTCTTGTTTGCCTACCCAATTGATCAATAAAATATACTAAATAAAGGAGTAATATCATGAAAAAAAGTTTGTTTCTGACTGCCGCACTACTGGTTTCCGGCAGTGCCTTGGCGGCGACTGACCACTATGTGCTGCGCGATGGAAATCATGTTCAACATTTAAAAATCACTACACTTAAAGATGATATTACGGTCAGTGCAGACGTTAATTTTGAACCCAATGCCAGCGAAGTAGACGCTAAACCTTGCACTGGAGAAGTTTCAGGCCCAGCCACACTGGTTAGTGAAAATCAATTGCTTATGAAGCAACGTTCGGTAGTTGAAGCGACTTATTGTGAGCTAAAAGTTAATCTTACTCCGACTGGCGCGATAGTTGAGCAATCCAAGGATTGCGACAACTTTGCTCCGGGTATCTGCCGTTTCTCTACCGATGGCAAGGAACTGATTAAAGTTAAATAGTTGGGTGTGTAGGGTACGCATCGCGTACCCTTGGCTCATTTGATGATAACGATAGTTCGTACCATTCTATCAGGTGTATGAGGCTTCGCTTATACCTCCTACACACTACGATCCAGCTTGCGATAGCTGATTGCTTCACTTAAATGTTTGGTTTCTATTTGCTCTGAATTTGCCAGATCAGCAATAGTCCGTGCCAATTTTAAAATCCGGTGATAAGCGCGGTGTGATAAACCGAATTTGTCCATAGCCTGCTCTAAAAGTTGGTGACTTTGCTCGGATAATACGCACAGCTTTTTAACTTCTTTTGCGGTTAATTCCGAATTCGCTTTACCGCTACGCGCTACCGCTATATTACGTGCGGCGACCACCCGTGCTCTGATAGTCGCACTGCTTTCCTCACCGCCCGGTGTACCTTTGCGTAAGACTTCATGGGATATGCGCGGGACTTCCAGATGCATATCAATACGATCCAATAAAGGCCCTGATATTCTTGCCCGATATCGCATGACTTGTTCCGAGGAGCAATGACAGCGCCCTGATGCGTCACCCAAATAGCCGCAAGGGCAGGGGTTCATCGCCGCGATCAACTGAAAGCGTGCCGGAAAATCAACTTGCCTGGCGGCGCGTGAAATAGTGATATGTCCTGTCTCTAGCGGCTCGCGTAAAACTTCCAATACCCTACGATCAAATTCAGGCAATTCATCAAGAAATAACGTCCCGTTGTGAGCGAGGGATATTTCGCCAGGTCTGGGATTGCTGCCACCACCGACCAAAGCTGCCGCTGAGGCAGTATGATGTGGCGCGCGATAAGGCGGTTTTAGCCAGTTGGCAACATCCAAGCCTTGATCGCTAATAGAGGCAATGGCCGCAGTTTCTTGAGCTTGTTGTTCGGTTAATAACGGTAAAATAGTGGGTAATCGTGCGGCAATCATGGATTTTCCGGTGCCGGGAGGCCCCAGCATAATTAAATTATGTGCGCCGGCGGCGGCAATTTCAAAAGCTCTTTTAACATGATATTGACCATGTACATCCGCAAAATCCAGGTCATCTTTGGGTGCGGGTGGTTCGGTTTGTTGAAATTCGGGTTGTATTTGTGTCTGTCCACTGAGATGAGCGCAGACTTCTAACAAGTGTAATGCGGGGATAATTTCAATACCTTTAACCAGAGCGGCTTCGGCGGTATTTTCTTTGGGCAGTATTAGTTTTCTTTTGTGATTTCTGGCCTGTATGGCAATAGGAAGAACGCCTTTGACAGGGCGCAATTCTCCACCCAAGGACAGCTCGCCAATACATTCGTATTGCTTAAGATTAGCCAAGGGGATTTGGCCGGATGCCGCTAAAATGCCTAAAGCAATAGCTAAATCAAAACGGCCACCTTCTTTGGGTAAATCAGCAGGTGCCAGATTGACGGTAATGCGCTGGGCGGGAAATTCAAAGCGCGAGTTTAATAGTGCACCCCGAACACGGTCTTTACTTTCTTTGACGGCAGTTTCCGGCAAGCCGACAATATTTAAGGCAGGCAAACCGTTAGAAATATGAACTTCAACCATTACCAGAGGCGCTTCAATTCCTGAGCGTCCCCGGCTAAAGATAACGGCTAAGCCCATGGCGCTTCTGAATTGCTGTTACATTTTTGTAGCGCCATTATAAATCCCCGGCATTCCAATTATTAATATTGCATTGTAGGAGCGGGCCTCGCCCGCGATGTTTTGGCAACTATAGCTGTGTCGATTTTTTATTTTTCGCGGGCATGGCCCGCTCCTACAATTCTTAACGATGGTTAGTTAAGCCAAAGAAGGGCTTAATCTTACAATTCTTCTTTGTTAAGAAGAGTGCTTTCCATTGCAGATACACGTTTTTCCAGGTCTTCCAGTTTTGAGCGGGTTTTTGCCAGAACCATCTTTTGTACTTCAAATTCTTCTCGGGTAACCAAATCCAGTTTACCTAATGCACCTTGTAAAATGGCATTAAAAGTTTTTTCCAGATCTTCTTTCAGGTTATTAAGGCCCGGAGGAATGGCGCTAGCCAAACGATTGGCAATATCATCAATAGCTTTAGGGTCAAACATGAATCACACTCATACAAAAAATTAAAAGGAACAAGGTGTAAACAATGATTGCTACACCTTGCATTTTATTTATAAAGCAAATGCTTTTTTGAAAAACTCAGGTTGTGCCAGTGATGCTTTATGTATGTCAATATTATAATAAATCGTTTCAAAAGGCTTGTTTGCCGAATCCTGTTCCCTGAAGCTTGTTAAATCAGTTTTACTGGCAATCGTAGCACTCCACCAGCCGGAAGGATACAAACATTGTGGAAAAAACAACGTTTGTAAATGGCCAAAACCACTGGTACTCATTGCATTGCGCATTTCGCCGATCAGTTTCATGTTGAACAGTGCTGACTCGCTTTGTTGCACGATCATGCCATTTTCTGAAAGACAGTTAAAGCAGTCGCGGTAAAAATCTTCGCTGAATAAGCCTAAAGCCGGCCCAATCGGGTCGGTGCTATCAACAATGATAATATCAACTGAATCGGGGGCAGCATCTTTTACCCATTTAATGCCGTCGATAAATTTTAACTCGGCTCTGGGGTCATTATTGGATTCACATAATTCAGGAAAATAAATTTCCGCCAGACGGGTAACGCGTTCATCAATATCAATTTGTACCGCATGCTCTACTGAAGGGTGTTTTAATACTTCCCTTAAGGTACCGCAGTCGCCGCCACCGATAATCCACACTCTTTTTGGTTCAGGATGCGTGAATAAAGCGGGATGACTCATCATTTCGTGATAAAAAAAGTTATCGCGGGTTGATACCATGGTGCAGCCATCGATTACCATTAGGTTACCGAAGGTTTCTGTTTCATAAATCTCAAGGTGTTGAAATTCAGATTGCTCTTCGTGTAATTTTTGTTTGATTTTTAATGAGAAGGCCGATTCAGCCCCTGGGACTTGCTCGGTAAACCATTCAGATGGGTTCATGTAGGGATTCCTGAAAAATAAACAAATAAATAAGTGCGCATTATATTAGAATTTAGGCCTCTTTAGGCATAAAACGGAGATTTGAGTGAATTTAAGTCAGAGCAAAACCTGGTCAACTGAGCAATCAGCACAAACCTACGCAATAGATAATTGGGGTGATGGCTATTTTTCTATTAACGCCAGCGGACATGTCTGTGTAAAACCCAGTTCGGATAAGGCTATTGCACTGGATTTATTCGAAATCGCCCAGTCGCTCAATGATAAAAACTTGTCATTGCCGGTGTTGGTTCGTTTTACCGATATTTTAAAAGATCGTGCTAAACGACTGTCTGATGCTTTTCAAAAAGCTTGTGTCAGCAACAATTATAAGGGGCAATACACGCCGGTTTATCCCATTAAGGTAAACCAACAGCGTCAGGTAGTTGAAGGTATTTTATCGGCTGACAATATTGGCCTTGAAGCGGGCAGTAAACCCGAATTGCTGGCCGTTATGGCGTTGTCCAATCAGGGCGTTGTGGTTTGTAATGGTTATAAAGATAGAGCCTATATTCGCCTGGCACTTATCGGCTTAAAAATGGGTTTGAATCTTTATTTGGTCATTGAAAAGCCACTGGAACTTGAGCTGATTATTGAAGAAGCGGCTAAGTTAAATATTAAGCCACAACTCGGAGTGAGGGTACGACTTTCAAGTATCAGTGCCGGAAAATGGCAAAACAGCGGTGGCGAAAAATCCAAGTTTGGCCTGCATGCCCATGAAGTACTTCAACTGATTGAGCGTCTGAAACAAACCGATTTACTGGACAGCTTGAAATTACTGCATTTTCATATGGGTTCGCAAATCGCCAATATTCATGATATTAAAATTGCTTTGAAAGAGGCTGGGCAATTTTATGTTGAATTACATCGTTTGGGTGCAGCGATAAAAATTGTTGATGCGGGTGGTGGGTTAGGCGTTGATTATGACGGCAGTGGCTCGCGTCGTGAATCATCAATTAATTACAGTTTGGATGAGTATGCACAAAATATCGTCCGGAGTTTTGCTGAGTTGTGTGCTGAAAAGCAAATGCCGCAACCTGACATTATCACCGAATCAGGTCGTGCATTGACGGCTCATCATGCCGTATTAATCACCAATGTCACTGATATTGAATCGATTTATACCAATAAAGCCGAATTACTGGCGTTACCCGTTGCCCATAATCTGGTTGAGCATTTTCATGATGCGCAGTTTGCCTTGTCAGAAGCACGTGCCCGTTTTACCCAGGATAAATTAAGTATTACCGAGCTTGCCAAAGCCGAGAATAACTATGCTCTTTTATGTCAGCAAATTAAAAGCCAGCTCAATCCCAACACCCAAAGCGAAGCTATTATTCTGGAAGAATTAAACGAGAAGCTGGCCGACAAGGTTTTTTGCAATTTTTCATTGTTTCAATCTATGCCTGATATTTGGGGGATTGATCAAATCTTCCCGATCATGCCTATTCATCGTTTGGATGAACAGCCTACACGCCGCGCTGTTATTCAGGATTTAACCTGTGATTCCGATGGTCGTATTGATCAATATATCGATGGGCAAAATCTTGAAAATACGCTGCCAATACATGACATCGACAGCAATGAGCCTTATCTCATCGGCTTTTTTATGGTGGGCGCTTATCAGGAAATATTAGGCGACATGCACAATTTGTTTGGTGACACGCATTCCATTAATATTAAATTGGATGACAACGGCTATCATTTTTACGACTTGCAGGAAGGTGAGCATGTCAGTGATTTATTGGACTATGTGCATATTAGTAGTGAAGATTTAAAAACGGCCTATCGTGACAAACTGGCAAAAAGTAATCTTAGTGAGCAACAACGCCAAGACTATGAACAAGAACTCGTTGCCGGCTTGACGTCGTACACTTATCTGGGAAAATAATATGAAAGCAGGCATGATCGGCTTGGGTGCGATGGGTTTGGGCATGGCCAGAAATCTTGCCAAAGCAGGCTATTTAACTGCTGTTTTTAATCGTACTCCCGCAAAAACAGCAGAATTTACCGTAGCAGTTTTTGATTCACCGGAGGCGCTGGCGGCAGAAGTCGATATTGTGCTGATTTGTGTTTCTGCCGATCAGGATGTGTTGAGCGTGATTGAGGCAATAGCTTTAACCATTAAGCCCGGTGCAATTGTTGTTGATATGTCCACCGTAAGCAGTGCAACGGCCAAAAAAGCTGCCACGATTTTGGCAGAAAAACAGGTAGTATTTTTGGATGCACCGGTTTCAGGTGGCACGGAAGGCGCCAAGAATGGCACATTGGCGATGATGGTGGGTGGGGATGTAGCCGCTCTGGAAAAGGCTATGCCCGTATTGGAAGCAATGGCTGCGCGTATTATTCACATGGGCGCTACCGGTTCGGGGCAGGCTACCAAAGCCGTCAACCAAATTATGGGCGCAGGTATTAATCAGGCGGTCACGGAAGCGCTGGCTTTTGCGCAAACCCAAGGCTTGGTAATGGATAAAGTCATTGATGTCATTTCTGGCGGTGCGTCGGGTAATTGGTTTTTGCAACATCGTGGCTCGACCATGACCGAAGGTACTTTTGTACCCGGCTTTAAGGTTGCACTGCATCATAAGGATTTAAAAATCTGCCAAGTGATGGCCGCTCAAACAGAGGCTCTGATACCTTTAGTCGATATGACTGTTATCAGTTATGAACAGTTGATGGCGGAAGGTTATGGTGACGAGGATATTTCGGCGTTGTATCGACTGAAAAAACAGTAGCTATGACTTAGCCAAATCTGTTTGCATAGCTGAATTAATGAAGCATGCCGTCATTATTCGCCGTTCACTCGGTAAATAATTTTTTGTTAGTTTTAGATCACGTGTAAGATATTAAGTGTAATTATTTTAATTTCTGGTGAAGGCCAGCGGAAAAAAACGGGAATTTCAATAACAAACAGGCTAATAAATTATCGGTTTTAGTCGACCGATAATCGTCAAGGCAGTGCTTGATCGACAAGCTAATGAGTAATAGTATTGCTAATTTAACGATTAATTACTTAAGTCTGCTTGTTAATCCCAAAGAACAATTCTTAAATCAAACATACGATACTCGCTTCAGGCGATAACTTTCCAATACCCAAATGAAAAGAAAGATAGCTGTTCTATTTGTAGTTGCATTACTTGTTATTATTAATTTCAGTATTTGGAGTTATATCAATAACCCCTTGCAATTGGAATCATGGACCAAGACCACGATGGGGGTTACCTACGATCCCATGCGCAAGGAAGATACGCAAACAGGTAATACCTATCCCAGTGAAGCCGATATGGACAAAGATTTGGCTTTGCTGGCCGATAAAGTTCATGCGGTTCGAACCTATAGCATGCTTAAAGGGCAGCACAAGATTCCTGAGCTCGCCGCCAAATATAATTTAAATACGACCTTGGGCGCATGGATTGACGGTAATCTGGAAAAAAATCGTCAGGAAATCGAAACTTTAATTGAGGCCGGTCGCCAGAATAATCCCCGAATTATTCGGTTGATGGTGGGTAATGAAGTTTTGCTGCGTAATGATATTCCTAAAGCAGCCTTGATCGAGTATATCCGGGAAGTGAAAAAGCGCAGTTGGCGTCCTGTCAGTACTTCTGAAACATGGGATATTTGGTTAAAAAATCCGGATCTTGTTGCCGAAGTTGACTTTATCGCCGTGCATATTTTGCCTTATTGGGAAGGTATTCCTGCAGAAGATGCGGTCGATTATGTTTTTAGCCGTTATCATGAATTACAGCAAACTTATCCTGGTAAGCCCATTATTATTACTGAAGTTGGCTGGCCTTCAGATGGTCAACCGTTTAAACATGCAACAGCATCAATATCCAATCAGGCAAAATTTTTACGTGAATTTATTAATCGGGCCGACAAAGAAAGCGTTAATTATTATATTGTCGAAGCCTTTGATCAGCCCTGGAAAAAGTCTATAGAAGGCTCATCGGGTGCTTATTGGGGTATATTTAATGCTGATCGACAACCCAAATATCCAATGAATGGCGATGTGTTGACCATGCCGGCCTGGAAAAACTGGGCGGTTGGTGCAGCTGGTTTTAGTATCGTATTAATGGGCTTGTTTTTATTTACTCGCAGTACTTTAAAGCTGCCCGGTATCTTGTTTTTTGGTTTAATTGTCAATCTTGCGGTTTCGGTGATTTTTTGGTCCGCATCGATAGGAGCCCATCAATATCAAACGAATCTCAGTATTTTATTTTGGGGCTTGATGATACTGATGCAGATTATGGCAGTTGTTATTCTGCTAATCGAAAGTCTGGAAATTGCGGAAGTGATCTGGCATAAAAAGACCGCCAGAACCTTTCAACCGCTAAAACCCTCGGCTGAGTTTAAATATCCCAAAGTATCTCTGCATTTACCCATCCATAATGAGCCGCCCATGATGGTGCGTGAGACGCTTGAGGCTTTGGCGAAAGTGGATTATCCCAATCTTGAAGTCTTGGTGATGGACAATAACACCAAAGATCCTGCGGTATGGGAGCCGGTACGTGAGGATTGCGAACGGTTGGGGCCTATGTTCCGGTTTTTTCATCTGGAGAACTGGCCTGGTTTTAAGGCAGGTGCAATCAATCATGCACTTGAGCAAACTGCCAGCGATGCAGAGATTATTGCGGTTATTGATAGCGATTATGTCTTGTCGCCAGATTGGCTAAAATGTATGGTGCCCTATTTCGATAATGAAAATGTCGGCTTTGTGCAATCGCCACAGGACTATCGTGATCGTGATGAAGGTCTTTTTAAATCCTTTTGTTATTGGGAATATGCCGGCTTTTTTAATATTGGCATGGTGCAAAGGAACGAGTACAACGCCATTATTCAACATGGCACCATGACCATGATTAGAAAGTCTGCCTTACTGGAAGTCGGTAAATGGGCAGAATGGTGTATTTGTGAAGACAGTGAACTCGGTTTGCGTTTGTATGAAGCCGGCTATGACTCGGTTTATGTAAAGGATTCATTTGGTCGTGGCGTGATGCCTGACACGATGTCCGGTTATATGACGCAACGCTTCCGTTGGGTTTATGGTGCCATGCAAATCATCAAGGGACATTGGCGCAGCTTTTTACCCTCAAAAAACTCGCCACTGACCGCCGCACAACGTTATTATTTTATTGCCGGTTGGTTACCGTGGTTTTCCGATGCCCTGGCGTTGTTATTTACGACCGCCAGTTTGATTTTAACGGCAGTAATATTAAGTGACCCGATACATAGTGAACTGCCTGCCAATGTATTTTTATTACCGACGGTCGGTTTATTCAGCTTTAAAATCCTGCGTGGTTTATGGTTATATCAGGCGCGTGTTCCGTGTTCCGTTTGGCAATCATTGGGTGCCGCGTTAACCGGTTTGTCTTTAACCCACACCGTTGCCAGAGGTACGGTTCAGGGCTTGTTTACCTCAGGCAAGCCGTTTATGCGGACGCCTAAATTTGAAAAGCAGGGGCCTTTATTTGCCGGTTTAATGACCATCAGACAGGAATTGTTTTTGCTGATATTGTTAAGTTCAGGTATCGCTGCAATGTGTGCTACCGAGCATTTTGATAACTTAAGTGGTAAGTTATGGATAGCGGTCTTGTCGGTGCAAATGGTTCCTTATGCCGCGGCTTTACTGACACTGCTGATCAGTGTTGCGCCAAATTATGGTCGTAAATCCAAACGTACTACCGAAGAGTTGGATAAGTAAAGGGCGTAAATCTCCACTCATCAGCTAAAAAAACAGCACCACGAAGACACGAAAGGCACGAAGAAAAACCAAGGTAAAAACTTCGGCTACCAACTAAAGCCGGCACAGATACCATCCCTTCAAGGGATGTTATCTGTAATATTGTCCTGCTTTAAATTGGTAGCCAAAATCTCGTGTCTTCGTGGTGTGCAGTTAATCAGCTTTTGATTGAATAATTCAACATCCCTACAACGAGCCTTGATCGTACACACAGGAAAAACTCAATGACCCTTATTCGCCAAGACGACTTTATCCAAAGTATCGCTGATTCACTGCAATTTATTTCCTACTATCATCCGCTGGATTTTATCCATGCTTTAAATGATGCCTATCAAAAAGAGCAAAATCCGGCTGCCAAAGACGCCATGGCGCAAATATTAATCAATTCCCGAATGTGTGCCGAGGGGCATCGACCGATATGTCAGGATACCGGAATAGTAACTGTTTTCTTAAAAATCGGTATGGATGTGCAATGGTCGGCTGATCTTAGTGTCACCGATATGGTCAATGAAGGCGTTCGACGGGCTTACCTTCACCCTGATAATATTTTGCGTGCTTCGATACTGAAAGATCCGGCCGGAAAACGCATTAATACCGGCGATAACACGCCAGCGGTTGTTCATATGGAAGTGGTAACCGGTAATACGGTTGACGTTGAGATTGCGGCCAAGGGCGGCGGTTCTGAAGCCAAAGCCAAGTTTATTATGCTCAATCCTTCAGACAGTATTGTTGATTGGGTATTAAAAACCGTACCCACCATGGGCGCGGGTTGGTGTCCTCCTGGGATATTGGGTATAGGTATCGGTGGCACCGCAGAGAAAGCGATGCTTCTTGCCAAGCAAGCCTGCATGGAGTCTATTGATATTCAAGAGCTTATTGCCCGGGGCGCAAGTAACGCGCTGGAAGAATTACGTCTTGAGTTGTATGACAAAGTGAATGCGCTGGGTATTGGTGCGCAGGGTTTGGGTGGTTTGACTACCGTGCTGGATGTCAAAATAAAAGATTATCCGACACATGCGGCTAATAAACCTGTTGCCATTATTCCCAATTGTGCGGCAACCCGGCATGTACATTTTGTTCTGGATGGCTCTGGCCCTGCCGAGTTTAAGACTCCTCATCTGGAAGATTGGCCAAATATTACCCGAGATGCTGGTACTAATGCCCGTAGAGTTAATTTGGACACGCTGACGCCTGCCGAAGTGGCTACCTGGAAACCGGGCGAAACCTTACTACTAACCGGTACAATGCTCACAGGCCGAGATGCCGCACATAAACGCATGGTTGATTTGCTGGAACGTGGTGAGTCGCTGCCGGAAAGTATCGATTTTACCAACAAGTTTATTTATTATGTGGGCCCTGTCGATCCGGTACGCGATGAAGTGGTAGGTCCTGCCGGGCCAACAACAGCAACGCGTATGGATAAATTTACTGAAACCATGCTGGCTAAAACCGGTTTGCTGGGCATGATTGGTAAAGCAGAGCGTGGACCCGAAGGCATTGCTGCCATCAAAAAACATCAGGCTGTTTATCTGATGGCTGTGGGCGGCGCAGCTTATCTGGTATCAAAAGCCATACGCCACTCGCGCATCGTCGCATTTGAAGATCTTGGTATGGAAGCCATTCATGAATTTATTGTTGAAGATATGCCTGTTACCGTGGCGGTCGATACGCAAGGCGTATCAATACATGAAATAGCGCCAAAAATCTGGCAGAACAAAATCGGCAAAATCCCTGTTGTTGTTGAACCATAATTAATACTGGTACAAGGTACAAGGTACAAGGTTAAAAAACCGGCTCTTAACAGGCTGACTCGTTGTCCTTTGCCTATAGACTTTCAGAAATTAAATTTACAATTCACGTCGTTGTCAGCTCATACAGATAACATCCCTTCAAGGGATGGTATCTGTCGACATAGAAATTATTTACCTGAGAATCTATATGTGTTTTCGTGATCTTCATGGTGAATAAGAATTACCTGCCTTGAAAAAAAATCATACGCCCCCACATATTCAGCAATCATTTTAACAATTTTAGGAATAGTATCGTGACTGTTGAAGCAAAAAAAGAAACCCTGGGCTTTGAAACTGAAGTAAAACACCTGTTACATTTGATGATTCACTCCTTGTATAGCAATAAGGAAATATTTTTGCGGGAGTTGATTTCCAATGCTTCTGATGCTGCTGACAAGCTGCGTTTTGAAGCACTGTCTAATGACGGTTTGTATGAAGGCGATGCCGAGCTGAAAATTCGCCTGGAATTTGATACAGAAAAACGTACCATTACTATTATAGATAATGGTATCGGTATGACCCGTGCAGAAGTTCAGGAACACATTGGAACGATTGCAAAATCAGGTACCAAGCAGTTTTTTGAAGCCTTGACCGGTGAGCAAGCCAAAGACAGTGAATTAATTGGCCAGTTTGGCGTAGGTTTTTACTCTGCATTTATTGTGGCTGATAAAGTCACTTTGACTACCCGCAAAGCTGGTGCCGATAAAAGCGAAGGTACCCGTTGGGAATCTGCAGGTGAAGGCGATTACACCATAGAAGCAGTAGAAAAAGTACAGCGCGGTACAGAAATTGTTCTGCATTTGAAAGAAGCTGAAAGCGAGTTTTTAGACGGTTATCGTATTCGCTCTATTGTTAGAAAATTCTCTGATCATATTTCTTTACCTATCGTTATGGATAAAGAAATCATGCCGACAATGGCTGAAGAAGAGACTGAAGAAGGCGAGGAAGCTAAAGAAGCCAAGCCTGTTGCAGCAATAGAAGAAGAAACCATTAACAGTGCTTCTGCGTTGTGGACCAAATCCCGTCAAGAAATTTCAGATGACGAATATAATCAATTTTACAAGCATGTCGGTCATGATTTTCAGGATCCGTTAACGCATGTGCACAGTAAAGTTGAAGGCACTAACGAATATGCCTTGTTGCTTTATGTGCCATCACGGGCACCTTTTGATATGTGGGACAGGGATACCAAACATGGTGTAAAACTGTACATTCGTAAAGTCTTTATTACCGATGATGCCGAGCAGTTAATGCCGCGTTATTTGCGTTTTATCCGGGGTGTTATTGATGCCAATTCATTGCCGTTAAACGTATCCAGAGAACTGCTGCAACAAAGTAAACAAATCAGCGCCATTAAAACGGGTGCGGTTAAAAAAGTATTGGGTATGTTAGAAAATCTGGCCAAAAATGAGCCGGAAAAATACGAAACATTCTGGGCTCAGTTTGGTTCGGTGATTAAAGAAGGCCCGATTGAAGACCATGCCAATAAAGCACGTGTTGCCAAATTACTGCGCTTTGCCACTACCCATGCAGATACCGACAAACAGAACGTTGCCCTGGAAGACTACGTTAGTCGAATGAAAGAAGGTCAGGAGCATATTTATTATGTAACGGCAGACAGTTTTTCTGCGGCAAAAAATAGTCCGCATCTGGAAATATTCCGTAAGAAAGGCATTGAAGTTATCTTGTTATCTGACCGTATTGATGAATGGTTGGTCTCTAATCTGGACGAATTTGAAGGCAAGCATTTACAGTCTGTTGCCAAAGGCGATCTGGATTTAGGTGGTTTGGATGCCGAAGAAGATAAAGCGGCCTTGGAAGAAGTTAATAAGGATTTTGAGGTGGTACTTAAGCAGATTAAAGACGTGTTGGCCGATAAAGTTAGTGAAGTTCGTTTGAGTCATCGTTTAACCGAATCCCCCGCTTGTTTGGTCGCTGATGTTTATGGCATGAGCCTTAACATGGAAAGGATTATGAAAGATGCCGGTCAATCAATGGGCATGGGTAGAAAACCTGTTTTCGAAATTAATCCGACACATCCTCTGGTTGTTCGTATGAAAGCAGAGCAGGATGATACCCGTTTTGCTGATTTGACTCATATTTTGTTTGATCAGGCAATTTTGAGCGAAGGTGGACAGTTGGATGATCCGGCTGCTTTTGTCCATAAGCTAAATGGTTTGTTGCAAGGTTTGTTAAAATAACTGTTAACAACACCAAAAAAGGCTGGATTGATCCAGCCTTTTTTTTGCCTGGTAATCCTTATACTCCGCACGGTCACAACTCGGTTTTCTGATCGGCCATTTTATCCGATAGCTGCGTTGCAAAAGTAGTTACATAGCTAGCTATGTAACTACTTTTGCACCTTGCTCTCGAATAAAATAACTCGATCATAAATTCCGTAAACATGACCGCGCGAAGTATAAAACAAAAATCTTGCATGACATGAGATGGATTTAAGTATTTAATTACATGTCCCATACACGTTTTTCCGCAGTAGATTTTCTCTTCTCGGACAGCTTTCTGTCTTGACGTCGGCAACAGCAAGGTTGTGCTGACACTCAATTTTTCCTTTAGCCTCGTATCGATATAAACAGTCATTATGGAATTCGTCTGGATTAGCACCGCTTACATGATTGGCTTAATTGCCAGTCGTCTGTCTCTTCCTCCTCTCGTGGGTTATCTGGTTGCCGGTTATGTTTTGCATGGTTTGGATATAGCTCCCCTGCCAAACTTGGCGCATCTTGCCGATATTGGTATTGAGTTACTGCTGTTTTCAGTCGGCTTAAAACTTAAACCCAGCTCGTTGTTACGCAGTGAAGTGTTAAGCGTAGGCGGTTCGCATCTGCTGCTGGTTACCGGCGTTTCTGCGCTGATATTTCTGGCGATGGGCCAACGTATTAGTGGTGGTTTGGTGTTAGGCGCCAGTCTGGCTTTTTCCAGTACCGTACTTGCCATTAAAGTATTGGATGATAGCAGTGAGTTGTCATCCCTACATGGCCGCGATGTGCTGAGTATTTTGATTTTACAGGACATAGTCGCAATTGGTTTGCTGGCGTTCGCAGATGGCAAGCAACTGACACTTTGGGCCTTGATTTTATTAATTGTACCGTTCCTGCGGCCGCTGGCACATCGATTGCTAACTGTTAGTCGTTCCGGTGAACTCATCTTGATGTTAGGTGTTTCGTTGGCGTTAGGCGGTGGTGTATTGGCCGAAAGTGTCGGTGTTTCTCCTGATATTGGTGCGCTGCTAACCGGCGTGATGCTGGCTTCACATCCCAAGATAGAAGACCTTTCCAACAAGCTTTGGAGTCTCAAGGAATTATTTCTGGTCGCATTTTTTCTGCAAATTGGAATGGCCAATTTTCCGACTCAGGAACAAGCAGTGACGGCTATTGAATTGTTAATGCTATTGCCATTACAGGGAGGCTTGTTTTTTTCGCTCTTTCTACTGGCAGGTTTACGTGCCCGCACGGCCTTCGTTTCATCTTTGGCATTGATGACATATAGTGAGTTTGCCCTCATTACTACCGGGGCAGTGGTTAATGCCAATTTGTTACCTGCAGAGTGGACGTCAATTATTAGTCTGGCGGTCGCCGGTTCTTTAGCGATTGCAGCTCCCCTGAACCGGTATTCGCACCGCTTGTTTTCATGGGCCGAACCGGTATTGGTTCGCTTTGAGAAAAAATCCAGGCAGTCTGATCGCTTGCCTGAATCTTTTGGCGTATCGGAATGGTTGGTTGTCGGTATGGGGCGTACGGGGGTTTCTGCTTATCTGGCGTTACACGAGCAGGACAAACTTGTAGTGGGACTGGATTCTGACCCGACAGTATTGGAAAATCTGCTTGCCGAAGGGCGACGGGTGGTCTACGGTGATGCGGAGGATACCGAGCTGTGGGAGAGGCTTCCACTGGAAAAAATCAAAGGGGTTATTTTAACAGTGCCGGAATTTGAAGTTAGATGTACTGCAATTAGCCAGCTTAGAAAGCGAGGTTTTTTGGGTAAAATAGGCACGATTTGTTATTACAAGGGAGAAGAGCGGGAATTAATTCGCCTGGGAGCTAATTTAATTATCCATCCTTTGGTTGAAGCAGGTAACCAGCTTGTTAAGCAAATATTGACATAATGGCAGTATTAATACGATTGGTTTCTACGCACAAAATCAGGTGCTTATAAATAACTATTATTTTCATGTTTTCAATACCCATTTTTTACTACAATGACTCAGCTTTTTGCCTTGTAGTACAATTTAAAAATCTTGTTCTATTACAAGATTACTGTTGATAATTGAGTTACCTATCGTCTTGTTGTGGTATTTATTTAGCACAGAGGAACAAAACTTGTCATTCGTAATGGAAGCCCGGTAATAATCAGGTAGCCTGGCAGGCGTAAGATCAACTAATCTAACCATAGCCAGTTTGGCAAAAACAACATCAGGAATGAACATGGAACACCTTACCCAATTTATTAATATTTTTTTACACCTGGATAAATATCTCAGCGAGATTATTCAAAATTATGGCTATGTTACTTATATAATATTATTTATTATTATTTTCTGTGAAACAGGATTGGTCGTATTGCCCTTTTTACCGGGAGATTCTTTGCTTTTTGCAGCCGGTACTTTTGCGGCAAAAGGTGATATGAGTCTTTGGATATTATATGTAATATTATGTGTGGCGGCAGTATTGGGTGATTCAGTTAACTATGAAATAGGACGATTTTTGGGTCCTAAAATAGCCAAGCAGGAAAAAACCCGGTTTTTGAATAAAGAACATGTGGAGCGTACCCATAAATTTTATGAAAAATATGGCGCTAAAACGATAATAATTGCCCGCTTTATCCCTATCATTCGTACCTTTGCGCCATTCGTGGCTGGTATAGGTGATATGGGTTACAAAAAATTTCTGCATTACAACGTTATTGGTGGCGTTTCCTGGATTTCTATTTGCCTTTTTGGCGGATACTTGTTTGGCAATATAGAAATCGTAAAACATAACTTTACGGTAGTCATTGTAGGTATTGTAATTGTTTCAATAATACCCGCTGTAGTTGAGTATATTCGGCATAAGTATTATTTAAAAGCGGGTTAACCAGCTTAATACGTGCAAAAAAACAGCCACAGATTCACCGATTTTAAAGCAGGTTTAATCGGTGATGCTGTGACCACAAATTTTTTGAGTTGCCTGGTATCCAATGTTTCGGTTACAACTCAATACGGATTCCAAGTTCCACAACGCGGTCAACGGGTATTTTAAAAAACTCAATTGCACTGGTTGAATTATGAAATAAAAACCTGAATAATGCCCTGCGCCATTTCGGCATGGGGCTTTTATTACGAAAAGATATTTGTTCACTACCGATAAAAAAAGAGGTATTTTTGGGATTAAAATCCAGACCTTGTTGTACGCATAACTCCAGTGCGCGACGAACGTCTGCGTTCTGTTTGAAACCGTAATAAAGCTTTACCCGATAAAAATTCCGGTTTTCACCGAAAGTTCTGATTTTAACCAGATGAGATTCGTCAACATAGGGTTCGTTTGTGGTAACAATGGTTAGTACAATAATTTTCTCGTGTAATACATGATTATGTTCAAGGTTGTGTAACAGCACTTGAGGTACGCCGTGTAAGCTTCTGGTCAAATAAATGGCAGTACCCTCTACGGTCACTAATTTACTATTTATTTTCGTTTCCAGATCCTCGAATAACATTCGCCTGACATCCATATATTCCGAAAGCAATCTACGTCCCTTAATCCATGTCGTTAACACTAAAAATAGAACGGTAGCGACGACTAGTGGAAGCCAACCGCCAGTAGGGATTTTTAAACTATTGGAGGAAAGAAATGTTAAGTCTATTGTTAAAAAAACCGACAAAAATGCCCCACTGGTGTATTTGCTCCATTGCCAAAGTTCTTGAATGACAATAAATGCCAACAGGGTAGTGGCCATCATGGTTCCTGTTACTGCCAAGCCATAAGCGGAGGCCAATGCAGACGATGATTTAAAACTCAATACCAGTACGAAAACCGATATCATTAAGAGCCAATTAATAGCCGGTATATAGACTTGTCCCCGTTCTGCACCTGAGGTGTGCAAAATGTTCATGCGCGGACAGTAGCCCAGTTGTATGGCTTGTTTGGTCATCGAAAAGGCACCGGATATTACTGCTTGCGAGGCGATAACGGTCGCGAGTGTCGATAGAATTAGCAAAGGATACATGGCCCAGGTTGGGGCAAGTAAATAGAAAGGATTTTGTATCGCCTCGGGGTGACCGATTAACAGCGCCCCTTGTCCGAAATAGTTGAGCAGCAACGCCGGAAACACAAATCCGAACCATGCATAACGGATTGGTTTTAAGCCGAAATGTCCCATATCGGCATACAGCGCTTCGGCACCGGTTATTGCCAATACGATTGCGCCCATAATCAAAAATCCATGCCAGCCTAATTCAAGCAGTAAATGCGCTGCGTAATAAGGGTTTATTGCCATTAATACGCCCGGTTCATCGATGATGTTGGTTACTCCCAAAACGGCCAGCAAACAAAACCAGATACACATGATCGGTGAAAATAGCTTGCCCATCTTGCCGGAGCCTTTTGCTTGCAGAAGGAACAGTCCGCCCAGTACCGTAATGGTAATCGGCAGCACATAGCGGTCCAATGATGGGGCGATAATTTGCAGGCCTTCAACGGCACTAAGTACCGAGATAGCAGGGGTGATGATGCTGTCTCCGTAAAACAATACGGTGCCAAGCAAGCCGACAGTGACTATGAAACGCATTTTTTTGGGATTTTCTTTGGAACCTTGTAAGGCCAAGGCCATTAGCGCCATAATGCCGCCTTCGCCTTTGTTGTCGGCACGCATAATGAAAATAGCGTATTTGGTCGTTACTACCAGGGTTAGTGTCCAAAAAACCAGCGATAACACGCCGAGTACGTGCAGTTTATCTATTGGTAAGCCGCTGAGGAAAACTTCTTTAAGCGCATAAAGCGGGCTGGTGCCGATGTCACCAAATACTACGCCAATGGCTCCTAGTGCTAGGCCTGCGAGTTGTTCTTTGGTTTGAGGTTGTGAATTTGAGGACATTATTGTAAGTATTTTGCCACTAAATAAATAGTTAAGAAGGGTTGTGCGGCACGATTATCGTCCATATTAGTTATAAAAGAAACAGGCATGTGTTTTAGGAAACCACAGCTAATAAGGCTCTTTGACTGATTCGATTAAAAATAGCGGGCATTTATCCAGAAATGCACGGCTATACTGGCGAGATAGCCCAGCAAAATAACCGGCATCCAACGCATGTGAAATGCGAAGGTATAGCCTTCTTTGATCTGACCCAGTAATGCAACTCCCGGTGCAGATCCGATTGCCAGCAAACTACCGCCTACGCCCAAGGTTAGGGTTAACAGCAGCCATTGGCCGGGTGGAAGATCCGGATGCATGCTTAATACAGCAAACATCAAGGTGCCGTTATCAATAAATGCTGATGAGAGGCCGATACTAATATTGGCAACCGTAGCGCTAATCTGCCCGAACAGAAAATGCGCAATAGCATCAAGATAGCCGATAAACCCCAAGGCGCCAATTATCATCATCGCGCCGTAAAAAAATAGCAACGTGTCCCAATCGACATTACCAATGTTCTTGAAAACATCAAAATCCTGTCTTTTATTATCTCTCGGCGCTTCAACCTGAAAGAGTTTGTAAACATGAGCAAAGTCACTCTTAACTTCGTGCGCTGTTTTGGTGAGATAAAAGCTGAAAAATTGCAGTAAACCAAGCCCCGTCATCATACCGGCGGCTGGTGGCAGTTCCAGCAGTACATTAGACGAAACGGTAATAGCGAGTGTGATAATGAACAGTAAAACAACCCGCTTGCTGCCACGCCGTAGCCAGATAGTGCTGGTGGATGCTGCGGGTGTTTCTTTGGGGACGAAAAAATGCATAACAGTAGCGGGAACCAAAAAATTTACCATACAGGGAATAGTCAATGAGAAGAACTCATAAAAAGGCAGGATTTTATGTTGCCAGACGAACAATGTCGAAATGCCGCCCAAGGGACTTAACGAGCCGCCGGCATTGGCCGCTACGACGATATTGACACAGGCCAGTGCAACAAATTCTTTTTTGTTTTTACCCACTGCTGCAGCAACAGCGCCCATTAAAAGCCCTACTGCCATACCGCTAATTACGGTGGAAAGAACAAAAGCCAGTACGCCGGTAATCCAGAACAGTTGTCGGTAACTATATTGCCGGCTTAAGAGCCAAATCCTGAGGCCATCGAAAATACCACGCTCTTCCATAGCGTTTAGATAGGTCATTGATACCAGGATAAATAGAAATAATTCGATATAAGCCAGTAAGTTGCTTTCAAATGCAACAGCCGCCACTTTGGCTTCACCGTGCCAGGCATAGTAAATACAAATCGCAAACCATACGAGCGCCGAACCCAAGACCATTGGTTTGGACTTTCGTAGTGCGATGACTTCTTCTGACATTGCGGCTATGTAGGCCATAACGGTAACCCCGATAGACAGATAGCCAATGATGTGATGGGTTAAATCTAATGATTGGGTCGCACTTAAAGTATCCAAAGCTTGGCCGGCAAAGCTCGCAGTCGGTAAGAGCAATAATACAAAGACTGATAACTTTACTAGTGTGCTATTCATTTTGTTGTTGAAAGGTAAGCTTAATGGGAAAAATGAAATGAATAAAGCAGATCACAAGAACTGACTGCCAACGGGTTATAAAACTTGCCTAATCTTAAAGTCTGCGCTGACCGGGAGTTGTTTATTGTAGTTATTTTAGATTAACTTTAAACAAAGCTGTAAAGATATTAAAAAAAACACTGAAACGCCGTGTTATCAAGGTTCATTTTCTGAAATGGGGATGCAAAATTACCATCGTTGTAATTTTTTAAATCTACCACTATTTATTTGAATAACAAGTTTTGAGTAAAACGACTGGCTTAATAATCTGGCTACTTTCATATACAACATGATGGTTTATTGTACTAAAGCCTAAAAAGACTGGATAATCTGCAACCTTCATTTATGAACAAATATTTTTTGGCATGGAATTTAATTTAATCAATACTGACGGTCATGCACGGCGTGGACGTCTTACCTTTGCTCGTGGCGTTGTAGAAACGCCGATTTTTATGCCGGTTGGTACTTATGGTACCGTTAAATCCTTGGCGCCGGAAGAGTTGACTAGTGTCGGTGCGCAAATTATTTTGGGTAACACTTTCCATTTGATGCTACGGCCAACGACAGCTGTCATCAAGGCGCATGGTGATTTACATGATTTTATGCATTGGGATAAACCAATACTGACAGATTCAGGCGGCTTTCAAGTATTTAGTTTGGGAGCGTTAAGAAAAATTACTGAAAAAGGCGTAACTTTTAAATCGCCGATAAACGGTAGTGCTATTTTTATGGGGCCTGAAGAATCCATGCAGGTGCAGCGTGATTTGGGTTCGGATATTGTGATGATTTTTGATGAATGTACGCCTTATCCGGCAACCGTTGAAGAAGCCGCCAAGTCGATGCGCTTGTCGTTACGCTGGGCTGCGCGTAGTAAGGTTGCGCATGGCGATAATTTATCGGCTTTGTTTGGCATCGTGCAAGGCGGTATGTATGAACATTTACGTCAAGAATCGATAGACGGTTTACTGGATATTGGTTTTGATGGCTATGCGATTGGTGGCTTGTCAGTTGGCGAACCCAAAGATGAAATGATGGCGACTCTGGATGCAATTCATGGCAAAATGCCGGTTGATAAGCCGCGTTATTTAATGGGTGTGGGTACGCCAGAAGATTTGGTTGAAGGGGTTCGGCGTGGAATTGATATGTTTGATTGTGTCATGCCAACACGAAATGCCCGTAACGGGCATTTGTTCACCAGCTTCGGGGTGGTGAAAATCAGAAATAGTCAATATGAATTTGATACCGGGCCAATTGATGAATCCTGCGACTGCTATACTTGTCGGAATTATTCAAGAGCCTATTTACGTCATCTGGATAAGTGTAAGGAAATGCTGGGTTCCAGGCTTAATACACTGCATAATCTGCATTATTATTTGAGCCTTATGCAGGGTTTGCGTGATGCCATTGAAAGGCAGGAGCTGGATGTTTTTATCCGGCAATTTTACCAACAACGAGGAAAATCCATGCCGTCTATGGCATAATAACGGGATTTTTTAATAACTATAAAATTTGAGGATAATCATGAGTTTTTTTATTTCTGACGCTTTAGCGGCAGCTCCTGCTGCTACGCAACAACCAGGCATTGAAGGTATGCTGTTTCCACTGGGTATTCTGGTGTTTTTTTACTTTTTGTTTTTGCGTCCTCAATCCAAGCGAACCAAAGAAAAGAAACAAATGATTGCCGCGATAACCAAAGGTGCAGAAGTCGTAACGTCTGGGGGTATTCTAGGTAAGATCGTTGATCTGGATGATAATTTCGTCAAGATTGAAATCTCTGACAACACCTTTATTCAAGTGCAGCGCCAAAGTATTGAGAGCATGATGCCAAAAGGAACTTATAAAGCCATAACCAAAAAAGCAGTTAGAGCTTAAGTTATAGCGCGTAGCCAGTCAAACAGCTTGATTTAAGCTAAAGCACGGTTTAATTATTGGAATAACACATGCAAAACCATTTCCCACTTTGGAAAAATTTATTAGTTCTGATTGTTTTTGGCATCGGAATTATTTATTCGTTACCGAATTTGTACGGCGATGATCCCTCTGTTCAGGTGTCGTCAACACAATCTGCCAAGATAGCGCAGGAGCAGGCAAACCAGATTAAATCCGAAATTGAAGCTAGTGGCGTTACTGTCAAAGCCTTTGAGTTTAATGACGGGCGTATTTTAGCGCGTTTTTCTAATACTGACGATCAGCTTAAAGTCGATGATTTGCTTAGAGACAAGATGGGCAGTAATTACACCGTTGCCTTAAATCTGGCACCTACTACACCTCCTTGGTTACGCGCTTTAGGCGCTAATGCCATGTATTTGGGTCTGGATTTACGTGGCGGGGTGCATTTTCTCCTGGAAGTGGATATGGATGCTGCCGCCAGACAAGCCGAAGATCGCTATAACGACGATCTGCGACTAGCCTTGCGAGGTGCTAATATGCGCTATCAGTCAGTGACAAAAAACAACGGTTTTATTAAAATTACGTTGAAGTCAGCGGCAGATAAACCAGCGTTGTTAACGCTTCTGGACAAGGATTTTCGTACCCTTGATATTACGGAGCCGGAAGCTCAGGATCAGGTTTGGTTAAAAGTCTCTGAAAAAGAAGTCCGCGAAATCAAGAAATTTGCTGTGTCGCAAAACATGACAACTTTGCGTAACCGGGTCAACGAGTTAGGCGTTGCCGAGCCGGTGATTCAACAGCAAGGTGATAACCGTATTATGGTTCAATTGCCTGGTGTACAAGATACTACTCGTGCCAAGGAAATTCTGGGTACAACTGCTACCTTGGAGTATCGTCTGGTTGATACTGAACACGATGTACGGCAGGCAGTTGAAGGACACGTGCCTGTTAACAGTCGCTTGTATTATGAAAGAAACGGTAATCCGATACTGTTGGATCGGCGCGTTATTGTGACTGGCGATCAAATTGTTGATGCTTCTTCCGGTCAGGATGAGGACGGCAGACCTTCAGTCAATATTTCCTTAAATGGCGTGGGTGCGGCCAAGATGGCTAAAACTACCCAGGTTAGTGTTGGCAAGCCAATGGCGGTAGTCTTTATTGAATATAAAGTTGATACCAGAATGGTCAATGGTCAAAAAGTTCGTCATAAAGAAAAAGTTGAAAAAGTTATCAACGTGGCAACTATCCAGGGAGTATTCAGTAAACGTTTTCAAACTACCGGTTTGGATAGTCCACAGGAAGCACGAAACCTGTCATTGTTGTTAAGGGCTGGAGCACTGGCTGCGCCGGTTGATATTGTTGAAGAGCGTACGGTAGGGCCAAGCCTTGGACAAGATAACATCGATAAAGGCATGCTGTCGTTTGTGGTAGGCTTTGCCTTGGTTGTGTTGTTTATGGCGGTTTATTATAAGCTGTTTGGCATGATTGCCAATTTTGCGCTGGCGTTTAACGTGGTTATTGTCGTGGCAATATTGTCGATGTTACAGGCAACGTTAACATTGCCGGGTATTGCCGGGATCATCTTGACGGTAGGTATGTCGGTTGATGCCAACGTATTGATATTCGAGCGGATTAAAGAAGAGCTCCGTAATGGTAATACGCCGCAATCCGCTATTTTTATCGGTTATGAAAAAGCTTTTGCAACGATCCTTGACTCGCATTTTACCAACCTTGTAGTTGCGGTGGTGTTGTTTGCTTTTGGTACCGGTTCTGTTAAAGGTTTTGCGGTAACGTTGATTATCGGGATTTTGTCCTCCATGTTTACGGCAATCACCGGAACGCGGATGGTTATTAACTGGGTATACGGCAATCGTAGAGTTGAGAAGTTATCCATTTAAGCTGTGCAAGGGCAATCCTTTATGGTTGCCCTTGATTCAAAAGCAACCCAAGGGTCAACCTAAGGGCAACCGTAAAGGGTTGTCCCTACCTTAAGAAGATTAAACTATGAAGACAACAAACATAAATTTTATAGGTAACCGAAATATCGCCTTGATATTTTCCGGTGTACTGATGATTCTTTCGATAGGATCGCTGGCTGTCCGCGGATTGCAAATGGGTATTGATTTTACCGGCGGAACGCTGATTGAAGTGGGTTATCAAAAAGCGGCTGATTTAACTGTGTTACGTAATACCTTGGATGCTGAAGGTTTTGGCGATGCCACTGTGCAAAATTTTGGCACGGCAAAAGATGTCCTGATTCGTTTAAAGCTCCATGAAGGTTTAAGTAGCGCCGATTTAAGTTCCAAGGTACTTGAGGCCATTAACAAAACCACCGCAGAGCCGGCAAGTGTGCGACGCGTTGAATTTGTTGGACCTCAAGTGGGTGATGATTTGGCCGAGGATGGTTTTTTGGCCTTGCTATATTCAACAGTAGGGATTTTGGGTTATATTGCCTGGCGTTTTGAGTGGAAATTTTCTACCGGAGCCGTTATAGCGACAGTTCATGATGTTGTTGTTACCTTGGGATTGTTTTCTGTTTTGGGGCTGGAATTTGATTTGACGGTATTGGCGGCAGTTCTTGCGCTCATTGGTTATTCTTTGAACGATACTATTGTTATTTATGATCGTATTCGTGAAAATTTTCGGCTAATGCGCAATAAAACAACTGAAGAAATTATGAATATTTCGGTTAATGTCACCTTAAGTCGAACCATCATGACCTCTTTAACGGTGATTCTGGTGCTGGCGTCCTTGTTTTTTCTGGGCGGTGAAGTGATACATAATTTTTCTATCGTATTGTTGTTTGGCGTATTTTTTGGTACTTATTCCTCTATTTTTATCGCCAGTCCTATGGCTTTATTATTGGGTATTAGTGCTGAGGATTTGATGATACCGGTCAAAGAAGGTGCGGAAATAGATCGTACGCCTTAATGATATGAGTTGTCGTTTGTCTACAATATCGCGATGATCAGGTATAATTAACCACTCAAATTTTTATTTTTTTATTTAATGTTACTTTGGAGTTTTAAAACATAATGGCAATAGAACGCACTTTCTCAATTATTAAACCTGACGCAGTTGCAAAAAATGTTATTGGTGAAATTTATAGTCGTTTTGAAAAAAATGACCTGAAAATTGTTGCGGCAAAAATGCTGCACCTGACTCAAGAACAAGCTGAAGGTTTTTACGCAGAACACAGTGAGCGCGGTTTCTTTAAGGGTCTGGTTGCATTTATGATTTCAGGTCCTGTGATCATGCAAGTACTGGAAGGCGAAAATGCAGTTCTTAAGCATCGTGAAATAATGGGTGCTACCAATCCTAAAGAAGCAGCTGCAGGAACCATTCGCGCTGATTTCGCTGCCAGCATCGATGAAAATGCGGTACATGGATCAGATGCTGTCGAAACTGCTGCAAGAGAAATCGCTTACTTTTTCTCAAATAATGAAATCTGTGCCAGAACCCGTTAATTTTCAGCCGGTTAATCCTAAGCGGGTTAACTTACTCGATTACGACAGAAAAGGTCTTGCGGCCTTTTTTGTCGATTTGGGTGAAAAGCCTTTTCGTGCAACCCAGTTGCTTAAATGGATTTATCAGGAAGGTGTCGAAGATTTCGACTTGATGACTAATATAAGCAAGTCTTTGCGAGTCTGGCTCAACGAGCATTGTTATCTTGCAACGCCAGAGATTGTCATTGAACAAATTGCCAGTGACGGGACCCGTAAATGGGCATTGCAAACCAGTTGCGGCAACCGAATCGAGACGGTTTTTATACCTGAAGAAGGGCGTGGCACTTTATGTGTGTCATCGCAAATCGGTTGTGCGCTAGCTTGTACTTTTTGTTCTACCGCCCAGCAAGGTTTTAATCGTAATTTGACGACGGCAGAAATTATTGGTCAAGTCATTGTTGCGCAAAAACGTTTGGGGACGACCAAAAAAATCACCAATGTTGTCATGATGGGTATGGGCGAGCCCTTGCTTAATTTTGATAATGTCGTCGCAGCCATGAATTTGATGATGGATGACTTTACCTTTGGGCTTTCCAAACGACGGGTCACTATTAGTACTTCGGGTGTGGTGCCGGCGATGTATCGATTAACACAAGCTTGTGATGTCAGTCTTGCGGTATCATTACATGCAGTGACTGATGAATTGAGGGATGAGCTGGTTCCGATTAATAAAAAATATCCGTTAAAGATGTTAATGGAAGCGTGTAGGGATAACGCCAAGATTGCACCACGACGTACTGTTACCTTTGAATATGTCATGTTGGATGGGATTAATGATTCAATGGAAGATGCACGCGGACTCATTAAATTGTTAAAAACAGTACCGTCAAAACTTAACTTGATACCCTTTAATCCGTTTCCGAATAACGCTTATCGATGCTCAAGCAAAGACGTTATTAATCGTTTTAAAACGGTTTTAAACGATGCGGGTATTATCACGACAGTCAGGAAAACTCGTGGCGAGGATATCGATGCTGCCTGTGGACAATTGGTTGGGCAAGTTGAAGATAAAAGTCGCAGACACCTTAAGCTAAAGGTTGTGGGTTCAGAGAGTGCTGCCTGAGGCATCAAGCAGTACTATTAATCGCTTTGGTAGTAGCTTGTTTTTGGTTGTTGTATTGGCTTCCTGTTCATCCTCGAATGTAAAGACTACCGGAAATGATGATCCTGCCAGTATTTATTTACAACTGGGAGTCCGCTACATTGATTTAAACAAGTTGGAAGTTGCCAAAGAAAATTTACAGCTGGCATTAAAAAAAGACCCTGATAATATTCAAGTACATAATGCCTTTGCGTTTTTATATGAAAAATTAAATGATTATGATCATGCCAAAGACCATTATGAAATGGCGTTGGATGGGGCACCAGATAATTGGAGTGTAGAAAATAACTTTGGCCGGTTTCTTTGCGATCATGGTGAATATGAGCAAGGAATGGCTTTATTAAATCAGGCATTTTCCAATCAGTTGAATGACCGGCAGTGGTTGGCATTAACCAATGCCGGACGTTGCCAGTTGGCAATGCAACAAAAGCAAAGTGCCAAGACTTATTTTAAGCAAGCGTTGATACTTAACAATACTTACGCTCCGGCACTGCTGGAAATGCAAAAAATAAGTTATCAAAGTGGCGAATATTTGGCGGCAAAAGTTTATTTACAGCGCTATCTGAGTGTTGCAGATCATACCTCGGGAACCTTATGGATTGGTACGCAAACAGAACGTGCATTAGGTAATGAAGCGCTGGCAAAAGAATACCAACGCTTATTGTTGGAAAAATTTCCGCTTTCAGATGAAGCAAAACAAATTAAGCCTATTTAACATTAACAGGCTACCCTGACCGATATGGCAAATAATATACAAGCAATTCGCGGGATGCATGATGTGCTTCCTGAACAAACACCGATCTGGCAGTATACCGAACAAGTGCTTAGAGATGTACTTGGTGCTTATGGTTATAGTGAAATCCGACTGCCGATTGTCGAGAAAACAGAGCTTTTCAAGCGCTCTATTGGTGAAGTGACCGATATAGTTGAAAAAGAAATGTATACCTTTGACGATCGTAATGGCGACTCGTTAACCTTGCGTCCGGAAGGCACTGCCGGTTGTCTTAGGGCTTGTCTTGAGCATGGCTTATTACATAATCAGGTTCACCGGTTATGGTATTACGGCCCTATGTATCGCCATGAACGTCCACAAAAAGGGCGCTATCGCCAGTTTATTCAATTGGGCGTTGAAACTTATGGCATGTCTGGCCCCGATATTGATGCTGAATTGATTTTGATCATGGATCGTTTATGGAAAAAGTTGGGTATTCGCGATAAAGTGCGTTTACAGCTTAACTCCTTGGGTACTATTGCAGAACGACTGGTTTATCGGGAAACTTTAGTCACTTATTTTCAGGCACATTTGACTGAGTTGGATGAAGATAGTTTGCGTCGACTTGAGACCAATCCTTTACGCATTCTGGATACCAAAAATCCGGCCATGCAACGACTGGTTGCCGAGGCTCCCGAATTAATGGCTTATTTAGGTGCTGAAAGCCTGGAACATTTTAATACCTTAACGGCAACATTAGATGATCTGGGGATAAGCTACGAAGTCACTACCCGATTGGTACGCGGCCTGGATTATTACAGCAAAACAGTTTTTGAATGGGTTACTGATGAGCTTGGTTCTCAGGGAACCGTGTGTGCCGGTGGACGTTATGATAGTCTGATTGAACAATTGGGTGGCAAGCCCAATTTTGCGGTAGGTTTTGCCATGGGTATTGAGCGCTTGCTGGCTTTAATGGAAGTCGCAGGTAATGTGCCGCTTGCTAGAACCGTCGATGTATACATGATTCGTGTCGGTGAAACAGCGGAACGGGAAGGTTTGCGTTTTGCTGAAATAATTAGAAATGAAGTCCCGGGGTTAAAGCTACAAGTGAATTGTGGCGGTGGCAGCTTTAAAAGCCAGTTTAAAAAAGCTGATAAAATAGGTGCGGAATATGCCATTATTTTGGGTGAAGACGAAGTTAGTCGCGGAGAGTTTGGTCTGAAATCCTTACGTAGTGAGCAAGACCAGCAAACGTTATCCCGGGAGCAAATCATTACTTTTTTGCAAGCGCTGTGTGGATTGAGTTAACCTACTATTTGCCGCTTTGATGCGTTGGGCTACCGTCCTCACTTAACCCAACCCTGTAAGCTATTTTTAAAATATCAACAAGAGAAAGAAAACCAGTGGAAATTTACGATACAGAAGAAGAGCAGCTTGATGCAGTAAAAAGATGGTGGAAAGAAAATGGATTGTCTACCATTGTAGGTCTGGTTATCGGCGTTATTGTTATTTTAGGCTGGAATTACTGGCAAAGTCACAAGAAAGTAGAGTCAGGCGAGGCTTCAGCTATATACAGCCAATTAATCCAAGCGATAGCAGCTGATAAAAAAGACAGTGCAGAGAAACTGGCTGAGCGTATACAGGAACAATATCCCAAGACTGAATATGCCGCTTATAGCGCTCTTTTACTGGCAAAAGTAAAAGTCGATCAAGGTGATTTAGCTAAAGCGCAGGCGACTTTAAAACAGATAGCGGCAGGATCCGATAAAGAATTGGCTAATGTTGCAAAAATACGGCTGGTTCGTTTAATGCTGGCCAGCGGTCAGTTTGAGCAGGGCTTACAGCTAATTAATGATGTGGATCCCGCAACATCATCCAGTTTTTCAGGAAACTATGATGAGTTGGTAGGTGATTTATATGTTGCTCTGGATCGTTTGGATCAAGCGCGAAGTTCTTATCAAAAAGCCTTGGAAAGTGGTTATAAGTCACCGTTATTGCAATTTAAAATTGATGATTTAACCGCACCTGAAAAAATAGAAAGCCAAAAATAATGCGCCTGATTACACTTTTAAGCATTTGTTTACTATTACCAGGTTGCGCGGCGTTTGATACTATCAATGACTCTGTTTCCGGTATTTCCGATTATTTTCTTGGTGGCGAGGATAATTCGGATCCCCCTGCTATTTTGGTTGAGTATGTTCCTGAAATACAAATCGAAAAGCTGTGGGATGAAACGGTCGGCGTTGGAACAGATGAACAATCTTTAAAACTGGTTCCTTCCATTGGCTTTGGTAAAATACTGGCTGCTGACCGGGATGGTTTGGTGCAGGCCAGGGATTTGAACACCGGGCGTCTGATTTGGGAAGTAGAAACAGAAGTTCATTTTTCTGCCGGCCCTGGTCTGGGTGCAGGAACCGTGATTTTAGGTTCCAGTGATGCCGAGGTTGTTGCCTTAAACAGTGAAAATGGTGCGTTGCTTTGGAAATCTCTGGTTTCCAGTGAAGTACTTTCTGTACCTATTATTGCCAAGGGTATCGTGGTGGTTCGCACGACTGACGGCGAAGTTATTGCTCTCAATGAAAAAAATGGCGTAAGGCTATGGAATTATGAGCATAATGCACCCGCTTTAACGGTGCGCGGGATCGGTGCTCCCATTATCGTTGAGGATAATGTGATCGGCGGTTACGATAATGGCAAATTAATGGCTTTGCGTCTGGCAGATGGCAAGTATGTCTGGGAAACCAGTGTTACCATTCCCAAAGGACGATCTGAAGTTGAAAGGTTGGTAGATCTTGATGCTGACCCAATAGATGTCGGTGGCGTTATTTATATTGCCAGTTATCACGGTGGTGCTGTTGCGGTGTCAGAGCTGGATGGTGACTTGTTGTGGCGTAACGAAGCTATTTCTTCTTATAATGGTTTGAGTCATGATTTTCGGTATTTGTATTTGTCAGATTCGAGTGATAACGTTTGGCAGTTGGACCAACGTAGTGGCGCATCATTATGGAAACAAAAAGAATTACATCAAAGAAAATTAACAGCGCCAGCGGTCTATGACAACTATGTTGTGGTAGGCGATTTTGAAGGCTATGTGCATTGGTTGTCTACCACTGATGGCAGGCAGTTAGGCCGTATAAAAGTTGCTGATAGCGCAATAGAAGCCAAGCCTGTCGTGGTAGATAATACTGTTTATATTTATGCAAAAGACGGCACCCTTGCCGCTTTAAAAACCCGGTCACCTTAATATACTATGTTACCTGTAATAGCCCTTGTAGGGCGTCCCAATGTTGGTAAATCCACATTATTTAATTATTTAACCCGTAGTCGGGAAGCTTTAGTCGCAGATTTCCCGGGCTTAACCCGGGACCGTCAATATGGTCGGGTAAAGCATGGCGATCGTCCTTGTCTGGTTGTCGATACCGGTGGTATAGCCGATGATGCCGAAGGTATAGAAAGTTTTGCCAGAAAGCAGGTACAAATTGCTTTGGAAGAAGCTGATTTGGTGTTGTTTCTGGTTGATGCACGCGAAGGACTGAGTGCCTCAGATAAAGTGATTGCTGACAGCCTGAGAAAACTCAATAAACCCGTACTGTTGGTCACCAACAAAGTTGATGGTATTGATGCCACCATTGCGGCTGCCGACTTTTATTCGCTGGCTCTTGGCGAGCCTGTGCAGATTGCTGCTTCACACGGTAGAGGCATACCTGAATTACTGCAAAGAGTCGATCAATTATTACCACCCGACACTGAAGAAACGATTGATGATACCAGTAAAGGTATCGCTATTGCTGTCGTCGGACGGCCTAATGTTGGTAAATCAACCCTGGTTAACCGGCTGTTGGGTGAAGAGCGGGTTATTGTTTATGATGAGCCGGGTACGACACGCGACAGCATCTATATCCCTTTTGAACGCAGTGGCAAGCAGTTTACGCTGATTGATACGGCGGGAATGCGCAGGCGCTCCAGAGTTTCAGAGACCATTGAAAAGTTCAGTGTCATCAAAACCTTGCAAGCCATTGAAAAGTCAAATGTCGTTATTTATTTAATTGATGCACGCGATGGTATAGCCGATCAGGATGCGCATTTATTAGGTTTGGTGATAGAAGCGGGTAGAGCGTTGATTATTGGTCTCAATAAATGGGATGGCATCACTACCGAGCAAAAAAATACAATTAATCGACAATTGGATGTGAAATTGTCCTTTCTTGATTTTGCTGAAAAACATCCTATCTCCGCCTTGCATGGCAGTGGTGTTGGCAAGCTGTTTGATGTCGTTTCCAAATTGTATGAAGCAGCGATGATTGATATGTCAACGCCTGTGTTAACGCGAATACTTAAAGAAGCGACTACTGCGCATCAACCGCCGATAGTTAACACGCGTCGTATCAAGCTAAAATATGCACATCAGGGTGGTCGAAATCCGCCTATTGTAGTCATTCATGGTGTGCAAACAGATGCGTTGCCGATGTCTTATAAGCGCTACTTAATGAATTATTATCGTGACAAGATGAAATTGTCAGGGACACCGATACGATTGGAATTTAAGTCACCGATCAATCCCTTTCACGGACAAAAGAAGAAGCTCACCGAGTGGGAAGTACAAAAACGTTTACGTTTGGCGAAGCGGGCAAAGCCAAATAAAGATCAGGGTTAAAGGTTAAAATAATTTGGATATTTAACCTGTTCTTTTTATCATTATCACAATAAGGATTAAGTCATGGCAACGATTACATTTCAAAGCAAACCACTGCATACCTCTGGGGAATTACCGTTAGTGGGTAGTAAGGCCCCTGACTTTTCTCTGGCAAACGGTAAATTAGAAGATGTAAGCCTGGCAACTTACGCCGGTAAAACGAAAGTGCTTAATATCGTGCCCAGCTTGGATACGCCTACCTGCGCGGCTTCAACGCGTAAGTTTAACGAGAAGGCTGCACATTTTCATAATACCGTGGTGTTGGTTATTTCCGCTGATTTACCGTTTGCACAATGCCGATTTTGTGAGATTGAAGATTTAACTCATGTTATTCCTTTATCAACCTTCCGTTCTAGTTTTGCCGACGATTATGGTGTCAAATTGGTTAATACCTTTCTTGCCGGATTAACGGCTCGGGCAGTCATCATTATTGATGAGCATGATAGCGTTATTTATACCGAATTAGTCAGCGAACTTGCCAATGAACCTGATTATGAAAGTGCGTTGCTGGCGTTGAAATAACCGGTGAGTCGTACTTAAAAAACTGAACATATGTCAAAGACAAGTTCTCTGTCGGTAGTCGTTTCATGTCGTTATTGTTGTATCTGTTAGTTGCAGTTCTTTGGCTACGCAGTGTTGACTGTTTCTGTACATCAGTTGAATAAGTGCCGATTATATCGACGATATCCCGTTATTTTAAGACCAGGCTTTGTAATACGGCCTGGTTTTTTTTGCCTTGATTGTTGCAGCTTTAATTAAAATATGAAGTAATGCCTATTCGTGGCATCATCCCTTGTAACATTCATATCTCCAGTATCAACCGTTAAGGGTTAACTCCCGGCTTATGCATAAAAGTGTTGCCTCCTGCCGGTTGCGTTGGATCTTACGCTGGTTTTGTTGGGTTTTGGAAATCTTTAACACAAATGGCAAATTAACCAAGAGGCTGTCCGAGAATAGGAACCGTAGCGAGGGAAAGCAATTTTGAGTCAGATTTTTTGATCATTTGAGGTAAATAGTTGTTCTATTAAACGAAAATGAGCGAGAAAACTGGCCAAAATAGCTTTTCCGCAGTAGGTTTTCTATTCTTGGACAGCCTCCTGGCTACCAAGTAATGCAAAAACAACGGCGTTAATTATCTTTAGTTTGTTTAGCGGCTTGGTTTTATGGATAATGGAGTTATAGTCTGAATATTTTTCAATAGATTCAAGAGTTTCAATACAAGGTTTGACGATATGACAGAAATGATGAGTAGTGGAGTTGAGTTGATGTTGGCTGGAATGAGCATTGTATTCCTGTTTTTGACTATGCTGGTTATTGCGATCAATCTGATGTCATCACTGGTGCAGCGGTTTTTTCCGGACGCCCCTGTTTTGGTGGCAGTCCCTAAGGTTTCCAGTGGTATTGATAAAAGCATCATTGCCGCAATTACTGCAGCGGTGCATCAGCATCGAAGCAAGCATAAAAAAAGTTAAGTATTTTTGGATAGATGTCTGTAGTGCTTGACCCGTACTGTTTTATATTAAAAGTATTCAATCGACCAAAAAGGTCAGTGATTAGAGTCCGTAAAGGTTCTTGGAGAAATATTAAGAATGGCCAAAGATAAAAAAAAACCGCTAGCGATCACTGAAGTTGTCTTGCGTGATGCTCATCAATCTATCTTGGCTACTCGTTTACGCGTAGAAGATATGCTGCCGATTTGTGAAAAACTGGATCAGATAGGTTACTGGTCTATTGAATCATGGGGTGGTGCTACTTTTGATGCCTGTATTCGTTATCTTGGCGAAGATCCTTGGGAAAGGTTACGTTTGCTAAAAGCGGCAATGCCTAAAACACAACAGCAAATGTTATTGAGGGGCCAAAATATTTTAGGTTATCGGCATTATGCCGATGATGTGGTTGACAAATTTGTTGAGCGTTGTGCTGTCAACGGTATTGATGTTTTCCGTATCTTTGATGCCATGAACGACATGCGCAATATTGAACATGCGGTAAAAGCAGTACTCGCTACCGATGCTCATGCTCAAGGAACTATTTCTTACACGACCAGCCCCGTCCATACTCTGGATACGTGGGTTAATCTAGGCAAACAAATCGAAGATATGGGGGCGCACTCCATCTGCATTAAGGATATGGCCGGATTGCTTAAACCTTACGATGCTTTTGAATTGGTCAGCCGCTTGAAAAAAAGTACCAAAATCCCGATACATTTACATTGCCACGCAACCACCGGTTTAAGTGTAGCCAGCATTATCAAAGCGGTCGAAGCGGGCATAGATAATGTTGACACGGCCATTTCATCACTTAGCATGACTTACGGACATAGCGCTACCGAGACGATTGTCGCCAGCCTTGAAGGTACTGAGCGTGCTACCGGTTTGGATTTGGTAAAGCTGGAAGAAATTGCGCATTATTTCAGGGATATCCGGAAAAAATATGCGCAATATGAAGGTAGTTTAAAAGGTGTTGATGGGCGCATTCTGATTTCTCAAGTTCCTGGTGGCATGTTGACCAACATGGAAAGCCAGTTGAAAGAGCAGGGTGCTTCTGACAAGTTTGATGAAGTTATGCATGAAATACCTCGGGTCCGCGAAGATTTGGGATTTATTCCGCTGGTTACACCTACCTCTCAAATCGTGGGCACACAAGCCGTTATGAATGTGATGAACGGTGAGCGCTATAAAACCATTACCAAAGAAACAGCCGGAGTACTGAAAGGCGAATACGGTGCAACCCCTGCACCGGTAAACAAACAATTGCAAGATAGGGTGCTGGAAGGTGCTCAGCCTATTACTTGTCGTCCTGCTGATTTAATAGAGCCGGAAATGGACAAATTGATCACCGATGTCCTGGAAAAAGCGAAAGCAGAAAATGTAAAGCTCGCTAAAAACATTGAAGAAGATGCCTTAATCAATGGTATGTTTGCTCAAGTTGGGTGGAAGTTTCTGGTTAATCGTGGAAATCCTGCGGCATTTGAGGCGGCACCCGATGCAAAAGCTTTTGCAGAGGCCAATAATAGTGCGCCAAAAATAGCGACGACTGAGAGCGTTACTGAAACTTATGCCGTCAACGTGGATGGCAGAAATTTTAACGTTACCGTAGGTCCTGTTGGTGCGCCACTCAATATTCAGCCTGCCGTTGTAGATAAAGGTATCGTTAACAGTGGTGCGATAGTTTATGCACCAATGGCTGGTAATATACTGAAAATCCTGGTTGATATTGGTAGTGAGGTTGTGGAAGGTGAGGTAGTGGTTGTTATGGAAGCGATGAAAATGGAGACTGAAGTCCGGTCTAAATTTTCAGGTATTGTCAGCGCAGTTCATATCAAGGAAGGCGGTGCAGTCGCTGGCGGTAATGCTTTGATTTCATTGTAATAACGGACACTATCAAGAGACATTTTATGGAAAATCTGCTTTCACTCTGGCAAAGTACCGGTTTATATAATTTTACTGGTGGCCAGGCTTTTATGATGCTGGTTGGCTTTTTGTTATTGTTTCTGGCTATTAAGAAAGGTTTTGAACCTTTACTGTTATTGCCAATAGGCTTTGGCGCTATTTTAAGTAACATTCCGGTTGCCGGTATTGCCGAAGAAGGCGGTCTTTTATACTACCTTTATTTTGGTATCAAAACCGGGATATTCCCGTTGCTTATTTTTATGGGTGTCGGGGCAATGACTGATTTTGGTCCCATGCTCGCAAATCCCAAAACTCTCTTGTTAGGTGCTGCTGCACAATTCGGTATTTTTGCTTCGTTGTTGGGTGCGTTGGCGCTTAATATCATACCCGGATTGGAATTCAGTTTAAGAGATGCTGCTGCCATTGGTATTATTGGTGGTGCTGATGGCCCTACCGCTATTTATGTAGCCTCAAAATTGGCTCCGGATTTATTGGGAGCCATTGCCGTAGCTGCTTATTCTTATATGGCGTTGGTGCCTTTAATTCAGCCGCCGATCATGCGGGCTTTAACGACAGAAGACGAGCGCAAAATTGAAATGAAGCAAATGCGTGCGGTCAGCAAAACGGAAAAAATTATTTTTCCCTTAATGTTGTTGGTTCTTTCCATCTTGTTGCTGCCGTCTGCTACGCCCCTGATTGGTATGTTTGCGCTGGGTAATTTGATGAATTCTTGTGGTGTTGTTGAGCGCTTGAGTCAAACGGCACAAAACGAATTGATCAATATTGTCACTATTTTTTTGGGGCTGGCAGTAGGCTCAAAATTGAGCGCAGAAGCTTTCTTGCAAATTGAAACACTGGGTATCCTGGCTTTGGGTGCGGTGGCTTTTTCTATTGGTACCGCTACCGGTGTTATCATGGCAAAAATCATGAATAAATTCAGTGATACGCCGATTAATCCATTAATTGGTGCTGCCGGCGTATCTGCAGTCCCTATGTCTGCGAGGGTTGTCAATAAGGTAGGGCTGGAGAGTAATCCACATAATTTCTTGTTGATGCACGCCATGGGCCCTAATGTTGCCGGTGTCATTGGTTCAGCGGTAGCTGCCGGGGTTTTACTCAGTTTGGTTAAGTAAATTTACGCACTATTTAGTTTGATAGTCATTAATCCCGCTCGCCATGAACGGGATTAATGATAGATTAATGGTACTTTTTGGATAATCTCACCCGCGTATATTTACGCTCACGCTAGCTTATTTTTATACGCCAGAAATTTTGAGGATATAAAGACATGCTGGACATCTTACAAATCCCTGTTTTAACTGATAACTATATTTATCTGCTTCACGACCCGGTATCGGGAGAAACTGCCGTCGTTGATCCTGCTCTTGCACAACCGGTTTTGGATGTTCTTGATGAAAAAGGCTGGCGTCTTACTTATATTTTAAATACCCATCATCATTGGGATCATGTGGGTGGTAATCTCAAGCTTAAGCAAAAAACCGGCTGCCAAATTATTGCTGCACAAGCAGACCGGGAGCGAATTCCTGGAATTGACAGGGGCGTTAGTGAAAACGATATCATTTCACTGGGTCAGCATCAGACCAAGGTTATTGCAACACCAGGTCATACCAGTGCGCATATTGTTTATCATTTTGCCAAAGATGGGGCGCTGTTTTGCGGGGATACTTTATTTGTTATGGGTTGCGGTCGGTTATTTGAGGGAACATCTGAGCAAATGTGGACTTCATTACAAAAATTAAAGGCTTTGCCATCAGCAACCCAAATTTATTGCACCCACGAATACACCCAGGCAAATGGACAGTTTGCTTTAAGCGTTGAACCAGATAATAAGTACACACAGAAAAAAATGCTTGAAGTGGCGCAATTGAGATTGATGAATCAATCCACAGTGCCTTCGACTATCGGGGAAGAAAGGGCAACCAATCCGTTTTTTAGGGAAGACAGTCTCAGTATACAAAAAAAACTGGGGTTGGAAGGGCAATCATCGGTAAGTGTCTTTACAGAGCTACGGAAACGTAAAGATTCGTTTTAAGTAGAATGGGTAGAGCAACGCGAAACCCATAACATCGGTGGTTGATTTAGATGGGTTTCGGCTATCACCTCTACCCATCTAACTGTTAGTATGGAAAATGTTAGCCTTTAGGTCGCATATGCGGGAACAATAATACATCACGAATTGACGGCGCATCCGTAAACAACATCACCAGACGATCAATACCAATGCCTTCGCCTGCTGTTGGCGGCATGCCGTGTTCCAGCGCGACGATATAATCGGCGTCAAAATGCATGGCTTCATCATCACCGGCTTCTTTTTCTTCCACTTGTTTTTGGAAGCGCGCAGCCTGGTCTTCAGCATCATTTAACTCGGTAAAACCGTTGGCAATTTCACGGCCGCCGACAAAAAATTCAAAGCGATCGGTCACATGCGGGTTGTCGTCATTACGTCGTGCCAGTGGCGATACTTCAACGGGATAGGCGGTAATAAAGGTCGGATTCATCAAGCGACTTTCTACCGTTTTTTCAAAAATCTCGATTTGTACTTTACCTAAACCGTAACCTTCCTTAACAGGAATATGCAGATTTTCAGCAACTTTAACAGCAGCTTCACGGGTTTCAAGATCACTGGCGCTGAGGTCAGGGTTGAAGTGCAGGATTGACTCAACTACCGTCATGCGATCAAAAGGCTTACCAAAATCATATTGCTCGCCCTGATAAGTCACCTCTGTTTGACCAAGAACTTCTATGGCAATACCGCGTAACATCTCTTCGGTTAAATCCATTAAGTCCTGATATTCAGCGTACGCCTGATAAAACTCCAACATGGTAAATTCAGGGTTATGGCGAGTTGATAAACCTTCATTTCTAAAGTTACGGTTAATTTCAAATACCCGTTCAAAACCACCGACAACCAGGCGTTTCAAATATAACTCAGGGGCGATACGCAAAAACATATCCATGTCCAGTGCGTTATGAAAGGTCGTAAAAGGTCTTGCCGTTGCTCCGCCCGGAATTACCTGCATCATGGGCGTTTCAACTTCCAGAAATTGACGTTCAATCAGGAACTGACGTATATAGGCAACGACCTTTGAGCGTATCAGAAACGTATTGCGCGATTGCTCGCTCATAATCAAATCCAGATAACGCTGCCGGTATTTGATTTCCTGATCGGCAATGCCATGAAACTTTTCAGGCAATGGACGCAAAGCTTTGGTTAACAGACGAATATCGTCAACTTTAACACTGAGTTCACCGGTTTGGGTGACAAATAATACGCCTTCTGCACCAACAATATCGCCAATATCCCACTTTTTAAACTGTTCGTTATAAAACCCTTCAGGCAATGTGTCTCTGGTGACATAGAGCTGGATTTTACCGGACATGTCCTGAATATGGGCAAAGCTGGCTTTGCCCATTACCCGGCGAGTCATGATTCTGCCTGCGAGCTTTACCCTGACGGGTTCTGCTTCCAGTTGTTCTTTGGTCTTTTCGCCGTATTCGGCTAACAGCTCACCGGCAACGACATTGCGGCGAAAATCAGTAGGAAAAGGAATGCCGCCATTGGCACGCAACTCATTTAATTTACTGCGGCGTTGTTTGATTTGTTCTTGTTCGTCTTGTTGAATTTCTGACATGGTTTTTAGGTATCAAAATTATAGAATTAAAAAATGTTCGTTCTTCATTACTTTCGCGATGCAAGAGCACGGCGGCGAGAAAATTGTTGTTTACAGAATGGGCGGATTTAAGTGCGTGGCATGGTTCACGATTAATGTGCATCAAAGCGATCAGTCTGTCTTGTAAAGTGATATCGGCCTACAACCCGCTCTTCAAACTGGCCTCAATAAACTGATCCAGATCGCCATCCAAAACGGCTTGAGTATTACCGGTTTCCACACCGGTGCGTAAATCCTTAATACGTGATTGATCCAGCACGTAAGAACGGATTTGACTGCCCCAGCCTATATCTGATTTGGTATCTTCCAAGGCTTGGGCTGATTCACTGCGTTTGCGCATTTCCAGTTCATACAATTTGGCTTTCAATTGCTTCATCGCAGTGGCGCGATTTTTATGCTGCGAGCGATCACTTTGGCATTGCACGACAATTCCGGTCGGATTATGGGTCATGCGCACGGCGGATTCGGTTTTGTTGATATGCTGACCACCCGCGCCGCTGGCACGATAAACATCCACACGCACATCAGCGGGATTGATGTCGATGTCAATATCATCATCAATTTCCGGTGATACAAACACCGAAGCAAAAGAGGTATGACGGCGGTTGCCCGAGTCGAACGGTGATTTTCTAACCAGGCGATGAACACCGGTTTCGGTACGCAACCAGCCAAAGGCATATTCACCTTCAAAGCGAATAGTGGCACTTTTAATACCGGCGACATCGCCTTGTGATTCTTCAATGAGCTCGGTTTTAAAACCTTTACGCTCACCCCAACGTAAAAACATCCGTTCAATTATCGAGGCCCAGTCTTGTGCTTCTGTACCGCCGGAACCAGATTGTATATCCAAAAAGGCATTGTTGGGGTCCATTTCACCTGAAAACATGCGTCGAAATTCAAGGGCGGCCACCCTTTTTTCGAAATAGGCCAAATCATTAATGACGGTATCAACGGTTTCTTCATCATCTTCGTCAATTGCCATCATCAGTAATTCTTCGGCGTCTGCCAATCCGCGTTCCAGGTCATTAATGGTATTAACAATAACTTCCAGTTGCCCGCGTTCTTTTCCTAAAGTTTGCGCCAGCTCGGGATTATCCCAAATTTTGGGATTTTCAAGCTCCAGTAATACTTCGACCAAGCGTTCATGCTTTACATCAAAGTCAAAGATACCTCCTAAGGGCATCACCACGGCTTTTTAGGTCAGCTATTTTATTTTTAATCGGGTTTATTTCTTGCATGGGGGATATTTTAACCAATGACAATCGATAACAAGCGTTACACAAGAACACTGATCGATAAAAACTTTAAAAAGAGGTTGATTATAAACCATAAGCAGGTTGGGTTCATGCAGAACTTGGCAATAGAAAATATTTAATAATTAATTCAATAGATTATCAGCTGGCGATAGTTTTTAATTATAAGTTAAGGCAAACAAGTTATTGTGGCAGCTTGAAAAATCGGCTCTCTGCAGCCTTAATTAAGATAAAATATAAAGATGAATGCGCTCCCTGAGCAAATTTATTCAGTGCTACCAAGCTAACATCAGTAGTTTGTTGGACAGATTTTTCCAAACAGATTCATTAACACAGGAATATACGATGAAGATAGTGGCTTTGTACAGCATCAAAGGTGGTGTTGGTAAAACCTCAAGCGCAGTCAATTTGGCGTTTATTTCTGCGTGTAAAGGTTATCGCACATTGGTCTGGGATTTGGATCCGCAAGGAGCCAGTAGCTATTATTTTCGTATCAAGCCCAAGGTGAAAGGCGGTAGTAAAGATTTAATTGCTGGTAAACGTGATCTGGAAGGGCTGATTAAAGGTACTGATTTTGACAATCTGGATTTGTTGCCGGCAGATTTTTCTTTTAGAAACCTGGATTTGGTTCTGGATACCAAGAAAAAACCGACCCAACAACTTAAAAAACTGCTTAAGCCATTAGCAGCAGAGTATGATTTTATTTTTCTGGATTGTCCGCCCAATATTTCTTTATTATCAGAAGCCGTGTTTGAGGCGGCTGATATTTTAATGTCGCCCATTATTCCCACCACGTTGTCTTTAAGAACTCTTGAGCAATTAAAAGAATTTATTAAAGATAATAATTTGGATAATCTGGCACTGGTACCGTTTTTCTCGATGGCTGATCGTCGTAAAAATATGCACAAGGACATTATGGAGAATTTGGCTCAAAGTCATCCGGAAATTTTAAATACCGCGATTCCTTACTCCAGTGATATTGAGCGTATGGGGCTGGAACGTATGCCGTTGGGTGGTTTTATCAATAAAAGCCGCTCTACCGAGGCTTATAATGATTTGTGGCAGGAAATGATGGATCGCGCGGGTGGATAAGCTGCCAAAATTAGCCGAACATTTATGATCTCAATTATTCAACGGGTAACCACCGCAAAAGTCACTGTCAACAGTCAAAATATAGGCCAGATAGCTACGGGAATTATGGCGTTGGTGGCTGTAGAAAAAGAAGATAGCCAAAAAGATGCCGAACGATTGCTGGAACGTATCCTTAATTACCGGATTTTTGCTGACGAAAATGACCGTATGAATCTCAGTTTAAGAGATATCAATGGCGGTTTGTTACTGATACCGCAGTTTACCTTGGCGGCAGATACCCGGACAGGTAATCGGCCAAGTTTTATTTCCGCAGCAGCACCGGAAAAAGGCCGGGAACTGTTTGGTTATTTACAAGAGCTTGCAACAACAACGTATTTTAATGTCCAGTTTGGTGAGTTTGGCGCTGATATGCAGGTCTCGCTGATCAATAATGGTCCTGTTACTTTTACGCTGAGAACCTCAACAGGGCATCAGTAAATGCGGTCATTGTTAATGTGTTTAGCAGATTTTCTCAGTTTTAAAATAACTCAGGATAACTACTTTGTTGGCTTGTAACATTACTTTCATTTGTTTCTGCTAGCATCGCAATAGTGTTGATTTTTTTCAGGTAACCGGTTTTACTGGATTATCAATAAATTTCATCTTGTCGGCAATGCCATCAAAAAAGTTTGATTATGAATAATAACAGCTATCGAACCATCTGGATTTCTGATTTGCACTTGGGATCCACCCAATGCCAAGCCGATGTATTGCTTGATTTTCTAAAGTACAATGACAGTGAAAAGCTTTATCTGGTGGGTGATATCATTGATTTTTGGTCACTTTCCAAAAAAATGTATTGGCCGCGAGATCATAACACCGTCATTCAAAAGCTCTTGCGCAAGGCCAGACACGATACCCAGGTTATTTATATACCGGGTAATCATGACGAAAATGTCCGGGATTATGATAACTATGTTTTTGGTGATATCGTCGTTAAAAATTCTGATATACATACTACCGCAGACGGCAAGAAGTTTTTGGTTATTCATGGCGATGAATACGACACCATTGCACAGTGTTATAAGTGGCTTGCCAAAATAGGTAGCGAAGGCTATGACTTTTTAATTTGGATCAATCGCTTTCTGCGAATAATTAGGCGTTGGTTTGGTTTGCAATCAAACTTTTCCCTGGCTGCCTATGTTAAGTTTAAGGTCAAAAACGTCGTGCAGTTTATTTCCGATTACGAAGAAAGTATTGTCAGTACTATTAAAGACCGGGAACTGGATGGTGTGATTTGTGGGCATATACATCATGCAGAAATGAAGCAGATAGGGGCTTTTTTATATATTAATACTGGTGATTTTGTGGAAAGTTGTACCGCCATTGTGGAGCATTTCAACGGAACGTTGGAACTGGTGCACTGGCAGAAGATGGAATTGCCACGCATCGATAATGATATCCCGGAAGTTAAAGTGCTTGGATAAATCTCGGTCATCATTCAGTTATGGAAATTTGAATGTATGCTCAATACATGAGTTTTAAAGCTCATGTTACAACTCATCATGGTTCCTGATGTCCGGCTTCTTGGCTGGAATCGGGATGTTTCCGGCACTGCTTGAAGCCTTTTTTCAATCAGACGGATAAATCAATTGCTGTGCTGTTATTTTTTGGAGAACTTTATGCCTAAACCGATTACCCCTTTGCTTGCTGCTGATGTCATTATTGAGCTGACAGATTATCCCGGCCGTCCTATTGTATTAATTGAACGTGCCAATCCACCTTACGGCTGGGCAATTCCTGGTGGATTTGTTGATTTGGGTGAAATTATCGAACTGGCTGGCGTGCGCGAAGCGCAGGAAGAAGTCGGGTTAGATGTTACTCTGCTTGCTTTGCTGGGAATTTATTCCGATCCAGCCAGAGATTCGCGTGGGCATACGGTGACGGCGGTTTATGTGGCTGAGGCAGCGGGAACACCGATAGCGGCTGATGATGCCAAAAATTGCCGTCTGTTTTTGCTTAATGAGCTGCCTGAGTCTTTGGCATTTGATCATGCTCAAGTACTTGCTGACTATAAAAAATACCGGGAAACCGGTCAGGTAGCAGCGCTACGCGAAAACCCGTTTCGGGATTCAGATAGTGTAAACAAGCCGGTTATGCATTGATAAAAAAAGAAGTTATAGTCGTGGATACTTTTTGGTTTTAGTGTCCAAACGGAGCCGGGGTAACCCCCCCCACTCCGTTTGGATAACAGCTTAAATCCTGAGCCGATTTAAACAGCCATTTTACGTTTTTGCAGACCCAGATAACCCATCAAAGCACTACCAAACAGCCAGACGGCAGCAGGTAAAGGCACTGCGGATGGCGAAACGTTAAAGCTGTAGTTTTGACCGGTTCCGCAACTAGTCGTAGGGTTTGGGCTGCCACAACTTCCGCCTAATGACAGCAGGTAATATCCGGATTTAAGTCCCATCAGGTCCAGGCTGGCAAAATCCAGCGCAGCCGAAGAATTTTTCTGGTTGAGTTGACTGTATGACCAACTGGAGGCGCCTGGATTTGTCAGCCACGGATTGCTGTTATTAACGCCGCCATGATTTAAGGTATCGCCATCCGCATTAGCTACCACAAAGCCAGCGTTAGCATAACCTATCCAACCATTAGAACCGGTTAAAACACCGCCAGAGGTTAATGTATCATTAACAGGATTGAGTTCTCCAATACCGGAAGGGCCACGTACTTGGTTATAATTATGAAAGCCACTGCCGGCAGTATCTGTGGGAGTAGTACCACCAGTCCAAATTGAGAAAGCCGGATTGTCGAGCGTGCTGGTCGTGGCGTTGCCATTCGTATTGCCCGCACCGGTCATGGCCAGATTGACATTGTAAGTAACGCCGTTGATGATGTCAGCCGCAGAACCGATTTGTAGCGTAGCCCAGCCAGCAGTATGAACCCAGCCTTGGTTGGCAGCGCCGTAATCTGTCCAGGATTTAAAAGGGGAGGCATGACCTGTTGAGTTGATGGTGGTTCCGGTAAAAGTACCGATGTTATAGGTTTCGCCACCAAATGCATGAACTTGTGTAGAAACAGCTGATAAGGCAACCAGACCCATAGCAGCCAGAATGGCTTTGCGTAATTTTAAATTGTTCATTATGTCCTCTTTAAAGTAGTTGGCAGGTCAAACTGAAAAGTTCGACCCACCTTAATTGAGAAGGTTTTAAGCTTGAATTACGGCTTTACGACGACCATAACCAACCAAACCAACCAATGCACTACCAAACAACCAGACGGCACCAGGAACTGGAACTGCTGATGCTGTGACTATGTTACCGTAACGGGCAGTAAGGGAAGCTTCCAAAGCCATTCTGTATTGACCGCCTACTGCGCTTTGATCGCCAACTACGATGGTGTATTCACCTTCAGTGCCGGGAGCATTTCGTGTCAGTCCTGACAGCGCAAGACTAAGACCAATATCTTGACCAATAGAGTTTGCCGCTACAGTACCCAACAAGTTCATACCCAGCAGACCGGGGCCTTGTGCCCAGCCTTGGTACAATGAAAATGCCAATTGGCCGATACCGGTAAACAATGGGTCGTCACCAACCGTAATGTTTAAATAATTAACAGTCGGCATTAAATTGCCTTCCGGATTGCCTGTGCCGCTACTGACATGCATATTACCGAAAGACAAACCGGTATTGGTATCGGATACGCCGGCAGCCCAAGAATTAGCGCCAGTTGAGATTGATGTTAGAGCAAGATCTGTAGGATTAGCGGCATTATTATTGTATTTATAAGTCTGACCCAGTAATGAATCGCCTACCACTGGAGTCGCGCCGCCAAAAGTGCCGCCGAGATTAGCGGTAGTAACGCCACCAGGATTGGTAGTGGCGTTATAAGCAGTACCATAAACACCGGTTTGAATTACACGCTTATTGCTTATGCTGTGGATACCTAAATAACCGATTGAAGAGACAGTCGCATCATTAGGTAACCAAGGCGTAATTGCCCCATTTGTCCAAACGGGGTTGGCACCGGTACCGCCCGCATTAAGAGAGGCATGAGCCTGTACCGCTGGAGATGCAATCAGAGTGCCTAAAATGGTCAAAGAGGCCGTCAATAAGTTTATGTGTTTCATTTGATATCCTTTTTACTGTTTATATTAAATTGATTAATTGATAACAGTAATGTTCTCAGCGTTACCTTAAAGATTAAGGAAAACACCAAGATCCTCCCCATTACTTTAGGAGGCGGCCCGGCCTTCTTAAATTTGTATTAAGAACCGTGACTTTCCGGCCCCGCCTCGCGACGGGTGTGGCTGGTTGCTAGACGTATTGCCAAAATACCAATAGCGTTTTATCTAACTGTTACTTATTTAGCAATACTCGTGCCATGATTAAAAAATCGGTAGGTAGTGTTTTCATCGAGCCTGTAATATATTGATTGCAAACAAGTATGTATTTTCTGTTTTTTATTTAAAGAGTCAATTCGGGAGAGTTGCTATTTTTAGGGGAAATTCTCGCCCAGCTAAGCAATTTTTAACCAAGATATTGAATACAATAATATTATCAGACCAAAGTGCTGGGTTTATAGTCAGCTTTAGCTTAATATCCTAAAAAATAACTGTGTTATATGGCGTATTGGTAATGCGTTATATGACACAGTTATTTGAAGTTTTCTGACAGAACTTAATTAAATGCTAATCTACTCAAGGTGTTATGAGTGAAATGTGGTAAGGCTGCTGATTGCAGATCAAGGATGTTAATGTTAAGGTAATGATCAGAATGTCGATTTTCGCTGGAAAAAGAAAGAGTTGTTAATTGATATCCACTGATAAACTTGATGTTTATGGTTCCTCCATTTTTCCACCAGCCCGACTCTTTTTTAAACTAATTGCCTCTTATCCATGATAAAAACCTCCATTGCCAAATTTGATCAACCGATAACAGGTATTGATAGTCCCAAAAATTCCCGGATTGGACGTAATGATCCTTGCCCTTGTGGCAGCGGAAAAAAGTTTAAGGCTTGTTGTACTCAGGTTGGCGATATCGTTAAACAAACAAAATCTTCCGATATTGCCGGCTGGTTACAAAATGCCCGGTCGGCTATCTCGCGCGGTGACTTTGACAATGCCGAGCGCTGGTTTCGGCAAGTACTTGTGATCAAGCCCAAGCATGCCGAGGCGTTGGCTGGGGTTGGACAAAAACTTTGCTGGCAGCGTAAGCGTCGGGAAGGTTTAACTTATCTTCGGCAAGCAGCGATACAAGTAGAAAAGGAATCTGTCAAAAGTCGTAATATTGCTCAGTTATTGGATTTATCAGGGCAATTGCAACACTGGGGCGATTTGGAGGCCGCGCTTAAACTGGCGCAACTGGCGGTTCGTCTGGTGCCTCAATCTGCCGCTGCGCAAAATACTTTGGCGATGTGTTTTAGTCGTATCAATCGTGTTGACGAAGCCTTGCTGGCTTCCCATAAGGCTTGTCAATTATTGCCGAATGATCCGGGCTGTAATACGTTATTGGCTATTCTGGATGCCCGGCAAGGACGGTTGGATGCTGCTGGAGCAAGGCTGGTCAGAATTACCGAAGCTCTTCACCAGCCGGCGCTGATTGCGCGTGCCTATTTGGAACTGGCTACGGTGCTGGATAAGCAACAGCAATACGATGCTGCATTTACGGCGCTTAATCAAGCAGCCGCCTTGCATCAAGCTTTGCCGGAAGTGAGTAAAGTAAATAAAGAGGCTATTTTCAATAGTATTGCCAAAAACAAAGCGGGGTTTAATAAGGCGTTATTAACGCGTTGGTCAGTAGCAGAATTGCAGGTAGATGCATTGCCGGTACCGTCATTTTTGTTTGGTTTTTTGCGTTCAGGTACCACACTCACCGAGCAGATATTGGCCGCGCATCCGGCGGTGTTTACATCGGACGAAAATGAATTAATTTTTGAGTTAACCCAAGAGTTGGCAAAGCTCACTGGTGTGGCCGATGATATACCGCAAGCCCTGCATGCCTGTGGTGTTGAGGATATTCGGCATTTGCGCCGTTTATACTGGCAACGTGTTGAAGAAGAATATGGTAGTGTTGCGCTAGGCAAAAGGTTTATTGATAAAGTCGCTCTTAATAGTATCGATGCCGGATTTATCAGCACTATCTTCCCTGAAGGAAATATTCTGTTTGCTTTGCGTGACCCTCGCGATGTGTGTTTAAGTTGTTTTATGCAGCCGTTTACCGCATCCCGAGCGACGGTTAACTTATTGTCCTTGCAAGGTGTTGCCCGTCAGTATTGGGCTGTTATGGATTTGTGGTTGTATTTACGCGAAAATATTCAGCCAGATTATCTGGAGCTGCGCTATGAAGACACGGTGAGTGATTTTGAAGCAACTTATCGGCGGGTTTTTGATTTATTGGAAGTGGAGTGGCAACCGGAGGTCTTGGACTTTCATCATCGTGCCCAGGGACGCTATATTGCGACCCCCAGTTTTGCTGCGGTTAGTCAACCGTTATATAGCAGTGCAGTCGCCAGATGGCATCGCTATGAAGAACACCTGAAAGGTATCTTTCCCGAGTTGAAGCGTTTTATTGACGTTTACGGTTACTCTGAGTCTTGAGATAACATTCAGAGAGTTTCATATCACTGCGTCATTCTTGCCGGAATGACGCAGTTTGTTGTCAGCTAAAACAGCTTGCCAGTCAGGATAAGTAATTTACCAGTTACTATTTTTATCTATCCATCTCAGGCTTAACCAGTACCAGACAGCCATAGGCAACATCATGGCAAACCAACTCCAGTCATCGATTAAAAACAATTTGCTGACCCAGCCATCACCGTTAAAGTACATCACCCAAGGAATACAGTAAAAACTGAATGCCAGACTGCTCCATAGCAGTATCAGTGCGCCTTTGCGTGTTTCAATGCTAGAGAATGCCAAAAATACCCAAAGTGGGGTGGAATCAGTTTTTTTCATGAATGGTTTCTCTTAAATGAAAATTTTATGGGGTAACTAAAAAATAGGCCTGTTGATAGATAGGGAAGTCTATATTTGATAAAAATATCAGATTAACAGGATGTGTGCATCGTGTCATAAAAATAACCGTATCACCAGCTTTTAACCAATTAGATAAACACAGGCTGTAGCAAAATGACTTGTTATCGCTAAAACCAAGAATCGGTAAGGAGTAAATAATGTACCTAATATTATAATTACCAGGCTCATTAATATTCAGTCAGAGTTTTTGAGGTAATATAAGCCGAATGATTTATCTGTCATCCTCTGAGCCTAATTGGTGGGAGGAGCAAATTTAACCGTGCTTAAAACACTATTCAAATAACGGGGGACTAACTAACCAATATGAGTATTCAAACAAAACAAATAGCAACCACTGAGTCTAAACCCGAGCATTTTGATCTTGGTGCATCCAAATGGTATCTGAATCGTGAATTAACCTGGCTGGAATTTAATAAACGGGTGCTATGGGAAGCTGAAGATGAGCGTACTCCGTTATTGGAACGGGTTAAGTTTATTGCCATTGTCAGTTCCAATCTGGATGAGTTTTTCATGAAACGGATCGGTGGACTTAAGCAACAGGTTGGTGCGGGGATTAGTGAGTTAAGTGTTGATGGACGTAGTCCTCAGCAACAAATTACCGAATGTTATGCCGTTGTTCGCCAGCTTGAAGCCAAAAAAGAAACGCTGTTAACGCAACTTATTGGCTTGCTTGAACAGCAGGATATTCGGATTTTACCTTATCTGGAGCTATCCAAAGATCAGCAGAAAATAATGCGTGAATACTATATTCAAAATATTTTTCCGTTGGTTACGCCACAGGCCATCGATCCGGCACACCCTTTCCCTTTTATCTCTAATCTGTCTTTAAATTTACTGACCGGGGTTGGTAGTACTGAAACGGGCGATATGACGTTGGTGCGTATTAAAATTCCTGTCGGTTCCAAAGTGCCACGCTTTATCCAGGTAGGTGACAAGCAACTTTATGTGGCTCTGGGAGATTTGATTGCGAATAATCTTGATTTGCTCTTTCCCGGTATGAAAATAGTTTTCTGCGATTTGTTTCGGGTGACGCGTAATGCGATTACTGAAAAAGATGAAGAACAAGCCGATGACCTTTTACAAATGATTGAATCTGAATTGCGTGAGCGTAAATTTGCCCCGGTTGTGCGTCTGGAAATTGCTGCAACCATGGGAATATTACAAAGTGGACGCTTGGCAGCTGAGTTGGGGCTTGATGAAGAAAAAGATGTTTTTGTCGTTGATCAACGGATGGCAATGACTGATCTGTTTCAGATTGCCGGTATTGCCCGGTCAGATTTACTTGATCCACCCCATCATCCCTGCGATCATCCAAAATTGACGGGGTTGCCCAATATTTTCCACGCGATTCGTGAACAAGGTTCAATTTTATTGCAACATCCCTACGAATCATTTGTTACTACTGTCGAGCGATTTGTCAAAGAAGCCAGTCGTGATCCAAATGTGCAAGCAATTAAAATGACGCTGTATCGAACTTCAGCCGGTACCAAGATTGTTCAATACCTGATTGATGCAGCATTAAATGGTAAACAAGTAGCTGTTGTGGTGGAATTGAAAGCACGTTTTGATGAATCAGCTAATATTAAATGGGCGCATCGTATGGAGAGCGCCGGCATTCATGTGACTTACGGCGTGGTTGGGTTAAAAACCCACAGCAAAGTCATTTACGTCGTCAGACAGGATTATAACGGCTTGCGTCGTTATGCCCATATTGGTACCGGTAATTATCATGCCGGTACCGCAAGACTTTATACTGATCTGGGTATGTTGACGTGTGATAAAAAAATAGGCGAAGAATTAACGGAATTATTTAATTACTTGACTACCGGTCTGGTGCCCAAGCGTAATTATCAAAATTTGCTGATAGCGCCCAATAAATTAAAATCAAAATTGTTGGAGAAAATTGAGCGTGAAATCAGCAAACATTCGGTAAAATCGCCCGGTTTAATTCAGTTTAAAATGAATGCCCTGGAAGATATGGACATTACCAGGGCACTTTATCAAGCCGCTCAGGCTGGCGTTAAAATTGATTTGATTATCCGTGACACCTGCCGATTAAGGCCCGGTATTCCGGGGTTATCTGATAAGGTTCGGGTCATTAGTATTGTTGGACGTTTTTTGGAGCATTCCCGTATCTTCTATTTTAAAAATGGTGGCGAGGAAGAATACTTTATTGGCTCGGCTGATTGTATGAAGCGTAATCTGGAAAGTCGTGTAGAAGTGGTTACTCCCGTGCAAAAACCTGAACTACAGGCCGTTCTGCGGCAATTATTAACTATTCAACTGACCAATCAACGCAGTGTATGGGAAATGCACGCTGATGGGCAATATAGTCAATGTCAGCCTAAAGATAAACAATTGGGTGTTCAGGAAACCTTGATTAAATTAGCGAATAGTCGTTTTGATGAAGCCCAAAAAAGTAAGATTCATAAAAAAGCTAAAAGATATGGCATTAACAGAAATACCGACTGAAATAATTGATAGTGCTTATAACGTAACCTTTTTCAGGTAATAAATTAACAATCGTTCAGGATTAGATTATGTCCATTAATAAACTTGCTATCAGTCAGCCCACATTATCAATTACAAAACTTTCCGAACAGGATATGAGTAAACCTGATTTTATTGATGATTTTAAACAATATTATGTGCGTTTACTGGGTAGGGATGAAAATTGTCGATTGCCTTATTATGCCGGCGAAGCGTTATCATTGACGATTCGTGACCGCTTGATGGAGCGCTGGAAGACTACCCATCAAACCTATAAAAATAGTGATTGCAGGCGCGGTTATTATCTGTCTATGGAATTTTTGATGGGTCGCACGTTAAGCAATGCAATGCTTAATCTGGGCGTAACCGATACGGTTACTCAAGCCATGTATGATCTCGGCATTGAAATTGAAGAGTTAATTGGCAGTGAGCAAGATGCAGGACTGGGTAATGGCGGCTTGGGACGTCTTGCGGCTTGTTTTATAGACAGTTGTGCGACCTTGCAATTACCGGTTATCGGTTATGGTTTACGCTACGAATACGGTATGTTTACCCAGACCATTGTTAATGGTGAGCAGGTTGAAAAACCTGATCATTGGCTACGTCATGGTAACGTCTGGGAAATTGAGCGACTGGAGTATTCGCATTGCATCAAATTCGGCGGTCATACTGAAATTCAAATGGATGAAAATGGTAAGCAGCGGCATTGCTGGATAGCGACTTGTAATTTGCTGGCAGTGCCTTTCGATACACCGATACCCGGCTATAAAAACGGCACGGTCAATACCTTGCGGTTGTGGAAGGCAGTAGCAACTGAAGAATTTAATCTGGATGAGTTTAATGCAGGTGATTATGCGGAAGCGGTCGCCGCAAAAATTACTGCTGAAAATATTACGATGGTGCTATATCCCAATGATGCCAATGAAAATGGTAAAGAACTAAGATTACGGCAGCAATATTTTCTGGCTTCTGCCAGTTTGCAGGATGTTATTGGACACTGGACAGCCATGCACGGCAACAATTTTAGTGATTTTGCTGAAAAAAGATGTTTCCAGTTAAATGATACCCATCCGAGTATTGCCATTGCCGAATTGATGCGCTTGTTAATGGATATTCAGGGTTTAACGTGGAATGAGGCATGGGCCATTACGGAACATACCATGGCTTATACCAACCATACTTTGTTGCCCGAAGCACTGGAAAAATGGCCTGTTAGATTGATGCAACGGTTATTGCCACGAGTGATGGAGATTATTTTTGAAATTAACACCCATTTTATGATTGAAGCCTCCAGGCATTGGCCCGGCGATAGAGAACGTTTACGGAGAATGTCCATCATAGAGGAAGGTGATGAGCAACAGGTAAGAATGGCACATCTTGCCATCGTGGGCAGTTTTTCAGTTAATGGTGTTGCAAGGTTACATACCCGGTTATTACAGGAAGGTTTATTCAGCGACTTTTATGCTTTATGGCCGCATAAATTTAATAATAAAACCAATGGTGTTACGCCACGGCGCTGGTTGGCGGCCTGTAATCCAGAGTTGGCAAGTTTGATAACAGAAGTGATAGGTGGCGATTGGGTAACTGATTTATCGCAGTTAAAAAAGCTGGCACCTTATGCTGATGATGCCCAATTTCGTGAGCGCTGGCGGGCAATTAAACAGGCAGCGAAGCAACGATTGATTGATTATAAACAGCGTAAAAATGACACCGATCTAAATTTTAATGTTGATGCCATCTTCGATGTGCAGGTTAAACGTATTCATGAATACAAGCGTCAATTATTGACGGTATTACATGTCATTCATCTTTATAATATTATTAAAAAAGGTGACCTTGATAGCCGGGTGCCAAGATTCGTATTAATCGGTGGTAAAGCGGCACCGGGTTATCGCATGGCAAAAAAAATCATTAAATTAATCAATAATGTTGCTCAGGTTATTAATACTGACCCGGCAACAGACAAGAAATTATCGTTACTGTTCTTGAAGGATTATCGGGTTTCGGCTATGGAAAGAATATGTCCGGGAGTTGATTTGTCAGAGCAAGTATCCACGGCCGGCAAGGAAGCGTCGGGTACCGGCAACATGAAACTGATGATGAACGGGGCTGTGACTATTGGTACACTGGACGGAGCCAACATCGAAATTCGTGAAGAAGTGGGCGACGAAAACTTTTTTCTGTTCGGTTTGACCGAAGAACAAATTGAAGCAAAGCGGGGTAATTATGATCCGCTCGCTATTATCGAGCAGGATGAAGACCTGCGAGAGGTTATGCAACTACTGGAGTCCGGTTATTTTAACCAGTTTGAACCGGGAATTTTTGATGACCTGATTAATTCAATAAAAAGTGAGCATGACCCCTGGATGACCATTGCTGATTTTCGGAGTTACATCGATGCCCAAAAATGTGTTGAAGAGGCCTATCGGGATAAAGATTGTTGGACCAAAATGAGTATTTTAAATTGTGCGAATAGTGGGAAATTTTCAACCGATAGAACGATTGGCGAATACAACCGCGATATCTGGAAATTAACACCACAACCGGTAATGCCCAAGTAATCTCTCGGTACTATCAATCCCTGCTACATCTGTAATGAATACGCGTGTAGCAGGGAGCGTTATTATTGCCTTAAGTCTTTCACAACACGAACAACTTCACTATCATCGGGAATGGTTTCTATACTAAAACCCAGCTTTTTAACCAACGATAACATGGGTGTATTAATTACCAATACTTCACCTTCAAAGAATAACATGCCTTTGGATTTTGCGGTTTGTATCAATGCCCGCATAATTCTGCTGCCTATTCCCAGACACTGACAGTCATCGGCAACCACCAGCGCAAATTCTACCGAATTGCCGTCCGGATTCATCAGATAGCGGCCAACACCCAGTTCGCTAGGCAGGTTTGCATCCTCTGTTACGGCAACAAAAGCCATTTCACGATCATAATCGATTTGTGTGAAACGAACCATCATTTCCGGTGTTAATTCCTGTAACGCCTGCATAAACCGAAAATATTTAGTGCGCTCGGATAAGCGATTATGAAAATCTTTTTCCAAAACGGCATCTTCAGGACGGATAGGGCGGATCGTGATATTAGCGCCGTTAGCTAATTGAAAGTTCTGGGTTAATTGGTAAGGATAAGGGTGAATCGCCATGTGGGAATAAGGCGACAACTGATTGGACAATTGGGCTTTAATGCGAGCATCAACAGCCATTACGCCCTGTTCATCGACGATCAAGGGATTAATATCCAGCTCTAAAATTTCTGGTAGCTCACTCACCATGGTCGATATATTCAGGAGTACATCAATCAGGGCCTTTTTATTCGCCGGGGGCAATTGACGGAATGCCTCCAGATATTTGGCTGCCTTGGTTTTAGCAATCATTTGCTCAGCCATATAAGCATTAAGCGGCGGCAGGGCGACAGTATTATCCTTTAAGATTTCGACCATGGTACCGCCCAGACCAAAGCTGATGGCAGGGCCAAACACCGGGTCCCTAACTACGCCGATCATTAGTTCCCGGCCATTGGGCCTTTTGAACATCGGTTCAACCGTCATGCCGACTTCAGTTATTTCAGGGTGATTACGCTTAATGGCGGCTTCCATTTCTAAATAGTCGCGGGAAATCTCCTGAACACTATTAATATTAAGCTTAACACCGCCTATATCGGATTTATGGCTAAATTCAGCCATATTAACTTTTAAAACCACCGGAAAGCGTAATGTTTCAGCGGCAATCATGGCGTCTTTGACACTGGATACCTTGATAGTCTGTGTGACCGGAATATGAAAGGCAGCAAGTATGGCTTTGGATTCCTGAGCCGTTAAAACCTGACGGTTTTCTGCAAGTACGCGCTCAATAATTAAACGGGCACCTTGCACATCGGGTTTTGCCAGTTCATCGCCGGGAGACGGGATTTGTTTAAGTAAAATCTGATTTTGGGCATACTTGGCCAAAAATGAAAAGGCATCGACAGCCACTTCAGGTGTACTAAAGTGGGCCACCTTGCTATTGGCAAAAAGATCCCTGCCTTCCTGAACTTTTGCGCCACCGGTCCAGGAAGCCAGCACCGGTTTTTTGCTGGTCTTGGCGCCTTCAATGATACTTTGCGCGACTTGGGTGGGGTTGGTCATTGCCTGAGGTGTCAAAATAACCAGTACACCGTCGATATTTTTATCTTTAAGGCAAATATCCAATGCTTTCTGGTAGCGTTCAGACGTGGCATCACCCAGAATATCAACAGGATTGGCATGCGACCAGTGTACGGGTAAGGCCTCATTTAACGCGTCAATACTGGCAGGACTCAATTCTGCCATCATTATACCGACATCTTCGGCACGGTCGGTACTCATTACACCGGGGCCGCCGGCATTGGTAATAATCGCCAAATGATCTTTCTTGACGACATAATTGTTGGCTAAAACCCGGGCAGCAGAAAATAATTCGGTAATGCTATAGACTCTAACCACGCCAGCTCGGGCAATGGCGGCATCAAAGACACTGTCACCGCCAACCATGGCTCCCGTATGTGACATGGCGGCTTTGCAACCGGCTTCATGACGACCTGATTTAATCAGGATAACCGGCTTTAAACGTGCGGCAGCTTTAAGGCCACTTAAAAAACGCCGTGCATCGCGTATACCTTCCACATACATCAAGATACCGGTAGTTTTACTATCGGTTGCGAGATAATCCAGTACTTCACCAAAATCAATATCAGCGGCACCACCCATTGAGACAACGGTTGAAAAACCGATATCTTGCACTTTAGCCCAGTCCAGGATTGCTGTGCAAATGGCACCTGATTGCGATAATAGTGCCAGACTGCCATCTTTAACCGTACCATCACCGAATGTCGCATTAAGGTATCCACTAGGGCGAATAACGCCCAGACAGTTCGGCCCGATAATACGGATACTGTAGCGGTGAGCAATATCCAATACTTCTTGTTGCAGTCGTTTTCCTTCTGATCCCAGTTCACCAAAGCCGGCAGTAATAATAATGATCGAGGTAACCCCTTTTTCACCACATTGCTGAACAATACCGGGGACACTGGGTGCCGGTGTGGCAATAACTACCAAGTCCAAATCTTCAGGAACAGCATTCAGGTCAGGATAAGCTTTTAAACCTAATAATTCGTCACGTTTATTGTTGACAGGATAAAGGCCGCCTTTAAAGCCGGCTTCTTGCATATTAAGTAATAGCCGATAACCGACACTGTTTTCGCGTTCTGACGCACCAACAATGGCAACTGATTTAGGGGTGAAAAAACGGTTTAAATAATGAGGGCCCATTGATGCTCCGTAGTAAGAAAAATAGCTTGATTAATATGATATAGAATAAAAGTTTTCAATGACTAACAAAGTGTTAAGAATTAAATGCAACTCATTGATAATAAAGTATTTTATTGGTATTTATGAGTCCGTATAAATGCATCGCTTCAGCTTGTTTTTATCTGTCGATAGTCAAAAGTCGATTAACAAAAATGCAGAAAAGTAATAGACTTGTGACTTTAATTTTTAAGGGTAAGTTATATTCTGTGACATGCTCATTGTCAACCACCTATCGCCCCAAGAAGTTAAAACCTTAAATACTGTGTGTAAATTTGCTGGCTGCCGAGCCAAAAAGTCGGGCGTATGATTATTTTCCATAAAAACTTTTAGTTTTAAACAAGCTGCTTATTAACTGATAAAGGTAAAAGCCATGAATAAAAACTTGCAGTTGGTTAGAGAATTTCACGATGTATTTTCATGCCGTCAGGCACAACAGGGAGCCAATCTGTCCTTATCCGAGATGGATATTATCCTGCGTCAAGGCTTGCTTATGGAGGAGGGGAGTCAGTTATTTAAAGCGTTTAAAGCCGGGGATATGGTTGCTATTTTAGCCGCGATGATTAATCTGTCTTATTGCGCCTTGCAAGCTATTGCTATTGCCGGAGCGGATGTTTTGGACAGGCCGGTAGCGTGGCAACATGATGGTCATATCATCTCTTTAATGCGACTTTTTTCTGATAAGATTAATCATTGTACCTCGGGTAACCCTGAAGATTATTCAGCGGTTTATTGTTTATGTGCTTATTTATCGAGAAGTTTTATTAATGCAGATTTTGATAAAGCGTTTCAAATGATTCATGATGGTAAAATGTCGCAAGTGGGAGATGAACAACCCGAGGAAATACCAAAACATAAAGTAGGTGATTTGAGTGATTGTCTTTATGAATAATAGAATGCAATCCACGATGATTAAATGCTTATATTTCTACACGATTTTTTAAAATAAAGGTGGGTTATTATGGGCTGGAGAGATAAAACACAAGATGAAACCTATTCTGATGAAGAGGTGGAAAGTCGATTGAAGGAATATTTACCACACTGGTATCTGGAGAATGGCTGGATTCGCCGTAAATATAGAACCAGTGGCTGGAAAGGGACGTTAATGGTGGTTAATACGGTAGGCCATTTGGCGGAAGCGGCGTTTCATCATCCTGATCTTACGGTATCTTATGCTTTTGTGATTGTTAAATTAATGAATCATGCCGCAAAAGGCATTACCAATAAGGATTTTGAATTAGCTCAGAAAATCGAAGAAGTCATTATGTGGCAACCGGGTAAATACGGTGGTGCATTAGAAGGTACGCCCGATGATCCACGGTTTAAATATATTAAATATGATTAAACCCCGATTAAAGCATTGTCCACGAAAAGCACTAAATAAATGCTTTTCGTGTACATTGGTTTTAAACTCCTTCCGATAGTGACACTAAAGCCGCTTAATCATTTTCAGCCAAATTACCGATATATTCAATTTTCACGTTAGCCACGCCATGTACGCCTATTTTTTTTGCGGCACCTTTTGATAAATCAATCAATCTGTTTTTTTTAAAGGGGCCGCGATCGTTAACCAATACAATGATCGAGCGTCCATTACCCAAATTGGTTACCCGCACTTTGCTGGGTAACGGTAATGTTTTGTGCGCGGCGGTATATTCTTTGGGCTTAAATCGGGTGCCCATGGCAGTACGGTTACCTGATTCATAGCCATACCAGGAGGCCAAGCCTTGCTCACTATAGCCTACAGCGGAGGCCATTGGATAGTAAGTTTTACCTTTTACCTTATAAGGCCTGTTGTAGGCGGCTTTATGACCAGAGCTATGATGACGGGATGTTTGCGGTGCCGTTGCCGGAGATTCTGATAAGGTTGGCTCGGAAGCACAACCACTCAGCAAGCCACTTAACAGCATTAACCCAACCAGAAATCCGGTGGGTAGGTGATATTTTGCTCTATAAAAATAGCTTGGATAAGGCATCATATTTTCCGAATATCGTTAGTCTTTTGAAATTAACCGAGGTTTTACCGGTTTAACATCAAGTTCAAAATCCATTTGAATGCGTTTTGCGATGCTATTAACTTCTTTTTTATTTTTAAAAGGCCCTGCGATAACTTGATAGCCAGCATCTTTTTTAATTTTACGCGCAGGAATAATCGGCCCTTGATGATTAAGCATGGTTGCCAGTTCTTGCGCTTCTATCTCGTTGTCAAAACTGGCCACTAAAATCGACCAGTCGCTATCTTTTAATTCTGCAACAACCGGTTGTTGATAGAGTTGTTCCGGGTGTTTTAGCAGCACTGCGTTTGTAGAAAGGCTTGCCAAGTCGGGGCTTTGGCTTAGGATGGGGACGGGAATGCCATCCGCGCGCTCTATAATTTGATCGACTTTTTCCCAATCGATAGCAACATTTTTCTTGGTACTGATTTTATGTAATGCTTTTAATAACTGTTTTTTTAGTTGCGGCTTATCCTTTGCCCATTTTTGCAGCGGTTCGGTCGCTTCAAGATACAGCATATCCTGATGCCAGCCAGCCAGATAGGGCTGGTGAACTATTTGTACCGGCATGCCTACTGAAGCCTGCTTGAATAATACTTCAATATCCTCGGGATAAAGTTGTATGCAACCGTGGCTAATTTGCATACCGATGCCATAAGGTTTGTTGGTGCCGTGGATGAGATAACTGGGAAAACCAAGGCGCATGGCATAAAGCCCTAGCGGATTATTAGGACCTGAGGTGACTACATCAGGTAACGGGTCGCCTTTTTCCAGATGTTCTTTGTGTATGGAGGCAGGTACCACCCAACTCGGGTTGGCTTTTTTGGCGATGATACTGGTTAATCCTCTTGGGGTATTCCAGCCTTGACGGCCAATGCCAACAGGATAAGTAATGACTTTGTCCGACGGTTTTTTGGGGTAGTAAAACAAGCGCATATTTGCCAGATTAAGAACAATACCTTTATGGGGCATATCCGGCAGAATAAATTGCAAAGGCAATAATACGCGGCTATTTAATGGCGGCGTCCACGGAGAAACAGAAGGGTTGGCTCTGCTGATATCGTTATAACCCAAGCCAAAATGACGGGCAATATCAGACAGTGTGTCATTTTCTTGGGTGTTTACTGCGGCAATCGTGCCGACCACCGTTTGTCCGTCGGCTAACTGAAACTCATGGGTTTCCAGGTTTTCTATTTGTGGCTGAGTCTTTTGCTGACTATCTTCATCCCGAAAAGTCAGATCTTCGTTTAGATCGGGGAAAAATTTCAGATGTTGACAACCGCTCATTAAAATACTGATCAGTATTATGCCGACTAATTGGATAGCGGGAGATGTTGATTTTTTAAAGTCTGCCAGGTGCATTTGAATGTTATCCAAAGGTGATGTATTCACAGTGATCAATACCACAGCGGTTAACAGTTATGGTATTGGCCATTTTAATACAAGGAAACTTAATGGAATATTAAAGCGCAACTAAAATAGTGTCCAGCCACCAGTGATAGCCCTTGCAAAATGTGAGTCTATTTTTAGCTGAAAATTGCCTTATGGCAAGGCGCGAAGCCAGTAAGTTTTATGCATACTAAAGTATCGACGAATAGCTTGTGGCAAGCCTCGATGCAAATTACCCAACTTGAAACCCAGCCATTTTAAACCTGTTCGCAGCGCTGCGGAGGGAATTAGCCAAGGCGCCTGTTTAAGCAGGTAACGCATTTCCGAGATCACAAAACGTAAACCTTCACCGGATGCGCCGCCAAATGTTTGTTGTAGCCACGACGTATTGGTATGAAACACACCGATATCAAAGTAACGCTTAAATTCATCCACAAAACTGTAGTTATGAGAGTGGAATACTTGGGCATCGGCGCAGTAGGCGATTTTCCAGCCGCCAACCAACATTTTTCCGGCGACATAAGTATCTTCGTTCATGATGGTATGGACTGGGAAACCGCCCACTTGCATGAGTGCGCTACGCCGATAAGCCGAAAAAGAATTGGATATAAAGACCGTTTTAATACCAAAGCGGGTGCGGTCTTCCATACTCCGTAATTGGCTTTCGGCGGGATAATTAAACAGACGCGCATGTGCAGCCATGGGACCTGCATCCTGATGTGGAAGTTGGCGCCCATAAGCCGCACCAACCTGCTCATCATTGAATGCGGCTAACAGGCATTCGATAGCATCGGCACTGGCTAATAAAGCATCTTGAGTCAGAAATACGATGATATCCATTGCCGACAGCTTGTTCACGCCAAACTGGCGAGTGCCGCCGTGATTAAACTCCGACCTGGAAATTACCTCGACAATAAAACCTTGGGCTCGTGCCAAGGCGACGGTAGCGTCGCTGGAAGAAGAGTCAATGACCAACAGGTAATCCGGTTTTCGGGTCTGTTGTGCGAAGGCTGTTAGCCATGATTCCCAGAGACTCCCCGCATTTAACGTGGGGACGATAAGACCGACCTTAATCATTATAAAGACTCCTTGACCAGTTGTTGTGGCTGATTTGTTTGATTACGACTATTTAATACTTGCCAGACCTGTTCACCTAATTTAACGGGATTAAGCTGTTGTTCGACATACTGCCTGCCACTCCAGGACATTTGTTCCCACTTTAAACCATCGCCTACTGCTTGCGCTTTACGTAGCACTTCGCAGACGGAAGCTTCTGTTCTATCAAAAACAAAGCCGGCCCCCGCCGATTCCAGGTGATCCCATGCCAAGCCTTTGGCTACCAATACCGGACGTCCTACAGCCATGGCTTCGGCAACCACATTGCCAAAATTCTCGCGCATACCGCCAGCTTCTTCCAAGCCTGAAGGCAATACGAGGAAATGGCTGGTCGCCAACAAGTCCAGTACTTCGTCGCGCTCCAGATAACCGTTATAACGAATAGCGCCTTGGGCCTGCTCAACCAGCGCCTGAAACTCTTCAAAATAATCGCCATTGACGCTTCTGCCGGCAATCAACAATCGATCCGCAGGACGGCGAACTTTTAGCCAGGCTCTGATAAAGGCGTTGATGCCTTTTTCTTGCTGAATGTGTCCCAAAAAGCAGATATTCATGCCTTCCTCGTCAGGATAGGGCGCGACCTTAATATCCCGGCTATCGATACCATTAGGAACCAGTAGTACGCGGGCATCTTTGCCAAGCACGTTGCGTACGCCTTCGGCTTCGGTTTCACTGGTGCAATGTATGGCGATAGCCCGGCTCAGAGTCGGAAAGGTCAACCATTTATAGAATAGCCATTTGTGGGGTTTTTCCCTGCGTATCAGCTCAACATGCTCCGGCATTAGTCCGCCATGTATCGCTACCATAAACGGGCGGCGCAGCACGACACAAAAAATGGCGGCAAGCGTCGATGGCCAAGTGGCAATGCCGTGGATATAAACTACCGGTGCCTGCAAGCACAGCTTAAACAGCAGCGGGATGGCGCCCAGGCCAAAGCCCCAACGCCTGAATCCATAGCAACGATAAAGTTTAACGTCAACTTGCTCGCCAAGATGCACGTTCTCAGGCTGCAGACGGCCGGCAATCGATTCATCGGAGGCGACCAGGACCATTTTATGATCTCGTTCTGCCCAGGCTTTGGTTAAAACACTGGCCGTAACGGATACGCCGCCATAACCTTTGGCTGGGGGTATATGTGTGGTTACAATAGCTACTTTCATCGTATTTCTCCTGAAACTGTTGGTGAATAAATATTTTAGGTTCAAGGTTCAAGACGAAAGGCAAAAGAGACTGTCTGCCATTTTACCCTTTACACCTTGTACCTTGACGTCTTACCTTCCGTAGGCAAAAAATCCACGCCAAATACCGACGAGATTGTAAAAAGAATAAGCCAGTTTTTTAGGGTTTAATGAAATCAGAGCGAACAGCATTTTCAGCAGGGGAGCGACAAACATTTTGCGGGCAATGTAGTACAGAATGTATACATCCAGCTGATTGGCAAATTTTCTGATATAGGCGCCAACTCCGGTGGAATACATCAACATTCTTCCGGTTCCCAGCTTGTAGTGATCTTTATCGGGGTGATAAATTTTTATTCCCGGGGTATAAAAGGCCGTATTGCCTACCCGAAGTAAACGGTACAAAAGTTCAAAACCTTCGCCTCCGGAATATTTGGAGCCAATGCCAAAGTCGTGATCCAAGTGGAATTGCTTGGCATCAATCTTGTTTCGATCAAAAAACTGCGTGAACTCCACGCCCATCATTTGGAAGCGTGAAAAATATTGGGCTTTACTGCTGTTAACACCGATGCTAAACCGGCTGGAGGAAAAATCATAAGAACCTGCAACCAATATGGAAAGATTCTTGCGTTTGGTAAACTCGGCGACTACTTGTTTTAAAACTTCCTTGTCATAAGCGCAATCGTCATCGGGAAAGGCAACGATTCTGCCTTGGGCCAAGCCTATACCGTAGTCTCTGGCTCTGGCGTTACCGACAAAATCCACTTTTATATGCCGCACAGTAAGGCAATCGTTAAACTGCCCAACGATAGCGTCAATTTTACCGTCCCTGTTTTGATCGATGATGATCAACTCAAAATTTTTATAGGTTTGACATGTTAGAGACGTTAAAAAATCAGCGACATCTTTATCTCTTCCCAGTGTTGCTAAAACCAACGAAATTTTCATAGTGTTCACCTTGTTTGTGTACCGGCTTTTGCCTGCACATAGATAGTTGCCTCATACCAGGTAAACATGAGTGCAAATTCCAGGCCGGCAAAACCATCCAAAAAGCCACCCCGAAATACGAAGTGGTATAAAAAACGGGCGAGAATTCTTAGCCATGACCGTCCCAATAAAACACTTAAGCGTCCCCGATTGGTCATTACTGCATCGGAGGGTGGTTGAAGTTGTACTTCTTGTGCGGCTTTATCGACATGTTTATGCATCCATTCGATAATTTCGCCATGATAAAAATAGTGCTCGTAAGGAATCACGGCGTGTCCGATTCGGCAGCTATTAATAACGGCCTCACCATGTCCGGTATGGTTGCGGACAAAGCGGGTGGTGTCCCTGCGTACCAGTCTTGGATGGTAAATCGGATAGCCTGGCGCGTGGTTTAAGCGTTTACCGCGCAGATAAAGTATCGATGGCACCATCATCACATCAACTGAATCAGTACCCACCATTTTGGCTTCAAACCAGTCGTAAAATGTTTGAGGGTAAATTTCGTCAGCATCAACGAATAATATCCAGGGTGTATTGATAGCGCATTGCTTGATGGCAAAGTTGCGTTGTTCAGCAAAACCCGGCCATGGGTTAACATAAATTTGGCAATCACGGCTCTTGGCTATGGTTACCGTATTGTCGGTGCTTCCCGAGTCCACTATCACAATGGGATAGTGTTGAGGGATAGCCGCCAGACAAGCTGGTAGATTGGCTTGCTCATTTTGGGTCAGAATAACAATAGTTAGCATAGTCATGGTTTAAAATTGTTGGTATGAACTTGGAAAAACAGTGAGTCCACGAAAATTCATAGGGAAATCAAGTTGTCGATATCCATGAGCAGTGACGGTAATGTAAACATCCACCGGCATCGTCTTTCGCGGATAAAGCACCATTTTTAATTCTTCACAGCGTATAAATTGATGTAAATACCCAGCCCAAAATAATTGATTAAACCGGCAAACGGGATCTGTAAAAATTTTACCAAGCCATCAACCATGGCGGCCGGTTTGCCTTTCAATCGTAATCTTTTGGATGCTGCGTTAAACGGGACGCGGGTTACTTGCTGTATCTTGACAACCCGAAAGCCGTTGCGCTCAACCAAGGCTGTTAAGCCCTGTTCGGTAAAGTAATTGACATGTTCCGGTACCCATAAACAAGCGTTATCCTTGGTGCCCAGCAACTTGACTAAAAATGAATCGTAATTAGGCACGGCGCAAGCCAAAACACCGCCGGATGCCAACAAGGCGGATACCTTGCTGATTGTTTGATCGGGCTCCAGCAGATGCTCCAATACTTGCGACATCATCACGACGCCAAACTGCCCGGATGGTTCGTAATTCTCGAACATAACGGCAAGCGGCTCATCGCCATTCAAATCTCTAAACACATCATTTTCATAACTGCCAGGATTAATACTAATAGTCCGATAACCAAATTTTCTAAGGGCCTGCGTGTAAAAACCAAAGCCCGAGCCAATATCAAGCGCCTTACCATTGCCCGAACTATTTAGCCGGTTGGCTTGATAACTCATGCGATCGGCATCGACTTTACAGTTGGGGAAGAGGGTTTCTCTGGCTAATACGTCTTCCAGCGTTATCGCTTGGGTAAGGGCCTGGCCTGAGTATTGATAAATGGATTGTAACCATTGCATATGCGGCGGCCGATTTAAGAATCCGGTTCCACAACTTTCGCAGCGGTAGATACGAAACTCTTTATGGCTTGAGTTTTCAGTATAGTGAAAGTTTTTTTGACGCCAAAATTTTATTTTTGCGCCCCCACAGCTCACGCATTCGTGTAAAACATCGCCATAAATTTCTGAAGCTATTGATGCATAAGTCATAACATTCCCCTGTGTTTTTTTGATAACCGGTTGACCAGTAAGCTGATTTAAAAATATTTTATCTTTCATGTAAAGCAACGGTCAGACCGTCACCTCGTTGTCTGCCATGTCTTCTTCTGCAGGCTTTATTACCGCGTTATTTTTGGGGCTGATATAGCGCCATGGTCTGGCCAGTATGGTTAAAACCAGGGTCTCAACGCCAAAATAAACGGGATTAGCCATCGCGGCGCCGGGTAAACCGTAATTGATCACCATCAGTGGAATGCTGATGGCCGCGGTCACTGCTCCACAGATGCGTCCCAGTAACAACAAGCGTGTCCGTTTATTAGCCAGCAGCGGCTGGGATACCACCGTACCCAAAGCATGTAGCGCACAGCCAACGGCTATGGCCGGCATCAGATCTACTGCCGCATGATAGGATTTTGCCAATACCCAGGAGGCTACCAAATCGCTGGTAAGCAGTAACAGCAAAACGCCGGCAACCCCTAAAGTAAAAACACTGGCGATCCATAGCCATAAAATTTTAAAGGCTTCCTTGCTCTGGTTTAATGAATACAACTGAAAATAAACCGGCTGAAAGATACGTAATAAAACCATGGCACTGCGATTAAACGCCTCGTTGATGATCAGGTAAGTCGCTGCATATAAACCCACTTCAGCAGCCGTCATTAAATAACCAATGATGTAGCGATCACCCAAGCCGTTAACCCAAAATATCAATTCCATCGGGATTAACGGTAAAGCGTATGCCCATACATCGGTTTTAAACGGCCTGGCGATAACCGGGCGCTTTTTTTTAGGTAATTTCTTGTCCTGCATAAACGACCAGGCGATATTTGAGAGCATGCTTGCCAGGATGTAACCCAGTAAAACCCACTCTGTTTTTTGGTCGCCCCACCAGACCAGCGATACCGCCAACAAGGGACGCAAGATGCTATCGGTGGTCTGCCACAAGCTTGCGCCACGTTGTTTACGTTCGCCGATTAATAACTGAATACCCAGTTCCCGGCGAACGGTTACCACAAGAAGAATGCCGGCCAGCATCAATAGCCAAAAATCGCTGTGCGTGAAATAACTGTATGCTCCACCACCCAATATCAGCAGCGTTATTGCTACGGCTGTTGAGCGGGTAGTCAGACGAGTCACCACTGCATATAAATCTGCTCGCTCCCATTTATCCCGACATTCCGGTAATAAGCGCATGCCGGCACAGATAAAAGGATAGGAAAACAGGGTAACGCCCAGCGCAACAAAACCATTTAATAAAGCAACCTGTCCGTAAACTTCAGGTGTTACCAGTTCGGTAAGAAAACGGGTTCCTGCCAATAAAGCGCAGGCGGACAGTAATTGTCCAAACAGCGCCCAAAAGGCGTCGCCGAATAGTCGTTTTTCTTTTAACAGTCCGAACATGATTCTTTTCCTTTTGATGGCTTGTTATCAGGAGGGGCGCTGGTAATACGACTCCGATGCTATCGGGTTCGCTATCAACGGGGCCAAAGCAGACTGATAGCCTGTACCCAAGACGGTCCCCCACAAAAACATCAATATTGCGTTTTGCGGGAAATATTCCCACATATTAAATGTCAGTCCGGCAACGAAGATAAACATCATCACCACGCCTTTTTTGGGATAAGCAGACATTTTTGTTGTTGTCCATAAAAAGAAAAGATAGGCCAGCAGACCAATCAGGCCATAACCATTCAGCAAGAATAAATACAGGCTGTCAGAGTCAAATTGGCCCTTAAAATGTTCTGCACCGTAAAGAACATTGATGGTATTTGAGCTCAAACCCAGTCCCCAGCCGAACAAGACATCGGCAGGATCATTTATTTGCTCGGCAAATATCCGTTGCCATAAACCTATACGACCATCTTCGGTTGGGTTGGCATCATCGCGGCCACTGATCAGGGGACTGGATGCCAATACCAGCGCTCCTATGGCAAATATGGGTGCTGGTATAATCAACGCCCAGCGATCCCGTGCCCGGAGCATCGCAAAAACTTGGAAAAAAACCACCAGTAGCGAACTGATAAAGGCCGTTCTTGAGCCACTTAGTAACGCTAAAAACACGCTGATAGCCACCCATTTTCCCATTGCCGGAACCAGTGAGAACAGTAGCGCACAAGTTGCCATGCTGGCTCCAAACAGGTTGGGACTGACAAAAGTACCGAATGGTCGTCCACCGCCCAGAAATGATACTCCGAACAAATGCGGCGACCACAAGGCTTGGGCTATCGCCAATACGGCTTCAAAGGCAATGTAATAACGCAGGTAATGGGCAAATTTATTGATTACATGGTCACCTCCGCCCAAGCGACTGGCGACGAAGCCAATCAATGCCACCGGCAGGTATTCAAAAACACGTAAACCTGCTAGCGGTACTACCCAGGGCAAATCCAAATACAGGGCATAGCCGGTTTCAAACAGCACATAAGTTGCTACTACAGCCAAAAATGCAAATACCTTGCTGGTTAACAGACCGCCCCGTAAGCGTGTTTCAAAAAATGCGTAGGCAACAAGGACTATCAGCATCACTTCACGAAGAATACGTAAACCAAAATCCTGTTCGCCATAAACTTCCTTCACGCCTGTCCAGGCCGACTCTACCTGAGGTAAAGAAGCCAGTATCGACATGCTGACCAGCGTAAATAGCAGGATGGGCAAATCTCTTTCAAAGCGTATAGTCATCTTATGTCCGGCCTTTATGATCTGGCTTTTTCGTTGCTTTCACAGCAGGCAGATAGCGATGCTTCCGGCGTTTTCCAAACCAGTCTCCCATCGCTTGATATCAGGCCATTCAGGTTGATTGGTTTGGCTGCACCATCCTGGCTGATCAGTGCCACCAGCATGGCTTCCCGAAGTATTGACAAGCCAAAATCCTGTTCGCTATAAACGGCTTTTACGCCCGTCCAGGTAGCTTCGGCTATCGGTAAGGAGGCCAGTGTCGAGGTACTGGTCAGTGCGAACAGCAGTATTGATAATTTTTTTTTGATCTGTATTTTCATGTTACACCTGTACCTCATCATCAAGCGCTTCCGCCGTTTTTTCGGTAGCCAAATAGCGGCTATCCTGGGTTTTTCCAAACCAACCTTTTACGGCCTGATACCCGGAATTGCTCTTGGATTCTATGTTGGTTTGGTTATAGGCATAGCCATAATAAGATGACTCTTCTTTCATATCGTTGATAATAAAACCGTTCGGATTGACCCCAACCTGTTTAAAGCGTCTGAAGCTGACCTCCAGTTCCTGAGCCGTGTAGCGGCCTTCCTTAACCACTAAAAAGGTAGCGTCAGCGTGTTGGCCCATAATAGCTGCGTCAGTTGCACCCAAAATAGGGGGGGAATCAATCACGATATGATTATAAAAACTCTTCAACTGCTCAAGGGTCTCCTCCAAATTACCGATAACCAATAATTCCGCAGGATTTAGCACCATACTGCCACGTGGTATAAAGTCGACACCTATATCGGGTAAACTGATGATGACCTCGCCGAGCGTCGCTCTACCAGCCAAAAGATCGGAAAGCCCCAGTTGTTTGTCAACGGAAAATGCTTCATGCAATCGGCCATTACGCATGTCGGCGTCAATGATTATCACGCGTTTCTTGATACTCGCCAGTAATGCTGCCAGGTTGGTACTGACAAAAGATTTACCCATACTGGGTGCCGGACTACTAACCATGATGACTTTGCTGGCGTTGCTGTCCATAGTTGCTTCCAGAGTGGTACGCAAACCGCGTAGCGATTCCACGGAAATATCCAGCGGGTCCTGACTGGCTAAAATACCCGGTTCGTGATCTTTACCCTGATCAATCAAACGTGCCAATTTACGTTGCTTCTTGCTGTGCGGAATAGCGGCAAAAAGTGGTAAACCTACTTGGTATTCCAGCATGGCAGGATAATTATCGTGACGCTGTAAGGAGTTTCTCAAAAACACTTGCGCAGATCCTGCACTTAAACCCAGTAAGGCTGCAAGGGTTAGTAGCATCCCGGGGTTTGGCCAGTATGGTTTTTCAGGTGTTACCGCCAAATCAATAATTCGTGAGTTACCGAGCGAGCCGGCAGCGGCAATACGCTGTTCTTGGGCACTATTGAGCATTGACGTATAAAGCTCGGTATTGACTTTTACATCCCGTGACAGACTGACCACGCTTTGTTGAGTACGGGGTAAATCCTTGATACGTTTTTCCAAAGCGCCCAGTTTGCTGTCAATACGCTTAATTTGTGCGTTAGTGGATATCATGTCTGGATGTGCTGACTCCAGGCGTTGATTTTGTTCGTCGTATTTTTGTTTGAGTTGAATGCCCAGTGTTTCCATTTCGGAGGCTTGTTTGAGTAATATTTCAGCCTCGGCAGATATATCAACGGCGCCATGTTTTTGTCTGAAGGTGCTAAGATTTTGCTCCGACTTTTCCAGACGATCTTTAATAACAGGCAATTGGCTTTCAAGAAAGCTTAACTTTTGTGAGGCTTCCGCTGATTCCCAATTGACCGTTGCGCTGACATAAATAGTGGCAATGTCATTGACTGATTTAGCCAGTTGCGTTGGATTATTGCCTTTAAGTTCAACGTTGAGAATATCCGTATCTTTGGAAACTTCCTTGACCGAAAAAGCTTTTTGTAAAGTTTCTATGGCGGCCAACGAGGTTTTTCGTGTTAATTCAAAATGGGTTCCGGTATGGGCGGCGAGTTCGGCGATATTGATCGTCAGCGGAACGTCTTCACCCAGATCGGCCGTAATGATTTCACCTGTTTTTCCTTCAAGCAGGGTTTCATCTTTAGGGCCGAGTAAGCGAAAATGACCTTTTTCCAGCGCGATAATGGTAAATTCTTTATTCAGATAACGATCCGGCAGGGTGAAGGAGGTTATCTTTAGCTTTTCACCGCCCCAGGCCCAGCGATCAAGCCCTAGCCAGGGCGTGGCAACCCCGTCATGGCTATCATAATGGCGGGCCACCGTTTTTCCAATGACGGGGAAGTAATAAGGCGAATACTCCACCATCAGGTTCAGGTCATCGACCACCTTACCGAGCACCGACCGGGAACGGAGAATTTCCACTTCACGTTGTGCTCTTGGATTATCGGTTTCAGCCGAGGCTCCATTAGACTCACTACGAAGCGGTGCAGCGAGTAGCGCCTTGTTTTTATCGATCCGTAACAACGCGTCAGCTTTAAAAGTGCGTGGTGCAAGAACCAAATAGATTGATGTGATCAGTAAAACTGATACCAGCGTTAACAAAATGGTTTTTTTGCCTTCGATGAGTAAATCTACATAATCGCGGATACTGACGCCATGCTCTTCGATCCTGGACGGATTTACTGGCTGGAACTGTGTAGTAGCTTCATTTTGTGAATACATAGTTTTCATATCTCAATTGTTTGAAAAAACCAATAGCCTCAAAGGCTTTTACATGCCTTGGGTTGCTGCGAGTGACATCATTGATGTGAATGATCCCGGCAGAATTTGGTTTAGAACACGTGACCATTGGGTAACGCCTGCGGTGCCTACGAAAACGGTATCATGCGCTTGCAAGGCAAACTGGTCGCCCAAGATCATGGCATCAGGAGAGCCCGCATTTAAATGGAAAATCTCGGGACTCATATCGCCGGGTCGAATCACATAAATCTCTTCCGGTCTGGAGGTGTTTAAGTCGAAACCATAAGCTTCTCCCAGGGCCTGTGCCAGTGACATTTTACCTTTGTTCATCTGCAGGGCTTGTTGTCTGCCGACTTCACCCAGCATTAATACTTTATTGTCTCTATGGTCAGGGATATAAAGTACATCGCCATCCTTGAGCAGCAGATTTTGGGTAGAGTTGCCTTTTGCATAGAGTGCCAGTACATCAATCTTGTAAGATTTTCCATCGCGTGCCAGAGCAACGTTACTCATGTCGGCATCTCCGGTTACCCCGCCAGCATGGCTGATCGCTTCGGAAATAGTCAACGGTGTTTCATTCATGGACTGAACCCCCGGTGTTTTAACTTCACCGACGATAGCGGCCCTATGGCTTTGAAATGACAGTACACGGATATCGAGTTTGACTTTCTTAAAGTATTTGGATAGTTCGCTGGTCAGTTCAGTCCTGGCCTCGGTGATGGTTTTCCCACCAACATGAATACTGCCCACATAGGGGTAATAAAGGTCGCCATTGTCATCGACCACTTTACCGGCCAGTTCGGGAGTTATTCTTTCACCACCGGGATCGTTCAGTTCCGGATGCTCCCAAACAGTAACCTGCAAGCGATCTTGTGGGCCGATTTTATAGCTTGTTTTACTGATATCTACTGGCGGAAGGTTATTAACCGTTTTCAGTCGGGCATTTTCCCGCTCAATAATCAGATCCGCAGTAATTGGCACGATCGGCGTCTTGCCCTTGGTCATTCTGCCATTTTTCATCATCGGCACTTCCAGTTCCGATAAGTTGTTTTCTGCTTTCATATTCATGCCCGGTGTTAATGAGCAAGCGGGTAACAGTAAAATCAGTGATAGGAGACTCAACTTAAACATAACGATGTTTCCTTAATAAGCGTTTTTATTGATAAAGCCGGTTAGTACGGTACGTAGGGCAATTTCCAAATCGAACCATACTGACCAATGCTGGATGTAATATAAATCGTGTTCTATACGTTGGTTTAAGTCGGTATCGCCGCGCCAGCCATTGACTTGAGCCCAGCCGGTAATACCGGCTTTGACCATATGCTTTTTCATGTAATTGGGCACCTGGTCTTTAAATACTTCGACAAAATCCGGGCGTTCCGGCCTGGGTCCAACCAGAGACATATCGCCTTTAAGCACATTGATCAGTTGCGGAAGTTCATCAAGGCTGGTTTTACGCAAGAAACTGCCAAATCGGGTGGCCCGGTTTTCACCAGACTTGGCCCAAACTGCACCGGTTTTGGCTTCTGTGCCAACAGGCATTGAACGGAACTTCAACATGGTAAAGGGAAGGTTGTTCCAGCCAATCCGTTCTTGTCGATAAAACACCGGACCGTTTGAACTCAGCTTGACGCCGACAGCGATGAAGGCCAGTAAAGGGCTGATCAATATGAGGATGATCAGTGCAAACAATCTATCGACGAATGCCTTGATATAACCATTAAAGCCTTGCAATGGAGAAACCAAAAAATCCAGGGTTGGAATACCTGCCACAGTATTCAGACTGAGGAATTTACTTTGTTTGAAAGCAAAGCAATCAATAACCAAACGAATACTGACCGGTAAATGTCGCAGTTGATATTGGGCGCGATCTATGAGTGATTCGCCGGTAAAGGCAATCCATACTTCATCAATACCCTCGGTGGTGACAATGTCTGCGAGATCTTCCAGTTTTCCAAGTCGTGGGAGCGAAAAATCACCGGCCAGATTTCTGTTAATGGCGCGGTCATCGATATAGCCAATAACTTCCAGACCTGCCCATGAGGAATGATTTAACTGTTGACTAACGGCAACAGCCATCTGATTTAAACCGACGAGAATAATACGGCCCTGAGACCAACCACGAGTACGTAACCAGCGCAATAAATGCGAAAACAGGGTGCGTGCGGTAAGCATGAATAACAACCCCGTACCACACCAGGTGATGATCCAGCGATAACTGGAACCGAACCAAAAATGTAAACGTATCAAAGTAACAATGGCAATAACCGAGACGATGGCAAATACCCAAGCCCTTACGATACGTGCGGTTTCGCTGCGCATGGTGTCATTTCGCCAGGGACGGTAAACCTGGCCTATTTCGAAAAAGATAATGGTCGCCAAAATACCCAGAGCGATAACAATGCGATAATCTTTATTGATGGCGACTTCGTGTAGCCAAAAATAATTGGCAACCCAAGCGGCAGCCAATAACATGGCGATATCGATAAGTCTCAGCAAGATGATCACTGTGTGTCCATATTGCTTGAAGAGCCCGTTGAAAATGTTGCCTAATCCAAGTGCCATAATCGCTAAACCCCTATGCGGTCTGTGTTCAATGATGAACGGTGTAAGCCGTTCATCCCAAAGTCATCACGTCCGGCAACAGGTACTGGTCGCTATGATTGGTTTAAAGAATACAGGGGCAAGATGAGAGCAAACCGCTGGGTTTGATTAAGATTGGATGAAGACAGGAATTATTTTATTAATATTCACGCGCAGCCGGATTACTCCGCGTGAGTTTAAACGGTGAATTTTAGTATCGGGTCAATCGCTCATAGTCGGAGCGCGAAAGCACATAAACCGGGCTGTTGCTGGTAGGTATGCTGGCGATACCTGAGGTATCAACTGTCAACTCCTGAAGATGGCCGACCACATCTACCAGTACCCACGGTTTGCCGGGATCGAGTTTAAGCGGCCAGTCGCCAGTCGTCTCATCAGTCCGCCAAAGCATCAAGGTTTCGCCAAAGTAAGCGGCCTGAATATTGGTATCTTTGGCGTCAACAGCCCGGTAAGGCAAGCCGTCGATCAAGGCGCTGGCTGTATACATGGCAGCTTCGCCAGGCTTGTGGCCCATCGAGTAATCCCAGATTCGTCCATAAGCCAAGTCATATTCATGACCTATGCAGAAAGCCAAACCCAGATAATCGCTGCGACTGTTGACCCAGGCGATGATTTTAGCGACTTGCTCGGCTTGCCAGCGGCGGCCAGTCAAACCATGCATGGCTTTGGCACCAGTCTCGCCCAGCCAGAACGGCAATTTATTGGTTTTGCCGAGGCTTGCGTAAGTCGATAATACGCCCCGTTCATCTTCGCTTTCACCATTGCCAATGGGGCCACCGAAGCGTGGCGCTTTTTGGGGATAGGCATGAACGTCCCAAGCATCCTGATATTGATCCAGTCCCAGTTGCAATACCTGTTTAAACCACTGCCCCGCCCCTTCTTTATCGCCCGGTCGCACCAGACTGCCGCCAACATAATGGGCGTCGCTACGTAGTTTGTGCGCTTGTTCATATTCCCATTTGGCGCGTTGTACCCAGTGCTCAGGCTCCCGCAGTTTTTGCCATTGCGCTTCAGAGCGAATGTCGATTTCGTTGGTCGATTTGAAAAAGCGGGTAAATGCCGAGGCTGTCTTGATAAAATCCTGTCCATCGGCAGGATTATCATTCAGCCAGTTGCTATCACCCGAGGAGTCGGCGAACAAGACCAGCTCAAGTTGTTTCGCGCGTTCCCATTGCGCCTGGTATTGCTGATCGAATCCCGGATAGCTGCCGAAGCTTTTGTAAATGCCCATCCGTTGTAGCCAGTCAAAATAACCACCTTCGTGAATAAAGCTTTTATCTCCGTCGGCCAAGGCATAATAATCGTTATTCCATAGTTTTTTCTTGTCCAGACGCTGCTTTTGCTCGGCGGTGCCCGCCACGATTGAGAAGCCGTCGGCTGGATAGTTCATAATCAACTGACCGGCAGGCGTATACAAAGAGGCATAAACGGCGTAGTAGCCGGGCTCGTTAATCTTGTCGAAGTTTGCGTCAACTTCGCCGGGGAACAGTCCGTTTATTTCCTGAGTCGCAACCTCTTTGCCACTATAGTCAACCAAGCGCAGGCGCAGTTTTGCCTTAAAGCTTGGCAACGGTACCGGTAAGTCGGTTTCTTCCAAAATAGCATGCCAACGCATATCTACTTTTAGTTTGAGTGCTTCACCGGGATGCGGCAGATTGGCCGGTGCGTCGACAAAAATAAGCGGGCGTAAGTGGGCGGCGATTTTGTTAAGGGCAAGATCGGCTTCGGGATCGGTCAGTTGAGTCTTTATTGAATCCAGTGCTTGGCCTGCCGGATCGGTGAAGGAGCCGGCAAAGTAAAAGCGTTGGTCTTTATCGTGCTGCATAACCAACTTGACAAGCAGGCTGTGCCAACCTTGCGTGAGATTTAAGTTGGCCAGCCGGGGTGCTTCGGCTTGATCTGACAGCGCGGTTGCCACCAAGCCTTCGGTCGTCAGGCCGTGCAGCAGGGTTTTAAATTGCTCTGCTGAAGAGGACAATTCAGGCGACGGTTTTGGGTCATCAGCCAGTTTGACCGGTTGCCCATCCAGCCAAACCGCAGTTTTGATGCCGGATTGTTGTAAATGCAGGAGTGCTTGGGTGCTTTGATCAACATGCAGATAAAGTTGTGCATAGCCGCTACCACGCGACCAGCCATAGGAATGTCGGGTATTAGTCTCAATATCTGTAATGCCGTTGGCTTGGGTAGCTGCCATACGCCAGGCTTGCATTTCCCCGCCCATCATTTGTAAACCAAGATAGGGTTGGTCAAGGTTGGGGCGTAATAGGGTTTCAGTATCCAGCCCAAAAATGGACATCCCGGATAAGCCGTCCTGCAAGCCACCTACCAGCCAGGCTTCCGGCACGCCGTCCTTAAGTGGTATCGGTATGTCCTTGGCTATCGCTGTCGGTGCAGGCATCTTGCCGGATTTGGCAGGATTGGCAAGAAAATTGAGCACCTCCTGGTCGCTTTTTGGCTCTGCCAACACACCAAGAATACTGTTAAGGTTGTCCATTATTATGGCGATCGGCAATGTCGGCAGATTTAAGTTATGAGCCAGATTGTCCGCTTCCGGGCCTATTAAATAAGAGACTGACAGCTTTTCATAGCTGGGCCGTGCTGCATCCAACCCCAGTCCGTGAAACAGGATGTTATCTTTGCCGGTTTTACCATCAAGCACCAGTAACCGGCGATTGGCCGTTGGCAGTATCTTGGTCAATGCCAGAAAGCGATTTCTGGCTCCAGCTTGGGTAGCGCTCATCCAGTTGTCCACCGGTGTTTCCAGTTTCATCAGGAAAGCGTCGAAAATTTTAGTGCCGTCTGCCTTACCGGTATTGTTGATTTCCAGCCAGTGATCACCCGGCAATACAGTGACGGTAGCAGTGGCTTGCAGCCATTGATATTCCCAAGGTGTTGAGTTGGTTAGCGCGTAACTACCGCGTGTCGCCAGTTCATCCGGTTTTGCTCCGGCTTTAATGGTAAATGTTTGGCTAACCTGGGAGACTTCACCACCGCTTTTATAGCGGGCAAAAAATTGGTATTGTCCGGGAATAATTTCCGGGTTAAGTTCAAAACGAAAATTGGCATCCCAGCTTCCGAAACCTTGGTGAAAAACCTGGACCTCGTCTTTTTCAGTTAATAGTGACTCGGCACCGGGACCGGCAGTCGCTGTGCCGAGTTGAACCTGCAAAGAAGGTTCTTTTTCTGCTGTACCGAATGCGGGGGTAGTACCTAATTCCAGCAGTACCAGTGGTCGGTCTGCGGTACCGCTGGTTGGTAACGAGGACAATGGCGGAGCCAGTATAAAGGCATCGAAGATTTTGGCATCATGGCCGGCGCCACTATTGCGTACCTCAATAATGGTATCGTCAGCTTTAAGATTAACCGGAGATTCAGCGGTTATCCAGGCGTACTCCCAACCTTTGGGCTTCATGGTCAGTGTCGCACGCAGTTCGAGCTTGGCTTGATCAGACCCTGCCCATATTTCGAAAGATTGCACACAGACGTTTGGATCGCCACCCTGTTTCCAACGCGCCAAAAAATTATAGGGTTTGGCCGGGAGGCCGGGGTTGATCTTGAAGCGAAAGTTAACTTTCCAGCTACCAAAATCGGGATGCAACGAGCTAATTTCATCAATGCCGGTTTGGACCGATGTATCGCCTTCGTGGGCGTAGACTTCGCCGGCAAATACTTGCGTGGTTTTGTCATCAATGCCCATTGACGGTGGTTTACTGCCCAGTTCAAGTAGCAGAAGCGGTCTTTCGAGCGTACCTTTTACCGGTAATTTAGGGGATTCATTGGCGTTGGCAATGGTCGGTCCGGCCAGTACAACCAGTATTATTTGTACTGTGAAACGCAATAGGGTTAATGGCTTCATGGCTTATAAAAGTTTGGCTAAGTGGCAAATTGATGCAATCACAAGATGATTGGTGATGCAACACTTGTGTGTATAATAACGGTTTTCCATTCGTGTCAGCCAGCAAATGTGTCGGCGGTGCGGTTGGACTCTTCGATGCCGGAAACAGATTTCCATGAAGCAGATCCCCTGGAAGGGCCGTTGTAGAAGGGCTTAATTTTGACGATCACACACGGAAATCAATGAAAGAACGCCTTACTAATTTTGTTCCGGATATTTTCAGAAAGCGGGATTTGTCGAAACTTTGGGGAGACGGTTTATTTCTCTTTGTAGCCGCATGAAACTCAACACTATTTTTTCGTTAAAATCCCTTATCGTTATGGGCTTTGTGATTACCGTTATTCCGCTTTTTCTGGCAGTCATGTATGCCGCTTTTGGTATGCGGGAAACATCGGCATTAGGCAGAACCATCAATTTTCAGGTTTTTGAGCAAACCAAGTCGATCCGCCTGGTTTTGCAAAAGACCGCTGATATTGAACGAAAAGCCAGGTTATTCGTGCTGCTGTCTGACCCTTTGGTTCGTCAGCCTTATGAGCAACAATCTTACGAAAGCACAAGAGCATCGTTTAAACAAGCCTTGGGCGAATTACTAAAACTTCATGTCGATAATAAAATTGCCTTGTTGGTTAACGAATTATCGGAAAAAGAAAATCTGATTTATCAGCAAATTATTGGTTCGGCCAGCGAGAATAATCTTAAACTGCCGGTCGATGAAGCATTCCAGGGTCTGCGTGAGTCGTCTTATAATCTTTCACAAGAATTTGAACATTACGTTGATCATGAATTTAATGAATTACGCCAGCAATCAGAGTCTCTGGAGCAAGGATTATTCATCAAAGGCGCTGTTCTGTTTGTCATCTCGTTTATATTTATTGCGATACTGCTGATTGTTATTTCGCGGTCAATGCGCCAATTGGATACGGGTATTCGGCGTCTTGGTTCGGGCGAACTTAACGAGCCAATTGTCATATCAGGCCCTTCGGATCTGCGCTATCTGGGTAATCGCCTGGAATGGTTGCGGACGCATTTGATGGAGCTGGAAATTTCCAAGCAACAATTTATGCATAATGTGGCTCGCGAAATCAATCTGCCGTTGGCAAGTATTCGCGAAAGTGCAGGATGTCTTGTCAATGAGACAGGGGATGAGGTGGGCAATGCCCGGCAGGATATCGCATTGGTGTTATGTAACAATGTTGACAAACTAAAAACTGTATCAGATGAGTTGGTTCGGTATAGTCAAATTCACTCGAATCTTGAAATGAATAGTAAGGCAACCGTTAATATGGAGTATTTGCTTGATTCAGTTATCAAGGATTTGCAGCCTGAATTACAGGCTAAATCGATTAGTTTGAAAAAATTGGTCAGACCTGTCGAAATTGCCGGCGTTGAAGAGCAGTTGCGAAGTGTTATCGATAAATTGCTGTCCAATGCCGTTAAATATTCCCCCTTGGGTGGAGAAATACGCATTATGCTTCGAGATTCCGGCATGCAAATGGAATTGGAAATTGAAGATGAAGGGCCAGGAATTGATCCCAATGAGCGTTTACATGTGTTTGAGCCGTTTTTTCGCGGTAGGTCTGCTAAAAATAATGATGTTGACGAGCCTGGATTGGGGTTGGCCATTGTCAGGGAATATGTCACTAATCATCAAGGCAAAATTGATATTATTGACTCAAGACAAGATCAACAAGGCGCCCGTATCCGTATTCAAATACCGCTAACCGGAGAGGCCTGAAAAACAGGGAACCACTATTGCTACACTGTCATTACCCTCCATTCTAAACATAAGGCGATATCCAGGCATGACTATAATTTTCGGAATAAATCGCATCAGCTTGGTGCTAAGCCTTTTGCTGCAGACAGGATGTGCCCAGTTTAATTCTGATTGGCCCGGAAATTCAGGTGGCTATGCAGATCCTTATGCACAATCCGACTTTGACGGCTTGTTTGTTTTTGATGCCAACATGGCGCAAATGCCGCTTTCGTCACGTAGCGAGGTGTGTGACATATTACTCAAACGCCAACAAGATTATCCAGCCGTCGGGATTCAGTTACGCCTGATGATAGGACGTTTGTTTTCTGATGCCTGTGGCAATATTCCCGATATTCTGGATGGCGTTAGTGCTATCCCGTCAGGAAGTCTCTCCGATGCTCGCGTGCAGAAGCTTGTGGCTATTCATACGGAAGCCTTAAGACGTTTGCAGGTTGTGTCGAGAAAGTCCTTGCCACTGGAATGTAAACAAAAAACAGTTAAACAGGTATCGGGATCGAAAGATGAAAAAGGGGTAAAGAGCATTGAAAACCGTCTGTTACGAGAAAAGCTGGAAGCCATTAGATCCATGGAAAAACACCTGGATGAAAGTGGTAACGTAAAATAGCCCCTATGTTTCGTTTTCGATTGGCATTTGTTATTGTTGTTTCGTTCGGTTTTGTGTTGTTTTTGGGGATAGCGCTGTATTGGAGTTCAAATCAGGTCGCCCTTTATGTTCAGCGCAGTCAAATAGCGTATGAGAGATTGGATCATTATGAGCGCTTGTCCCAAGAAGCCTATCGCCACTTTAAGCAGCGAATGGACAGGCTGATGACGGCCACGCCAATGGCAAAAGCAGGGGTGGAGCTATCCAGGGATGGTCTCTATGACGCTATACAGAAGCTTAGGGAAACGGCAGTAATAGTATCAATCCCGGAGACTGATAATGCCCAGCTGCAAAATAATCAGCTTGCCGAACTGGAAAGAGTCGCCCGTTTTTCTGCTTTTTTGGATGCCATTGAGTATCGGTTTGACGAAGTTGAACAGTTGCGTCAACAGGGTCAGTATGATGCGGCAGTTCAGGTATTAACAAAGTTTTCGAAAGAAGAAATTGATGAGAAATTTCAACCGCTAATTGACGATGCCATTAACGCTGAACGAGAAAAAGCGACCAAAGCCAAGCAAGAATTGGAAGACTGGATTGCCCGTTCGCGTTGGATTGCTATTCTGGCGTCATTAACTGCAGCGGTATTTAGTCTGATATCCGGGTTCTTGCTGCTTCGCGGCATCAGGAAACCTATTGAAGTCTTAATGAAAGGGACTACCGAGATTGCTTCCGGCCATTTAGATTATCGTATTACTCTTGATACACGCGATGAATTTGCTTATCTTGGCAGCCATTTTAATCAAATGGCGCAAGAGTTGCAGCTGCAACAAGACAAGTTGCGCGAAGGCCGTGTCGTATTGGAAAAAAGAGTCGTTGAGCGTACCTTTGAGCTGCATCGTTTAAATGAAGAATTAAGTCATATGGACAATACCCGGCGGGAGTTTTTGGCAGATATCAGTCATGAGTTGCGTACTCCTATTACGGTCATTCGAGGCGAGGCAGAGGTGACTTTACGGGGCCGGAATCGTGATGCCGAGGAATATAAAGATACCTTGGAGCGCATCGTTGAACTATCAATGCAATTGGGGAAGTACGTCAACGATTTGTTGTTTCTGGCCCGTACCGAAACCACCAATCTTCAGTTTGAATGGGATGATAATCTTGATCTTACCGAGCTGCTGACCAGTACTGTAGAGAATTTTCAAGTGATGGCCGAGGAAAATGCAATTTCGGTTTCCCTGGATGCGCCAGCCGAACCGGTTTGGGTGCGTGGTGATAAACAGCGTCTAAGACAGTTATTGTTTATTTTAGGGAATAATGCCTGCCAATATTCCAAACCGGGAGGACACATTACGGTCACTTTGTGGATAGATGAACACGAGGTTAATTTTAGTCTTGCTGATCAAGGTATCGGTATACCTGCAGAGGATTTGGAACGTATTTTTGACCGTCAGTTTCGCAGCCAAAATGCTCAGATTTCGAGGGAAGAGGGTAGGGGATTGGGTTTGCCAATGGCCAAGTCAATCATGAAGGCGCACGGTGGACGGATTGCCGTGACCAGTATTGAAAATGGAGGTTCGACGTTTACAGCAACGTTGCCGTTAATTTTGGAAGGGCAGGATGAAGCAGATAAATGATTAATAACTTATCGATACCAAGCTAATGGAAAACGGTTACATGCGAGTTTTACTGGTGGAAGACGATCAGCGTATTGCTGACTTTGTTCAACGTGGATTAAAGGCTGAAGGCTATGTTGTAGAAGTGGCACGTAGTGGTCTGGAGGCCATAACGCTGGGTACCGGCGGTAAGTTTCAGGTAATCATTCTGGATTTGGGACTGCCTGATATCAATGGCCGGGAGGTTTGCGAGCGCTTGCGGGGTTCGGGTGTGGGTACGCCAATTTTAATGTTGACAGCCAGAGATGCGGTGCAGGATAAGGTAACAGGTCTGCGCTCCGGTGCTGATGATTATATGACAAAGCCTTTCGCTTTTGAAGAATTGCTGGCACGAATTGAAGTGTTGATGCGTCGTCGAGGCGGCGATATAAAACCGGAAACCAAAGAATTTCGCATTGCTGATTTGATATTAAATGCGGAAAGCCACGAAGTGAGGCGTGGTGACACATTGATTGACCTGACGCCGAAAGAATTTTCGTTGCTGGAGTGTTTTATGCGTATGCCGGGTAAAGTATTGAGTCGTACCCGTATTCTGGAGCAAGTGTGGGGTTACAGTGCTGACCCGTTGACTAATGTGGTGGATGTTTATATTCGCCAGTTACGGCGAAAAATCGATGATGATTATGATATAAAGTTGCTCAAGACGGTGCGCGGATTTGGCTATAAACTGGATGCCAGTTAATCAGACATATTGAAAGTAATGACTTTGTAAAATAGGTAACAACTCGGTTATTTAAAGAATGAGGGTTGTGCTTATTGGTCTGGTCAAAGTGGCGCTTTATTTTAAACAAAAATATTTTACTTTTTAACTGGCTAGCTGAGTTAAATTATCAAAACTGCGACCTACCGTATAGTTATGTTAGTTTTTGAATAAAAATAGTCGAACAATTAATTTATGTATTAGACTGCACCCTACTATCAAAAATTGATAATCATCTATTGCCCATGCCAATACCATCATTACCCTTAACAGAAGAAGCTCTATTGCATTTCAATCAGGATGTGATGACTAAACCATCCGGGGAATGGTTAGCGGTTTTTATGGCGGGAAGTGCTTATTTAGCTGGCAAAGACTCCGGTGAATTTCAATTTGATCTGGCTGTGGCGATTTATTTATGGCGCCAGGAGAAAGACAATAGAAGTCGTTTCCGGGTAAGTAAGCGTCGAGGCGAGGAATGGATTAATGCGCTTGAAAGTGATATGACTTTGCACACCCCGTCGCTGGAATCGGGTGATCTGGAGGCAATTGAGGCTATCAGGCTAAGCCAACAGAATTTGTTAAGACGAACTTTGGAAGGAGCCAGGATAGTCTATAACAAAAAAGATGAAGATTTCGGCGATGTCAAGGCAGGTGTTGAGGGCACGATCGAGGCCTGGAAGGAAGTCGCCGGAGTCAAATCCGAAGATGCTCCACGGGGTACATCGTTAGTGAGGATTATCGGTGTTGAAAGTCTGGATACGTTACTTAACGATTTGATGGATGGCATTGAAGGCGAGCTCAAGAAGCAGGGGATTCGTATTTTGTACGATATTTTGGGTAAACAGCTCTGTGATGAACTATCCAAATGTATACCTTATATAGGCACGATTAAGGAAGGGAAGGAGCTTTTGGTGCAGTCGCGTGAGCTCGCGAAAAGTGGCTGGCGCAGCTATAAAACCAATGAGCATCAAAGGAACGTGCGATCTGGAACGCCGCAACAAGCTGTTGGTGCCTTGAAAGTGATGCTTGAGCGGGACGTTGCCGAGCTTGGTCTGAAAGTCGCCTCTAGTGCTGCTAATTTTGGAACCGGGTTGGCATCGACTATTGGCACAGGTTCCGATGCGGGTGCCTTAATATCTCGAGCTGTCACGGCTACCGTCAGTTTAATCAAAACAATCTATGACTTTGCGCGGGATTGGAACGAAATGGCCAAAGGCAATAAGTTATTGGCATCAGGCATTATGCCGGGTCATGAGCTATTAACAGCCTGTCCATTTTTGGGAGCGCAGGTAATAGAGCTTGCCAGTACCAGTGATCTTATCCGCTTTGCTTTCGCTGATAACGCTATTTATGCCATCTCAACCGAGAAGGGTAAGCAATTTATAGAAACGTTGGCAGTGCCCGTTAGCAGTCTTAAGTTATATGCCCATGATGTTATTGGTAAATCGCGCTTTGTCATTAAGTATGGTTTGACAGAAAAGGAAATAAAACAGATTGATGCCGGTTATCCGGGCAGTCCCGGCGGTGTCAGTGCTTATGCTTACAGGGCAAAAAAAGATGCAGAGGCTGCCAGAATGAAAAAGTTTCAGGATTATGCTCATACGGTGGGACAACAGTCGATACAAAAACGTAATCAGGCTTTTGATATACTTCAGAGTCACGCACGAGATGTTGGAAGGCAAGCCATCGAAGCAAAACAAGCGCGAGAAAAATTACTTAATAATATTGCAAAATTTAAAGCCTATGCCCGCGAAATCGGGCAAAATGCTACCCTGCAGAAGATTAAAAAAGCACGTCAGGAATCCCGTGATCGGCTGGCGGTTAATGTGCATGAGGCAATCGGGGTTTACAAGTCAGAAACAACCGGTATGCGCGGCGTATTTACACGGCAAAGTTCTGAATCACTGACAGCGTTAAGATATTTGGATAGTTTGAGCCGTCAAGTACAAGGTGATGACAGCTTGATTATCAGCATTCAATGGCTGTTGGGTTATCGATTAACAGAATCTACTTTTGATGGCTTAAGCAAGCAACTGAAGAAAAAATCCAGATTTTCAGGGTTATTATTGCAAAGCTATACCAAGTGGCTGGCTAATAATTAGCTTATAGTCTTTTAGAAAGTAAACGTCTGATTAACATCGCTCAATTTTTGGTAAAGTAACCAAATAACTATCACCATCAAAGAACCATAGATTACTGATATTAAATGAGTGCCATAAAAAAAGATTACTACCAGATATTAGGTATTATTGATTGTACAGACTTAGCGATAATTAAAGCCGTCTATAAGGCTCTGATGATGATTTATCACCCTGACCGATATGCGGGTAATAAAGACGAAGCTGTAAGAAAATCAAAAGAAATTAATGAAGCCTATGGCGTATTGATAGACCCGGATAAACGTAAAAAATATGATGCCGGGCGAAACTGTCCGCCCTTGACAAGCGCTAATTCAAAATCCACCAGTCATGCGCTTGAGATAGCCAGACAAGCCTGTACGGATCATTATGAAAATATACTTACCCAGACGCATCGCGACTATGAGTTGAAAATAAATGCACTTAAGACAAGCATTAGTTTTAATGAAGCTACCGTTAAAAAGAAGGATGATGAGCTTTCCTGTAAAGAAGCTGATTTAGTGAAGGCCAGAAATCAGATAAAAAGTCTTAAAATATCGGCCCGTCATTATGCCGATGAGTTAACGGTTTTGTTAACAATCATAAAAGATGAGTTGCCTTAAATAGTTTTTTCCGGTCAAGCAATAGCCTGATTTTTTACTATTTCTGCTACTTTATCTGCAAGTATTTACAAATTAAAGTCACTCAAAAAATAGCAATTCCCCGCTATTAGTTATCCATTTACTGTTTAAAATCAACCAATCCGATTCCATATCAGCCAGCGAAAAAAGCATTTTCAGGTGCTTGGTTCTTTGTGTAACCGATGCTGATCTAGCCTGTTTAGGCGACCTTTGCAGACTTTATGAAACCCGTTACACCGAACAGGCAGTAAAAATGCTTTTTTTTCTGTACTTTAACCTTATAAAAAATCGGTAGTATGCATAGCATCTTTTAGAGCTCGTCGAGCATTGACAGGTTATATATGCTTTGAAAGCTGGTAACAGATGTTTGGGATTATATTTAAGGGGAATTAATTGACCTGTTAAATAAATTTGACGGATGTTTTGGATCATACTGATGAGAATGGTTAGAGTCTGATGATCCATAATTATTATACGAATTTTCTATCGAAATTTTTATATTGTTTTTAAAGGGTTCAATTGCACATGCTATTTACATTATCTGCATTATATGCAGAATTATTTTAATTTGTATATTGCATAAATAGTACCTTTCGTTATAATCCTGCTACGTACTTCATCAACAACTTAGAGTCTTTATTTTAGGCGGAGAAAAAAATGGCAATACAAGACGAAATTCCAAAATCAAGATTAACCTTGCGCTATAAGACCGAAGTTAATGGTCAGCCTGAAGACATCACCTTGCCTATGCGATTATTGGTTACTGGTGACTTTTCCCAGGGATCTTCGAGCGATCGCAAGCTTGATCTGGATGAAAGGCGAGTGCGCAATATGGATGGAACCAATACCGATTCAGTGATGAAAGACATGGGTATGAGCCTTAACTTTACCGTCGAAAACAAGATTGACGGTGATCGTGAAGAAGACCTGCAAATATCACTGCCCATCAATTCGATGAAGTCATTTTCTCCTGACGAAGTGGCCCAACATGTGCCTAAGCTAAAAGGCTTGCTCGCTTTAAAGCAGTTGATTGGCGAGATGCAATCTAACGTGGATAACCGCAAGGAATTGCGTAAATTGATGGATGAGCTGATGAGCAATCCTGAAAATGTGGAAAAAGTGTTGGCTGATTTGAAGGGCTTTGAAAGCTTGAAACTACCAAGCACTAACGAAACTACCATCAACTAGAATATTAGGAATACTATTATGTCTGATGACACTGCTCCTGCAACTACTGTTACTACCGTTACTCCTGAAACTGGCGAGGCGCTGGATTTAAAGCGTTTCTTGTCAAGTATGAGGCTCAATCCTGATATTTCTGCGCCAGTCCCGATGATTTCCAATAACCTGGAAACCGTTGTTGAAGATATTCGCGACGAAGACCGGTTTATTTCAGGAATGGTTGCTGTTTTGATGAATACTGATTCTTCTGCAGGTAAATTTGACAAGGGCGCTGTACAAAGCCTGATTGCCAAAATTGATGATTTAGTCAATGCTCAGTTGAATGAAATTATCCACAATGAAAAATTTAAAGGTATGGAAGCCGATTGGCGCGCCTTAAATGATTTGATTCGTACCACTAATTTTAAAGCTGACGTAATGATCGATATCATTGATGTTAGTAAAGACGAGTTGTACGATGATTTTGACAGCAATGCGGTTGATATTACCGGTAGCGCACTGTTTAAGAAAATTTATTTGGCCGAGTATGACCAATACGGCGGTAAACCTTATGGCAGCATCGTGGGTTTATACGAAATTGAACATACTCCGCGTGATGAATTCTGGCTGAAAATCATGGGTAAAATAGCCGCTGCCAGTCATGCGCCTTTTATTGGTGCGGTTTCTCCTCAATTCTTTGGTTGCCAAACCATTGAAGAATTGTCTGCGATCAAGGATCTGGAAGGCATGATGAACCATCCGCGTTATGGTTCATGGAATGCTCTCAGAGAATCGGAAGCGGCGGCCTATATCGGCTTGACTTTACCCAGATACATTCTGCGTCAGCCATATGACCCTGATACCAATCCCTGCGGTAAAGGTGATTTTACCTTCAAAGAAGAAGTGCGTGGCGACAACAATGCTGATTACCTTTGGGGTAGCGCTACAATTTTGTTCGCACAAAACATGATTCGCTCCTTTACTACTTCAGGATGGTGTCAATATCTTCGCGGACCTAAAGGCGGTGGCCTGGTTTCCGGACTGCCGGTGCATATGTTCAATATGCGTGGTGAAGATGAAATGAAACTTCCGGTAGAAATGGTTATTCCTGATTACCGCGAACTTGAATTTGCTAATGCCGGCTTTATGCCGCTAATTTATCGCAAAGGTACTGCCGATGCGTGTTTCTTTAGCTGCCAGGCCTTAAAAAAATCCAAGAAGTTCAAAGATCCAAAGGATTCTGAAAACTCCCAGTTGGTAACCAATCTTTCCTATACCTTATCCATTACCCGTATTGCTCATTACGTTAAATGTATTATGCGCGACAATATTGGTAGCAGCGCCGATGCTCCTTATATACAAGACACTCTCAATAACTGGATGTTTCAATATGTAACTACTGTAGTCAATCCTGATGATCTGACCTTGCGTTACTATCCGTTTAAGGCGGCTAATGTAGAAGTTGCCGAGCGTCCCGGGATGTTGGGCTGGTATGACTGTAAAATTGCTGTGCTGCCACATATCCAATTCGAAGGCATGGATGTCGAATTACGTCTGGATGCACGTTTGTAACGTTGTAATCTTAAACATAACCATTTAATTAAGAGAGAAATATCATGGCATCGTCACATTATAGTTGCAGTGTAAGACAGGGCTTTAACTTTGAAAAAGACCAGCAATTGTTGGTCGGCCATTTGGTCAGTATGACAGTCGGCGGTACTGCATTAGCAGCCGATGAAAGTTTGACCATACCAACAGCCGCTTTTTCATCAGGAGACGCGGTAACAACTTCGACTGCCGTAGTCGGAGTGATTTCAGATATCTCTTGGACAGGCGGATATGCAGACCCGTTGTACTTTAATGTTCAGGTCAGTAATGAAAATCAAAAAACATTGAGCGTTAAGACCCATACCAGTTTGCTGGATACTACCGTAGTATTTCAGTTCAATATCTATGCTTTTGATCAAGAAGCCAAGGTGTACTATCTGGCCTTTCACTCCAATGCTACCGATATGAACGGATTGATATATAAAGAGGGCGGTGATCTGTCTCTTGCGATTAATCCGGATTTTAGCCATGAAGTTAAGTCGCCGATGAATTTTGAAATGTCTATCGGCATTATGCCTCAGGCTACAGCACAGGTTCTTAATTTTGCGGTTTCGAATACTGACAAATTTGTTAAAACTTGGGGTGTCACGGTAGCGGGTAGTTAAGCTACCTTGTTTATAAATACTATCAGCTTCGTGACTATTAATTAAGTTATGTTTAACCGCCTATCACGAGTTTTTTGGACGATGGGTCAGGCGTTACTGCCTGGGCATTTACGTGCCTTGGAAGAATCCATGCTGGCTGAAAGCGCGTCGCGCTTCAGTCTGCAGGAGGCTCCAGGTTATGGGCTTTACAAGCTGCGTTGGAACGAAAACTTGCTGGCCGAAGGCGTATTGGCTTTGGAAGCCATGACGCTGGTACTCTCTTCGGGTTTGCTGTTGGATTTGAAGGGAAATGCGCAGGCAACCTCATTAAATCTTAATATCTCCGGCACTACTTTATTGCCGGTTTATTTGCATGTGCGTTGTCTTCCTGAAAATATAAACGAGCGAGGCGCAGATCGACAGACTGTTAAGCGCGATAATGTCAGCTGTTGGCTTTGGTCGCTTGAGCTTTCCACTGAACAAGAAAACCCCGATACCCTGGAAAGTTTTCGTTTGGCTGAGTTTGAAAAGCAACCTGATGGCCCTTGGCGACTTTCGTCGCGTTACATTCCACCGCTATTGTGCATAGGTCCTTCAGTGCCCTTTCTGAAAGATGAATTGACGGTGCTTAGTCATAAACTTGAGTCTTATCATTATCAGTTGACTCAGGAGATTGCGGCCATTTATCTGTCTGGTGCCGATCTTGTTAATGCCAGACAATGCCTGAAAAGCGTTGTAAAAATGCAGCGCTTTCTTGGCAACCTGTTTATCCAGATTTCCCCGCATCCTTATACAGTATACGAGGAATTGAAACATTTTTATGTTGAGTTGTGCTTCTATCATAATAACAGTCCGCAATTTGCAACGGCACCTTATCGCCATGAGCAACTTGTTGATGTCTTCCGAGAAACCCTTGAACCTTTGAATGATCAATTACAGTTGAGCCAGATGCGCTCACCTTATTTGCCATTTACGGTGTCTGGCGGCATCGTGCGGGCACGTCTTCCCGAGTCGATTCGTGAAGCAAAAGAAATTTATCTTCTGGTGCAAAAAGGCGCAGTCACTAAAGCTGTCAGTCTTGATAACGTCAAGATTGCTGCTGTTAGCCGCATTCCCGTCGTACATAAGTTTTATCTTCAAGGGATTTCTTTTAAATGTATAGATCGTCCGCCATTCCAACATTCTTTTGGCCCCGAGGTAGATATTTACCAATTAAGTGTAGGCGAAGAATGGGATCGCGCGCTTGACGAATTGGAGCTTGGTTTTTACGCTGAGTCAAAGTTTACCGAAGAAAAATTTTTCCTGTATTGGCGATCAGTCTGATGGCTTTGCTACGTAAATTGGCTGGCTGCAAGAGCAACGCCGAAGACCTTGAAATAAAAAGTATCATCGATAATCTGAATAATGTGCTTGGTACCAAACGGGATTATGGCTTTTTTTTGCAAAATTTTGGATTGTCTGACTACCGATATTTGGGGAACAGTGATTATATCGAAAAGGCGTTAGTTACTGAAATTACCGAAAATATCAAACTTTTTGAACCGAGGATAGTATTAAACAAGATTGTGCCTATTAAAGGTGACAGTCTTTTTCATCTAGCTTTCAGCATAGATTTTGTCGTGCGTAACAAGGCCCATACCATCAAGTTATTTTTGAATCCGGTGCTTGATCGTTACCAGGTTGAGTTATGAGCGATTTTATCGGGGATTTAACTATCACGCTGGTGCTGACTATTGCCGGTACCGCTCACACTATTCCTGCCGGTAACGTCAAGTTTGTGGATCTTGCTCTTACCCCTTACGGCTTTAACGGTAAAGTAAGTTTTGTAGTGTCTTGTGAAGAGTCGGCCGACGCATTGTTTACTCCGATGACCACGCTAAACGATTTAATCGAGGTGTCGTTACAGGTGCAGTCTTATACCACTGATACTGACGCTGTGATCAGTCCGTTAATACTAAGTGGCTTGGTAACTACCCGGAGTTTTTCGGAACAGACGCTGACCAATATTTTAAAAACCCAGACTTTTATGTTACATCGGCATTATCATCTGGAGTTTGCTGATCCGGCGCAGGTGTTATGGAAACAACATTATCCTTGTGACCTGCTGACCGATACCACCCTGACGGCTTTAATTACTGCCCATAAGAATGAAAAAATAAATTTACTGTACGATTGGCCGGATGTTCTGAATAAAACCTATCCGGTACTTACCCTGTCATTGGGAGCGCCCGGTAATCCGGCAAGTTTTTACGATTACCTGATATGGCTGGTGGACACTAATAATGGTGTGTTCAGCTATGATATTGCCAATAATCAATACTCTCTCAGTGCCGTAAAAAGTCAGATTGGTACCGTTCAGTCACTAGATCCTTTGGAAGTTTTTGAATATAGCGTTAATTTCCCGGAAATCCATCGGCACCAGCCCAATGTTCTGAATGCTTACTCGGAAAGTCCGTTAAATACGGCGATCACTAACGCTGCGGTGGCCAGTCCGATTCGCCGTGATTACATTCAACGTTATCCTATTGCAGCCGACATGACGGCGAGGGTCACGCTGGAAACAGCAAGATTAAAACAGTATTTGCACGAAGTTTTGGTGAGCTACAACAACTTTCAAATGCAGGTTACCCCGCCGGGGATGCTGGTCGATTTTAAGGCTTCCTCTGCCTGGAACGCGTCATTATTTGTTTATGCCAACACTTATCAGGTACGGCAATGGCGCTTGGTTGCCCGTGCTGTAAAGCAGGAATTAACCCTTGATCTTAATAATTCTTACAGTCGCTATGAGATGGAACATAGCCTGATTTTGGACAATAAGACTGAACTGAATGTGGCTTTGCCAGCTTATCTGCTTCCTGTTTATCCTTTTTTCGTGGAAGGCAAGATCGTCAGCGAACAAGGTGAAGATACCGATGCGAGTTATCAGTTTTATACAGACAGTGATACCTCAGTCAACTACTACCAGATCAGTATTCCTTTGTGGGCAAAAAAAAATGTACGTGCGGCGTATCAGTCAAATATGGATACCGGCCAGTTCTATTTTCCACCGTATAAAAATGCCCGGGTATTGGTTGGATTGGGCTTTGATAACGCATTTATTGCTAATTTTCTTGATTGGGGTAGCGGTACTGCACTCCCTATGGATTCCCAGGGAAACCAGTTGGTCATGGGGAAATCAACAACCAGTCAGAATATTATCAAGCATACTTATGTCGATAGTAAGCCTGAATTACAAATTCAGCGTACTGACGATAAAGATACCGAGCTATTACAGTTCTCTACCGGCTATATTATCTTACAAACCCAGCTAGAAGAGGGCAGCTAAAGATGGCTTTAGTGTGCAAAATCGAGTTAAGCCAAACTGACGGGATTACTCTGACAGTTATCAACAAGGATGGCAATATCACTCAAACGGCAACGTTTGACGGCACTCTCATTACCTTGACCTGTAAAGGTGAGGAAGATACCAGTACGATAACGCAGGCAACCGACAGCATAACCATAGCTTGCAAAGATTTTATCGTCAATGCAGAAAGCATTACCTGTAAATCGACCGAGAACACTCTGCATCAAGCGACGGGTACCTTTGGCATCAACAGCACTAAAACAGCTACATTTAGCTCATCGGTAGACATGACTGTTTCGGCCGCGACACAGATGAGTCTGAAAGCCGCTGACTTTGCCACTACAGCAACAAATAGTGCAAAGGTAACCGCTTTGACAACCACCATCAACGGTGACACTAAAGCCACGGTTAGTGGCTTGGAGTTGGCTCTGACCGGAACGACTCAAGCCAACCTGAAAGCAGCCGCGATCACAGTTGCTGCAGATACCACGATGAATGTTCAGGGTCTGACAACGACTGTCAAAGGAGTCACTACCAATATCCAGGGTACCCTGGTAACGCTGGGATAAGGCAAATGAGTTTAGATAATACGCAATATCGGGCATTTCTTGAGGAGCTGCATGATTTGGCCGATTCCAGGCTTAATTATGCACTTGATTATCCTGCCGCAGGACTGGAGGGCGATGATCCTGATGTTAAACGTATCATTGAAGCCCTGGCTTTTTTTGGTGCGCGTACCCAGATTGCGGTATCGCGCAGTCTGGATTCAACCAATCGACGCCTGTATCAGCAGTTTTTTTCTTTTTTACTGACACCGCTTGCCGCGATGGCAATGATTCAGGCAAAGCCTACCGGCCATCTAACCGAAGTATTGGATTTACCGGCGGGTACCGAGTTTGGCTTACAGCCAGAAAAAGGTGCCCTGGTCATGTTTCGCACTACCCGTTCAATGCGGATACTGCCTATGAGTCTGGAGACCGTCAAGCAAGAGCTTCTTCCTGAGGCAGGTAACAGGCTTTTATTGACATTCCAGGCTAATTATCCATTAAATGAACAACCTGAAACCATTAGTCTGCATATTGACTATTTAAACGACCTTACACTTTCACTCAAAGTTTGGAATTTTTTGGGGCGCTCATTGAAAAGTACCGGTGTCCAGTTCGGTGTATATGATCCTGACAAGCCTTGTCTGCCATGTGAATTCAGGCTTGGTGGGCCACCAGTCGATATTGCAGCCGATGAGTGGAATCACCCGTTGGAGGTGGAGCGCTACTATTTCCATTTCCCTCAGCAAGAACTTAATCTGGATTTGGAGTTACCACCAGCTCCGCGCAACTGGACGCAGTTTACGGTGGCATTGGACTGTGATCAGCCATGGCCCCGTCAACTCCGTTTAAACAGAAACTTGTTTCATTTATTTGCGGTGCCATTGGCAAATAATCAGCGTGCGATGGCTCAGCCGATTATTTGCGATGGTACCCGAGAGCACTATACGATTCGTCATCCAGATCCTCAATTTGGTTTTAGTCTGGAAAAAGTACTTGGTGTTTATGAAGTCGGCGATAAGGGCATGTTACCACTTCGACCCGGAATATTGGCCGGAGGCAATGGTTCTTACGAGATTGAACAAGGCCCGCAGCAAGAAAATGGCGGTAATTTATACCGGTTGATCCCACATTTTCCGGTTGCCTTCGAGAAACCTCGTACCCTGGTGATTGAAGCGTTATGGCAACAACCCTGGTACGATCAAATCTTGCAAGGTACCCATACCCTGCAGGCATTTCGCCGGCAAATGCAAGGAGTGCAATGGGAGCTTATGGATGCCGCGATTGCTCATGTAGAAAATCGCCAACTGAGTAATATGAGCGGATATATTCATTTACTGACTCTTATGCATAACGCTTCTCTCAATGCACAGAATACAAGGGATCTTCTTCTTGCCTTGGGGAGCGTTACGAGCGGCAGATTTCAAAAGATATTTAACAGTTTGGTTGATTTGCGTCTGGAGGAAGAGCCTTTGGGGGAAGGGCATAAGACCAAACAAATTTACACTCTGCAATTTAAAGCACAATTTGATGAGAGTAGTGAATTAATTCAAACTTTTGTCAAGCATGTCGAACGTGTGTTTGATATATGGCTTGCCGATGCTTTGGTTGAGACGCGTTGGGAAATACTGGACGAGACAAACAATACAATTTCAGGTGAAGGGCAATGAACCAAAATTTATGGGAGATGATGGTAACCATCAACGGCTATCTTAATCCGTTGCGTGAAGCAGATACGCCGTCTACCGTGGCGATGATCGATTTGGTGGAATTACGCAGCAAGTTGCGTTCTCAACTGGAAGATTTACGCAGTGCTGTTACCGAGCAATATTCTGAACGCGACAGTTACTTCGTTTTATTTCCGCTGACTGCGCATTGTGATGAAGTGGTTAAAAAGATGATTCTGGATATTAACCACTTGGAATGGCCATCACTCCAGCAAGAGTTGTATCAGGTAGCGGATGCCGGCGATTTATTCTACGAATTGCTTGATAACGCGCTGAGCAAGCCGGAAACATTGCCACTGGTTTATGAGGTGTATTATTTTTGTCTGAATGATGGTTTTTCCGGTCGATATACCGCTAATCCTGAACGGCTTGCCGGGTATCTCCAAAAGTTGCGTAAACATATTCTTTTGCAACCGTTAGTAACGATAGCCCCGCCACTTTCTGCGCCGACAAGACGCATTTATTTTCGCATACCCAATTATGTGTATTACTGCGGTGCCGGTGCACTGCTTATGTTGGTTTATGCTTTTCTTACCGTTCTGGCCAGTTCCTGGCAACCTTTGGCCTGAACTCAGGTGCCTTATGACTTCACGGCTTGACGAGTTATTTTCACCTGACCGATTGCGACAAAACTGGCAGTTGCCAATAATATCTGCGTCTCAGCCAGCACAACTTGAACTTAATCTTGATATTCAAACCACTTATCACGAATTGCAGCGTCTGGTTGCTGAAAGATTTCTGGATGCTTGCCGCCTGTCAGTTAAATTTGATGAATTAACTGAGGAAATTAAGCAAACATTTCCACTAGACGCGGCTATCACTACGGTCGATGCCAAACAAAAAGAAGCGATTGTCAGTATGTTGGAGCAATTAGAAGATTTGTTATGGGCAATGGACCTGGCTAAAGGTGGAGAGTGATGACGTCGTTGGAAAATCGTATTGTCGAGAATATTGCGAAATTTGATCCCATCAGCCTGCTTATGCTATTGGCACATGCTGGTTATGGCATGGATGAGCTTTTGTTTTGCAGCCACTTTAGCAACTGCTCCCAATCGCGCCTGATTGAGTCTATCGAATTTCGTCACTCACCAAGAAAAGTGCTTATTACGTTTAACCTGGGATTATTGGGTGGACAAAGCGTTCTGCCCGATTATCTGTTTAAGCAAGTCCATAATCGCACTATTGATGCGGATCGGTTTGCGGAGTTTTTTGGGTTTTTCGACGACCGGTTATTACGACGTTTCTTGTTGGCTATTTATCCTGAATTTGATGAAACGATTATCCCGAACTGGGAAATCAGAAAAAAAGCGACACTGTACACCTTAAGACTGGATAACATTTCTACCCTTCATTGGTTGATGCAACTGGTTTTTCCTGAACTACAGGTGAGAGTCGAAAAAATTACGCTTGAGCGAAGTATCGATCTGGGTGCGCCTATTCTGGGGAAATCCTGTTTGGGTTACCAAACTGTATTGGGAAAAATAAAAAAGATACCCGTACAGGGGAAACGTATCACGCTGATTAGTGATGAGGATAGTTTTATCAAGGATCAGCCGTGGGCCCATGAAATTGAGCTGCGACTGAAAAAATTACTGCTTCCTGTTTTACAAAGTGTGGATATGGATCTGGAGATATGGCTGATGATTCGTAGCCAGGGTACTTCGCTGAGTTTAAAGCAAAATAGTTATCTGGGTTATGAAAACCTGCACAGTGACAGGCTTCAGTTTCGGCAAATCCGTATATTTTGCGGACGATTATACGATTGGCACTAAGGAAAAAATACGATGAGAATTGAATTATTACAGGGCATTTTTTCGGTAACCGAAACCCCGGGGCTTGATTCTACAGATCCGCGTTTTGACGAAATCGCAACCTTGGTGCAGTCAGGAAATCATGCGGAGGCGGCCAGTCTTAGCGAAGCCATTCTTGCTGAGGGGATTTATGATGTCAGGTTGATTTGTTATTTTCTTTATGGACATTGGTTAGAGCAAGGTCTGGCAAGTCTTGCTGATGTTATTGACTGTTTAAATAATGCCATCATGGAAAACTGGGAGGCTATTGGTCCGGCTACCCGACGGGTAAAAAACCTCGAAAAAAGTCTGGACTGGCTATTTAGACAAATACTGAAAAAAATACAATACGAAGAACATAAAAACAGCACGCTTTGGAAACAGTGGCAAGCCGATACCCTTAACGATGAGGTGAATAAAATACTGGAATCGGGTGAGGTATTTCGTTTAAGCATTAACCATCAGTTTGAGGGTAAAGCCGGCCCTATTATTGATATATGGAGCAAGATAGAACAATGGCTACGTGTATTTCAGCAACTGGAGTGTCCACCACTTGAGCCGCTACAGCCCGAACTTGAAGAGCTTACAGATGATGTTTCCGAGGTCGTGGTAGTCAATGTTCCCTTACCGGTAACGGTCTTTAAAAGTAGTGTGCCGGAACTTGAGAGTTCTTATCACATGGATTTATTGTTAAAAAAATTGGCCGCATTTGAGCGTTTGGTTCAAGAAGAGAAGTTCCCCCGAGCGGCTTTGGTGGCTGATGACATTAACCAAACGTTGTCCACGTTTGATCCCATGCTTTATTTTCCGAAAATGTTGGGGGCATTTGTACGCTTGCAGGCACTTAACTTTGACGAGTTATCATCTTATGCGGATCATCGGGAAAGTCAGCAATGGCAGGCCATGCAGGACTGGTTGAAAATTGATGTTGATAGTTTTATAAATTATTAGGAGTTGATATGCCGCTTTTAGTTACTGCTGGCGCTGTTCTTTCATGTACTTTTGGAGCTGCACCGTCAACGCTTGTCGTATTGCCAATTAATCCCGTGTTTGTTGATATGCCGGCTGCCAATATCATAGACAACATTCCGTTGCTCAATATTTTGCCGTTCGGCATGTGCAGCAGTATGGCAAATCCCATGGTGATAGCGGCTACGGCAGCGGCTTTGGGTGTTCCAACTCCCATGCCCTGTATTCCGATGACTGTAGCACCGTGGTTGGCAGGCGCTCCCACCGTATTGATTGGCAATATGCCCGCACTTAGTAGTGACAGTAAGTTGCTGTGTAGTTGGGCGGGTTCCATCAGTATCAGCGTTGCCGGTCAAGTTCCGGTAATGGTGTAATGATGACGCGATCTTGCCGGAAAATTCATGTTGGATAATGATGGTACCGATCCTTGGTCGGCCGCTAATTTTGCCTTAATTGAAGCGTCCTTGTGGCAGGACAATCAAGAGTCGCCTGCTGATTTAGCGTGGCTGGATTTAAGTTGGAGAGATCCTGTTAATTTTTTCAAGGCGTTGCATACCTATTGGGAGCGACGACAAGCGAGCCAATCCAAAAGTACGCCCTGGTCTCGTTACGATTTTTACCACGATTTGCTGGTACGACAAAAAGACCAAGCGACAGCGGCTTTGATATGGTTCGATAGAGGTATTTGGCGAACCTGGTCTTATGCAGAATTAGGCCAGGCCGTTAATAGCTTGGCAGCCTCTTGGGAAGAACTTGGTGTGCAGCCAGGTGATACGCTTACCATTTTGCACCCACAGGGGCCGCATTGGCTAATGGCTTTACTGGCCGGATTACGATTAGGGGCAGTCATTTCGCTACTACCACCCCAAGGCAATGCTTTTGTTCAGCGTCGACTGGAAAATCTGAACCCACAATGGCTGGCAATGGATCAATTGTACCGACACCAGCTGGCAGCGCAGTGGCAAGACCGGGTGCTGGCCAACACCTTGTCTTCGTTGGCACCAACCAGACGACCTTATGAATATCCGGGTACAGCTGTTGTTGCCTGGTGCTTCGATTCCACCAGCGCAACGCCTGACTTGGCATGTCCGGTTGACGCCGATAGCCTTTATCTGGGTGCTCTACGGGATGGTGTGTTGGCATTGGGGATTAAATCCGGCCAAGCGTGTGCCGCACCGGGTTGGCATGCAATGGAAAGTCAACCGTCGTTGGTTTTGGCGGTTTTATTAAGCGGTGCGACTTGGGTACACATCGAGCTTGCCGATCTGGAAAAAGAACCGGGGCGCTTGTTGGAGCAGCCTATTGATGTGCTGGGCGTCAGCCGGTCTTTGCGTGATTTGTTGCTGGCTAACCCTCCTGAGGGTAAAAAACCTTGGCGCTATTGGTTTCGCCATCCGGCTGAATCGGCTGACTTTACCATTTGGCAGAATTTTATCCGGAAATTACAACTGGAAGAAATTTATTCTGGTAACTTGCTATGGATGGCGGTTTGGGGTGGGGCGATCATTTTTTCAGCGAGGCTACGTGGATGTTCTCATCTTGGCGTATTACCCGCAGCCACACTATGTTGGCAACTGGGTATTATTGACTCTCCGGATTTGCCTTGTCTGGGTGGTTGGGGTCGGATGGCTTTAGGTAAACAAGAAAAAGGTAAAACTGTCTGGATAGCCACGCCTTTTATTTTGGCTCCCTATCTGAAAGCATGGAATTATCTGGGACAGTATCCGCGAGGCAGGGCAGGACGCACTTACCCGCAACAGGAAATACTGGATTTACTGGCAGATAAAGTGCGTTATCCGGCTTTGGTTGAGGCCGCAGTGGGCGGCGGCGATGCCGATCCACGTCAGGTATTATTGGTATTTGGTGAAGGTACGGATGCACCGGCATTGCACTCGCTCATCGAAACTGAGTTGGGCAGTGATTTTCTGCCCGACCGCATAGAATGTTTGCCGTTATTGCCGCAACGCAATGCCGATGGCGGGGCGGATAAAGAGTGGTGTCAGTTTCATTATTTAACCGGGGAACTGTATCGACGCCAACGTGGCGATATTTATCGCTGCCTGTCCGGCTTAAAGCAGAAAATTTTGGCGTAGTCATGTCTCTTTTATCGACTGGTTATTATTAATAGGGTTTATTTTTGTTGTAATTGAATACATAAAAAAATTACTTTAATTAGATTAAGGTAAACAGTAATTAAAGACTCAATAACGATCATTATGCACGCAATGCATACCTTACTAACAAACACGGATATTTAGCTATGGCCATAAATTATGATAAAGCACGCACTTGCGTTGAACTCTGTCGGTTTTCTTACAAAATGTATGCACAAACCGTTAAATTTCCATTTGATCCCTTTTTTGAGGCAAACCAAAAGCACACTAATACTAAATTGAATATAACGCGTAATCGAATGATGGCACATATTCACGATGTTTTGGGAACACCATCAAATGACGATAGGCGTAAGTTCGATCCCATTCAATATCGACTGGACGTACCGCCAAATCCTGGTCAAAGCGTAGTCTATCGTGGGGATATAAATAATAGCTATCTTGTATTTGTACCTGGTACATGGGATAAAAAAATTGGCGAATATGCAGGTTTCGATCTCGAAGGTAATAAACTATTGCCATTACCAACGTCCTTAAGCTCTGGAAACTGTAAGTGCGGCTATTTTCAGGGTCAGACAGGAATGACGGCTACTCATCCGAATTCGGGATGGACTTCATTTTTAGGTGCAGTAATTTATGATCCAACGACGAAAACCGCCTATATCGTTTTCAGGGGCAGTCGTAGCGGCAATGGTGCGCGGGCGGCAACAGGTGCGCAATTCAGGAGTAAAGGTAGTCCGGACTGGGTTACTGATATGAACCATTTAAAAGAGGCTGAACCTTTTAATCCAAATTTTGATTTCGGTGATCTAAATGGGCGTAATAAGGTTAAATTGGCGACTGGTTTTTGGAAGGCCTATGTCAGTTCAAACAAATCAATGGAAGCGGCATTTAAATATGCGGTAAGCGGATGTGAAGTTAATACTGTCTGTGTAACCGGCCATAGTCTGGGAGGCGGGTTAGCGCAGTGCGCCTATATTCATCTTTGTTGCTCTCCTCGTATAAAGAGCAGGTTAAATCTGAAAGCTACTGCGGTTGTTGAATGTTATCCAATTGCAGCACCGCCCGTTTGCCTGGGTGTAGAAACGCAGCACTGGATCAGTCGCAACGCCAATGCATCGAACGTACACCATTATTATTGCCCTTATGATGCTGTCCATGCTTGCCATTTGGTTTTAAGTGGAATGGAATCGAAAGCATCTACAGTTTTAGGTTTAAGGCATCCGCTGACATCACCTTATCATTTTGGTAGTCAATTGGCTCTGAATAGTAATGCAACATTCCCTGCTGCCCATGAACCATCCACTATCTGGAAAGCCCTGTGGGATGATAAGTCTGTCCCCAAAGAATTTTGGCAGCAAATTGATTTTGATATAGTTAACAGCCAAGTCAATAGTTCGTCCAGTACAGACCCGATTGATAAATCTACAATTCTTGACGCTATTAACCAGAGTTTCAACGCTGCTGATTTTAAGGAACGCGCTGAGCAATGGGCTGTTGGAATTACAGGTCATGGCGTTATGAATCGAGGTAATAACAAAAATACAGCTCTTGGCAGCATTTTTGATGTAAATAAAGAGTATTTTTCTGATTTTAAAAAAGAGAACGTTGCGCAACGGAAAACTGTTGTCGACAGTATTAATAAAAATATACATAACAACAGTAGTGATACCGCAGGGTGTGTTTACCATACATTGCTGATTGGGATTGGTATACAACGTTTGTTAAGAGATTTTCAGGGTGTTCCGCTTAAAGTACTTTTGCAGAATAACATACCCAAAGTGGATTTTTTTACACGCAGCAGAAGTAATACTATTTAAGTAGTCGTTTTATCGTACCCGATAAATATCAGGAAGCCTGGTGGGGCAGGTAAACAGTTTCACCGTTTGCCTATGCTGAATATCTAACTATATTGATTTGCCAAGATTACTCTCGTCTGCTTTCAATGACGCTAATTAATAAAACCAACAAGAAAATTATGATCATCGAAAAATTTAACTTAAAAGCCCAAGAAGCTATCGAACGTGCCTGTCGTCTGGCGGTTGAAAAAGACCATAGCGTTGTCACTCCCTGGCATTTTTTATATGCCCTGTTGGAAGCAAAGAGCAGCATAGGGCGACAATATCTGGAACAGGCCAATATTGATTTGGTGACCTTGGATGCCACTGTGAGCGCCCATTTGATAGGGCAGCTCAAAGCGTTAAAAAATACCCAGCAAACACCGATTAATCGTGAGCTTGAAAGGGTGTTTATTTATGCCGAACAAGCGTCGACCCGTATGGGCGATAAATATATCGGCATTAATCACTTGTTGCTGGCTTTGTGGGAACTGGATGAATTGGTTACTGCCTTGACCGAGGCGGGCGGAAACAAGGCGGTGTTTACCCAAATACTGGATCAGGTGCCTCAGGGTGGTTACAGTAGTAAAGAGAGTTCCGGTGAATTTGAATATCTGGCCAAGTATGCCCGCGATTTGACCGAAATGGCCAGGCAAGGCTTGCTTGATCCGGTGATTGGTCGTGTCGATGAAATTAATCTTGCGATTCAGGTGTTGTGTCGGCGGATTAAAAATAACCCCATCATTATTGGTGAACCTGGCGTTGGTAAAACGGCTATTGTCGAGGGCCTGGCGCAGCGAATTATTGCCGGTGACGTACCCAGGGATTTAATTGGTTGTTCGGTGTTGGCAGTAGACATGGGTTTGTTGGTCGCCGGTGCCAAATACCGGGGCGAATTTGAAGAACGTTTTAAGCGCCTGTTGCAGGAAATCGCCGATGCCGGAAATGTCATTATCTTTATTGACGAAATTCATAATTTGATCGGTGCCGGTAAGTCCGAAGGCTCAATGGACGCCGCCAATCTTCTTAAACCGGCCTTGGCGAGGGGAGAGATACGTTGTATCGGTGCCACTACCAACGAGGAATACCGTAAACATTTTGAGAAAGACTCTGCTTTAAGTCGACGTTTTCAGGTGGTACGGATGGACGAGCCGGATGACGAAACGGCGTTGATGATTTTACGTGGCATTAAAGAAAAATACGAGATGCATCATGGCATACGTATTACCGAAGCCGCTTTGCTTGCAGCAGTTCGTTTTTCCAGACGTTATATTGCTGACCGATTTTTGCCGGATAAAGCCATTGATCTTATTGATCAGACCGCTGCCACCGTACGTATCGCTCTTTCCGCCAAGCCTGCCGAATTGGAAGCCCTGGATCGTCGCTTGGTCGGGCTGGAAATCGAATGGTATTCATTGACCAATGAAGTGGATGAAACGCGTAAACAACAGTTACATAACGAACTGGTTGCACTGCGTGAAACCAGTGTGCAAATGACGGAACGTTGGGAGCGTGAAAAGCGGGCGATGACTGAAGTTCAAAGTACCCGTAAGTTGCTGGAAGAATCACGTCTGGAAATGGAGCAGAAAATTCGCGAGGAAGATTTTGTGCGTGTTGCCGAATTACAGCATAAGGTAATTCCGCAAGCAGAAAGGACGCTGGCAGAATATGCCGATATCGATACCACGGAAATTAATCCCCAGAAAAACTTTATTGATGAGCAGGATATCGCCGCTACGGTTGCAAGGTTGACCGGGATTCCGGTAGCAAAAATGCTCGATTCCGAACAGCAACGACTGTTGCAATTGGAAAGTCACCTGCGGGAGCGGGTGGTAGGACAGGAAGAAGCGGTTGCTGCGGTATCCAGAGCCATTCGACGTGCCCGTACCAATATTCAGGATGCCAATCGTCCACTCGGTTCTTTTTTGATGCTCGGCCCGACCGGTGTTGGTAAAACCGAATTGGCAAAAACTTTGGCGCAATTTCTGTTCAACGATGAGTCGGCGATGGTGCGTATTGATATGAGCGAATATATGGAGAAGCATTCGGTCGCCCGTCTCACCGGTGCGCCTCCAGGCTATGTCGGTTATGAGGAAGGTGGCGTACTAACCAATCAGGTACGGAGTAAACCCTACAGTGTTATTCTTTTTGATGAAGTGGAAAAGGCTCACCCTGATGTATTTAACCTGTTTTTGCAAGTACTGGACGAAGGTCGTTTGACGGACAGTCGTGGGCAGTTGGTTAGTTTTACCAATGCCCTGATTTTGATGACCTCCAATCTGGGCTCGGAGTTTATTGAACCGGTAGAAACCGAAGAAGAGCAGCAACAGATGCAGACGCTAATCATGGATAAAGTACGTAGCCATTTTCGTCCTGAATTTCTTAACCGTCTTGATGATATTCTGATTTTTCGTCAACTGACCCTCGAAACCATGCGCCCCATCGCCGATATTCAACTACGGCGTTTGGCCAAGTGCCTGGAAGATCGCAACATTCGCCTCGATATAAATGACGAAGCCTGCAATAGTTTGGCACAGTGGGGATTTAATCCTCTGTATGGTGCTCGTCCGCTAAAACGAGTTATTCAAACTCGGCTTCAAGATCCGCTTGCCGAACTGTTGCTTAAGGGAGAACTTTGCGATGGGCAGCAGATTGTCATCAGCATAACTGACGGGGAATTGGTATTTACCGGTACTGATCCGGAAAAAAACCTGGATGACTCAGAGAACATTATTATAAAAGAGGAGGCTTAAATGCCTTTAAACGCTTCAATGAACAAATTTGATACGGTGATTTCCGTACTAAGTTGGCTTGATTGGGTAGGCTTAGCGGTTGTACTTTTGTTGTCAGGCATTTTGGCATGGCTGATTTGGCAGCGAAAATATGCCAAAGGTGCCGGTAAACCAGCCATTCAGGCAATTACTGTTCCGGTAAAGCTTTTATTAGCCTCCAATTGCTTATCAACGGTGTGGCGTGGTTTTGTCGGTGCCATTCCCTGGCGACTGCGTTCCGGAGCATTGAGTGTCCCGCTTTCTTTGGTCATCGGTGATGCAGGTTCAGGCAAGACCGGTATTATTGACCGATATGGACACTGGGAAGGACAAGATTTCCGCTTCCATCCCAGTGCTATTGATGATCCGTTATTACAAATTTATCTGGGTGATAAGTCTTTGGTGTTGGAGTTTTGTTCCTCACTACTGTATGACACGAGTTCTGCGGCTTATCATGCCATAAAGAAATTATGGCGACATCTGCCGCCGCGCCCTCAAGCGGTTATGGTGATTGATGCGACTACCTTGCTGACGCCAAAAACTGAACTGCTGCGCCAATCAGGGCAAGCCTTATTCGGTAAGCTGCAAGCATTCGGTGAGCTTGAGCGCAAACCCTTACCGCTTATTCTTGCTCTGAGCCACATGGAAAAAATCGAGGGCTTTGTAGAATTTTGCATTTTTTTGGAAGAGGCCGGCATCCCTTTGCAAATAGACTTTCCGCAAATGGACGGTATCAATCAGCTGGCGTCCTGCCTTGATGGTTTTCAACAACATTTACCTCGGGCACTTGTCACCCGTCCAGCCCAAGATTATCTTAAAATAGTTGCCTTTCTTAATACAGCTCCCCGTTTACTGGGTGTTTTGGTTGAGTTTTTGCGTGTGGCCGGCTTGGAACAAGGTCTGGCATCTCCTCCTGTCGTTCGACTTTGTCTGCTATCGGAACAGGTTAACAGCTTTGGCTGTCAGCCTTTCTCACTACATGCCGGTATTGTAGATAAACCACGATTGGCACTCAATGGCCATAGCAAAACCGCGCTTATCTTGTTATTGGCAGGAGCGGCCTATTTAATAGTGTGCTATAGATATCAACAGGTTTTGCAAACTAAAATATATCAAGGCATTCAAACTATTTCTGCAACCCCGGTCGAACATTACGCAGAAAATATTGGTTCATTATTTTTTAATCCTGGTCAACCGTTAAGTGATAGGACTTTATTACTTTGGAGACCTCTTCAGCCTACTTATTTCAAGAATGTCGATAATAACAGCAAGCATTTATTGATTGGTGAAATACGAAAATATTATTTATTACCCTTATTAAAACAAATCCAGTTTGAGCAAAATGCCACTTTTAAAACCAATAGACTCATCGGTTTATTATATAGTACATCGACTAATGAAATAGGTAAGCTTATATGGGCAAATCCGCAATTAAATCCGATAGATATGGATAAGTACGGGGCACTTGTTAAAGACTATATAATGTACAATTCAGATACTGATGATTTGGATAATGCGTTAAATCAAATCACTTATACCCAGCAGTCATATGTTGATGACCATTTGCTATGGCTGATGCTGTTTCATAAATTTAAAGATATTCTGAAAAGACCGTTTGTTCAGGAAGCTGAATTTAAAGAGTTGCAACAAGAGTTGGTACCGTTTCTTGGTATTATTGATCAGCTGAACTTTTATAATCAGCAACCAGAAATTACCCAATGGTTGGTGCAACACACCAATTTACGCAGAAATGCGAGAGCCGAATTTGACAACCAATCAGGATTGGACCAAAAGAGCATCGGTCAATTATTAGGCCTTGTCAGCAACCTCAAACTTAGCAATACCGATAATTGTGATGTGACTCTATCTCTGAAAGAGTGCTTGGAGCTAATTCAAGAGTTGGCCAATGCTAAAACAGACACTACATCACCTGACATGGTTTTCAGTTTGGACGGCGAATATTTTTCGTTTACCCGGCAGCAATGGGTAGATTTAATCAAGCGTAGTCGTGTAATTATGAGGCTACGCAGCCTGATTAACAATCACAGAAATTATGACGGCTGGGTGTTTTTTAATTCGCCTTCGACTTATACCGATGTGGAGATGAATTCTTCCAATAATGGTGGCATGTTGTTTGCCGGTAAGGCTCGTATTGACGGACGTTTGACTGCTGATGCTTTTGAGCAGTATGTTAAACCCGCAATAATGGGCTTGTCTGATATTGTCGCCAAACTACCTATTGATGCCAATGAGAAAAAATATTTTGGCGATTTTGTAATAAAAAATTTGAGTACCTACTCCGATCGTTATGTTAGTTCTTATTTAAATTATTTTCGGCAATTTCAGGTTCGTATTGATTCCACTTGGGGGCTGAATTATGTGCTTGATGATTTGCAACAGCCCAATTCCCAGTTATTGGAAACCTTGGTGCAGATAAAAAACAACACGGCACTTAATTTACCTACCTCACCGAACTTTGAACCGCTGGCACAAAAACTTGCCGTATTTCGTTTTATTCAGCGTTTGATGGAAGAAAAAAATGGCGTTTATCCGGAGTTTCAAAAATATCAATTGATGATGGCACAAATGCAATATGAGATAGATTCGACCGAACCTTATGTGCCAAAAAAATCTGATGATAATGCGGCTTCCCTAAAGGGAGCTTTGACACCGATAGGGCGTGTGGCATGGGCAATGCGAGCCCACGAAGATGGCTCTTATTCAACGCTGGTAAAAAACTGGCTGCAAAATGCCGGCATCCTGAATAATTGGCAGCAGCCGTTTCTGGCTCCGGTACAAAAGGTCGAAGAATTTGGTACTGCCGAAATTAATCAGAATATCGCCGGTATTTGGTCAGATATCTGGGATTCTAATGTCGCACCGTTATTGGTCAAATTTCCTTTTACACCTAATGCCGGTCGTGACCAGGAGTTAGCGATGGCTGATTTGGTTAAAATCTTCCATCCGAAACAGGGTATTTTCTGGGTTACCTTCCAGCAGTATCTGTCGCCTCTGGCCAGTCTTGGTAACGGGGTGTGGGTTAAGCGTCATGACTTATCGGACAGCGTGGTGTTACCTGCAAATTATTTGTATCGCCTTAACGCGGCACAACAGCTTACTGCTAATCTCTGGGATGGACAGGGTAATCCAAAACCACTTGAATTATCCGTTAAACCAGGATTGTTACCAACCTTCGATAGCAAGCAAATACCTCAGGCGCCATTGGTATCCTTATCTTATTTGCGTAAAGGCGGAGTCTCCGTACTTGGTTTTAATCAACAGGCCGATTGGCAAAAATTATCACTGGAGTGGTGGATTTTGCAACCGGCCGAGGTGGGTATGGAGTTTCGTAAAGATGCTGATCCGACTCAGGTCTACACGGATATTACCGTTGCTGATTCGCCCTGGAATTTTTTCCGGCTCTTACAGCAAGGTCAAGTCACGGGTAGTCAAAATTATCGGTGGAAACTTGCTCATCCTGATTTTCCGCAGCAACCTTTAAATCTTGAATTCTCATTTCAAGCCAATCCGTTGGCAATATTCACTAATCTTGCCGGGAGCTAAGTCATGATAGACTTTTTACTTTTGAAGGTTTTTCTGCCGCTGGCTGCGGCCATCTTGTTAGTTGCCTGTTCCAGTACACCAAAGCCGCCACCACCGTTGGTTTTTGATGTCACAACGGCTACCCAGACCAACAATGGTGGGCTGTTTTATTTCGTCGTCCGTAGCGCCAATGAAAAGCAATTTATGCTGGAAACTTATCAGGATGTTGCCAATAAAGCCTTCTCTGATCCGCCCGATCAGGGTGTATTAGGTGTCTTTTCGGTGGTCCCTGGTACCCAACAAGAATACACCGTAAACCAACCGGCGCAGGGTACGGTAGCTTTGTATTTTTTGCTTACCAAGCCCGGTTCGCAATGGAAGAAGCTGTTTTCTGCGCCGCTAGAAGATAAATATAATATTAACTTAAAGGCCAATAGCCAAGTTGAGATTAACAAGGATAAACCTTGGTATTCTTGGTTTTAATGGCCAAATGGCTATTGCGCTGTAGCGTTCATTTATCTTATCAATTCGGGTTGTTAAGCTGCAGATAGTGCGATATTTATTTTTTGTAATCAAATTTTAATATGGAAATAGTGATGATATATTTTATTTTTATTAAGGGGGGTTTATGAGTTTTTGGTCCGATATTACTACTTATTTTAGCGATTGGTATAAAGATGGTGTTTTAGTAGAGCACTTAACGAATCAGGCAATAATCCATCGTAAACCGGTCGGTGAATATGTACCGGCTCCCGGAATGGCTTTGCCGTTACAGCCCACATCTGATGAGCTTTATGAAGTATTTATGTTTTCTGGCGTTGATTATCGAGGGCAGGCTCAACACGCATTCGAGACCTTAGGCTATGGAGCAAGTGCAAATATCAGTGTTGACTTTGCAAAAATGTTCTTGCCACCTGGAGTATCCATGTTTGCTACGGCCTCTATTAGCGCTAATATGAGTGCTAAAAAAGCTTCCCATAGATTTTTGTATATTGCCAATCAAGGAAATTCAACAGAGTTTTTCAAAAAACCGAATAGCCTCGCACCGGTAAACATTAAGCAACCAGGCTTTAAGGATTTACGTCGTGCCAGGATGCCTATTGGGAGTGAGAGTGCTATGGCGACGTGGGCTGCGGCAAATGCAGAAAAACTTAAGGAACTGGATGCTCAGGCAGCCATAGCCAAGATACAAACGAGTCGTCATCAGGCGTGGCAACCGGTAGTTTTGAGTTGTATGCGAGGTAGCTGGACTTATTGTAAAGGTGGTGTAGGCGTCGAGGTTGGCGCTAAATTTGATACGACAAATATCACCAACATAGGAATCAGTAATGTTGAGTCTTTCGGTTTCGGAATAAAGCTAACAGCTTCGGCTAGTGGATCTTATGAGGGTACATGGGTTCTTGTGACTGACCCTGCTCCTCTGCATTCTGATATACGCGATACCAACATAAAACGAGAATGGTTTAAGGAATATTCAAAGTCGGCCAGTTCACAACAAAATCAACAATTTGATCTGGCGGTTAAAAAGTTGCCAAGCCAGTCAAGTACTAATCCGAGCTGTTATTTAAGTTGGTGGAGTCAGACAAAAGAAGCCACTGCGGCATTAAATGCTGCACTTACTGCAACTAGTGTTACTCAAGCGGGAACCTATAATGACCAGACTGTCGGTCCGGGGGGAACGCTCACGCTTTCAGCGAAATTACCAAGTATCAAATGGACATCAAAAACTGCAAGTTACCGGCTTAATAATCCTTGCTCTAATCCTGATATTATCCTGTCACAGGAGACTGTCATACTTTATAAACAGCTGGGTGGACAACTGATAGGCATTGCTCTGGATCTGGAATTGGGCTGCGCAACCGTTAAAGCTGATAAAGATACCGGGCTAAATAGCTTGGCGCAGAAGGATCCACAAAATCTTTTTTTATCAAATATAACGACTACAACGATCAAAAAAGAAATAAAAGTAGATGGTGCTTTAGCACCACCGGATATGACATTATATAAAAGTGATAATTTTAAAGCGGCGCTTTCTTCAAAATCACTTAAATGCTCATTTTTTGAAGATAAATTTAAGAAGATTGAAAAGACCTGGAGTACTGTCAACTCGATGACATACGAAGCAGGCATTGTATTGTGGTCGAAGCCTGATAGACAACTACTGGAGGGTAGCGGATTTGTCGTAGGACAAAGCCTGATCTTGCCAACTTTTGCCATATATTGGAATAACTGTACACAATGTGACTTACTTTTTGGAAAAGCTTTACCTGATTGGAGTGGTGTTAAGAAATTGGTAGAGGATTCTATTACGGAGCAGTTACCAAGCCAGACAGGTATATTACCAACCTTGCAAAATTGGCTCGACAGCAGTAATACAGGTGATTATCGTTGGAGCATCACTAATGTCGACGATGCTATAAAGGCTTATTGGAAGCACCAAGATAAGACACCATGGAATCTGGCTCCCGCAGATGTTTTAAAGGCATTACTGGCACAAGCTAAAAAGAATTGTGGAACACAAAATTCCGGCACAGCAGAAGAAAAAGAAAAAAAACTATATAGCCAGGTTGTGTATTTGGCATTAGAAGAGGCCAAGATACGTGCAAAGTTATATAACGAAATCCTTCAGGGTATCAACAAATGGATAAAATCAAAAGGCGGCGAAACAACTGCGGTCAATAATAAACGTTATCCTGCTATCCTTTCTTTACGTCTTAATTGCGCTTATTCAATCGAGAAGCTTGACGACTTTACATCGAAACTGGATGTGGTTAATGAATATAATAATATGCGAGCTATGGAAGTTGATTTGTCCGGTCAGTTACATGTAAGCCTGGAAAATCTTCAAACCTTCCTCGGTAATGTTGCAATGCAAGAATGCGTTAAAGATCTGGTTGCTTTATTACAGCATCCAGAGAATAAAAAACAAGTTCCGGGAGCTTTTATAATCGAAGCCTCATTCAAACTTTCCTCCGAACAGCTTAGCTTAAAACCTGGATTTGTCGATAACGGTGACGATATTCAAAGTGGTTTTACTGATGATATCAAAAGACGTTTAGCAGGCCATTACGATGACAGACTTCAATATATTAGCATTAGGTATCGTAAGTCGGATACCAAAGCTAGTGACCGTTCTTTCAAGTTAGGAGTTAATGTCGGTGCAGCCAAACTTGGTTTTTCTTTAGATCGCATACGTCAGGCAGGTACTGAGGGAAACTTTATGTTACATACAGTATGGTTTGGCAGTTATAAAGGGTTTAATGATCGAGGCGCATGGCCAGAAAAATCGGTTCCAATGCCAGTAATTATTTCGTAGATATCCGCGTAATTAATCATTTTAAAGCAGGGCAGTAATCTTCTGTATTTTTACTGCTTTTGCTTTACCCATCTTGGTGGCAAGTAGTCGATAAAAAGCACCCTGCGTGGTATTGATCTTGCCCACATTGAGTTAAAAGTAGAAAGTTTCTATTTTGGTACTGTTTCAGGAACAAATGCATGACTTTGATAAGTAAGGTGCAAACATTATTTCATGCAGAGTTGTTATCTTCTGCTGCATTTTTACTGACGGGTAAGGTAAAATAAAAAGTGCAGCCATTTCCAGCTTGGCTAGTAAAATGTAAATTGCCATAATGGGCTTCGATAATTGATCGGCTAATGGATAGTCCCATGCCCATACCGTCAGTTTTGGTAGTGTAAAAAGGCATCACTATTTGTTGTTGTTGGTCTTCATTAATCCCTGATCCATTATCCATTACGCTGATTTCAATATAATTATTGGGTGTTAACCGACTATTTATAGCCAAGCTGCGTTGTTGTTTTTCCGGACAGTTTTTTAGGGCATCAATACTGTTTCGAATCAGGTTTATGATGACCTGTTCAATTTGGATAGCATCAACATTGACAGGCGGCAGAGGTTTTTGTAGTTTAAATGTCAGCTTTATGCTGTTGTGTTTAATTTCATCAATACACAAGCTGGCCGAGTCATGAATCAACGCGTTAACGTCGGTAATGGCATGCTGTGTTATCTGTGATTTTATAAATTCCCGCATGCGACGAATGATTTGTCCGGCTCTTAACGCCTGTTGCTGCGTTTTGTATAAAATCTCGGCAAGCTTGACCAGATCAGGGTTTTCATTGTTAAGCAGATTTATACTGACTTGCGTATAACTCGAAATGGCAGTTAATGGTTGATTGACTTCATGAGCAATCCCGGAAGCCATCTCACCCATCAGGCCAAGGCGAGTAACATGGGCTAGCTGGTTTAGATGCTCCTTGTCTTGCTGCTCCCGGTATTTTCGCTCACTAATATCCTGTGCACTACCCAACATACGTAGGGGTTTGTTCATATCATCGTATTGTAATTCACCACTACCACAGATAAAACGAATAGAGCCATCCGGCAGTATAATACGAAAATCCAGTTGCCTCGCTTCATGACCGTTCAGACAATCACTCATCCACATGCTCATTGCGTCATTATCTTCTGGATGGATCAAATTAATAAAGGCTTCTGATGAGTGCCCAAAGGTCTCTTTGGTAACTCCATAAATCGGGTACATTTCATCTGACCAGCTAAGGTAACCGCTTGTCAGATCTAAAGACCAACTACCAATATGAGCAATACGCTGTGATTGCGACAACATCCATTCTTTTTCCTGTAATATTTCCTGGACGTGTTTGAGCGCAGAAATATCGGTATGTGTACCTATCATGCGTAAAGGCTTATTATCTTCGCTGCTGGTAACTACCATCCCGCGTCCTAAAATCCATTTGTAACTTCCATTCTTACAGCGTAACCGGAATTCAACACTGTAACTATCGGTATTTCCAGTAATATATATTTGCACTAAGTTTGCAACATGTGCCTGATCATCGGGGTGAATATGACTTATCCATTCTCTATTCATTGGCTGAATATCGTTTTCGGCATAGCCCAGCATTTCTATCCAGCGCCGTGAATAAATGACTTTTCCGGTTGGAATATCCCAGTCCCATACCCCATCACCGGTACCCTCAATGGCAAATTTCCAGAGAAATTCACTTTCACGTAGCGCAGACTCTATTTGCTTACGTTCGGTGATATCGGTAGATATGCTACACAATCCGTAAATACTGCCATTTTCGTCGCGTAGCGGTTGCTTAATCGAAACATAGGTGCGCGCAATATGAGTGTCTTTATCAATAATAATTTCCTCGGTTGCTATACGCTCACCCAGTTCAATAACACGGCGATCATTTTCATGAAATGCTGTTTTTGTTACCTCATCAAAAAAGAAGTCTTCCAGTTTTTTGCCAATAATGCCCTCCAGTTCTGTGCCAAATAGTTGTTGTACTGGCTGATTGGCATACTGATACTGATAGCCGGAATCTTTGATATAAATCAAGGCTTCAACATTGTCGAGAATGGTGTTGAGTTTATATTCACTTTCCCGTAAAGCTGCTTCTGCAGTTTTTCTCTGTTGTATCTCCGCTTGCAGTTGGGCAACGCTGGGTAAAGACAAGGCCTGAGGTGCAACCTTTAACATCAGTACTGCAGTCGGGATCGAAATAAGCGCTATAAAGGCTTTAATCAATCCATCCAGCCAATACAACGGGATCCAGATGGTGATGGCTGAAAGTAAATGCGAAGTGCCGCAGGCAATAACGGATACCGACAACAGGAGTGCCAGCCACGAATAGGGAAAGTCTTTACGTTGCCGGACAAAATAGACCAGCGTTAAAGGGATGGAATAAAAGGCCAGAGCAATTAGCAGATCTGAACCAACATGTAGCCAAAGTAATATAGGGCTCCACGATAAACAATAACCGTGAGGAATGAGATCTTTAATACCAAAAAAATCAATTAAGGGTTGCATTTTTAAGTCAAATTAGAGGCTATTATTAATGGCTGGTTTACGATAAAAGTGTTATGGTTATTTTTCTATAATAATAAGTGTAAGAGGTAATGTCGTGAAAATACTCATTAAGCTAATCGCTATTGTGGCACTCGTTTCTTTAAGTCAGATGAGTTTAGCAGCTGATCCGGTTGAAAAGAAACCTGAAATGAAAATGGATCATGCCATGGGCACCATGGATGAATCAAAAATGATGGAACATTTAAAAATAAAACAGGAAGAGATACTGAAGATGCATGATCTTTCCAATAAGATTCTTGCAGAAACCGATCCAAAGAAAAAACAGGTATTGAAAGATCAACAGCTTGAGCTAATTAAGGCTGAGCATATTCAAATGATGAATATGCATCATCCAAAAATGATGAAAATGGATAAATAAAGTAAAAATAATCCGGACACAACAGGTTTATTCATTAAAAAATACTTGAACGGTCGTATAACGAAAATTAATAATGGTCAGGTTACGATTGCTGTCATGTCGTAATCTGACTTGTTATATAAAAAATATCTGAACGATTTTATCAGTAAGAGATTATATCCTTGTTAACACGTAATTTTTAGGATCACGTATAATTTTACGGGACACGGAAACCCTAATCAATCTACCGTTTTTAGATTGTATTTTCGTACCCGGTAGCGTAGTGTTTCTCGTGTTGCGCTCAGTGCTCTTGCGGCGGCAGTCAGATTATTATCGGCTCGTTCCAGCGTAGTTTTAATGATAAATCGATCCATATCATCCAACGCCATGCTGCCATCCAAAGGCAAATAAATACCTTGTTCACTCGATTTTGCCTGAGACTGGCTATTTTTTTGATCCCGATCATTTGATTCTGTCCGGGATTGCTGTCCGGGTAATTGCAACCATTGTCCCGGAAATGTAGTGCCATCAGCAAATAATACACAACGTTCAATAACATTGCGCAGTTCCCTGACATTACCCGGCCAGAAATGCGCTTTAAGCTTGTTCCAGACATCATCAGGAATATCTTTTACCTGTCGTCCGGCTTTGGCATTGTATTCGGCAACAAAGAGCGGCACCAGCTCATCAAGATCTTCAACCGCTTCACGCAGCGGCGGCAAAATGACCTTAAATACGCTTAAACGATGATATAAATCAGCACGGAAACTACCATCCTGTGCCATTTTTTCCAAATCACGGTTACTGGCAGCGACAATCTGGACATCAACACTGATCTCTTTTTCGCCTCCCAAGCGTCGTACTTTATGATCTTCAATGGCCTTAAGCAGCTTGGCTTGTAAATCCAGTGGCATTTCACCAATTTCATCCATAAATAAGGTGCCGCCGTCTGCCTGTTCCAACAAGCCCCGGTGCCGTCCTGATGCACCGGTAAATGCACCCGGTTCATGCCCGAATAATTCGGATTCCAGTAATTCGCGTGGTAATGCGGCACAATTAACTTCAATCATGGGTTGTTGGGCGCGAGGTCCCCCATAATGCAGAATACGTGCGGTTAAACCTTTCCCTGTGCCACTTTCGCCACCGATAATCAGGGCGCTAAAGGGTACTTGTGTCAGTTTTGCCAACAATTGCCGAATATCTTGTGCTTGCCGGCTATGACCGATATAAGCTTCCGGTGAGTAGCGTCGATGACCTTGTTTGGTTTGATCAATAACACGACGCTGTATCGATGCACTGCGAGTCGCGCTGGTAACAACCAGATCAAGGCGCTCCAGATCACAAGGTTTTTCGAGAAAATCATAAGCACCCAGACGCAGCGCCCTGACCGAATCAGGAACGCTACCGTAGCCAGTCAAAAACAGCCATTCGGCGTAGCTGACATGTTTTTTTACCGCTTCCATAAAATCCAGGGCGTTACCGTCCGGTAAATTCATGTCAGATAGAATCAAGAGCGGTTCTATACGATCTTTAAGTAGCAAGGTCTTGGCTTCAGCTAACGTACTGGCCCATACCACATCCCAGCCCTGTGCGCGGTAGTGGCGTGATAACTCTGAACCCAGCAGTTTTTCATCTTCAATGATGAGCAAGGTTTCTATCATGATTTTTCTCCAGGAAAGCATTCTTTTGGTACCAATACCGTGACACAAGCGCCATGAGGTTGTTGATTATTCAGCTTAATCGTGCCACCAATGTCTTTAACAAAACGCTGTACCATAGCCAATCCCAGACCTGTGCCGCGTGGACGACTGGTGCGAAACGGTCGTATGCCGTAGTTAAGCATATCGTCAGAAAAGCCGGGGCCATTGTCAAATACCTCAATGCGTAAGCCTTGAGGCTCCACACTGGCTTTTATACGGATTAAACCTGGACTGCTATCAAGGGCATCCGCTGCATTTAATATCAAATTTAACAAAGCCTGACGGATACCGCTTTCGGGCAGATGCACCGGTAAGGTATCGGGTGTATCACTGTTCAGTGTAATGGCTTCCGGGATCTGGTAGCGGGTTAGGGCCAATAAATCCCGAATGAGTATTGTCATATCAAAATCGGTAGCTGTTTCAGGCGAATGACGGCTTTGATCCAGCATCTCGTTTAACAGGCGCGCCAAGCGCTTTAGCTCGCTACTAATCAGATCCATCCGCTCGCACTGGTATTCATCATCAATTTCTCGGCGTAAATTAGTGAAAGCCATTTGAATACCCGCCAGCGGGTTACGGATTTCGTGCGCCAACTCGGCAGCAACTTCGCCTATTGCCGCCAAACGTTCTGCTCTAGCTAAGCTATATTGCTGTTCCAGCAGAGCTTGTGTGGCTAATCTGACTTCCCGTTGCAGTGATTGCGCATACAAGCGCTTGGCTTCTTCCAGATCGGCAAGATGCATAACCAAAGCGTTATAGCTGTTAAAAACCGGAAACAGCAAAGGGTCGAGGTGATCGGTCGTAATCGGTGTATAGTTTTCTTGCGTCAATCGTTCCAATAACTGCCTCAGGTCATTAAGCGGATGCAATATTCTATAGTGTAAAAATAACATGGCTCCTAATAATATTAAGGTGAAGGTGACTAAGGCGATATAAAGTTCGGTCTGAGTATCAAAATTAATATCCTCCAGTAATTTTTCCCGTCGCAAGGCTTCTTCATCAAGTGTCTGACTCATCACTTCAAGAGCCTGTATCAGTCGGACATTTTTTTCTGACTTGTCCAGCTTGTTTATATTGGTCAGGAGGCTACTAACAGTTTCCAGGCTTTTTCTGGTGGGGGCTAATAAATACTGATTATCATCGATTAACGCCTTCATTTCATTGAGGGTTTTAGTCAATACTACCGGGTGAGAATCGGGGATAGTCTCGGTCACATAGCCAATCAACGATTGCTGCAAACCTACCGACACATTTTGAATGCGGTGGGAGTAGTTTACATAGGATAAAACGGTTTCAAAGTGATGTAGATTTCGCCAGATCATGCCGCCAAGAATAGCAAGAGCCAACAGCAGCAGGCCAAAAAATGCCAGGGCACGAATTTTTGCGGGCCGGTAGAAAATTGAGGTCATGGCATCCCTTTTTAGTGGTTAAATTGATTTGGTTGTTGATATAGCTAGCCAGTGTTGATGATGGTCAGCAGCATGAATAATCCATTAACGGTTTACCGGATACAAACTTTCGAGACGAATTACCTCTATAGTCTTTTAGAAATTAAATTTCCATTCACATCGTTGCAAGCTCATACAGATAAAATCCCTTGAAGGGATGGTATTTGTTGGCATCGAAATTATTTATCTGAGAATCTATAAAAAGACTTTTTGTTGGCATACCTGGAAGCCCTGTTACAAAAAAAGCGCTTTAAAAGCAGTAGCCTGTTTTGAAAAATTATCATTACTTAGTATCAAAGCATCCAGATCGGCAGTTAGTAGTGCGTTGATTTTAAATTGACGGACAACATTTAAGTCCTGTGATTTTTTTACCATACTTGCAGCTCCCTCTTCATAGCCTTGTAAAAAAAGACTGACTGATAAACACAGGTATCCATAACTTTTTTTCTCATCCAAGGTCATTAGTTCGACTTCCTTACCGGGAGCAATTTCAAAATGCCAGGCATCTTCATTTTCCGCTTCGGCCATAAGGGCTTTATCTTCCAGCCATTCAATAGCTTGTTTTTGATAGCTCAAGGCCTGACTTAAATATTCAAGACGCCAGTAAATTTTGGCACTTTCAAGTGCGGACAGCGGGTATTTCTTATTTCTTGAATATTCCCCAATGGCTTGTTCGTAATTTTTTTCTTTAAAGTAGATGGTACCCAGATTATTTCTATATTTGGCTGTTGGTGACAGGTTTATTGCTCGTAAAGATTCAACTTTGGCGGCTTCGTAATTTCCTAGTTGGTCATAAAGCAATGCCAAATTATAATAGGCATCAGTCAGTCGCCAATTTTGTCTGATAGCAGCGTTATAATGCTGCATGGCCTTATCTACCTGATTATTGGCGTTATAAAACTGCCCCAAAAATAAATTAACATGGGCATCGTTGGGGTTTTGTTGGTAAAGAATATCAATGGCATCTTTAAACCCTGGCTGGGCCAATGTCTGTCCAATCTTGGCTATTTTCAAGTTCCATGCGGCTTGCTTGTTTTGTGGATTGTCTTTTAATTCAGCTTCAAAAATCCGTTGAGCATCGCGGTAACGCCCCATATTTAAAGCATTATCACCTTCAACAATTAACTGCCTGGCAGACGTAGGTGCTTTGGCTATGTCATAGTGATTGGCTATCCAGCCGCCGCCAATTAACGTTGTGATTAAGGCAACGATAAGTCCCAGTTTCTTTATAAAATTCCAGCAATCAGCTAAAAAATTCATAATCTTATCCTGACCGGAAACGATATGTCCTGTAAATTATGCATTAGGATTAGTCATGGCTTTCTATTTTTTACAGGTTATTACAAACATTAAATCTGTCGTGTAATCAGCCAGCTAGCTGATTTTTATAGTTAAGTTCTGTTATAAACGGCTGTTATTAACAGCCCTTGAAGAGTGTACAAGTAAAGACCTTATGTTTTTCATAGTTTTTCCAAGGGGCATTATAATACGAAGTGCCGGCAAGTATGGCATGCCATGCCACTCTCATCAAACGAATGATAGTAGAAATTGAAAGACAGGGTTTTTGTCGAACAGGGATGGCTGGTTTATTAATGACTAATTCCTTTGTCAGCAAATATTTTTTTCAACAGGTGCATGACAAAAAAACCGTAGGCGTAGGAATTAGGGGCAATAGCACTGACAGTGTCAGGCGTTTAACTCTAATGATGATGGGGTAAAACCGGTTTTGTTGCCGTCAGAGAGCAGGCATGATCAGTGCTACCCAGTTCAATTTGCAAGGTACAGTGATGAACGGAGTGCTGCTCTTCAAGTATCCGGACACATTCATCAATGAAGGCATCGCCAGGATGGCCGTTGGGCATAACCAGATGTACAGTCAGCGCACTTTCGGTAGTACTCAAACCCCAAATATGTAGATCATGAATGTCTGTTACCCCTTTCAATTGGTATAAGTAATCGTTTACTGCCGTTACATCAATATTTTCTGGCACAGCATTCATGGCCAGTTTCAGCGATTCACGCAGCAAGCCCCAGGTACCTATGACAATAACGACTACGATAACCAGGCTAATGGCCGGATCAAGCCAATACCATCCAGTGTAAAGCATTGCGACCCCCGCAAGCACTACGGCAAGTGATACTGCTGTATCAGCTGCCATGTGCAGGTAGGCACTGCGAATGTTTAAATCGCCTTTACTGCCTTTCATTAATAGCAATGCCGACAGGCCATTGACAACAATGCCAACTGCGGCGACTATTGATATGGTTAGTCCAGCTATAGCGGGGGGTTGTGAAAAGCGTTCAATAGCTTCCCAGGCAATGGCTCCCGAGGCTACCAAAAGTAACATGGCATTGGCGAGTGCAGCCAGAATTGATGTGCTGCGCAGCCCATAGGTGAAGCGCTTGCTGGGTTGCTTACGGGTTAAAATAATAGCGCCCCAAGACAACAGCAGACCTAACACATCTGAAGTATTATGGCCTGCATCGGCTATTAGCGCCGTTGAATTGGTGAGAAATCCATAGGCAAATTCAACTGCGACAAACAGTAGATTTAGAACGATGGTAATTGCAAAAATTGGCCCATAGTTTTTGGGGGCAGGGTGGTGATGTTTTTCAGAATGATTGTGGTTGTGATGATCGGCCATTATTTTATTTCCGTATGCCAACAAAAAATAACTTGTTAAGACGGTTAACTTCTTGTGAAATTTAATTGACGACAATCATATCTTAATTTGACGGTTAAGGTGATATCCAAGAATAAATAGTCCCAAGTGGTACAGGATTTTTGTTTATTTACAACGACTGCAAGGACAGATATTTGCTCCTGGAATACCTGCATTCACGGCATCCCTGTAGATTATGCAGAAGGTACGTAGCCATGTATGGCTGAAGGTATCGCGACTGTAACAACGATTGAGAGCACTAAAACAGTAGGCTCCTTAAGAGGCGCAGGAGCTGTTGCCGAGTCCGAGAAATCGGCGCGTAGTTAGCTACGCACCTATTGTGACAATGCAGCAAATGAATAAAAAGCATATAGTTTTTCAGGAATTAAATTTCTATTCACATCTCTGTAAACTTATGCGGATACCATCCCTTCAAGGGATGGTATCCGTTAGCATCGAAATTATTTATTAATCAAGCCCAGCAATCCTTTCAGTAATGCCAGAGGTGTGGGCGGGCAGCCGACTATGGTCATATCGACCGGTATAACATTGGTTACTGCGCCGCAACTGGCGTAAGAAATGCCAAATTCACCACCGCAAGCGGCACAATCACCAACGGCAATAACCCATTTTGGATTCGGTGTTGCTTCGTATGTTCTTAGCAATGCTGTTTGCATGTGCCGCGACACAGGACCTGTCACCAACAACACATCGGCATGCCTTGGCGAGGCGACAAAATGAATACCAAAACGCTCAATATCATAAAACGGATTATTAAGCGCGTGGATTTCCAGTTCACAACCATTGCAGGAACCGGCATCGACTGCCCTTATGGCAATGCTACCGGAAAAACTTTTGTCAATGTGACGTTTAATTTGTATACCCAGCTGTTCCAGTTCATCGTCCTTGGGAGCTTTGTACTTTTCAGTGACAACACCGGTTGTCAGGATTTTTTTAATAAGTTGCAGCACAGAGCCTCCTATAAATCGTTGCCTGAATAAGAGCCATTCAGGGATTTGTTGCAAACAGGAAAATCCGGCACAATATTATTGAGCACCAGTTTTTCTAAAGCAGGCCAGTTTAAGGTGCTGGGGTCGCGTGGATAAAAACGGGCGATTTTGTTATCGGTATCGAAACGAATATGAGTGACGATTTCTCCCCGCCAACCTTCAACGATTCCCAAGCCTTCACTGCCAGCTTTTGGTGGTTGCCATTCGGTGAGTATTTCACCATCCGCAGGTTGTGCTATAACAAGTTGCGCTATAAATTGTTCGATGAGTTTTAACGAGGACAGAATTTCCTTGTATCTGACCCAGAATCTTGAGGCAATATCGCCTTGGTTTTCCACCGCAACTTTAAAAACGACTTGATCGTAAGGTGAATAGGGCGAATCTCTGCGGACATCAAAATTTTGCCCACTGGCACGGCCAACATAACCCAGCGTACCAAAAGCGGCAGCGATTTCCGGTAACAGATAACCCGCCGTGTAAATCCTGTCTTCCAGAGATGAGTTAAGGTCTACGGCAGGCATGATTTCTGACAGTTCATTTCTTAATTGACTGATTTCCTGAGTAATCAAGGCACAGGAGGCTGCTGATAAATCACTGATAACACCGCCCGGAACAATCCTGTCCATTAACAAGCGGTGGCCGAAGACAGTTGCATTGGTGCGTAAGCAAAGTTCACGCAAGCGGGTGAATTGCATTTGGGCAAAAACAAAAGCCACATCATTACAAATTCCACCCATATCACCCAAATGATTGGCAATTCTTTCGCGCTCTGCCAAAATACCGCGTATTAAGCTGGCTCGTGGCGGGATTTGAATGTCTGCGGCTTGCTCCATTGCCATGCAGGCTGCCCAGCAATGCCCTACCGTGGTATCGCCAGAAACTCGACCGGCTAAACGAGCCAATGACTCGGGTGTCCGGTCTTCGGCAATTTTTTCAATACCTTTATGGGTATAACCCAAGCGTTCTTCCAGATTTAATATCAGTTCACCTACCGCCTGAAAGCGAAAGTGTCCGGGTTCAATAATACCGGCATGAACGGGACCAACGGGGATTTCATATACCCCGGCACCATAAGCTTTAACAAAAGGATAATCCATATCGGGCGGGGTAACGGCTTGTGGCTCGCCTTGCACAGGAAAGTCTTTGCGTAAGGGGTAACTACCCACAGCCCAGGCTTTATGTTGCGTCCAGCGTCGGTTGTCAGGATGGCCGATAAAGTTAATACCAAACATGTCTTGGGTATGACGTTCACTGCGATTGGCGGCTGGGTAAACGGTCGCTTGTGAAGGTAATTCCGGGCTCTCGTTATTGACGTGGGTACGTAACAATAAATAAGTTCCTTCCCTTTCAAAGCAGGCATTGACGATAAACAGTGTCTCGGCATGTTCTGCCCAACCGGCTACCCAACGCAGGTTTTGTTCAATCGCGTACTGACTGAATTGTTGCCAGTGCTTGCTTTCAATGTTCCACAGTACGGCATTATTATTCTTAATATCTTCATCTGATTGCCCGGCAGTCGTTAAATGCCGATTCATCAGTGTCGGAACGATAAAAAATTCTGCGTTATTGAGTTGGTTTAAAAAATCTGTCGCCCAGTTTGAAGAACTCATAACGGTGTACTCCCCGAGATTAATAAGGTTGCCTGTGAAAACCAGTTGGCAAGAAACCCCGGAATAGCCAGACCTAGCCACAATACCAAACCTAAATGAATGATCACCGGCCATAAGTTGGCTTTAACGGGGTGTTGGCCTTCGGGTTTGTCGCCATAAACCATGGACTGTACATGTCTGAACAGTCCGGCAAAGGCAATGCCGATACCCAACAACAAGAACGGTGCCAGCCAAGGGTAGCTATGCATGGTTGCCAGCAAGACCAAAAATTCACTGGTAAATACGCCAAAAGGCGGAAACCCGGCAATAGCCATTGTACCTATCAACAAGCCCCAGCCAACGCGGGGTTGGGTTTTTATCAAGCCGCGTATTTTGTCCATGCTTTGGGTGCCGGTAATTTGCGCAGCATGACCTACGGTGACAAAAATAGCCGATTTTGTCAGTGAATGCACGGTCATGTGCAGTAATGCGGCAAAAGTTGCCATGGGGCCGCCGACCCCAAAGGCAAAAGTCATCATCCCCATATGTTCAATGGATGAATAACTGAATAATCGTTTAATGTCTTTTTGGCGATGCAGAAACAAAGCGCCAACCAGAAAAGACAGTAAGCCAAACCCCATCATTAAATAACCGGCCATGTTGTTATGGGTTGCACCGTCTACCAGCATCTTGTTGCGAACGACGGCATACAAGGCATCATTTAACAATAGGCCGGATAATACCGCCGACATCGGGGTAGGGCCTTCGGAATGGGCATCGGGTAACCAGTTATGTAAAGGAACCAGGCCGATTTTTGTACCGTAGCCAACCAGTAAAAACACAAAGGCAATTTGCAGTATCTCCGGATTTAATTGCCGGGCATTTTCATAAAGTACTGACCACAGTAAGGCATTTTCACCATCACCGATCTGAACCGCTGCGTAATATAGCAAAATGGTACCAAACAGGGCTTGCGCAATACCTACGCCACAAAGAATAAAGTATTTCCAGGCGGCCTCAATAGATTCAGGAGTGCGGTACAAGCTGACCAATAGCACGGTCGCGAGGGTAGCACCTTCCATGGCTACCCACATAATGCCCATATTATTGGTGGTTAACACCATATACATGGCCAGCATAAAACCCTGATACATCGAGTAATAAAGTTTTAATCGGTTGTCAGTCAGCTTACCCAGTTCCTTTTCATGAGCCATATAAGATGACGAAAAAATAGACGTGGTAAGTCCGACAAAAGCGGTTAGGGCAATCAAATAGACATTAAAAGAATCAATTAAAAAGGCCTTGTTGGGAGATAAAATAGTACCTTGATTAAGTACATTAATCGCCAGCCAGATAGATGCCAGCAAACAGATACCGTTTAACCAGACATTGATTTTACCCATGTCCGTTTTATGACCAACAATAGCAAAAAAAATAATTCCGACAAAAGGGATAAATAATACAAGATAAGCCGCGATCATTTATCCACCTCGTTTAAGCGGTTTAACAAGTCGACATCCAGTGAGTCGATGCTGGTACGTATATGTAAGAAAAAAATACCGAACAGCACGGCTGCCACTAATACATCAAATGCGACACCCAATTCGACTACCATTGGCATACCTTTGGTAGCAACGATAGCGGCAAAAAATAACCCGTTTTCTATCGACATGAAGCCCACCACATGAGCAACTGCCTGACGATGGGAAATCATTAGCAGCATACCCAACAATACCACTGAAAGGCTGACTGCCAGTGCATTGAGCATGACCGGTGAGGTAGTTGGTACGATAGGATGTAAAATATAATAACTAAATACCATCAAGCTTGCTCCGCCCAGCATTACCATGGTCTTGTTTTTTAATGCCTGAATACTTCGTTGTGCATTCATGTGCATAACTTCACGTCTTAACATCCACGGTATAAAAATAACTTTTAGCAGTAAGGTTAGTGCAGCGGAAATATACAAGTGATGACTGTCCAAACTATAGCCCGCCAACACGGTGGTAATGGTTAACAGAAAGCCCTGTAATGCAAAGACAAAAATCAGTCGTAGTAACCTGCTTTGCCCCAGCATGAGAAAAGAGGTGAGTCCTACCAATGCCGCCATTGATAAAATGGCTTGTGTATAAAAATCGGTTTGTTCAATATGCATTAGCGTGCAGCCTCCAAAATGATGTGACTCAACATACCCAGCAAGCCTAATAAGTAGGCAAAGCTAAGATATTCCTGGACTCGAAATAAGCGCATTTTGGCAAATAAAGTCTCGGCTATCGCGAGAACTATCGCTAACAAAGCGAGCTTGCCTGTAATTGCCAGTAAGCCGTAGCCTAATGCTTCAGCACTAAAGGTTTCGGCGATGCCCCACGGAAAAAAGATATTGGCAATCAATACGCCATAAAGCATTAGTTTAAGCTGACTGGCCCATTCAATTAGCGCCAAATGCCGGCCGCTGTATTCAAGAATCATGGCTTCATGAATCATGGTCAATTCCAGATGCGTAGCCGGATTATCGACAGGAATACGTCCGGTTTCAGCGATGGCAACCAAAAGCAGGGCAGGCAGGGCAAATACAAAGGAAGGTCTTAGCACCATACCTTCGTTGATGACATGAGCAATGGCACCGGATAAATTTGTTGTGGAAGCGGTCATGGTCAGCGTAAAAACTGCCATCAACATGGCGGGTTCTGCCAACGAAGAGATGGTCATTTCCCTGGACGATCCCATGCCACCAAATGCAGTCCCCATATCCAGTCCCGCCAAGGCCAGGAAAAACCGGGCAAAGGCAAAAAACCCTACCATGACGATCACGTCGGCGCTGGCCGAGGTAGGTAGATCAACAGCAATCAAGGGTACTACCGTTGCCGCCAGAACGGTGGCGGAGAAGACAATGTAAGGTGTGGCTATAAACAGCCAGGACGCCTGTTTTGAAACTACCGGTTGTTTATGCGTTAATTTGAGCAAATCCCGATAAGGCTGCAATAAAGAGGGTGCTTTGCGGTTTTGTAAACGACATTTGCACCACTTCAGCCAACCTGCCAATAACGGCGCCATGGCGACAAATAACGCGGTTTGTAAAATGGCGATTAACCAATTCATTGTATTTCTCCAGGCAGAAGAGAGAGTTGGACTGAAGAGTATGCTGTATATATACGCATTAGCTAATTACCCATAACAGGAGTAATAACGTTGCAAACGAATAACTCAGGTAGGTTCGTATATTGCCGGTTTGAATACGTCCAACCTGCTTGGCCAGTTTATTGACTCCTCGTGCTATCGGGTGGTAAAAAAGCGGCCAGCTATGATCTTCAATCTGCAGTTTGTAATGCACGGCTGCAACATCCAGATTCATGGCACCTTGCATGTCTTTGTTAATTTGTTCATCGACAATCCAAACTCTTGCAAAGATTCGCCGTAAAGGCATAGTAAAGGCACTGGAGGTATACTGCATGCGCGGTGTTAATCCACCAAAGCCACAATCCCAGGTTTCAGCCTTGCGTATCACTGTTAAAGGATTGCGACGCAAATACCAATAACAGATACCGGCGGCAATGAGCGCTCCTATTAGTACCAGTGGCGCAGAATAGGATGCTTGTTCGGGAGAAACCGGAGCCAGCCACAACCAATCCAAAGCAGAATCATTCGGTAAAGTTTGTCCTAATAGTTGACCTGAAACAGTATTAATTAGTTGAATAATCGCGTTCGGGAAAATCCCGATAAAAAAGCACAAGCCGGCTAATAAAGCGGGACCTGCCAACATGCCTTTATGCCCTGTTTCATGGGCATTTTCACTATTTTCTGATCGTGATTGACCCAGAAATATCAGCCCAAATACTTTGACAAAACAGGCGGCAGCCAAAGCCGAGGTCAGTGCCAAGGCAGCCGCTGCAACCGGAATCAAGCTACGTAAGACACCATTTTCCAGCACATCAACCTGCAAGGCGGTTTGAAAAGCCAACCATTCGGAAACAAAGCCGTTAAACAGCGGTAGCGAAGAAATACTCATGCAGCCGACCAAAAACAACAAACTGGTTTGCGGCATTTTTTTAATCAGGCCACCCATCATATCGATATTTAATTCATGGGTTTGGTGCTGAAGGATGCCGGCTCCCAAGAACAGTAAGTTTTTGAACAAGGCATGATTAAAGGCATGCAGTAACGCGGCCAGAAAACCTAATGCCGCCAGTTGCGGATGGCCGTTTGCCATAAAAATCATGGCCAAACCCAATACCATGAAAATAATACCGATATTTTCAACGGAACTGTAAGCCAACAGGCGTTTTAAATTGGGTTGCATCATGGCATAGAGGATGCCGCCCAGCGCTGAAAGGGTTCCCAGAGCCAGCAGTGCAACGCCCCATTGCCAGTGTATATCACCGAGTAAATCAAAACTAAAACGGATCAATCCATACAGTGCGACTTTAAGCATTACGCCGCTCATTAAGGCTGAAATATGTGAAGGTGCTGCCGGATGCGCTTCCGGTAACCAGATATGCACCGGTACTATTCCGGCTTTCATGCCAAAACCCAATAGTGCCAATACGAAAGCAATACTCGCCCATGTTACTGACAATTTGGATTCTCGTAAGGCATCAAAAGTAAAGCCGTCAGAAAAACTGGCCAGTACGCCAAAGCCTAAAATAATCGATAATGCGCCAACTTCCGCCATCAATAAGTAAAGAAAAGCGGCGCGGCGATTGGCAGGGTTTTCATGTTGAAAAGCCACCAGAAAATAGCTGGCTACCGACATTAGCTCCCAAGCAATCATAAACATGAAAGCATCATCCGCTAACAGCACCAACAGCATGCCGGCGACAAACAAACCGGTAAACAAACCCAGACTGGCAAAAGGGTGCTCCTTTTCTTTATAGCTACTGACATAACCGGGGCCGTAAAGACTAACCGCACAGACGGCAATACCTATAATCAAAAAAAAGAAACCGGATAAGGCATCAAAACGGATATGCCAAGGCAGCCAGGGTAAGCCTAAAGCAATCTGGTCGGTAATAACGCTGTTACTGATCAGCACCGCTAAACCGGCTATGACGGCAAACAGGCCTGAAAAACCCAATAAAACAAAGACTGCTTGTCTTAAAAAAGCCGGGTAATGCTGTTCTTCAAGACTTTTATTAACCCAATTCCGACACTTTACATTACCACTAAAGAATTTGTTAATACTGTACTGACTCATTGCCAACATGATCTGTCGCTGATTCATCATCAGTGCCAACAAGCCGGAAGCAAAGCTTAAAAGTACCGCACAATACGCTGATAAAAGGATCATGAAATTCTCACTGTCTAAAATTTAAAACTGTTTGGGACGAAATGAGGTTAAAGGTTGGTTTTTAGGCCTCCATTTATAACCTTGCACCTAAATCTTATTTCCTGTCATCTGCCGTCATGATCCGTGCAGCCAAAGCGTGATCTGAAAAGGTTTCCAAAGCATTGCCTATTTGCTTGCAGTATCCTCCCTGCGCTTCATAGCTTTGTTGGAAATTATCAATAAACCCCATAACGGTATGGTCAATCAGATAACCGTTGGTAAAATCGAAAATAAGGGTCTTACCGGGTTCCAGCTTGGCAAGTGCCTTTTTTAACGGCAGGAAATTTGAAAACAGGGCAGAACCCAATAATGTGATGACTAGCGTATCGTTATTTTGTTGTTGAATGGTAAAGTTAATCTTGAACAGATTGCCAAGCCAAACACCTCGTACGACATCAATGCCAAGTTTTGCGACAATACCCAAGGCGACACCGATTAACAAATCAGTCGTCAGTACCCCGATAATGGTAATAACAAATAAAAATAACTGATCTTTACCTACATCCCTTACGCTGGCAAATGTTTTAGGCGAAGCTAAACGATAACCGGTATAAACCAGTAATGCGGCTAATGAAGCCATGGGAATACTCTGGATAAGGCCGACAAACAAGACGACAAAGAGTAATAACAACAGGCTATGAAAAAAATTGGCCCAAGTGGTTTTTGCCCCGTTATGGACATTCTCCGAGCTACGTATGATTTCAGCTATCATCGGTAAGCCACCCATTAAACCGGCGACCAGATTGCCAATTCCAATTGCTGTTAAATCACGATCAAGATCGGAAGAACGCTTATATGGATCCAGCTTGTCAACCGCTGTCGCAACCAGTAAGCTCTCAAGACTACCGATTAAACTGATACTCAGAACGGCCCCCCAAAAAGCTGGGGTGGTAATTTTTGAAAAATCAGGAAAATAAAAGCTTTCCAGAAAATTATCGGGAATGTCGACCAGGTAGTTTGAGCCGTTAATAGTTGTAAATTTAAAATCAAAATGCCAGGCGAATACAATACCTACCAGCACGACGATAACCGGAGCAGGAATCCTGACTCCGACTAACGGCCAAATGATCAGGATGAGCAAGCTTAAAAAACTAATGAGCACACAGTCCATATTGGTAATAGCCAAACTATGCGGAATTTGTGCAATGATTGAGAACAAATTGCCTGCTTCCGGTGTGACTCCCAGCATAACGTGGGTTTGTGTAGCGATAATAATAATGCCAATCGCAGCGAGCATGCCATGAACGACCGACGTGGGGAAAAAGGAACTTAGTTGCCCCAGTTTGTATATGCCCATTACAATCTGCAAAACACTGGCAATAACAATTGCCGCCAGCGTGTAACGATAACCGGCAAGCGCATCGCCTTCACCCAGTATTTGCACTGCCGCCAAAACTACTACGATCAAGCCGGCAGCTGGTCCATTAATAGTCAGGTAAGAACCGCCAATACGCGAGACTAAAAGCCCTCCTATTATTGCGGTAATAATCCCTGCCGATGGTGGGACCCCTGAAGCCACTGATACACCAAGACACAGTGGTAAAGCGATAAGAAAAACCAGGAATCCTGACAGTAAATCACTGCGCCAGTTTTCTTTTAAGCCTGCCAGTCCAGTTTGGGGGATAGCTGAAAGGGATGCTTTATGCATAAAAATCCTTGTTTATTGTAATATTGTAGGTTTGTAAATGGTTATTAAGCGCCTACTATACCACTTTAGCCTTGACAGCGACTTCGATTAATGTTTGAAATAAATTCATGAGCTATGTCAGGCTCTCCCGGCAAGTCGCTACTATGCTGATTCAATCGCCATTTGACTGACAGTGCAGTAGCTTGAAAATGGTATTTACACCCCGTAATGATCACTTTTACGGCGACTCATATTATCTCGCCTCATTCTGCGCACTGCCAAAGGATGCTCTGAAAAAGTTTCGTGCTGTTCCATTCCCAGAAATACACATTTACCGCCATTGCCTTCATAGTTATGCTGAAAGTCATGAATAAATTCCATCACGGTATGATCGATAAGATAAGTATTGTTCATTTGGAAAATGATGGTTTTACCTTTTTCCAGATTGGCTAAAGCGGTCTTCAATGACATAAAGTTAGAGAAAATCGCCGCGCCGACTATGCTGACAATAACAGTGTCGGTATCTTTCTGCTCAATAACAAAGTGGATCTTAAACAGGTTATTTAACCTGACGCCACGCAGCAAATGGATAGTAAATTCGGTCAGGATGCCGATAGCAACGCCGATTAATAAATCAGTTGCCAACACACCGATAATCGTCACCACAAACATAAATAACTGTTCTTTACCAACGCTCATAACTTTAGCGAATTCTTTGGGCGAGGCCAAACGAAAGCCGGTATAGACCAACAATGCCGCCAGTGCAGCTAGAGGAATGCTATGAATCAGTCGTGGAAACAGCACTACGAACAATAACAGTAATGTGCCGTGAAAAAAATTGGCCCACTGGGTTTTTGCACCGTTATTCACGTTAGCCGAACTACGCACGATCTCGGCAATCATTGGCAGGCCACCGACTAATCCGGCCAACAGATTACCTGCACCGACGGCTGTCAAGTCACGATCAAGATTGGAATGGCGTTTATACGGATCAAGTTTGTCCACCGCCATGGCGCTAAGTAAGCTTTCCAGGCTTCCGACCAGGCTGATACTGATAACGGCTTCCCAAAACTCCAGGGTGGAAAATTTTGAAAAATCGGGAAAATAAAAGCTGGACATAAAATTTTCAGATATCGCGACCAAAAATTTAGGGCCGACAGTTTCTTCGTGATGCGGTAAAAAATGTGCATCCGGTAAAAATAAATACATGTGCTCATGTTCCAGATCAAAATACCGAGCCAAACCCATTCCTGCTAACACGACAATCAATGGTGCCGGAATCATCTTTAAGGTGGGGTTTTTTATTACCGACCAGATAATCAATATCATTAGTCCGGTAAGACCAATAATGGCAATTTCATGATTAAGATTAACAATGCTGTGTGGAATCTGCGCGATAGTTGAAAACAGACTGCTGCCTTTCTCGGGTGTAGTGCCGAGCATAACATGGATCTGTTTAGCCATAATAATGATGCCGATAGCCGCCAACATCCCATGTATGACTGATGCCGGAAAAAAAGAGCTCAGACGTCCGGCTTTAAATACACCCATTAAAATTTGTATGACACTGGCAACGACAATGGCCGCCAAAGCATAGCGATAACCAGCCATCGCATCGCCGACACCCAGTTCTTGCACTGCACTAAGTACTACTACAATCAAGCCGGCAGCGGGCCCATTAATAGTGATAAATGAGCCGCTGATCCGTGAAACCAGCATGCCGCCAATAATGGCGGTAATAATACCTGCCGAGGGTGGAAAACCGGAAGCCATAGATATACCAAGGCATAGCGGTAGAGCGATAAGAAAAACCAGAAATCCTGATAGTAAATCGCTACGCCAGTTTTCTTTTAACCCGGCCAGGCCGGTTTTGGGTAATGCCGGTAATGAAGCTTCACTCATACAAATCCTCGTTTTTGATAATAGTGTTTATAGCTTATTACTAGCGATTATTGTGCCAACTAGTTGTTATTGTTGTAACACATTAATTTTATAAATAAATTAGGTTGAATTCATAATAAATGTAGTGGTAATGGACAATGGAGATGGGTGCAAAAAAACCTGATAGTGGTTTATTTGCACCACAATTGATGAAGATTATCTGTTCGATTGAGTAATTTATATATGAGGTATGTTTAAATTTGAGGTGACTTGATTCACAAAAGCTAATGCTGTTGCCCAGATATGATTACTTCTGTTATTGGCTTTTTACGCGGAGAGGTAGTTGTGTTTACCACTGGCAAAAAAAACCGCCCCGGAGGGCGGTTTCTCATTACAGCGCTAAAAATTGATGGCACATACCTTAAAGCAATTTTTTACGTTTTGACATTGAAAGCAGACCCATCATGCCTGCGCAAAAAAGCCACAAAGCTTGGGGAAGAGGAACTGCAGTTACTGTTAAGCCCACAAATTTTTTCTCAATAAAGGCAATATCATGCTTTATATCTGATTGAGCGAACAGAATATTTTCAATAGAGACATAGAGTGAGCTGATTGTATCAGGAGCGAAGGCCAAATTGGCAGTCGCTACCCAATTAGTTGTGCTGGCCAGTCCTGTTTCAACAAAAGGATTTACCGACTTGATTTTGCTGACATACTCTTGAAAAGGAAATATCACATCTGACGCTCTTAACTCACCTAATGCACCAACCTTGGCATCGGCTCCGTTAAGAAGGTAGTCGCCTTTTTCAGTCAATGCAATATTGGATATATGATGACCATCTAACCTGTCAATTTTCACTTGGAAAGTACTTGAGGTTAACTCAGAAGCTCCGCCATCCACACTTTGTGCTTTGAAACCTACAGGCAAAAACACTAATGAATTTCCACTCACTGTAGGTGTTCCGAAAAGACCACTCAGGATATTATCGTAAGTGAATGAAACAGTATCACCATTGACCGTAACTAAAGAAGCATTACTTGCTCCTGAAACAGTAATAAAAAGAAATGCAAAAAATATTTTTTTAAAAGTAGACATAATAATTACCTTAATTTAATTTAAAAAACGTACCAAGACTTAGCGTGCCATCAAAATGAACGAAAAGAGTACGTGCCAGAAAATTGTTTAATCAACTGGCTACTACAATAAAGCAAAAAAGATGCCATCATGAAAATAGTTATTTATTTCAGTAGGTTGTTGGTGATTAGTGATTGCTGATGCACTACTATAAATAATAAAATGTAAAAAATCCTGACACATTTATAGGTTTTTTCTGATTTTATCGAAAATTTGTTTACACATTTTAAAGTGTCGATGTTTTAGTGAAGAATATTAATTGACGGGTTAATATTAACTAAAAGTACGTCGCTTATGGTGATAGATGCCTTTTAAAAAGGTACTTTATTAACATTTTTTAATTTTGATAAAGTGTAAAAAATTCTGAGATTCTTAATGAATCTGGATGTTTTTCTCTGCTTGCGCTTTTATGATTGGATTAAAGTAATCCAATCATAAATCGACTACTGTGATGTGTTTGATCGATGTTTTAGGCGTTATTTCCAACAGGCTGTCCAAAAATAGGACTCGTAGTGAAGGGAAGCCGTTTTGAGTCAGGTTTTTTGGTCATTTGATATAAATAGTTTGTGTGTGTAACGAAAATGAGAGGGAAATCTGGCAGAAATGGCTTTTTCGCAGTCGGTTTTCTATTCTCGGACAGCTTCCTAAGGGTGAATTCTTTACCTATAAATTAACCGCATCTTCAATTGTATTTATGAGTTGAATATAAGTTTTTTTAAATGACATTGCCGCCATAATCTCTTGAAATGAATGTTCAGGATAATGAGATGCGCCGGATTTGAGTACGAAATATTCTCGGAGAATAATCAATGAAAAATCTACAGCATATGTTGAATGATATTGACATGGAGGTTTACCTGACTCGTCATTTTATCAATAAGAAGGTATTGGATGATCGGGTTATGGCGGCAATGAAAAAGGTTCCGCGTCAGGCATTTTTACCTGCGGATTTACGTTATTGTGCTTACGAAAACAGTCCCGTGCCTATTGGTTCAGGGCAAACTATTTCCCAGCCTTATATGGTTGCTTTAATGAGCGATTTATTGAGTACCAAACCTTCTGATGTCATTCTGGAAATCGGTACCGGTTCGGGTTATCAGTCAGCCATATTGTCTCAGTTGGTACAACAAGTTTATTCCATGGAAATAATTGAAAATCTGGTGACAACAGCAAGTAGACGCCTTGATGAACTTGGTTATAATAATATCGATATTCGTCAGGGCGACGGCTACTTTGGTTGGCCGGAACATGCTCCTTATGATGGCATAATTGTCACCGCTGCTGCGCCGCATATTCCTCAACCCTTGATTGATCAATTGGCAGAAGGCGCTCGTCTGATTATACCGGTTGGTCTGCCTTATAGTTATCAAGAGCTGATGGTGGTAGAAAAAAAAGCCCATGCTGAAATTGAAACCCGAAAGATTCTTGGTGTCAGCTTTGTGCCACTTACTGGTAGGCATTAGCCCTGACATCGTTCTGGATCGATATTTAAAATTATCATGCGCGTACTTTTAAGTCGAAATGGCTCAACTTATACGGAGGATTGTTAAGTGTGATGAAAAGGGCTGTATTTGTCGCTGTTGTGGTAAAATTTTTAGCAGGCCGCTATTTCAGGCTACTGTATTTAGGTGATTCCTTGCGAATAATATTCCCGGCTTACTGGTGTTTTTATTTATTTACTGCGTGGTCAAAATAGTTTCGTTGCCAGTTGTTTTTTGGCTCGGCAACTGCTCCAGCGTCTTTTAAGGAGTCTACTGTTGATGCCCACGATCGCTGTTCCAGAGGCGATTCTACCTCCGTTAACCATGACTACGTACCTTCTGCATCGTTGTAGTCGTTGTAAATAAACAAAAATCCTGTGCCACTTGGGACTATTAATTTCTGGATATCACCTCAGATATAAATCTATTCACTTTGATTAGGGAGACAGACTTGGAAGCAGATTGGCCAAAAGGTTATAAAGCGGAACGTCGTAAATGGGTTACTGTTCTGGATAAAATGATTGTCCAGGACTTAATGAAAACATTACTGTCTGTGCTGACGGTAATTGTGGTGATTATTGTCAGTCGAAAATTTATCAGGGTTCTTGATGATGCTATTGCCGGGCAGGTGTCAAATGAAACTTTGTTGAGTATTCTGGGCTTAAAAACCATTGTAGCCAGTATTGAATTTTTGCCGGTTGCACTATTTATGGCGGTGTTAATGGTAATGGGCAGAATGTACAGGGATCAGGAAATGGCTGCGGTCGCTTCAGCTGGCGGTGGTGCAGGAACCATCTATCGCGCTGTATTTTTGTTGGTTTTTCCATTAAGTGTACTGTCTGTTGGTTTGTCTTTATATGTTTCGCCATGGGCAGAATCTCAGGTAGATAAGTTAATGCAGCAAGGTCAAGACTCGGCTGATCTGCGAGGTGTTGCTGCCGGAAAATTTAGTGAATATAGCCAAGGTGATCTGGTTTTTTATGTGGAAAAAATTAGCGACGATAAAAAGATGCATAATGTTTTTGTACAAAATAGACATAATACCAACGTAGCCATTATTAATGCTGAATCAGCGAGATTAAAAGACTTGCCTGACGGAAAATATATTATTTTTGAGAATGGCGAGCAAGTACAAGGGCAACCAGGCACCTTAAATTATGTGATTGAACAGTTTGTAGAGTATGCCGTAAGAATAGAAGAAAAAGTATCCGTGGCTGCGGTCAACAGGCAGGCACTCCCTGCCGATTTGCTCTGGGGTTCTGATCTGATGTTATATGTGGCTGAATTACAGCGCCGTTTTTCCATTCCTTTGGGAGCCATGTTATTAAGTTTTGTTGCCGTGCCGTTAGCCCAAATTTCGCCTCGCAGCGGTGTGTACGGAAATATGTTCGCAGGATTTTTAATTTATTTTAGTTATGGAAATCTTGTGCGTGTCAGCCAGAGCTGGGTGATGAGTGAGACTATCCCCGCATGGTTGGGTGGTTTGGGTGTTAATGTTTTATTATTATTGATTGGTAGTTTTTTATTGGCAAGATTGTATGGCTGGCAGTGGCTGCTAATGAAAGTTAGAGGAAAGGTATCTTAAGTGCGTGTATTAACGGGTTATATTGTCAGAGAAATTCTAAAAGGTTCATTTGTTGCGCTGTTATTGTTATTGACCCTGTTTAATTTATTCACTTTTAGTGATGAGTTAAAAGATTTGGGTAATGGCTATGGCTTAAAACAAATTTTTTATTATCTTGCGCTGACTTCTCCCAGTGTTTTTTATGAGTTGGTTCCGGCGTCTGCATTATTGGGTAGCCTGTTTATCTTGGGAGCAATGGGTAATAATCGTGAGTTGATTGCGATGCGAGCTGCCGGGTTATCTGTGTTCGGCATTATTAGGGCCGTTATGCTGGCTGGGGGGGTATTGGTTGTTATTTCAATACTTATCGGTGAGTTTGTTGCTCCGGTCACTCAGCAAATGGCGCAAATGGTCAGAGTTTCTTCGCGTAATGAGCAGGTTATTATGAATGCAAAATACGGACTTTGGTTACGTGAAGACAAAAAATTTATTAATGTTCGGCAAATAGTGGATAACGGTAATTTGGCCGATATCAGTGTTTACGAATTGAATGATCAAAAGCATTTGCACCAGACTATGCACGCTGATCAAGCGGTTTATTTGGGTAAGCAGCAATGGAGTCTAAAGAATACCAAAACATCAGAAATTTCAACGCAAAAAATGGGCACCAGTGCTCAGGATAACCAACTCTGGAAGTCATCAATTGCACCTGATTTATTAAAAATTGTCGTGGTTAAGCCTAATAATTTATCGATAATTGATTTGTTCAGTTATGTAAATTATTTAAAGAAAAATCATCAAAAATCCCATGTTTTTGAACTGGCTTTTTGGGGGCGCGTAGTTAATCCTTTGGTTACCCTGGTTATGTTATTGTTATCTGCGCCCTTTGTGATCGGTGTTAAACGAGGTGTCAGTGTTGGTGAAAGAATGATGATAGGTGTTGTCATTGGCATGGGTTTTAATATTATCGATAAAATTGTAGGGCATATCGGCTTGATTTATGACTTGAGTCCGCCATTAATGGCATTTATTCCCAGTTTGACTGTTTTGGCACTGGCACTATTGGCATTGAAGCGGGTACAGGACTAGTTAATATCAACATGCAGTGGTGTATTTTTGAAGTTCATCATATCGGTTCTAATGCTCAATTTTGTTTCGGGTACCTGCCTGGATTAACTTCACTATAGCCTTGTTTCGTCAATAATAGCCTGAACATTGGTTTGTTTTAGAGTCAAATATACCAATAGTCGGTGTTTTTATCTGTAACTAAACTACCAGACGGTATATAATCCAACGTTTTTAGTCAATCATTTGCTAAATTCACACCGGAAGAAAACATGCTGGGTAAGCTGGTTAAATTTGTTGTAGGGAGCCGTAACGACAGGCTGATAAAGAAGAAAAAGAAACTGGTCAAAAAGATCAATTCTTTAGCTTCGGAATACGAAAAGTTATCTGATGAGGCATTAAAAGCAAAAACTCAAGAGTTTCGTGATCGTCTGACACAAGGTGAAAAGCTCGATAACCTGATCCCTGAAGCATTTTCAGCGGTCAGGGAAGCTTCTTCGCGAGTCTTCGGCATGCGTCACTTTGATGTTCAGTTTATTGGCGGCATGATCCTTCATGACGGTAAAATTGCCGAAATGAAAACCGGTGAGGGTAAAACCTTGATGTCAACATTGGCGGCCTATTTAAATGCCCTCCCGGGGCGTGGTGTGCATGTTGTTACGGTAAATGATTATCTGGCCAAGCGTGACGCTGAATGGATGGGCAGGCTTTACGCTTTTCTTGGCATGACCACAGGCGTTATCATTAGTCAGATGGATAATGGGCCAAGGCGTGATGCTTATGCGGCAGATATTACTTACGGTACCAATAACGAATTTGGATTTGATTATCTGCGCGACAACATGGCTTTCAGCCTGGAGCAAAAAGTCCAGCGCGATTTAAGTTTTGCTATTATTGATGAGGTGGATTCCATTCTTATTGATGAAGCGAGAACGCCGCTAATTATTTCCGGGCCAACGGAAGAAAGCACAGAAATATACATCAAAGCCAACGAAATTATCCCGTTGCTAAAAAGACAGGATGATGACGAGCACCCTGGCGATTATACGGTTGATGAAAAGACGCGTCAGGTCTATTTGACTGAAGCCGGTCATGAGTGTATCGAACGCTTAATGCTTGAGCATGGCTTGATGGCTGAAGGAACCAGTCTTTATGATGCCGCCAACATTCGTCTCATGCATTATCTGAATGCATCCTTACGTGGCCATGTCTTATTTAAAAAAGACGTCGATTATATTGTCGCAAACAATGAAGTGGTTATCGTTGATGAGTTTACCGGCCGGATAATGCCTGGACGGCGTTGGTCTGAAGGCTTGCATCAAGCCATTGAAGCGAAAGAACATGTGGCTATTAATAGTGAAAATCAGACGCTGGCTTCAATCACTTTCCAGAACTATTTTCGCTTGTACGATAAACTTTCAGGTATGACCGGTACTGCCGATACTGAAGCGTTTGAGCTGAACAAGATTTATGGTCTTGAAGTTGTTGTAGTACCAACGCATCGGCCCATGATTCGTAAAGACTTGGGTGACTTGGTTTACCTGACTACCGATGAAAAATACATCGCTGTTGCCAATGACATTAAAAGTTGTGTTAGTCGTGGACAACCAGTTTTAGTGGGAACGACTTCCATTGAAAACTCTGAACTCTTGTCTGAGTTGCTAAAAAAACATGGTATTAATCACGAAGTACTTAATGCCAAACAGCACGAACGTGAAGCACATATTATCGAGCAAGCAGGTATGCCGGGCGCAGTCACTATCGCTACCAATATGGCAGGGCGAGGTACCGACATTGTCCTGGGTGGTAATCTGGATGCCGAGCTTAAGCTTTTGGGTGAAGATGCCACTGATGCCGAAAAACAAAAAGTGCGTGGCATCTGGCTGGATAGACATAATCAAGTACTTGCTAATGGCGGCTTGCATGTTATTGGTTCGGAACGTCATGAGTCTCGCCGTATCGACAATCAATTAAGAGGCCGTTCCGGTCGTCAGGGTGATCCTGGTTCAACAAGATTTTATTTATCTTTGCAAGATGATTTGATGCGGATTTTTGCCTCTGACCGTGTCGCCGGATTGATGAAGAAACTGGGTATGGGCGATGGCGAAGCGATAGAACATCCGTGGGTGACCCGGTCAATTGAAAACGCGCAGCGCAAGGTTGAAGGGCGTAATTTTGATATACGCAAAGAAATTCTGGCTTATGACGATGTCGCGAATGATCAGCGTAAAGTGATTTATACCCAGCGTAATGAGTTGATGGCGGCCAAAGAAATTTCCGACATTATTACGGCTATCCGTGAAGATGTTGTTAATAACGTGATTACCCAGTATATTCCTGCAAAAACCATGGTTGAGCAATGGGATATAAAAGGTTTGGAAGAGCATTTGCAGCAGGAATTTAATGTTCAAGTCCCCGTCCAAAAAATGCTGGATGACGATCATAATATGCAGGAAGCCTCTTTACGTACCCGAATTATTGATATTCTGGAACAGAATCACAAAGAAAAAGAGCAGCAAATTACTCAGGAGGTATTGCAGCATTTTGAAAAATCAGTGATGTTGCAAGTGTTGGATACCAGTTGGAAAGAACATCTGGCAGCGATGGATTATTTGCGTCAGGGTATCCACTTTAGAGGTTATGCGCAAAAAGATCCCAAGCAGGAATATAAACGCGAAGCCTTTGAGATGTTTACCAGTCTGCTGGAACATATCAAATATGAAGTGATCGGGATTTTGTTTAAAGTGCAGGTTCGGCAGGAAGAAGATGTTCTGGCGATTGATGAACAAATGCAGGCACCTAAAGAAATGCATTTTGAACATGCAGCTGCACCTGTTGCTGAAAATTATGATGAAGCATTGGTTAGTTCTGCAGCGTCTGAAGATGAAGCCATCGCAGAGCAACCTTTTGTCCGGGATGGCGATAAAGTAGGTCGTAATGATCCATGTCCTTGCGGTTCAGGAAAAAAGTACAAGCAATGCCATGGTAAATTAAGCTAAAAATTTTTACCAGCAGTCAATAAAGTGGCTGGAAGTGATTGTTTGCCTTGTTGTTAATAACAGGGTAAACGATTACTTCCGGCCATTTTTGTTTGTGGGGTTGTTGGATTAACTAATTAAATTAACTGTAGAAGCCAAACCTGTGTGTTTGCTTTAACATTACAGGAATATGTTGAATTGGGCGAATACTGTTGCAATCATAATATCGGCGGCCCGAGAATAGCTTTCATCAGTCAAAATACTTTCGTTACCAGAAAATGTACGTTAGAATTTGCTGTTATCGACACCAAAACTGGATTTGTGGGGTAAGCCATGAATAATCAATCAATTTCCGAGTACCTGTCTACCCACGAGTTTTTCTCGGGGTTCAGCGATGATGTTCTGAAATTTTTATGTGAGTGTTCCAGCAGCTGTGAACTTAAAAAAGGGCAGGTCCTGTTTAGACCTGGCGAAAACGCCGACAAGTTTTATGTGATTCGCCATGGAGGTATCTCCATGCAAATACCGGCGATAATAGGCCCTGCTCTTGAGATACAAGCTCTGGGTAAGAATGAGGTTTTGGGATGGTCTTGGTTGATATCTCCCTATAAGTGGAATTTTCAAACCAAGGCTGAAGAGGACTCCGAATTACTCCAGTTTGATGGGGCAGCCATATTGGCAAGGTGCGAGCAGGAACCAAAATTTGGCTATCAGTTGTTAAAGAGATTTACCGTATTAATGTCGGTGGGCCTTAATGCGGCTCGTCAGAAAATGATGGAGGAATGGAATCCGGCCGGGTTTGCCTAAGAGACTGTCCGAGAATAGAAAATCGACTGCGGAAAAGCTATTTTGGTCATGTTTTCCGCTTATTTTCGTTTAATAGAGCAACTACTTGCCTCAAATGACCAAAAAATCTGACTCAAAATAGCTCTCCCCCGCTATGGCTCCTATTCTCGGACAGCCCCCTGGGAGTCTGTTTTGGTATAGAAAGCCTGCTGCTAATTTACAGGTAAGTAAGCTCCAAAATAAAACCAGATCCTTATGTGCTTTTTTTCATCATGTTTTTACTTTGTTCTTTTGCTTGGTACATTCTTGTATCGGCTTTTATAAGTAATTCGCTCATTTCTGTGCCATCGTCCGGATAAACGGCAATTCCCAAGCTGATGCCAACCTTTAATTCAATACTTTGGATAAAAACCGGCTGTGCAAACTGGGCTTGAATTTTCTGCGCAATTTTTTGCGCATTTTCGTAAGATGTGTTTTCCAGCAGGATTACAAATTCATCGCCGCTGATTCTGCTCAAGGTATCCTCATTTCTGATGCAATTCTTTAGTAACGTGCCCAAAGTCTTAAGTAGCTGATCACCAACTTCGTGACCATAGGTATCATTGACTTTCTTGAACTCATTCAGGTCGAGAAACATGGTCGAAAATGTTAAGTTGCGACGTTGTGCTCGGGAACAGGCTTGGCTAAATCGATCAGTTAGTAATGACCTATTGGGGAGTCCTGTCAAGGCATCATGTGTTGCCATGTAAAGCAAATGCTTGGCTGCTAGGGTCCTTTGTTCTTCCTTGCGTAGATAGATGTTTAGAAAAAGTAGCATGAGCATCAGGAACAGAAGCAAAGTACTGCCTGTTGATATTACCAGTGGCAAGTCGAGATCAGACCAGCCCAGTTTTTTTTCAACACTGATGGCGAACGGCTGGCCTTTGCTGTACAGTTTTCTTTCGGAGGTGAGTTTGGGGAATAAGCTGGCTCCTAATTCATTCGGTGGCAAAGATGCTGAAATATGTAATAACAAGCCTTCAGGATCATCACTTGAATAGTTCGAGTGGTAAAGACGAAAATCCAGATTTTCTACCAAAACAGCGATCTTCTTTTGGATTGCTTCTGCGCTGACTATTAATAGCGCCAGCGCTTGTTTTCGCTTGGAATTATCCCCTCTGGGAGGATCGGGAACAGGGTGATAGAGAATATAGCCGCGAGGCCCCTCGACTAGGTTAAACGGGATGGTAGCAACTGGGGAATGTAGTTTTTGTGCTTGATTTAATGCCTCGCGCATAAACTTAGCTGAATCCATGTCTGCACCAATTAGTTGCCTGGTATCAGGTGACATTGGTTCAATAAAAATAATCGGATTATATACAGGCTTTTTTTTAACAGATTCCCAAATGCGGGGATCAGCCATATAACTAAACGCTTTCACTTTGAACTGGGGAAACCAGGATTTTTTTTGTCTGGCGATAAATTCGGCTAAATCAATTTGTTTTACGGTAAGCGCAACCTCGAGTCCATAAACATGCGGGTAGCGGGCAAGAATTAGTCGTGCGTAACGGGATGTGCTTTCTCTATCGGCATATTCAATGGCGCTAAGAAATGCACTAAAACCCTCCAAAATTGACTCATTGTCACGGGCGATGAGTTCGATACTATCGTGCAATTGTACGATTCTTTGATTGAAAGCGACTTCAGCTTCATCTAATACAAATTTGGATGCTATATTTATAGTGACGGCTGTTACTAAAGTCCATCCCAGAAAGACGAGGCCATAAATCCAGAAGGATTTTATCTTGAATATATTTAGCAAGTCGTTTTTTCTTTTTTTGTGGCCACTGTTTCGTATCCCTGAAAAGACTAAGTAATCGTCTGGCTTTTCTGGTCGATTAGCACTGGTGTGTTAATTTCAAATTAATTGAGATGATACAGGAAGCAGAAAGGATAAGTGCAGTTTTTTCACGTTCTTGAGTTATCCAATGAACGTTTTATGAAAGCAGTGAGAGGTCTGGATGGAGTATATGGAATTCAGGTCTTTTTACACTGAAGCCCCTATGTATTTTGTGATGGTCCATAGCGGCTTACTTGTTACGATCAAAATTCCCGTAAAGGGTCAGCGTTGCAGAGAGTTTTTACCCTACCGAAAAGCTCTCGCCACAGCCGCAGGTACCTTTAACATTGGGGTTGTTAAATTTAAAAGCTTCATTAATACCTTCTCTGCGATAATCCAGTTCTATGCCATCCACAAATTCCAGATCGCTTTGCGGTACGATAACTTTAACACCAAAACCTTCAAATACGGTGTCATTTTCATTCAGCGTATCGGCATAATCCAGTACATAGGCATAGCCCGAGCAACCGGATTTTTTTACACCTAATTTTAAACCGATTCCCTGGCCACGTTTTTCCAGCTGTTTTTTTATTTGACGAGCTGCACTTTCAGTTAATGAGACAGACATAACACCCTCTTTATGCTTGGTAAGCCAAGGCTTTTAATTGATTAATAAATTCAAGTACTTCAATTTCAGTATTAGCCATACCTAAACTGATGCGTATGGCGCCTTTTGCAAGCCCGGCTTCTACACCCATCGCGATAAGTATCGGGCTGGGTATTCTACCGCCACTGGCACATGCCGAGCCACTGGAAACAGCAATCGCTTTTTGATCCAGTTTCATTAACAACATTTCACCATCAATTCCAGGGATGCCAAACTGGATGGTATTCGGTAATCGGTTTGCCTGCCGGGCAAAAATAGTTAAGCCAGGAATAGTGGCTAAATGCGCTTCCAGCAGTGTTCGTAAAGCCAGTAGTTGTTTGCTGCGATTGGTTAATTCGGTTTTTGCAAGTTCTGCGGCTTTGCCAAAGCCGACGATAGCGGCAACATTTTCAGTACCGGCTCTTAGTCCCTGTTCCTGTCCGCCACCACGAAAGACCGGGTTTATCTCCAGGCCTTTTTCAAACAGTAGGGCACCACAGCCTTTAGGACCATAGATTTTATGGCTCGATAGCGACATCAAGTGAACCCCCAGTCGGTTAAATGAGACCGGTATTTTACCTAATGCCTGCACGGCATCGGTATGAACAATAATGTTGTTTGCTCTTAACTTTTGGACACAGGGCGCCAAGTTCTGGATGACTCCGGTTTCATTATTGGCCATCATGATCGAAACCAGATCCGGTTTTTTGTTAATCAGATCCTCAATGGCCGTTTCCGTGACAAGTCCGTTGCCATCGACATTGATGATGTTTAACGTCGAGCCAAGCTGCTTTAAACGCAGGGCAGGTTCAGTAATAGAGGGGTGTTCAATCGCGGAAATAGCGAGTCTGCCTTGGGCGGGTAATATGGCTAATGCCAGATTATTTGACTCAGTACCACCGCTGGTGAAAATGACTTGCGATAAGGGGGCGTCGACCAGCGCCGCAACCTGCTCACGGGCAGTATCAATGGCGCTACGCACGATTCTACCGTGACGATATAAACTGGAAGGATTGCCGTAGAACGAAGTCAGGAAGGGTAGCATGGCTTCCAGCACCCGATCGTCGATGGGTGTTGTTGCATTGTGATCAAAGTAGATCATTCAGATTAGTGATTGATTTTGTCTGGCGATGTATTTCAATAACCTGAAGAGCATCCTGTTCTTGTCTTTTGACAATTTCCTGAACACGATGCTTTTCCAGGAGATGAGCCAGAGTGATACCTTTTAAATAATCCCTGATTTGTTCGCTCAAGCCCATCCAAAGATCGTGAGTTAAACACGCCTTTTCATTTTGGCAGTTGGATTCACCACCACATTTGGTAGCATCAATCGGTTCATCGACAGCAGCAATAATGTCTGCAATATTAATGTCACAAGCCTTACCGGCCAGTGTATAACCGCCACCTGGTCCACGAATGCCTTTTACCATATTGGCACGACGTAAGCGTGCAAATAATTGTTCCAGATAAGACAGGGAAATAGTTTGGCGAGCCGCAATATCGGTTAAGGTAACGGGTTTTGTCTGGCTGTGAAAAGCCAGGTCGAGCATCGCCGTTACTGCATAACGGCCTTTTGTAGTTAATCGCACTAGATAATCCCTCAAAAAAATAAGTATATTAGTATTACTATACTTAACCTACCAAAATAGTCAACTATTATGCTAAGGGATTGGAAAGTAATGATCATCTAATAATTTTGTGAATTAAGTCTCTGTTGCTGTTGACCGGAGATTTTCGACATCGTTAAAAGATGACTTTGTAACATAATTAATTAGCGGAAAAATTAGTTACTTTCTTTGATGATCTTGGGACATTCGTAAAATACCCCGGAGTATATCCAGTTCTTTAATATCCAGTTGTACGCGATTATAAATTCGTCGCAAACGTCGCATAATGGATTTTGATTTATCAGGGTGCATGAAGCCAATATCAGTTAACGCTTCGTATAAATGTGTGTAAAAAGATTCCATTTGTATGGCTGTCGCTTTCGGCGTTTTACCTTTATCGCCAATAGTGATGGCTTCTTGCATACCGGCTGCAACAAATAACTCATAACAAACGACTTGTACCGCAGCGGCAATATTTAGAGAACTATATTCACTATTACAGGGGATTCGCAGTAAAAAATGACATAAATCCAGCTCATGATTTTTTAAACCTGAATTTTCCCTGCCAAAAACAATAGCGACTTTATTGCCGGATTCATTAATCGCGACTGTCTCTGCACATTCCCGAGGCGTCATTTCCGGCCAACTAATGGTTCTGCATCTGGCGCTGGCACCGATGACCATCTCGCAGTCAGCAATGGCCTCTTGCAAGCTGTCATATACGGTAGCTTTCGCTAAAATATCATCGGCACCTGATGCTCTGGATGTGGCTTCAGCATTAGGAAAAAATTTAGGCGAAACCAGGCAAAGATCAGTTATGTTCATGTTTTTCATGGCGCGGGCAACCGCTCCGATATTGCCGGGATGCGATGTTTCGACCAGAACAATTTTTATATGTGACAGCAATGGTATCGTCCTTTGTTAAAAATAAGCCAAGTTTACCAAAAGATTTGCTATCATTGGGGTTTTATCTGCTCATTGTAAATTCGCTTATGCAACCCATGTTAAATATTGCCGTCCGTGCTGCCAGAAGCGCGGGTGACTTAGTCCTTCGCTCAGCTGATAATGTTAGCCGTCTGCACGTCGATCAAAAAGGTAAAAATGATTATGTCAGCGAGGTTGATCGTACCGTTGAGCGAGAAATAATTGGCATTATCAGAGCTGCCTATCCTGACCACGCTATCTTGGCTGAAGAAAGTGGTGAGCATCAAGGTAATGATTTTGTTTGGGTAATAGATCCGCTGGATGGTACTACTAATTTTTTGCATGGATTTCCTCAGTACGCTGTTTCCATTGCTTTAAAACATAAAGGCAAGATTGAGGTGGCCGTCGTTTATGATCCCCTGCGTGATGAATTATTCACCGCCAAGCGCGGTGGCGGAGCCATGTTAAACAGCCGTCGCCTTAGAGTGACCAATCAAAATAGTTTAAATGGCGCACTAATTGGTACTGGTTTTCCTTTTAAAACCGATAAACACCTTGACGCTTATCTGGGTATGTTTAAAGCGTTAGCGCCGGAATGTGCCGGGATTCGCCGCGCCGGTTCAGCGGCACTTGATTTGGCTTATGTTGCCGCCGGTCGGTTGGATGGTTTTTGGGAAATCGGTTTAATGGAATGGGATATGGCAGCAGGCATCTTGTTGGTTAAAGAAGCTGGCGGTGTTATCACGGATTTTTCTTTTAATGACAATTACCTGGAATCAGGCAATGTGATTGTCGGCAGTCCAAAGATGCATCAGCTCATGTATCAGCTTATTGAGCCACATGTCACTGATAACTTGAAATAAGCTTGCTTTAGGGGGCGGCCAGTAAGCTCAACTTAAGGTTATATCACCACGAAGAAATCTAAGTTAAAAACTTCGTGTCTTCGTGGTGAATAGTAAATGTTGGAAAGTCTTTGATTATTATTAAAACAACTGCAACGCCAGCATGATCGCATCTTCGCGGCCATTTTCGGCAGGATAATAGCCTTTTCTAATGCCTATTTCGTTAAAACCCATATCTTCATAAAGTGCGATAGCCCAAGTATTCGTGGGTCTGACTTCAAGGAAAACCGTTTCTGCGCGGCTTCGTGCGACTTCAATCAAGTGCTCCAGCATTTTACGGCCCAAGCCTTGTTTCTGCTCGGCAGGGTCTACAGAAATATTAAGTATATGCGCTTCACCAACTGCCATTGAAAGCAGACAGTAGCCTAATACTTTATTGTCCAACTCACAGACCCAGCAGCTATAACCGGCTTTAAAACAGTCGGTAAAAATGTCTTCCTCCCAAGGAAATGGATAGTTTTTTCTTTCAATTTCGAGCACACGGGGTAAATCCCCATGTGTCATTATTCGCATGCGTAGCAAATCTTTTTTGGTCACGGATTCGGGAAATACTTTGGCATAGAATTCCTTATCGGCATCATAAATCACCAAGTTTTTTATTTTGTCCATTAATCCCCGCATAAATCAACCTTCGTTATTTTTAAATGTTTGTATTGCGTGTGTTAAATCCAGCCAGGCTTTGCGCTTTTCCGGCAAAAACCGTAGCAAATAGGCAGGATGATAAACGACAACAACCGGTGTGTTATTGAAGTTGTGTACTTTGCCTCTTAATTCGGCTAAAGGTTCATTTGTTTTTAACAAGGTTTGTGCGGCAACACGTCCCAGTGCCACAATGATTTTTGGCTTAACAAGTTGCTGTTGACGGTACAGATAACTGCTGCAACTTTCAATTTCGTTAACATGGGGGTCACGGTTATTGGGGGGACTGCATTTTATTACATTGGTAATAAAGACTTCCTCGCGAGTCAGTCCGATAGCCCGTAACATTTCTGTTAATAATAAGCCTGCGTTACCGACAAAAGGTAAGCCTTGTTCATCTTCATGTTGTCCGGGAGCCTCACCCACCAGCATCCAGTCAGCCTGTTTGTTTCCTGAGCCAAATACAGTTTGTGATCGTGTGGTACACAAAGCACATTTTGTGCAGTTAGCGACTTCGGCTTGCAAGTCATCCCAGTTATCGGTTGCCGATGTTATTGTTTCTGGCTCAATATCATCAATAGCCGCTTCAAATTCCGGCGGTTGTCCGTTCGGCATTGATGCTCTGGATAGCCAGACATCAATGCCCATAGCCTCCAAATATTGCAAGCGAAGTGCGTTATCCAAGATTAAACTCCTGGCTGCCTGATAGTCGGGCTAACAGAAATATCCATTAGCTTAACGGTTATGAATGTAACTGTTTGCACCTTAAATCAGACATCCCCTTTCTGTGGGTGTCTACGTTGGTCAGGGCTGTTCAGTTTGTTTACTGCATTGATATAGGCTTTTGCCGAGGCAATCACTATGTCGGTGTCAGCCCCCAAACCATTAACGATACGACCATCTTTTTCAAGGCGCACAGTGACTTCGCCTTGGGCATCTGTGCCATTGGTGATGTTGTTAACCGAATAAAGCTCCAGGGTAGCCTTGGACTTAACCAGCTTTTCAATGGCTTTCAAGCTCGCATCAACAGCGCCGCCGCCATCAGAACTACCGACAACTTCTTTATTATCTACCCGTAAGGTGACTTTTGCGTTGGGAATTTCTCCGGTTTCGGAGCAGACTTTTAACGAGATAAGCTTGACATATTCATCTTCTGATTCAAAACCGGCCTCTGAAATCAGTGCCTGCAAATCTTCATCGAAAATTTCGTGTTTTTTATCCGCCAATTGTTTAAAGCGTGAAAAGGCATCATTTAACTCTTCTTCCGAGGTAAACTCAAAACCTAATTCAGTGATCCGGCTTTTAAAGGCATTTCTACCGGAATGCTTGCCCAATACCATGCGGTTGGCGCTCCAGCCTACGTCTTCAGCACGCATGATTTCGTAAGTTTCACGGCTTTTTAATACGCCATCCTGATGAATACCTGCCTCGTGAGCAAACGCATTGGCGCCGACGATAGCTTTATTGGGTTGCACGGGAAAGCCGGTGATGGAAGAAACTAATTTTGAACAGGTCAAAATTTCACGGGTATCGATACCGGTTTGGCAGCTAAAAACATCATGACGGGTACGAACAGCCATCACCACTTCTTCCAAAGAAGCATTGCCTGCACGTTCTCCCAAGCCATTGATGGTACATTCAACCTGACGGGCACCATTCATTACTGCCGACAAGGAGTTGGCCACTGCCAAGCCTAAGTCATTATGGCAATGCACAGAAAAAATGGCTTTATCCGAATTAGGGATGCGGTTCATCAAATTGGCAATGGTTGCCCCAAATTGCTGGGGTACGCTATAACCTACCGTATCGGGTATATTCAGTGTGGTAGCGCCGGCATTAATAACGGCTTCCAGTATCCGGCACAAAAAGTCTTCATCAGAGCGCCCGGCATCTTCAGGTGAAAATTCGACATCATCGGTATATTGCCGTGCACGTTTAACGGCTTTAACCGCATAGTCAATCACTTGCTCGGGCGACATTTGCAATTTCATTTGCATATGTATTGGCGATGTGGCGATAAAGGTATGGATTCGTGAGCGATTAGCACCTTTAAGTGCAGCGCCGGCACGATCTATATCCTTATCCAGGGCTCTGGCCAAGCCACAGACGATGGTGTCTTTTATAACATTGGCAACAGCCTGAACGGATTCAAAATCACCAGGGCTGGCAGCAGGAAATCCGGCTTCGATAACATCAACTTTTAGCCGTTCCAGTGCTTTGGCAATCCTGACTTTTTCATCGCGGGTCATTGATGCACCAGGGCTTTGCTCGCCATCGCGCAGGGTAGTATCAAATATAATTAACTTGTCTTTCATAAAAACTCCATTCTCGGTTTGTGCTCCTGCATTGTTCTTCTTTCTGCATCCTTGCAGTCGATGAAAAGATATCAACGATTGGGTTGATATAAATAAGGGGGATTTAACTAAAATAAATGAAAAAGATTGTATGCCCTCAGGGCAGGAATCTTAAAAAGCAGGGCAGCCACGCGTACAAGCTTGCTTTGGCAGCTATTATGCCGACAAGCTTGTTTTCAAAATGCGGGGTGTATTGAATAATCATGGCGTTGACTATACGCGAATGATAATTTGCCCTCAAGCAGATTTTAAGATTTGCGCCCCTGCCATTTACGTTTACGCATCACCAGAGTAACAACCGGTCCTGAAATTGCATAAGCCAGAAACAAAAGGAACAGCATGGTTTGTGGTTGCGCCATTACAAAAGCGATACCCAGCATAACGGTAATAGCGACAAAAAACGGCACTTTACCTTTTAAATCAATTTCTTTAAAGCTGGAATACCTGAAATTACTTACCATTAACAAGCCGGTGCTGATGGTTAAAACGATGCCGATATACCGGACTATTTCAACAGGGTAATTGTGCTCCAGAGAAATCCAGATAAATCCGGCAAGAATAGCGGCGGCTGCAGGACTGGGCAAGCCTTGAAAATAACGTTTATCAGCGGAAGTTAATTGTGTATTAAAACGGGCAAGTCTTAAAGCGCCACCAGCCATGTGTACAAAAGCGGCAAAAAGACCTAATTTCCCCAAAGTGGAAAATGACCACAAATACATGACCAGGGCAGGCGCAGCACCAAAGGAGACCATATCCGACAAGCTATCGTATTGCGCGCCGAATTCACTTTGTGTATTTGTTAATCGTGCCACACGGCCATCCAGTCCATCCAGAATCATCGCTACAAAAATTGAAATGGCCGCTGTTTCAAAATGCCCACCCATTGCTGAAGTAATGGCATAAAAACCCGCAAACAAGGCTCCGGTAGTAAATAAATTGGGTAATAAATAAATGCCACGACGGCGAATAGAGCGTTTTTCTGGAGTCATATCTCAATTAATCCTTAGTTGTTATAGACAATAAGAGCGTGGGTTTAAATTATACAATGAGGGTGTAGCTGTACCTATTGTTTCACGTTTTGTTCTTCAGGTATTTCGGTCGGAGTTAAGCTTCTCACCTTGTAGCGTAGCGTTGCCAAAATAATCCAGACTTTCAATCAGTGTAAAATTTTTGGGTTTAACCATAGCCAAGCGTGTAAAGATAGTTTTTATGGTCATTTGCTTGATATTTTCAGGAGTGCCATATTTAATGGCGAACATTTTGTTTTTCCTGCCTTGCGGATAAATAGCCATAAGTTGGTTTATCCTGGCATTAATTTGCTCTTGCGCTTCGGTTAATAATTCGTTCGTGTCTTTATGTTGTCCTGAAAGCCTGGTTTGACTGCTTGGTACCGGTTTTTTTTCAAGCGCCTGTACTGATTGCGATTGCTTACGAATAGCGGCCAACTTTTTGCTACTCGTTAACGGCACCAGCAAAGTGCTTGCAGGCATGGTTATGCTCTTGTGTGTAGCCGGATTTGCGCCGGATTTTTGCGGATTATTTACTACCTGTTTTGATGATTCCGTTATCTTTATTGTGGTGTCAGTCATGGTTGTTTTAAGGATTAGATACTGCGGGAATTAAAGTTAATGCATCATCTTTAAAGCAAATACCCTCCCAACCATAATTCATAAAATTTCTGATGTTTTGGTGATCCGTGCCTTGTGGATTGTTTAAAACATCCAGTCGATAATAATCGCCAAACAGGTTTAACGTTTTTTGTGGATTCAGTTGGTGGATTTTGGCAAAAGCGAAAATTTTACACGAACCCTCGTTAGTTCCTGCTTTGCTAATCAATATATGTTCATTAAGACCATTACTAAATTCAGCGGCTTGATAATGATAGTTTTCGGTAATGATAGCGATGGTTTCATCAAAATTTACGGGGTCAAGCCGGTTTATTTTTTCAAGGAATGAATTAAGTGACATGGATGAGGATTTAAGAAAAAGGATAAAAAGTTTAGGTGGCAGTTTTTTTGACAGTGTATCTAAACCGGATTAATTTTTATTGTAGTAAGCCTGAAATACTTCTGAAATCAGGATGGCTGGCATCTCTCAGCCATTCAAACAAGACTGACTCATGATTGATAATGGTAATGCCTTGTTGTTGCATGCGTTGCAAAGCATAGATTTTATGCACGCTTTTACGGGAACAAATGGCATCTTCGACGACATAAACCTGATAGCCGTTATGAAGCAACTCCAGTGCGGTTTGTAATACACAGACATGCGCTTCAAGTCCGGTCAGAATAATTTGTTTACGTTCACTGCTTTCCAGAACATTGCAAAAATTCTCAGCCAAGCAGCAAGAAAAACCGGTTTTTTTAAAAATCGGTGTCGCTTCCGGCAGTTTTTGGATGATGGTTGTATCAGTAGTACCTAAACCCTTGGGGTATTGCTCGGTTACCAATACCGGAATATTTAGTATTACTGCCGCTTCAACCAGACTGCCTGCATTCGCGGTTATCAGTTTTGCTTCAGTTGCTGGCATAACCGCTGATAATTTAGTTTGTAAATCAACGATGATTAACAAGCTGTTTGCGGTGGACAATAGAGCCGGTGATTTATTCATTGCTGGATGATCCTGTTTATAAGGAAGTTCACAAAAAAAGGCTATAAAATACCTGGGATTTATACCCTTCGCAGAAAATACCCTATTACATGGTCTTAACCCTTTTTCAGAATGCGGCCTTTTTCTCGTTGCCAGTCGCGATCCTTTGAGGTTGCGCGTTTATCGTGCAATTGTTTGCCTTTTGCCAGGCCGATTTCCAGCTTGGCTCGTCCGTCTTTCCAGTACATGGATAAGGGAATCAGTGTGTAACCTTTGCGTTCTACCGAGCCAATCAGTTTATTAAGCTCATGACGATTTAATAATAATTTTTTAGATCTTATAGCATCCGGTTTAATATGCGTGGAAGCCGACAGCAGCGCAGAAATATGTGCGCCGGATAACCATGCTTCACCGCGTCTTAACACGACATAACTTTCTTTGAGCTGCACACGGCCATCGCGCAGGCTTTTAACTTCCCAGCCTTCTAAAACAATCCCCGCTTCAAATCGCTCTTCAATAAAATATTCATGCCTGGCTTGGCGATTAACGGCAATTGTTGCGTTTTGCTGGGTTTTAGTTTTTTTAGGATTTTTTTCGGCCATAGTGTGCAGATTATGATTTTAAAACTGACGTAAAGGAATAATTTTGCTATTTTACTCGATATTACTAATAAGGTGAGTTTTTAATGGGCAATAAAAAATGACGGATACAAAAAAATCAGTACATGGTGCATGGTCATCACGTATTGCCTTTATTCTGGCAGCAACCGGTTCGGCAGTGGGCTTGGGTAATATATGGAAGTTTCCTTATATTACTGGAGAAAATGGCGGTGGCGCATTTGTTATGGTTTATATCTTTTGTGTGTTGCTAATTGGCATTCCCATTATGATTGCGGAAACCATGTTGGGACGACGCAGTCAGCGAAATCCTATTGAGACAATGGACTTGTTAACTGAAGAAGCCGGTGCAGATAAAAACTGGCATTATTTAGGTTGGATGGGGGTTATCGCAGGCTTGATAATCTTGTCGTATTACAGTGTCATTGCCGGTTGGGCTTCGGCTTACGTAGTAAAGGCTTTTACCGGTAGTTTTTTTGATGCCGATGGCGTTGCCATAAAAAGAATTTTTGAAGATTTTGTTGCCAGTCCGGTGCAGTTGATTTTCTGGCATTCGTTATTTATGCTGACAACCATGCTGATCGTGGTGCGCGGCGTTAATAAAGGTCTGGAAAAGGCTGTACAGTATTTAATGCCGGCCTTGTTTGTCTTGCTGCTGTTATTGGTGGCTTATGCAATGACTACAAAAAGCTATAATCAAGGGTTACATTTTTTGTTCGTGCCGGATTTTAGCAAGCTGACCAGCGACTCGGTATTGACGGCGATGGGTCATGCCTTTTTTACCCTCAGTTTAGGTATGGGGGCAATTATGGTTTACGGCTCTTATTTACCTAAAGGTATATCGATTGCCAAAACCGCAATTTTGATTGCGGGTGCTGATACGGTGGTGGCTTTATTGGCAAGTATTGCTATTTTTCCTATTGTTTTCGCCAATAATCTAGATGCTGATTCCGGTCCGGGACTGATTTTTCAAACCTTGCCGGTTGCTTTTGGTGCGATGACTGGCGGCTGGTTGATGGGGATATTATTTTTTGTGATGCTGACTACGGCAGCGTTGACTTCATCCATTTCCTTGATTGAACCTGCCGTTGCCTGGCTGGTTGAAAGTAAAGGTTTTAGTCGGCAAAAAGCCTGTGTTTGGTCCGGGTTAACAACTTGGTTACTTGGATTGGGTACGGCATTTTCTTTCAATAGTTGGTCTGATGTTAAGTTTTTTGATAGAAGTATTTTTCAATTGCTGGATTACTTAACGGCTAATTTAATGCTCCCTATCGGTGGTTTTTGTATTGCGATTTTTGCCGGTTGGATTATGAAGCGGCAACACAGCGAAGAAGAGCTGGATATGCCTAATGTAGAAAGTTATCAGCTATGGAAAATCTTAATTAGCTATGTGGCACCAGCCGCTGTATTTTTTGTCTTTCTGCATGTCATTGGAGTACTTTAAATGACGGTTATTCAAAAAAGTGCACTGGTTAAGTTTTCTGCACAGCAAATGTTTGATCTGGTTAATAATATTGAAGACTATCCGAAATTTTTGCCTTGGTGTAGTGGCAGTCGAATTATCAAGCGCGAAGACAATATCGTTGAAGCAGAATTATTGATTTCCAAGGGTGGTTTTAAAAAGTCTTTTTCAACAAGAAATACCGTTGATGGGGGAGGGGTAATAACGGTATCTTTACTGGATGGGCCCTTTTCTTATCTGGAAGGTGTCTGGACTTTTATGCCCTTACGTGAAGATGCCAGCAAGATTTCTCTCGATCTGGAATTTGAAATGTCGGGAATGTTGGCCAGTCTGGCCTTTGGTGTAGTCTTTAACCAGATATGTAATACCATGGTCAGTTCTTTTACCGCTCGGGCCAAGCAAGTCTATGGATGAAATATTGATTGCTATAGAAGTGGCTTACGCGACTCCTGAACAACAAGTAATTGTTGCCTTGGATATGCCCGAGGGTACTACCGTCGAACAGGCGATTCAGGCATCCGGCTTGTTGAACCGTTTCCCGGAAATATCGGCAACTGATTTAAAAGTTGGTATTTTTGGCAGTGTTTGCAAGCTTGACCAGCCATTAACACAGGCCGACAGAGTAGAAATTTATCGACCTTTAATTCATGACCCCAAGGAAGCCAGGCGGCAGAGGGCAGTGAAGCGCTGAGCCATAGACTTTCAGAAATTAAACCTCTAATTCACGTCTCTGTAGGCTCATAAAGATACCATCCCTTCAAGGGATGGTATCTGTTGATATCTAAATTATTTATCTGAAAATCTACATTTGTCGATAAGCAATGCTGCAGGATGGGTACGCTGCGCTTTGTTCATCCTACACTGGAGATTGGTTAAGCCAATCCCTCGTATTGCCCAAGCTGTTAAAGCGGTAATTTAACAGTTGCTGATCCGGGTGATGATTTTGCCTCCGGTTTAGGAGCATCCTCAACGTCATCATAGCCAAACAGTCCCGTGATTTTTTCCCATAATGTTCTATCAAGGTCGCGTTTGGGCACGTCGATGGTTATTTCTCCCGATGACTTAATGGCAGGTGCCGCTCCCGGCTTGAAATCTCCCTGAATGCCGACTATTTGATCATTTTCAAAAAATAACGAGATTTGTTTTTGTACTCTGTCTTCACCATCAGGCTCGATTGAATAAACATAATCCCAGCGATTCTTGTGGAAAACATTATCCAGCATAGGTGAGCCCATGATGTAAAGTACCTGGCGTTTATTCATTGCAGGTTGGAGTTGGTTAACCATGGCCTGATCAATAATATTGCCTTGTTGAATTTCCAGGTTATAGACGCCTGGTAAATTGTTCAGGATGGTAGAGCAAGAGACGAGTGTCAGGCTTGTCAATAAGCTTAAATAATAAAGCGACTTTCTCATTAGAGGCGGTGGAAGTGTCAAAATGTAAAATCATACAGGATGTTAAATCATTATCCTATAAAACTGTCATGCTTATGCGATCTAAAAAGGCTACAATGTGCGCTATTTTGTATTTAGTTGCCGGCAGATTGGCTTAAGCGGAGATTAATGATGGAAATGCATGATTTAAGGAACGCGGGCCTGAAGGTTACTTTACCTCGGGTTAAGATTCTGCAAATATTAGAAAAACAGGTTAACGAGCGTCATTTAACGGCTGAAAAAGTTTATAAAATTCTGCTGAGTGAAGATGAAGAAATTGGCCTGGCAACTGTTTATAGGGTTTTAACCCAATTTGAAGCCGCAGGTTTGGTGACCAGGCATCACTTTGAGGGTGGTAATTCGGTCTTTGAATTGGATACCGGTTCTCACCATGATCATATCCTTTGTATGAAATGCGGCAAAGTGGATGAGTTTACGGATGAAGTTATCGAAACTCGGCAAAAAGAAATTGCTTTAAAACTGGGTTATGAATTAACAGATCATGGCCTTTATTTATATGGATTTTGCCCTCAGTGCAAGGCCTCCTGATTTTTTTCTCTAACTTATAGATTTCATGTTTAAACCTCTTGTTTTTTATATAGGCTTGCGTTACACGCGGGCCAAACGTCGTACCCAGTTTATTTCTTTCATTACCTTAACTTCTGTTCTTGGTATTGCGCTGGGCGTTACTGCGCTAATTACCGTTTTGTCAGTGATGAATGGTTTTGAAGCTGAATTACGCGAGCGAATTCTGGGCATGACTTCACATGCTACGGTCACCGGTAAATACGGGCAGTTGGATAACTGGCATGAACTGGATCAGAAATTAAAAGGTTACCCCCATGTAGAGGGCGCGGCACCCTTTATTAGTGGGCAGGTTATGATTAACGCCGATCGGCGTGTCAGTGGAACCATGCTTAACGGGATACTGCCGGATTATGAATCCCGGGTTTCCGAGGTTGCCGATAAAATGAAGTCAGGCAAGCTTTCCGATCTGGTTGCCGGTCAATACGGTATTGTTCTGGGTGTTGAACTTGCCAAGTATTTAGGGGTTATGACGGGGGATAAAATCACCGTGATCAGTCCACAAATTAATTCCACACCGGCAGGTATTGTACCGAGAATGCGACGCTTTACTGTAGTGGGTGTTTTTCAGGTTGGTATGTATGAGTATGATCGTAACATGGCATTGATTAATATTGAGGATGCGTCCAAGTTATTTCGTTTGGAAGGTTCAGTTTCAGGCCTGCGTATTAAGCTGGATGATTTGTTTAATGCGCCGCAAATTACACGCTCAATGGCAACCGCTCTTTATGATGAATATCAGGTCAGTGATTGGACGTTGGCGCATAACAATTTCTTTAAAGCGATTCAGACAGAAAAACGGGTAATGTTTATTATCCTGTTGTTGATAGTCGCGGTAGCGGCTTTTAATATTGTTTCTACGCTGGTGATGGTGGTGACCGATAAACGGGGTGATATCGCTATTCTAAAAACCCAGGGGCTGACTTCAGGCTCAGTTATGGGGATTTTTATGGTGTTGGGCTCCATTATCGGGGTGGTTGGTACAGCACTGGGAACATTAGGTGGCGTATTGCTGGCGTTAAATGTTGAAACCATCGTACCGGCCATTGAAAAATTATTTCAGGTTCAGTTTATGGCCGCTGATGTTTATTACATTAGTGAATTGCCTTCCAAGTTGGTTTGGTCGGATGTTTATGCGATTGCCGGCATGGCCTTTTTCCTGTCCTTATTGGCGACGATTTATCCTGCCTGGCAGGCATCCCGAATAAATCCAGCGGAAGTTCTTAGATATGAATAAAACCAGTATTTTGCATTGCCACCAATTGACTAAACGCTATGATCAGGGTGGGTTGGATGTTGAGGTCTTGAGAGGCGTTGATTTAAACATTGGTGTTGGTGAGCGCGTTGCCATTATGGGCGCTTCAGGTTCCGGTAAAAGTACCTTACTGCATCTTTTGGGTGGTTTGGAAAAAGCCAGTGGTGGCGAGGTCGTTTTGGACGGGGTTAACATCAATCAAGTTAGCGCCGGAAAGCTGGCCAAATTAAGGAATAAATCCTTGGGGTTTATTTATCAATCGCACCATTTATTAGGCGAGTTTACGGTTCTGGAAAATGTGGCAATGCCCTTGTTGATTGGCGGAGAGTCCGTTAAACAAGCGCGTATTCGTGCCAGTGAATTATTGCAGCGCGTAGGTTTAGGTCATCGCGTTGAGCATAAGCCGGGTGAGTTATCCGGTGGCGAAAGGCAGCGTGCAGCGGTGGCAAGGGCCTTAATTAACAAGCCAAGTTTGATATTGGCTGATGAACCTACCGGAAATCTCGACAGTAAAACTGCCGATCAGGTTTATCAGTTAATGCTGGAGTTAAATCAGGAGCTGAAGGTCAGCTTTTTGGTCGTGACTCATGATCATGATCTGGCGTCACGTATGGGCAAGGTTTTGCACATGGAAGATGGTTTGATTGTGGGTTAATTTTATTCACCACGAAGACACGAAGGACACGAAGAAAAAATTTGGTCTTTTTTTTGTTACCTAAGTTGGTACAGTTTAAGACTAAATCGTTCGCTTCGACTCCGCTCAGCGAACGGTCTTTTTTGATGATTTATCATTAAGTTAATTTTATTAACGGTTAAGTCTTTTTGCTTGTCCCGTCTAAAGTGGGTAGCTGAAATCAATTAAGCCAGGCAGGCCTTTAAAATTTTTTTCTTCGCATCCTTCGTGTCTTCGTGGTGAGAATCTTTTAAGGTTTTTTTGTGGATTTACTTTTTAGTTACGATCTATCGTAATTAACGGCTTTGAAGGGATTCTTTTTTGAAGAAGGATGCTTGCGTGTTTGTTTTCTGGTGGCCCATTTTTTGGCGACATGATAATGCCAGAAATAGTTAATGCCAAAATAGCCGGTTGTAGCGCACACTACACCGATAAGCAGGCAACCGGTCAGAAACGGAAACAAAATATCACCCGATAATACGGCATCCAGTGAAAAAGAGGCGGCAGGGAGATTTAGCACCGAAAGTCCAACCAGATAAGCAAAATAAAACAGTGGTGGCATGGTGACAGGGTTGGTTATCCAAACCAGCGCGATGGCAATCGGTAAATTTCCCCTTAAATAAAATGCCCCTACTGCCGCAATTGCCATTTGACCCGGGGTTGGAATCCAGGCGCAAAAAAGACCTACGGCAAAAGCCATAGCGACAGAGCGTCTATTTAAATGCCAGAGATTGGGATCGTGCAGTTTATCGCCCAGAAACTGCAGATTTTTGTGCTGTTTAATTACGTTATGGTCAGGGACAAACTTATTTAATAGTTTTTGTAACAGTTTTTTGGCCATCGTTTTTTAAAGTTAAAGTTGTTTATAAAACAGTTTATCAGATTTTTGTCAGCCTAAAAAATGCCAAGGAGCTAAATGATTGTTTCTGCCCTGTCATTTCTAGTCGGACTTTTAGTCGTTCAGCAGTTTTCGGCATTGCCGGGAATTCAGTGGCTAATTGTCGTCACTGCCTCTGTCTGCATTATGGCATGGTTGCGGTATTGGCGGTGGCTGTTTTTTGTTATTGGTTTATTGTGGGCAATAGTATTTGCGATGAGTCGGTTAGCCGACCGATTGCCTCAATCTCTTGAGGGCATTGATATTCCGGTCAACGGTTTTATTGTTGATTTACCTGAGCAGGATGAAAGAAGCACGCGCTTTGATTTTGTCGTGACCCATTCAGCGCAAAAGTTACCCTCCAAAATAAGATTAAGTTGGTATTTTCCTGATCGAGCCATTAAAGCCGGTGAGTATTGGTCTTTTACTGTTAAATTAAAGCGGCCTCATGGTAGTTTAAATCCGGGTGGATTTGATTATGAGCGCTGGTTATTTACCCAAGGTGTTGGTGCTGTCGGCTATGTGCGCCCTACCAGTCAAATACCGGTTTTACTGAGGCAGAAGTCAGCCTGGACCAGTATTTCTGTTTGGCGGCAAAACATTATTGACCGTCTGTCACTTACTTTACCTGATAGTCCAAGTCTTGCCTTAATTAAGGCCTTAACCATTGGCGATGGCAGCGGCATTACGCAAAATCAATGGGATGTTTTTCGCAAAACCGGCACGACGCATCTGGTTGTTATTTCCGGTTCGCATGTCGGACTGATTGCCGGTTTGGTTTATTTTTTGATACTTAACCTGTGGGTCAGAACAGGGTGTCTGGCGTGGTCACCGCAAAGAGTTGCTGCTATCACCGCGATGTTTATGGCCGTCTTTTACGCAGGTTTGGCGGGATTTTCGGTGCCAACACAACGCTCGGTAATCATGCTTGCCATTGTTATGCTGGCCATTTTTCTTCAGCGTAATACCCGGCCCTTTAATACCCTGGCTGTTGCCTTGTTTGCCGTATTGATATTTGATCCTTTGGCAGTTTTATCCGTTGGCTTCTGGCTATCCTTTCTTGCTGTCAGCTTGATTGTTTATACCGTTGCCGGGCGCTTGGGCAATCCGGGTTATCTTCTTGAGATGATAAAAATAAATTGGGCAACTTCGGTGGGATTATCGCCACTGTTATTGTTCTTTTTTCAGCAAGTTTCACTTTGTTCGCCATTAGCCAATTTTATTGCCGTACCCGTAATCAGTTTGTTGGTAGTACCCTTGTCATTACTGGGCGTCATCATTATGTTTGCTTCGCAGTTATTGGCGAGTAATCTGTTTATGGTTGTTGATATTATCTTGCAAGGCTTATGGTGGCTGTTAGTTCATTTGGCAGAGTTGCCGTTAGCAATCATAAATCACGCCCAGCCCCCATTCTGGGCTTTTGTGCTTGCCATCCCCGGAGTTTTATTATTGCTTGCACCTCGGGGTATTCCAGCGCGGTGGCTAAGTCTGGTTATGTTTTTACCGTTGGTTTTTACGGCATCAAAAAAACCTGAAGCAGGTGCTATTAACATGACTGTGCTGGATGTCGGACAAGCCTTGTCGGTCGTTGTACAAACGACCAATCATTGGTTGGTTTATGATGCCGGTTCCAAATTTTCAGAGGAAAGCGATAGTGGCAAGAATACGTTATTGCCTTTTTTAAGGCAGCAAGGTGTAAGAAAAATTGACAAGCTTATCATTAGTCACGGTGATAACGACCATATTGGTGGAGCGGTATCTTTATTGACTGGCCTGCCGATAACACAGGTGTTAACCAGTGCTCCCGAACAGTTAAGTAATTATTCTCCCGTTGTCTGTGTAGCAGGGCAATCCTGGGAATGGGATCATGTCAGGTTCACTTTACTATCACCACAGCATCCGTTTGTTTCGGAAAATGATAACTCCTGTGTACTAAAAATCGAGTCTGAACAGGGTGCTGTGTTGCTGACTAGTGATATAGAGGCTTCAGCGGAATCCTGGCTGGTTGAGACTTATGGCGGTAACCTGAAAGCCGAAATATTAATTGCTCCTCATCACGGCAGTAAAACGTCATCGACACTGTCGTTCCTTCAGGCTGTTCAACCAGGCTATGTGTTGATTTCGTCAGGCTATCGCAATCAGTTTGGTCATCCGCATCAGGATGTTTTAGCGCGTTATCAGCAAATAAAAGCAAAATGGTTTAACACCGCTGATAGTGGTGCGTTTACGATTAGCGTAACAGATGGTTCCTGGCTGGTGCAGTCACAGCGTGATACAGACAGTAAATATTGGAATTATAAATAAGAGGCAAAGATTTTCTTGCAGCATCGCCAGGAAAGTCTGCAAAAGCTTAAATGCTTTCACCACGAAGATACGAAGATACGAAGAAAACTGATCGCCAACTCACGGCCAAAACCGGTCTGTCACGACTGACCGCTTTATAGCAATAAATTCGCAGAATGAAGTTTGGCAGTGCACCATGAGCAAACGGTAAGTTTAATTCTGAATTCATCTTAGGATATTGGTCTATGAAATTGTGATAGCTCTCACAATGCCAACACATAGTGAGTTTGGAATACTTTTAGAGTAAAATCAAACCAAAGGTAACTCACATCTAAAACAGTTCATGCACAACCCCCAAATACACAAACTTAAACAGTTATTTGAACTTAGTCTGACGTTATCCGGTGATCCAATAGAAATATTCCGACATGCCGCCAAAATGATTGGTGAAATGCTGGAGGTCAAGGTTGTATGCTTGTCCGAAATACAAGGGGGGCAACTTAATTTCCTTGCCGTCTATATCGATGGCGAAATTTACAGTAATGCGGGAGTATGCTCACTAGCAATTACTCCTTGCGCAACCGTTGAGCAATCCAGAGACATCAGAGTCTATGACAGAGTAGCAGAACTCTTCCCTGAAGCGACTTTCCTTAAAGATCACAACGCCTTTGCTTACTGTGGATTTCCTTCTTTGGATAATCAAGGAAAAGTGGTGGCCGTTACTTGTTTGCTAGACGATAAACCGCATGATTTCACTTTAGAAGATCAATCGATTTTGCGCATCATAGGACAGCGCATTGGCATGGAGATTGAACGTAAGCATAACATTGAAGAAAATGAGCGCGCCAATGACATTCTTCGAATAAACGAGGATAGACTGCATCAAGCCACTTCCGCCTCCGGCATAGGTGTTTTCGATCAAACATATTGCAATAAATCAATTTATTCTTCACCTGAGTTGCGCAAACTCTGTGGGTGGGGGAGTAATGAAAGGGTGACCTTTAAAACATTTATTTCTAGTCTCTACCCAAAAGACCGTAAAAGGGTTATAGAAGCTATTCGGCATGCTCAGAATCCCTATGAAGGTGGTCTTATAGACATTGAACACCGGATTATCCATCGGGATGGCGAAGTTCGATGGCTGGTCACTCGAGCACAAACATTTTTTGAAACCAATGAGCTTATTAGCAACGCTATTCGCATCGTAGGCGCTGTAAGTGATATTACTGAGCGTAAACGCTCCGAGGAAGATATTCACTTTCTGGCCAATTTTGATCCACTTACTAGATTGCCAAACCGTATTCAACTCAACTATCATTTTAAATATGCTATTAGTTTAGCGAAACGCAATAAAGGACAATTGGCATTGATGTTCTTGGATCTTGACCACTTCAAAGATATCAACGACTCCCTCGGTCATAGCTTAGGAGATAGCGTCTTGATTGAGCTGGCTAAACGCCTTAGTCTGTTGCTGCGTGCAGAGGACACAGTAACACGGTTGGGCGGTGATGAGTTTATTTTGCTACTGCCTGGTGTTGATCAACTTGGTGCCGCCCACGTTGCTCAAAAATTACTGGATACCATCGCCACACCTTATCTAATTGACCATCAAAACCTGACGCTGACGGCATCGATTGGTATTGCGCTTTATCCAGAAGATGGCGAGGATTTGGAAACTCTATCCAAGAGTGCTGATACGGCGATGTATCGTGCCAAACGAGAAGGCCGCCAATACTATCGTTTCTTTACTCCAGAGATGCAGAAACAATCTGAACGCAATCTACAATTGGTTAATGCCTTGCGTCATGCACTGGAATATGAGCAATTATATTTACATTATCAGCCCCAAGTGGCTATACATAATAGCCAAATTATAGGGGCTGAGGCGTTATTGCGCTGGCAACACCCCACGCTTGGCATGGTGTTACCAGAAGAATTTATTCCCGTCGCAGAGGAGAGTAGATTGATCCTGCCGATTGGCGAATGGGTATTAAAGACCGCCATACGACAAGCAAAAGCCTGGATGAATGAGGGCTTTCCTCCGATGATTATGGCAGTGAACCTGTCTGCAGTACAGTTTCGTCACCCCGATCTGCCGGAGCTGATCACACGCCTACTTGATGAAGAGGGTTTGCCGCCTGAGTATTTAGAACTGGAGCTGACTGAAGGTGTTGCGATGCATAACCCCAAAAATGCCATCGCCATAATGGAAAAGCTACATGAGCGAGGTATCCGTATGTCGATCGATGATTTTGGTACCGGCTATTCCTCACTGAGTTATCTGAAAAAATTCAAGTCTTACAAACTTAAGATAGATCAGTCTTTTGTGCGCGATATCGTTACTGACCCTGATGATAAAGCTATTGTTAGTGCAATTATCAATCTAGCAAAAAGCCTTGGTTTGCAAACCATTGCCGAAGGCGTGGAAACGGTTGAACAGCTAATGCTTCTTCGTGAACAGGGTTGCAATGAGATGCAGGGCTATCTATTCAGTAAACCGTTACCTGTGGAACAATTCAGTGCATTATTAAAGGAAAATCTGAAATCATTAGACTAACGAACTGTTAATGTGGTCATTACTTTAGCTTTCACAGTCGGGTTTAGGGAAGCTTAAATTCATACTTGAATGACGGCAAGGGGTCGGTAGTGAGCCTGCAATCTTCAATTTATTTTTCCAGAAATAATCGTCCGCTTTAGAGGTGCGACCGTTTTTCAACGGTCGCAGATGTACTTATACTTAAATCTAAATTTCGGTTTGTTCAGATATTTCAAGAGCATCGTCGACCTCGATACCGAGGTATCTGACCGTGCTTTCAAGTTTAGTATGAC
>NZ_JAOEGU010000020.1 GCF_025583945.1 Methylobacter psychrophilus
GATGCAAAATTTTCAGGATTGCCAAAGATGTTTATCGGGGCAAACACAAGCATTACTCCTTGACATGGAATTTAGTGGCTGCTCTTGTTAACTTACGCTATGGCTGTATTTAGGAAAGATGTCTACTGTGTATAATTGCCAAAAAATCACTTGCTATCCTACAAATCCAAGCGAAGAGGAATAAATAACTTGTCCTTCCTCAAATGGCAATATCTCAACCCAGCGCAACGCTTTTTGCTCGGCTTTCAAGGTTTCGATCATAGCTTTTAGATTACCTGGTATTTGTGCCTGTGCTTTTTTCCATTCATGGCTCGGTAATTTAACGGTACTCAAAGCCCAAGCATAAGTTTCTGCTTTGGCATAGGGTTTTAGTTGACCATTTTCAACAATGGCCAACGCTACCGACATGGTTTCTTCTTCCGTTAAACGCGTCGGGATTTTGGTTTCTTCATCCCAATCGCCGCTGGAACGGGTATAGCCTTTGTTGAGTTTGAGCACGTTCAGATCGGCCATGCTTTTTTGCACCATGGCTTTACTTGTCGCCTGTATAGAACCGTCTAACAGTACATCCGGTATTTCCTCTTCGGCATCAAATGAATACACGCCTTCAATTAAATCCCTCGCATCATCAGGCATAGTAAATTGGCCTCGCCTAACCAAAAGTTTCGCCGTCAACCAAAGCTGACCGATATGCTGATAAACGGCCTGTGTTCCGGCGTAATCTGGTTTTAGCCAATTTATATCGGCGCCTTCTATCGGATCTGGTGAAAGCAGGTAAAGTATCGGCCTGCCTCGCAAGTCTTTAGCGCCTTCCTGCCTAATCCGGTTGCCTTGCTCATCCCGGATGTGACGCATTAATCTTCCGGCCCGCTGAATAATCAAGTCAATAGGTGCCAAATCAGTGATCATCACATCGAAATCCAAATCCAGCGATTGCTCAACTACTTGCGTGGCGATTAATACCTGACCTTTTCTATGTTCAGGGGTCGAGTTATCACCAAAGTATTCCAGCGTCCTGTTTTCAATTACTTGACGATCTATCATCGCAAAGCGACTGTGAAAAAGGCTTAATTGATCCGAAGCAATACCGGCATCCAATAAATCTTGGTATGACTGTCTGGCAGATTTTACCGTATTGCGTATCCAGCACACGCAGCGACCAGCGACAACAGTTAACTTAATTTGTGCAATAACTTCTTCTTCGTTATTCAAGCGTTGAATGTTGACGATACGTTTAACTGCTTCGCGGGTATCTATCGACTGTTCAATGGCTGTAGCCGGTGTATGTGTTGCTAAAGGATAAGGAGCAGGATAACTCAACGCTGGAGCATTTTGCCCCAGACCTTTATAAAAAGCGTTAACAAGCCCTTCACGCATGGTTTGCGGCAAGGTTGCCGATAATAAAATCACACTACCGCCTTGCCTGGCGTGAGCTTCAAGTAACGCATTCAGCAACTTTTGCATGTAACTGTCATAAGCATGGACTTCGTCAACCAGTAACACTTTACGACCCAGACCCAGCAAGCGTAGAGATTGATGGCGTGCGGGTAAAACGGCTAACAACGCCTGATCCAATGTACCAACACCCACATCGGCTAATAATGCTTTTTTTCGGCTGTCAGCCAGCCAAGCATTGCAATAGGCGGTCGCACTTAATTCCTGATCCTCCTCGTTTTGTCCACTCAGATAATCGCCATCTGTTATCGATTGCTTGGCTAAAACAACAGAATCCTGAAAAACTTGAGACAACTCACGCGCACCATGCGCCAAAATTAAAGACGGTTTACTGCCGGATTGATAAAATTGGTGATAAACATTGCTCAATCTTTTATACATGGCATTGGCAGTTGCCATGGTTGGTAAGGCAATATATAAACCATCCGCCAAGCCTTGTGCCATCAAACGCTGAGTTAAAATCAAAGCAGCTTCGGTTTTTCCGGCTCCAGTGACATCCTCCAAAATAAACAATTGCGGTTGCTCGGTGAGCGGTTCTTTAATGGCATATTCTTGCAACGGCGTCGGTTGCTGGATAAAAGGGAACAGTTTTTCAATAGTTTGAAATGCATTAACATCCGGGATTTTAGGTAATGCACCGATAGCCTCTTTTGCTTTTTCTAAAGCAATCTCATGCCAATACGTTTTTAATTCTTTAGGTTTATCGTAATAAATAAAATATTCCTGATTAGAACCCAACCAATCAGCTAACACAGCAACACCGGCCAATTGCCAGGATACCGGTTTCAGCCGTTTTTTAAGTGCCTTGTCCAACAGTGGTTGGAAGTCGAAATCTGCAAGAAAGAACTCAACTGAATCCTGAACAAATGCCATTGCGGCTTGTTCATCTACAACTTCAAAAAAATTCCGCGTTCGTAAATTCGTTTTGGGCGGCATACCGTGATGACCTGTTACTATTTCCAGCCAAGATTTGAGCTGGATCGGCCAGGCGTTACCAGCAGAATCAGTCGAATCACTGGCTAGTAATTGCTCATCAAGCTTGGTTTGCAGTATTTCTTGCCATAGACAAAAACCCAAACTATCGTGTCGTTCAGAATAAGACATTCTTGGATTAGCTTTTACTAAATCAACTGACAAATCCTGCCGTAGGCTTTGAAAAGCTTGAGAAAATTTACCCAAATCATGCAACGCCAAACAAAAAACAAAAAACTGTCTTAACCATTCGGGCTCTACTTTTAATTGCTTTGCTAATTGTTTGCAAAGTGGTTTGTCAGGCGCTAATAATTGCCACCCAACCGCAGCCACATCCAAACAATGATAAGGCAACAAATGGTAACTTGCGCCGCTGTCATTATCTAAACTGGCCTTGCCCCAATACTTGTAATACAACTTTTCCGTCATGTTTCTGCTCTAAAATTTGGTTTGATTATCGTATCAACTAACTATTTCATATCGTGAGGTTATCGCTTGTTTTTATTATTTTTTGTATAGCAGCTATTTTTCGCTGGCGATATCAAACCAATCCGGGTCAGATTAAAGCATTAATAATAATGCCTGCCACAAATTGAAGGTGCATAGATTTTTTGTTTAAAGCTGTTCAAGTTATGCGTGTTTCATACTTTAGCTTTACCTTAACCATATCACACAAAAAGAGTAATATTTGCATTATTTATATTTAATTTATCTTTTACAGCGAATTTATTAAAAACATCGCAATATCTTATACATTTGGGTGACCAAATTAAGACGAGGTAAAAAGCAAGACTTAATCGTTCGATCTAAGTTGATATAGAAAGGTGGATGAGAAAATCAAGAAAACCTTTAGCTCTTGTCTTTGCTTTTTTTCGTGGTTTTCGTGTGTTTCGTGGACAAAAAAAATCCGGTCGGGATTATTATTTATATGACTTTAGTGACGTGAATTAATCGTTTACTTTCTGAAAGTCGATATATTGGCATTTTTGACGCAAACATCTCTGATGAGAATGGAAAAGTAAAATTAGAATTGATTTTACCTCTGATAAATTCAACTCATAAAACACCATATCTTGATTGTAAGACAATCTTGTCAATAGTAGATGATGATAATTGCTGCTGATAGCCAATGCTGCATCAGTATTTAAAGTTATCAGATTATCTTGTATTTAGCCTATAAACAGTGATTCTCCGTTGTGTTACCGGCTAAAGTGTAATAAAATTTTTCAACTACACATAGAATCCTGTGCCTTGTTCTTATACCTCCAACCCGCAAATCATCATATGCCCAACGCACCCACAGATTTTCAGCTTAGTGGCTTTATAAAGTTCTTAATTCTGGAAGGTTTGCTAACGGAAAGTGAAGCCAAAATTCATATCCAGGAAGCACAAAAAAAAAACCTCACTTTATTAAGTTATCTTGTTGCAAGTCATCTTGTTGACAGTAAAGTAGTTGCAACAAAAGCCTCCATTGAATATGGGGTATCTTTTCTTGATCTCGATGCCCTTGATCTCCATAGCTTGCCAATAAGTTTAATCAACGAAAAACTGATCCGTAAACATCGCATTTTGCCTGTTTTTATCCGGGGAAAAACATTATTTATAGCCCAATCTGATCCCACCAACCTTCTGGCGTTGGATGAAATAAAATTTCAAAGCCGGCTACACCCAGAAACCATTCTGGTCGAAGAAAACAAGCTGGCCAAAGCTATTGAAATTGCCCTGGAAGTTGTTGATACCTCAATGACTGATCTTCTTGATGAAGATCTTGATAATCTTGATATTAGTGGCGGTGACCAAGAACCCACCAAAACTGATATCGACACCGATATTGATGACGCGCCGATTGTTAGATTTGTAAACAAAATTCTGTTGGATGCCATAAAAAAAGGCGCCTCAGATATACACATGGAACCTTATGAAAAAAACTTTCGTATTCGTTTTAGAGCCGATGGCATACTGTATCAGGTAGCCAGTCCGCCAACCAATATCGCCAGCCGAATAATATCCCGGGTTAAAGTAATGGCTAAAATGGATATTGCCGAACGTCGAGTACCGCAGGATGGGCGTATAAAAATGAACCTGTCCAAAAACCTTGCAATTGATTTTCGCGTTAATAGCTGTCCCACATTATTCGGCGAAAAAGTAGTCCTGCGTATCTTGGATCCTACCAGTGCCCAGATAGGTATCGAAAAACTGGGATTTGAGCCTGAACAAGAAAAGCTTTTTCTCCACGCCATTAACAAACCTTACGGCATGGTATTGGTTACAGGACCTACGGGTAGTGGTAAAACCGTGACGTTGTACACCGGTTTAAACCTACTTAATAGTATCGAACGTAATATCTGTACTGCTGAAGATCCCGTTGAAATTACTGTGGAAGGTATCAACCAAGTGAATATGAACATTAAGGCCGGCTTGACGTTTGCTAATGCCTTACGGGCTTTCTTGCGTCAAGATCCCGATATTATTATGGTTGGTGAAATTCGGGATTTGGAAACCGCTGATATTGCCGTAAAAGCCGCGCAAACCGGTCACTTGGTATTATCAACTTTGCATACCAATGATGCCCCGCAAACATTAAACCGACTCATGCAAATGGGCATTGAACCTTTTAATATAGTCTCTGCGGTTATTCTGATTATGGCTCAGCGTCTGGCGCGACGTCTATGTGAGTACTGCAAAATCCCTGCTGATTTTCCCGAGCATATTCTTGTCTCGGCGGGTTTTACCGAAGACGAATTAAAAACGCTTAAGATATATAGTTCTGTAGGTTGTGATCACTGTACCAATGGTTATAAAGGCCGGGTCGGTATTTATCAGGTAATGACCTTAAGTGAAAATATGCGCGCACTAATATTGGAAGGCGGCAATGCGATGCAATTAGCAGCGCAGGCAAAAGCCGAAGGCATCAATGATCTGCGTGCCTCGGGCTTAAATAAAGTCCGTATGGGTATCACCAGTCTTGAAGAAATTGATCGAGTAACCAAGGAGTAACATGGCAGATCCCACTGAACAACTTGATTTTATCTGGCAAGGTGTCGATAAAAACAGAAAAAAAACCAACGGAATTATCGCCGCTAAAAATGAGCTGATAGCCAAAACCGAATTACGACGACAAGGCTATCGCGTCACTAAAATCAAGAAAAAACCCAAGTCGTTTTTTAGCCCGCGCTTAAGAAAAATCACCCCCGCAGATATCGCCATTTTTGCCAGGCAATTAGCCACTATGCTGGGTGCCGGTATACCGCTGGTTCAATCCTTTGATATTGTCGGCAAAGGCCATGAAAACCCCAGCATGCAGAATATGCTGTTAAGCGTAAAAGCGGATATTGAAGCCGGTGATACCTTGGCGGAAGCGCTAAAGAAAAAACCCCTGTATTTTGATGAATTATTTTGTAATCTGGTCGATGCCGGCGAGCAAGCAGGGGTACTGGAAACACTACTGGATAAAATTGCGACTTACAAAGAAAAAACCGAGTCCATGAAGAAAAAAATCAAAAAAGCGCTGGGCTACCCTATTGCCGTCATCGTTGTCGCTTTTATTGTTACCGCTATTCTCCTGTTGTTTGTTGTACCTGTATTTGAAGACATGTTTAAGAGCTTTGGTGCCGATTTACCGGCTTTTACCCGTATGGTTGTCACTATGTCTCAATGGATGAAAGAATGGTGGTGGGTTTTACTTGGCATAATTATAATTGTTATTTATGTGTTTGGTTATTTTAAAAAACGCTCACGGCCCTTTAATCACTTTTTAGATAAGACATTACTAAAAATGCCCATAGTCGGTATGATTATCAACAAGTCCGCGATTGCCCGCTTTGCCAGAACCTTATCAACCATGTCAGCGGCAGGCGTGCCCTTGGTAGATGCGTTACAATCAGTCTCAGGCGCTTGCGGTAATATTATTTACGCCGAAGCAGTTTTAAAAATGCGCGAAGAAGTCGCAACCGGCCAGCGGCTACAGGTTGCCATGTTGCAAACCAATCTTTTTCCACATATGGTGCAACAGATGGTTGCTATCGGTGAAGAGTCCGGCTCAATGGATGCAATGCTGTCTAAAGTCGCTGATTTTTTCGAAGAAGAAGTGGATAATCTCGTCGACAACTTAAGCAGTTTAATGGAACCTATTATTATGGTTATTTTAGGCATTCTGATTGGTGGCTTGGTTGTCGCCATGTATTTACCCATTTTCAAAATGGGTGCGGCTGTCAGCTAAACCTCCCAAAATTTTCACAGTGTTTCATTTTATACCAAATACTTTTTGCACTCACTTTTTTAAAAAACCATGATACAGCAGTTGCATATTTTATTAACAACCCCTTATTTACTAATAACTTTGGCAGGCCTTATTGGTTTAATGGTTGGTAGCTTTCTCAATGTCGTTATTTATCGATTACCGGTAATGATGCAACAAAACTGGCGTAAGGAGTGCACTGAATATCTGCAATTAGACACTATCGAAACAGATACGCAGCAAGAACCCTTTAACCTGTCTTTGCCCTTATCACGCTGCCCTCATTGCAAAACACCTATCAAGCCTTACCAAAACATCCCCGTCATCAGTTACCTTTTTTTAAAGGGTCGCTGTGCAACTTGTAGCCAGCCAATTTCTTTACGCTATCCGCTTATAGAAGCGCTCACTGCCCTAACATCGGCCATAGTGGCCTGGCATTTTGGCTATTCTCCGCAAACTGTTTTTGCCCTGGTGCTGACCTGGTCGCTGATTGCACTCAGCTTTATTGATATAGACCACCAGTTATTACCCGATAACATAACACTGCCCGTACTTTGGCTGGGCTTGTTGTTGAGCCTGTTTGGTTTTTTTACTGACACGCATACCAGTATTATCGGTGCCATTGCCGGTTATACCAGCCTTTGGATTGTCTTTCATTTATTTAAACTGGCAACCGGCAAGGAAGGCATGGGCTTTGGTGACTTTAAATTACTGGCTTTATTTGGCGCGTGGCTGGGTTGGCAATATTTACCCCTTATTATTTTATTATCATCACTGGTAGGCGCAGTCATTGGCGTATCCCTGATTATTTTTGCCAAACGCGATCACACTATCCCTATTCCTTTTGGTCCTTATTTGGCAGTCGCCGGATGGCTGGCACTATTGTGGGGTAACGATATCAATCAGTTTTATTTAACAACGGCAGGTTTGTAAACCCATGCTCAAAATCGGCCTTACCGGCGGCATAGGTTGTGGCAAAAGTAGCGTCACCAAAATTTTTGAACAATTAAAAATACCGGTTATTGATGCGGATGAAATAGCGCATCAACTGGTTGCTATCGGGCAACCGGCATTAGCACAGATACAGCAGGAATATGGTGCAGACGTAATCAATGCAGACGGTTCGCTAAACAGAAAACAGCTGAAAGAACTCATTTTTTCAGATTGCAAAAAAAAGCAAAAACTGGAAGCTATTCTGCATCCATTAGTCTATCAAGCCATACAAGCAGAACTCAAACTAATAAAAGCACCCTACTGCATTATTTGTATCCCGTTATTATTCGAAACCAATATGGCTCATTTGGTCGACAGGGTACTGGTTGTCGACTGTCCGGTTAAAATCCAGATCGAACGCTTACAAAAACGCGATAATATGACGATAACAAGAATACAGTCCATTATTGACAGTCAGGTATCAAGCGATGTCAGAAAAGCACAAGCCAATGATCTGATTGATAACTCGAAAACCGACGATAGACTTGCAGAAGCCGTTAAAAAACTGCACAATTTCTATCTTTCATTAAGCAAATTCAAGGATAAAACTGCCTGTGAATAATACTATTACCTATGAATTTCCACTCAATGAACGAATCCGTGTTTTCATAAGGCTCGAACAACTATTTCAACAATTTATGCACTTTTCAGTAGGAGAATCTATTGCCGATAAACGTGCAGCAATAACCGTGCTACTTGATATCATGTCGATTTTCCGGCGTAACGATCTAAAATCAGAAATCATTAAGGAACTTGATCGTCAGGCAGCAGTGCTTAATAAAATCGCCAACAGTGAAGGCGTTGATAAGGAAAAATTGCAAGATATCCTTGACCAACTCGCCGGTATCAGTAAAAAACTTTATGCGATTACCGGAAAAATCGGTATCAATATTATGGAGAGTGATTTATTCCAAAGTATTAGCCAACGTAGCTCCATTCCCGGCGGCACCTGCTCTTTTGATTTACCGGAATACCATTACTGGCTGGAACAGGATGAAGCTACTCGGGTAAAAGACTTGCAACACTGGAGCAGTCCGTTTATTGATATTCATACAGCAATTGATTTTATCCTTAATTTCATACGTAACAGTCGATCTGCAAAACAGGAAGTCGCTGTTGCCGGTTTTTTCCAGGTTTCTCTGGATAAAAACCAACCTTTTCAGCTTATCAAGGTAAGCATGGATAAATCACTATCCTGTTTTGCTGAAATAAGTGGCGGCAAACATCGTTGTACCATCCGTTTTATGGAAGCATCTGTGGATGATAATCGCCCAAAACAAAGTATCCATGATATTCCCTTTACGCTAACTTGCTGTTTATTCTAATGTCCTCAACCAGTAAACCAATCACTGTAAAATGCCCCAATTGCAAGCGCCCCGTTGCCTGGATACCTGAGGAGAAATTTAAACCTTTTTGCTGTGAACGTTGCAAATTAATCGACTTGGGTGAGTGGGCCATGGAAGAAAAAATAATTCCTGGCGAATCACTGGAGTTGGAAAACGATGAAGGAGAAGATTCGTTTTTCCAATAAAGATGAACCGGGTTAACGGTTTAACCGACTACCTTTTTGTTGAATCAGGCTTAGCGTTCTTTCCGGCAACTTTTCAGTAGTTGTGCCCTCAAGGTGCAGACGCGCATCTTCATGTACCGTGGTCATAAAGTTAATCAACTGTAACTCGTGGTGCATTTTTTGTTCAAAATCTTCCGCTTCCCACATCTGGTTTAATAGTTGTTTGGCATGATGATGAATGGTGAAAGCAACCGCTTCGGGCAGATGAGTATAACTTATCTTTATTGATTGTTTGAGCTGATCCAATGATATCAAGTACTGTTTATAGTCCTTGATATCCTGCTTACACTTGGTCTTAAGCATGGATAATTCAGTCGCATTTTTAGTTTGCAGCAAGATAATTTCATGCGCCAACTGAACACTTTTCTTTTTTAATTCCGCTTCCAGTGCTTTCTGTGCGATTACTTTGGTGTGTTTGAGTTTAATCTGTTGATCCAGGTTGCTTGCTTGCCATTGCAGATTTTCATCTTTAACAGAATGAAAAAGCTTGATCAAGGTGAAAACCCGATTTTTTAAAGTTGTCATTGCCTAAATAAAAGTGGCTATTTTTTGCTGTAATTTCACTAAAGACTCAATATCTTGTTGATTGCGATACCGGAAATTTTCTTGTTGTAATTGCAGATAAGTTGTTTTTGATAGCTGATGTTTAATCAACTGCAAGTCTTTATTGATGGCTTTGGATAAAGCGTCTATATGTTGACGATTATTAGCCGTTAACAATTGCTTTCTTTTTGTTTCATTAAAATAATTGATTTGTGTTGCTCTAAAAAAAAACAACTGCTTGAAGCGATCCTGTTGGGATTGAATAAATAATAACTGCCGCTGCAAGCGTTGTGTAGCGGAAAAGTATTCAAAACAGGCGGTGATAATCAGCTTAATTATAACCAATAATCCCGTTATTATTAATAAAGCAATCGCAGTTAACAGTACAGCCAAACCCAATTGAGTAATTAGCTCAGGTAACACCGGCATATCCAGCGCTAACAACAGGTCTGCCGATATCAATACAGCAAAAGCAAAGAACAGTAATAATAGGGCAATTCTAATAATCAAAATGGCAACTGACGTTTTTAATATTACTGGACGGTTGTACCAACTTCTTATCAAAAGCCTTAACAACTAAGACTTATAAGCCCTTAAATAGCCTCATTTATCAGCAATTTTGACTGTTTATAATACTTTAAGAGCATCCTTCATAGAAGCCCCAAAGTAGTTGACACGTTTTTTAGCATAAAAAATGCTAATAATCTTTATAGGTCAGGTTAACGACAGCGTAACCCGACACAGATTTTTGATTTTTCGGGACGCCTGTCGCTAACCTGACCTACGCGACTTTAAGAAGCTATCAGGCGCCTATAATCAGACTTTGGAAGCTTCAGTTAAAGCGGCTAAAATGTCTTCACTATGGTTTTTGACTTTTACTTTACGCCATTCACGAATCAGTATGCCCTGAGGGTCAATGAGAAAAGTACTGCGCTCGATACCTCGAACCTGTTTGCCATACATATTTTTCATTTTTATAACATCAAATAACTCGCACAGCTTTTCATCCTTATCTGACAATAAGTCAAAGGAAAATTCCTGCTTGGCTTTAAAACCTTCATGGATGCGAACACTATCACGGGAGACACCAAGTATAACGGTATTTAATGCCGTAAATTTTTCAATATTATCCCGAAAACTCTGACCTTCCTGAGTACAGCCTGGCGTATTGTCTTTGGGGTAAAAATAAATAACGACAAACTGACCTCGATAATCAGTCAGTTTAATGGTTTTATTACCGGTAGAAATCGCCTCAAAATCAGGCATAACCGTACCGATACTAATCTGGCTCATAATAACTCCTAGCGTTTTATAGGCTCAAGAATTGCGTCTATGTTTAAATGATCGCAAAAATCCAAAAACTCTTCCCGTAATGACAAGAGAGGCAGTTGCTGTGGAATTAAAACAATAAATTTGGTTGAAAATACTGCTGACTGAATATAAGGAGCCTGATATGAACTACCTGTTATTTCTTCAATACTTATATCACGATCAAACAGAAATGAAGTAATCGATTCTACGACGCTATCCTTATCCAGAGAGATAGTTTCTAATGAGTAAGGTATACAGTCTTTACCTTTATCTTTATCCTTATCCTTATCTTTTTGATCGGGACGTAAAGTATGGACTTTTATTTCCAGACGCTTTTGGATGCTATCCAGCGTATTTTCAAACTTGGCAATTTGATTCCAGTTACCTTGAATAAGCAAGTAAGCGGCAACAGATTGACCTAGATGCGAGGATCTTATTTCTAAAATATTACAGTTGCAATCACGAACAACGGGTAGTATTTCTCCAATAAAATTAATGTGATTGTTACCTAAAACAGTAATAGCTAGTTGCATTGTATTTTTTTAAAAAAGTTTTTTTGAAAGTTTAGCATTAAATACCTAAAACTTATGCGAACATTAAATTTTATTGGTATTAAAATAAAAGAATATATTCAAAATATCAATAAAAAGCCACAAATTCAGTTTTATGGTTATTTTTCACCTTAACCAAGTACTCAACTATGACAAAAAAACAAAAACACAGAAGGAATAGCTTTTCCGCTGACATCAATACAGGGGAAGACAATTTTATCTTGGTTGATTTGGATGTTATGTCGGACAAAGAATACCCTTCTCCCGTCCATTTAAATAATTTTTCTGATGATGAAGAAATTATTAATCGATTACTTATCAGACCGGATTTTGAAACCTATGACGAGCTGAAAGGAAATTACAGAAATTTGGATAATTGGGCAGCAGAGGAGTTACATTTAGCGGATAATTTCTCGGCTTCAGGGATGGGCTCCAAAGCCGATTTGGATGCCATTGACAGATTACTTGTTGACACCGGTTTTGACGTAAATCAACGGGCAGAAAAAAATAAGGAAGCCGATGCCAAGGTCATTGATGACATAGACTTGGTTGATGATTTCTCAAATGTTGATCAGTTTGTTATTAAGCCTTTTGAGCCAACAGAACAAACCCTGTTAGAAGCAAATAAACACTCAACCTCAGGCTTTGATGAACCAGCGACTAAAAACACTGATGACAATGAAATTCAAGATGCACGGGTAATTGATGGAATTAATCAGGCTGATGAGCTTACTGTGTCTTTTAAAGAACAAAATACCGTTCTGACTGAAAAAAATATTTTCAATGCAAAGAACTCCGATAAAGCCCTGGACAACAGCAATTTGACTAAAGAAATAAAGCCTGAAACCATCAGCCAGGCGCAAGCAGATACCCAAACAATTTATCGAAAAGAAGCCGTTAATAACGATACTGAAGCAACACCATTCAATAGCTTTAAAACTGAACAGAACACGATTAAAAAGCAGCAAAATGCTCCTGTAGATAAAATCAAGAAAACCAATATTATCACTTACACTGCGCTGGGTTTGGCTATTGTAGCTTTATTAGCTTCAGTAGTTATAGCCATCATCATTACTAATATCCAAACTAAAGTATCAAAACTGACTGATATGGTGTCTATTATTGAAGAAGATATAGGCGGCAGAAGTACTGAAAAAAATACTGACATGGACATTAACAGTAGCGATATATCCATTGAACAGTTAAATCAAAAGATCAATGGACTTACCCGGCGTTTTACAGAAATCATCAATTTAGAAACCCGGACATCTGAACTGGAAAAAAAAGTAACCTTACAAAAACATATTATTGGCCAATCGCAAGCATCACTGGAACAGTCAAAAAATAACACCATAGCGATTGCTAATATTAACAAGTCAATTGATAAACAAAATACCAATACCTCAAATTTGGCAGCAAAAAAATCAATAAACGCATCAGTTAAACCAACCTCCTCAGAAAAAAAAACACACAATACCAAAGCAGCTTCAGGTTGGTCAGTTAATCTAAGCGCCTATAAAAAACAGAGTGATGCTAAAAGGAAAGCTAACCAACTCATCCAAAAAGGTATTCCTGTTAAAGTAATAGCGGTTGATATGAATAATACCAAATGGTATCGACTTAAACTGGGTAGTTTTAAAAATAAAACGAACGCAGACGCTTATGCTGCCAGAATAAAAAAATCGCATCATTTGAACAACATTTCTGTCGAAAATAAGTAATGTCAATAAAAAAACAAAAACTGGTCGTAGCCGTTTCATCCAGGGCTTTATTTAACCTGGATGATTCACATACGATATTTGAAACGCAGGGTAAAGAAGCTTTTTGTCGCTATCAAATAAAGCATGAAGATGAAGTACTGGCTCCAGGATACGGATTTTCTTTAGTTAAAAAACTACTGGCTATCAATACCAGTTGCCCGGATGATCCCCTTGTTGAAATAATCCTGTTGTCCCAAAATAGTGCCGATACAGGCTTGAGAATTTTTAATTCCATTGCCCATCATAAATTAAATATTACCCGTGCAGCATTTACCAGTGGTTCATCACCTTACCACTATATGGCTGCATTTGGAGCGCATTTGTTTTTGTCTGCAAATGCTGACGATGTTGTCAAGACACTGGATGCGGGCTTTGCTGCGGCGACAATCTTATGTGGCTCGTCATTAACCAACTCTTCAAGTCAGTTACGTATAGCATTTGACGGGGATTCGGTATTATTTTCAGATGCGTCAGAGCGTATTTATCAACAGCGAGGTTTGGCTGTATTTGCTGAAAATGAACGTCATGAAGCAAAAAAACCGTTACCTGGCGGCCCTTTCAAGGATTTTCTCAAGGCATTGCATCATATTCAATCCCGATTTGATTCTGAATCTCCTATTAGAACGGCGCTGGTTACTGCACGCTCTGCCCCTGCTCATGAAAGAGTGGTAAGAACATTAAGAGCATGGGAAATTCGTATTGATGAAGCGCTTTTTTTGGGAGGGATGTCTAAAGGTGATTTTTTAAAAGCATTTGGTGCGGATATTTTCTTTGATGATCAAAGGGGGCACTGTAATTCTGCTGCTCAACATGTCGCGACAGCTCATGTACCGCATGGCATTAGTAACGAGAAAGCACTAAAAGATTAGCCTGAAAAATCAGTTAAAAAAAACTGTATCCAGAAAATTTGTCACCATTCAACGATTAAAAAATGGAGATTGATGTGCTACAGATTATAAAATGACTTTTTGGGGATTTGCCAGTCTGTACAGTAACAGATGCCGCTAGTAAAGATTCCTGATGGAATGAGTTCTTTAAATTTAAGCGACAAAACCGTGGCATTTCTTTGATATAAGCGGGATTTCAATAACCCGCTATTTCAAATCCATTAAGTAGATATCTTCAATTAACCTTGCTTCCCCCTGAGTAAGAAAAATAGACGTTTTTTTTTTACTCAGGTCAGGTTCTGTGACTAATGGCGCTCGACGATCAGACAAGTGTCTATTATCAATAAGCTTTTCTACTTTACGGCGATTAAAATCGGGACAATCCACTTTATTATTGTTTATAGTAGCCAACCATTCAGATGAACCAAATTCATGGGTAATTTTACGTCGTTCGTCCAATTTACAAGTTATAAATAACCTTCGCGGACTTTTCCTTAAATCAATTATATACACTTTTTATCCTTCTAATTCTAAAATGGCCGATTAATTGACACATCAACTGAATAATAGAAGATGTTTTCATAAAATTCAAAATCAAAAAAATCATTAGTTATCACTCGATGTTCAAGTTTTTTTAGCTTGACTGGGACGAACCCAGATAAATCAAGGTGTTTTCATCAATAGACTCAAGTGCCACATGATTTCAATCATGGCTGTAAGGCTTGATTCAATGGGCTTCTCTAAAATCAAGAATTAAAAACTTGAACATCGAGTTATCAAACTTTATTAGCTCAATGTCGGTGAACTGTTGTCTCAAGTCCTAAAACGATATCCGGATTAAATCAACGACGCTGCCGGTGTTGGTTAAGCGTTAATAAGTTGGTTTATAACATATCTTTTATATGGCTATATTGAGGCTTTCCAAGGCAGTTTGCAGGTTTTACGTACTCGGTATAAAAAGCCTGCAAACCGGCTTGGTTAGCTACTAATTAAAGCGATTTTGCCAAGCGATGCAACGCTTCGCTACCATGATTAAATACTGGCCAGCCATCACCCGTTAAAACTGCTTTAATGCCGGGTAAGTCCGCAATACGTTTAACCGATTGAATTGCCTTGTGTGCATCAGCCAGTTTTGTTTCCGGCAGCATACATAATTCACCGGCAATTTGACAGCGAATTAAATCACCAGTTATCAAGGTAGTGTGTTCCAAAAGTAACGCAAGTTCTCCCGGCGTTTTGGATCCTTCCAGTTGATAAGCGATCAACCCCGGAACGACTTCTTCATTATCATGCAACCAGCGTTCACAGGAAACAGGAAAGGTATCTTCTTCACCTGCCGGACCATAAATCGGCGCACCGGTACTACCGGCAATATTTTCAGCATCACGGCAATGATCGCTATTGGTAATAACGATGAAATTGACACCACCCAAACGTTGTAGATGACTATGATCATGTTCTGACATAGGCAAAGGATCTATTAAGACATTACCGCCGTCACGTACCCAAAGCACACTATGAAAATCCAGATTACGTTCCTTATTAAACTCTGACCAGCCAAATAAATCTTTTCTATGCAATTGTTTCATTTAAGGTATCCTCAATTAATTTGTGCATGCACTATTTTTTTCGACAAGATAAGTGTTCAATATTCGTTTATTATGGGTTTACCGTTGACGACTTTCAACATTGTCCATAAAGTGACGACGTGTTTTTTCATCAACTTGAGTCCAGCGGATAATTTCATTAAGAGAACGAAAACATCCCATACAGATATCCTCATCATTCAAACAACATTTCCTGATACAAGGTGAAGATATAAGAGTCTGAGTCGGGTTCATTAATAATATTTATTGTTGGTCAGGTAGGAATTTTCACCCAATTTACTTACTGATCAATACAGGATAAATTGAAATAATTACCTTATAAATTATATAGTTAGCTTTACGTTAGGTTACGTTACACAATAATATTTTTATTGCTATCGTGTAATGCCTTCTTTTACCAATAAGCGTAACACGTCCGGGCATAACTATTGAATAATAATCAAGCTTGCTTTTAAAAACCTTAATGCATTCAAAACAAGTCAATTATTACCTGGTAAAAAGTCACGACTTCCGAATCTGTTTAATCGAACCGCTATTGGGGATTACCTGACGCTAAGCAAGCTTGAGCAAAGTATCCAGTTTTTTTTGCTGTTCCAATGCATGTAAGTCGTCAAATCCGCCAACATGAAGATCGCCAATATAAATTTGCGGTACGGTTCGACGCTTTGTTTTACGCATCATTTCTTCTCTCATCCCCGCTTGTGCATCTACATTAATCTCGGTATAAGAAACCCCTTTTTTGTCAAGTAGACGTTTGGCCATAATGCAGTAAGGGCAAATATTGGTTGTATAGATCAGTATCTCAGGCATGTTTTAATGATGTTTGTTAATATAGTGCACCAAGGTTAACGATTAAATGTTAAAGAGTCAAAAATAGCCTTTAATACAGCACCGAGATCCTTTAACTTTGCACTTTATTAATTTTTGAGAGAGTCAACCATGAATCATTTACCGGAAAACTTAAAATATGCGCTGTCACACGAATGGGCGCATGTCGAGGATGATAATGTTGTTCGTGTAGGCATCACTGATTTTGCCCAAGAACAATTAGGCGATTTGGTTTTTATAGAATTGCCTGAATTAGGGCGCAAAATTACAGCGCAAGAGCAATGTGCGGTGGTTGAATCGGTTAAAACAGCATCAGATTTATTCAGTCCGGTTTCCGGGGAAATTGTTGCAGTCAATTCAACCCTTGAGGATGAACCTGAGCAGGTCAATGAGAACCCCTATGGAGCATGGATTTTTTGTGTTAAAACAACAGATTTATCAGGTTTGGATAAGTTAATGGATGCAGATGCGTACCAACTGGTCATTGACCAATAAGACAATATCAACTTTTTATAATTAACTTGGGTACAATTCACTTCTTTTACATGGATAATTACTGACACAATGGCAAATCCAAATGCAAAAGGCGTTAAGCGCCTTATTAACGCGTGTTTCTTTTCTGTTGCCGGATTTAAAGCAACGTGGACTTATGAAGAAGCCTTTAGACAAGAAGTTATTCTCTTTGTGGTGACTACTCCACTGGCAATCTGGTTGGGACAAAGCAATATTGAAAAACTGCTGTTAATCGGCAGCATCGTTTTGGTTATGCTGGTTGAATTATTAAATTCAGCAGTAGAAGCTGTGGTTGACCGGGTAGGTCTTGAACATCATGAATTATCCGGTAGAGCCAAAGATATAGGTTCTGCAGCAGTAATGATGTCTTTAGTCTGGGCAGCAGTCACCTGGGCATTAATTTTACTTTAAAGAGGAATACCAATGAGTGCATTAATATGCGGATCTATGGCTTATGACACCATCATGGTATTTCATGATAAATTTAAAAACCATATCTTGCCGGAAAAAGTTCATATTCTGAACGTATCATTTTTAGTGCCCGTCATGCGCCGTGAATATGGCGGCTGTGCGGGCAATATTGCCTACAATTTAAATTTGTTGGGTGAAGAAGCCTTGGCAATGGCTACCGTGGGACATGATTTTGAACCCTACAGCCAATGGATGAGCCAGAACGGTTTATCCAGTGAGTTTATTCATATTATGGATAATAACTATACCGGCCAAGCTTATATCACTACTGACGAAGATGGCAATCAGATTACCGCATTCCATCCTGGAGCAATGAGCTTTTCTCATATCAACTCGGTTCCTGTCGACAGAGCTATCGAGATAGGTATCGTATCACCGGACGGCAAAGAAGGTATGCTGCTACATGCCGACCAGTTTGTTGAGTTGGATATCCCCTTTATATTTGATCCCGGTCAAGGCATGCCCCTGTTTAATGGCGCAGAATTGCTTAAATTTATTGATCAGGCAACCTGGGTGACTTTAAATGATTATGAATCCGAGTTAATGCAGGAACGCACCGGATTATCCTTGGAGCAAATGGCAGAACGACTGGAAGCGTTGATTGTTACTCTGGGCAGTAAAGGTTCAAAAATTTATACCAAAGGCCAGTGCATCACTATTCCCGCGGCAAAACCCTTAGCACTGCTTGATCCTACCGGCTGCGGCGATGCTTATCGTGCAGGCTTGCTTTATGGCTTGATGAATGAACTGGACTGGGACACTACCGGCAGAATCGCGTCATTGATGGGGGCCATTAAAATAGAACATCACGGTACCCAAAACCATACGCTAGACATGATAGAGTTCAAGCAGCGCTATCATGAAAATTTTGGTTGTTCGTTTTAATAATCCGAGCTTTTAATGTTAAAAAATACCCAACAACTAATAGACCTTATGGCTCGCCTGCGTCGTCCGGAAGATGGCTGTGCCTGGGATATTAAACAGGACTTCACCAGCCTTATTCCTTACGTTATTGAAGAAGCCTACGAGGTCGTTGATGCCATTGAACGTAATGATTTGGATGATTTACGCTCGGAATTAGGCGACCTTTTGCTACAGGTTGTTTTTCATTCCCAGATTGCCAATGAGCGTGGCTTGTTTTCTTTTGAAGAGGTATCGGCTGGTATCTGTGAAAAATTGATCCGCAGACATCCCCATGTTTTTTCTGATGCGGTTTTTAACACGGATGCCGAGCGACACCAAGCTTGGGAACAAGCCAAAGCCATCGAGCGACAAGAGAAAAATAAAACAGCAACACCGGATAGCGTTTTATCGGGTGTCGCTGGCAACCTTCCTGCGTTGATTGAGTGTGAAAAAATTCAGGATCGTGCTGCACAGCACGGTTTTGACTGGCCCGATGTTCCACCTGTTTTTGCCAAAGTATTGGAAGAACTGGAAGAAGTCAAAGAAGCTTGGGAGTCCGGTGATCAGGCACATATACAGGAAGAGATTGGTGATTTATTACTGGTTGCCGTAAACCTGGCACGGCATTTAAATGTCAATCCTGAAATTGCCCTTAAAGAAAGTACCAAAAAATTCTCCAGACGCTTTAACTATATTGAGCAACAGGTTGAAGCATCCGGGCGAAGTTTGCTCGATTGTGAGCTGATGGAATTGGATGCTTTCTGGAATGAGGCAAAGTTGGTTTTAAAAAAGAAATAAAGGCAATCACCACGAAGACACGAATAGCACGAAGGTTTTTCTTTGTGTCTTCGTATTTAAATAGTCAGGCTTTATGGTTTATGTTGATGGCATCGATACAATAACAGACGCTTTTAGTAACAAACTTTGTAGATAAATTGGATTAAGAGTACTTAGGAATAATGAGTAACGAATATAATGCGGCCGCGATAGAAGTTTTAAGCGGATTGGATCCGGTTCGAAAACGTCCCGGCATGTACACGGATACCACCAGGCCCAACCACTTGGTACAGGAAGTCGTTGATAACAGTGTTGATGAAGCGATGGCCGGTTACGCCAAAGCTATTGATGTGGTTTTGTATAAAGACGGTTCAGTACTGGTCAGTGATGATGGTCGTGGGATGCCGGTTGATATTCATCCCGAGCAAGGCATCCCGGGGGTTGAAGTGATTCTTACCCAGTTACATGCCGGTGGCAAATTTTCCAATAAAAACTACCAGTTTTCTGGTGGCTTGCACGGTGTCGGCGTATCGGTTGTTAATGCGTTATCAGCGAAACTTGATATTGAAGTCAAGCGTAATGGTAAAGTTTATGGCATGAGCTATGCCGATGGTGAAAAGCAAACTGAATTAGCGGAAATCGGCACAGTAGGTCGCAATAACACGGGAACAACAGTTAAATTCTGGCCGAATGAAAAATACTTTGATTCCAATAAAATATCCGTTACCAAATTAAAGCACGTTTTACGCGCCAAAGCCGTTTTGTGTCCCGGCTTAAAAATAACCTTAAAGGTTGAGCAAAGCGACGAAGATTACGTTTGGTGTTACCAGAATGGTCTTAAAGAGTACTTACTGGATCGGATAGGCGACATTGACTTTTGCCCGGAACAGCCGTTTATGGGTAATATGGCTGCAAATCATGAGGCTGTCGAATGGGGTATCGTCTGGGCGCTTGAAAATCCGGCTGAAATACTTAACGAAAGTTACGTTAATCTGGTGCCGACCGCGCAAGGTGGGACCCATGTTAACGGTTTGCGTGCAGGTTTGACCGAAGCCATGCGTGAATTTTGTAATATACGTAATATATTGCCACGTGGCGTTAAAGTCGCACCGGAAGATGTATGGGAAAACTGCCATTTTGTCTTGTCCGTTAAATTGGAAGATCCCCAGTTTTCCGGCCAAACCAAAGAGCGGCTCAGTTCACGCGAATGTGTGGCGTTTGTTTCGGGTGTTGCTAAAGACAACTTTAGTCTTTGGTTAAATCAAAACCCGGCGGAAGGCGAAAAAATAGCTGAAATTATTATTTTTAGCGCCCAAAAAAGATTGCGATCCAATAAAAAAATTATCCGTAAAAGAATCACCTCAGGCCCTGCCCTACCAGGAAAGCTGGCAGATTGCTCCGCTCAGGACATAACCAGAACGGAATTATTTCTGGTGGAAGGTGACTCTGCGGGTGGTTCAGCCAAACAAGCCCGTGAACGTGACTTTCAGGCCATTATGCCGTTGCGGGGCAAGATTCTTAATACCTGGGAAGTGGAATCCAGTCAGGTAATGGCTTCACAGGAAGTACATGATATTGCTGTTGCTTTAGGCATAGAGCCAGGCTCCAGTGATTTGCAGAACCTGCGCTACGGTAAAGTCTGTATTTTGGCGGATGCTGATTCTGACGGTAATCACATTGCGACGTTAATCTGTGCCTTGTTTTATCAACACTTTAATGCGTTGGTTAAAGAGGGTCATGTATTTGTAGCGATGCCCCCCTTATACCGAATTGATGTGGGTAAACGCGTCTTTTATGCCTTGGATGAAGCAGAACGCCAAGGTGTTTTGGATAGAATTAAAGCCGAAAAACTCAAAGGGCAAATCAACGTGCAGCGCTTCAAAGGCTTGGGAGAAATGAACCCCAGTCAGCTTCGGGAAACCACCATGAATCCCGATACCCGAAGACTGGTGCAATTAACCATTACTGAAGACGACGATACCAGCGGACAACTGGATTTATTACTGGCCAAGAAACGTTCACAAGACCGAAAAATATGGCTGGAAACCAGAGGAAACCTGGCCGATATAGCTTGAAAAATCGCCTGATTGATAAGGACATCGGCCAGCGACGTCATAATGGCATCAACAAGGATAGATATTTGCTCCAGCAGTATTTATCCTTGCTGTCATTGAAAGTAAACGAAAATTCTGTACCGCTGGAATATATTCATTCTTGGATATCGCCTTATTTGTAAAGACTGGGGCAGAAAATTTTAACTGTTGAAGTCAAAAACCTCTGGCAAAGCCGGAGGCTTGAAAATGTGAACAGCTCAAAGCGGATCAATAATTGCGCCACCTAAAGGTGACGATGCCTTAAAATAAATCGATTTGTTCTATTCGTTTATCTTCTTCCTCTTGATGCCTGATGTAGTTTCGTACAGTGACTTGATCCCTGCCCACTGTTGAAACATAATATCCTCTTACCCAGAAACCCTTGTCCGGTGAAATACTTTCTTCGCCCCATAAAAGTTCGTACAATGGATATAGCGCTTTTACCCTAAATAAAACCAACAACCTGTGACACTGAATATTTGGGTGGAATTGAGATTAGAATGTAAACATGATCTGACATCAAATATTCTTCCTCAATCTTGCATTACTTTTGCAAGGCTAAATCTTTAAGTATTGATCCCAGATATTGCCTCAACTCCTTATAAAGGCTTTTTTCTATACTTTGGAATCCAGATTATATGGTATTTATATTCCCATTTTGTATGACTTAAACTCTCTGGTGAATTCATCTTTTGTTTCCTTATCTTTTAAACTTTAAGCGGTTCACAGATAGGCAGACTCTCGATGATTCCCGTAATTGTCAAACTTTATGAGTCCCCCAGCAAAGCTGGGGGTTTACTTATTATTTTTTATGCCAGTTCTTTAATTGCATCTTCGGTATGGAAAAATACTTTCCCGGGCTTTAATTGGTTAAAAAAATCGGTTTTCTCAAGTTTATCAAGTACGGGGCCCTTCGCTTCTGATAAATGCAGTGTTATTCCTGATATTTGTAAGGCATGGTTTACATTTTCCAATGCCTCTAAAGCCGTAGCATCTATATCACTGACTGAGGTAAAAATTAGAATAATATGCTTAATATCGGCTTGCCGCTTCAATTCTGTGGTAATAAAGTTTTCAATGTAATTGACATTGGCAAAGGTGATATTTTCATCGATACGCAGCAATAACAAGTGCTGCCAGGTTTCTACATTATGGCGTTTAATATTACGATAATGCCCTGTTTCAGGAATACGTCCAACGACTGCTATATGCGGCTGACTGGTCTTGCGTAAGTAACTGATAACGGTAAGAATAATACCTAAACTAATGCCTTCTTCAATACCCAGCACCAAAACACCTAACAGAGTTACAATTTCGGCCAAACCATCACCACGATCGTAGCGCCAGGTGTGAACAATACTGCCTAAACGCACTAAAGGTATAATGGCAACCAGAATAATGGCAGCCAATGCTGCCTTGGGAATATTTTCAAACCATGGGCTAAAAAAGATTACTGCCAACGCCAATATTCCGGCAGCAATCAGCATCGCCATTTGGGTTCTGGCACCGGCTGAAAAATTGACCATGGTTCGACTAAAGCCACCTGCAACCGGCATACCGCCAGAAATAGCCGTAGCCAGATTAGCGACACCCAAGGCAATCAACTCCTGATTAGGACTGATTTTCTCACCTCTCAGGTTGGCAGTGACTTTAGCAATTGCGACACTTTCTACATAAGCAATTAAGGCAATAAAGGCAGCACCGGGAAATAACAAACGCCATTTTTCAAGATCAATAAAATCCAGGCTTAAAGCAGGAAAGCCGGCAGGAACCAAACCTACAACAGCCACTTTATTGTGCATCGTTAAACCAAAATAACTAACGACAACCGTCGCCAAAAGCACTGTTAACAAAGGGCCACATTTACTAACAGCCGTTACCAGAGGCAAACTGAACCCTGCTTTTTTAAGTAGCATAGTGAGTGGTTTTCCAAAAACTATCAACAACATGACTGCGGTCATCCCCAGTAACAAAGTCGTCGAATTATAGCCCGACAAATAATCCCGGTAACAAATACCATCAAAACCACAAACAGGACTTTTTAAACCCAATAATTGGGGTAATTGACTGCCTATAATCAAGAGGGAGGCACCGCTGGTAAAGCCGGTAAGCACAGGGTGACTAATAAAATTAACCAGTCCCCCCATCCGTAACAGAGCCATCAACAACATGATCAAGCCGCTTTCGGCTGACAAAATTAACGCGCTTTGCACGGGATTGCCCAGCGCACTAATCTCAGGCGTATTTAGGGTACTGGCAATCATAATAGCGGCAATTGAAACCGGCCCTACCGATAAGGTTCGACTGGTACCAAACAAAGCATACAGTACAGGCGGCAAAATACTGGCATAAAGCCCAAGCTGTGGTGGCAAGCCAGCCAATATCGCATAAGCAATACCTTGAGGAACCAGCAAGATAGCCGTAATAATACCGGCGAACAGATCGCCGTTAAAATCCTGACGGGTATAGGTTTTTAGCCAGCCTACTATAGGAAACAATGCCGTTAATCGTGACAGGTTGCTCTGTAAATCAGTCATTGTGGTTTTTTACCCTTGTATCAGACTGTAGTGAAGAACTCAGAGAGATCTATTCTCCTTAACTGCGCCCTGGAGCGAGAGAAAAAATCATAGATAAAAGGTCAAGGTCAAACTGATTCGTTCACACCTTGTACCTTTAACCTTGAATCTGCTTTACTTATTCTTCTTTAGTAAAGCGTTTGGCATAAGATTCCAAATGCGGTATATCGATGCGATACCCTTTAAGCATTAAAGACCAGTACATCCAGGGAAAACCTATTTTTTTGCCTATCCACCAGATAAACAAACTTTTTCGCGGATCCAGCCACGGAAAAGACGGGGTCACCTTACCGCCATAAGCAAATTCGGCCAACATAACGGTACTTAGTGAGGTGGTTAATGGACAAGAACCATAACCATCATATTTTTCCTCAACGGCTTTACCGTTGATAAGATACAAAATATTATCAACCAAAATGGGCACCTGTTTTCTGACGGCAGCCGCTGTTTTGGCATTTGGCGTTGATGTCGCATCACCCAAACCAAAAATATTGGCGTATTTGTTATGCTGCAACGTTCTGTCGTGAACATCCACCCAGCCTGCCGCATTGGCTAACGGGCTGTTTTTAATAAAATCGGGGGCGCTTTGCGGCGGCGTGACATGGATCATATCAAAGGCTTTAACGACTTGCTGCTTGTTGCCTTCTGCATCGGTCATCTCAAATGTGGCTGTTTTGGCCGGGCCATCAATAGCTACCAGATTATGATTAAAATTGGTTTTAATCCCATAACCCGCGACGACCTTATTTAAGGCTTTGGCAAAAAAAGGAATGCCAAACATGGCAGGACCGGCATTACAAAATTCAATGGTAAATTTATCCAAAATACCTTTTTTACGAAATCTATCCGCAGCCAGATACATAATTTTTTGAGGTGCGCCGGCACATTTAATCGGCATCGGCGGCTGTGTGAATAGCGCAGTTCCCGATTCACTATTTTTAATGCATTCCCACGTGTATTCAGTCGTATCGGGTGAATAATTACTACAAACGTTATTTTTACCCAGTGTTTCTTTTAAGCCCGCAATTTTGCCCCAGTCCAGTTGCAAACCGGGACAAACGACCAGGTAATCATAACTGATCGTTGCACCGGAACGTAAACTCACGGTATTGTTATCCGGCTGAAAAGTTTCTGCGTAATCTTTCAGCCAGATAACGGTTGGATGAATCAAATCTGCTTCATTGCGGGTGGTTTGTTTTAAGGTATAAGCGCCGCCGCCAATAATGGTAAAACCTGGCTGGTAATAATGTTTTTCAGATGGCTCGATAATGGCAATATCAATATCGGCATTTTGACGACGCATGTTATTGGCAACGGAAACGCCTGCTGCGCCGCCGCCGACAATCAAAATAGTATGGTGTTGTTGTGACATGAACTCTTCCTGTTATTATTTATTTATAGTTTTAAGATGCAAGGCGCACTATCTCATTTTACGCACTTGACGTTAATTGTAAGAGTTATCGCCCTTGCACCTTTAAGCAATTTATGCTTTTTGCCAAGCCTCATAACCACCTGCCATTGACAGGACATTGTTATAACCCAATTGTTGCATGGTCTGCGCTGCCAATGCAGAACGCCCACCGGTACGGCAATAAATCAGCACTGCTTTGGATTTGTCAGCCAACTCAGGGCTGTTACCCACCTTAAATTCCAGCACTCCACGTGGTAAAAGCAGCGCGTTATCAATATGACCCGCCGCATATTCACTCTCTTCACGCGTATCAACAACCACAATATTTCCTTCTGCCAGCAGTTGTTTGGCCGTAGTTACATTCACTTCGGTAATCTGTTGCTTGGCTTGAGCTACCAAATCTTGAGGGCTTATTTCATTGCGAATGGGGCGCGAAGTCTCTCTTACCATAATGGCATCCTGACGTTCATTTTCATCCAAACCGCAATAACGGTTGGCAGGTACTGCTTGATCGATTAAGCGTGGTTTTGGCAAATTTAAATTATTCATTACGGCAATAAACTCTTCACGCGTTTTTCCGGCCAGACGTGGATTAGTTGTGCGTTCCTGCTTGATGCTACTAACCCAGTGCTCTTGATAATCATGACCCGGATAAACCAGTGTTTCATCAGGTAAAGTAAATAACCGTTGAGTAATGCAATCATAAAGCGCACCGGCATCACCACCCTGAAAATCGGTACGCCCACAACCCCCTATCAATAAAGAGTCACCGGTAAAAATCCGGTCACGCCATAAAAAAGAAATACTGCCGGGCGTATGGCCTGGCGTAGCAATTACTTTAATTTGCTCATTAGCGCCTAATTTAAAAATATCGCCATCCTGAATTTGGACATCGGCAGTCTCTGCACCGCAAAGTTGGCTGACCGCTGTTTGTGCGCCCAAGCGTTGACGCAGCAAGCCGCTTGCCGTTATATGATCGGCATGAACATGGCTTTCCAGAGTATATTTCAGTTGTAAACCATGTACTTCCAACAAAGAGATATAGTCATCAATGTGAGTGTTGACAGGATCAATAAAAACAGCCTCTTTACTGATAGCGTCAGCAATTAAATAGGTGTAAGTCCAGGTTTCTTTATCAAATAATTGTTTAAATATCATCATGTCTCTCCGATTTTTGTAGGAAGAATTAATTAAGTATTACGCCTTTCACTCTGGATTACCAAAAGCCGGGACTGACAAAGGTAAAGCAGATTAATGCAATGATCTACGTAGTTGGTAGTTATTCACCTCCCCCTTTGAAAAAGGGGGATTGAGGGGGGATTTATCATTTATCTAATAAAATCTCCCCTATCCCCTCTTTTTCTAAAGAGGGGGGACTGAATAAATACCGTAGTTGTTACCCTTCATTTTAAGTAAGGTTGTCAAATAACGCACGACAATTTCGCTGATATCCCGAAGGTTACCTTGTTTGCCTTTCATAATATCAATAGCACTGACATATAATGTACATAGCTAAAACCATGCCAACAAACATTTATTTTATAACTCATTGTTTTTATTTTCAAAATAAAACAGATGGACTTAACCTGTATGTTTCATGTATCGTTTCAATGAAACAACAATATGACATACTGATACAGCTATGAAACAATCCGCATTATTTGCCAAAAACAACCCACTATGGCTGACGCAATTTGACAGTTCAACGCTTTTAATCAAAGTACTTGACCTTTGTGAGTCGGCCACTGTTTATATTATTAACAACAATCAACAAGTGCTTTATTGGAGCCAGGGAATGGCCGAATTATCAGGCTTACGGCACGAGGATGTTGTCGGAAAATCTTGTTTACCCGAATACAAAATCACTGATACCGACAACCATCAAGAAACTATTATCAAAATATCCGGCACGGACGGTAGCGACGTCAAAGTAAAAAAAGTGGTGCAAGTTTTACATGACAAGGAAAACATTTTTGCTGGCGGAGTAGTCTTGCTTGCCATTCTGCCAAAGTCCATGGCTTTGGATACTTTACCGAAAGTGAGCGCCAAAGTAACCAATACAGAGCTTGGAAGCCAAAATTTTCAAGGCATATTAAGTCGCTCACCGGCCATGAAAGACGTGTTTCAGATTATTTCAAATGCCGCTGAAACAGAAGCGACTGTGCTGGTAAGAGGCGAAAGTGGAGCCGGTAAAGAACTGGTCGCCAAGGCAATCCATGATCTTAGTGCTCGTCATGACAGGCCTTTTCTGGCAATAAATTGCGCAGCCTTATCAAGCAACTTGCTGGAAAGTGAATTGTTTGGTCATGTGCGAGGCGCTTTTACCGGAGCTATCAAAGATCATAGCGGCTTGTTTCAACGTGCACATGGCGGAACCTTGTTTCTGGATGAAGTAGCCGAACTGCCACTTGAACTACAGGCTAAACTGCTCAGAGTGATACAGGAAAGAAACTATATTCCGGTGGGTGGGGATCGTTCGATTGAGGTTGATGTACGCATAGTAGCAGCGACGCATCGGTCATTAAGGGAAGAAGTAAAAGCAGGGCGTTTTCGTGAAGATTTGATGTACCGGTTAAGAGTTGTCCCCATTTTTATCCCGCCATTACGCGATCGCCGGGAAGATATCAGTTTATTGCTCTGGCATTTTATCTATCAGCATAATGCCGCTAATTTTAGAAAAATAGAAAAAATTGAACCAGAGGCCATGCGGATTTTGCTTGACTATACGTGGCCCGGCAATATCAGAGAACTGCATAATGTTGTGGAATATGCATTTGCGGTAGGCCGTGGCACAACTTTACGTTGTTCTGAATTACCGCCGGAATTTAGAGAACCACGCAGAGCTAATCATCAAAGCCTGTCATCCGTACCATTATCTGCAACAGAAGAAATTGCCGCCATTCGTCAAGCGCTAACACAAAGTAAAGGCATGGTCACCATCGCTGCGCAGTTAATGACTATGAGCCGGGCCACTTTCTGGCGTAAACGCAAGCTGTATGGGTTATGAAAACTTATGCCGCTTAAGATAAAGCTACTCGGTGCGATCTGGGTTTGCAATCCTGACCGAAATATTTGAAGAATTAAATAGATTTCAAAACCTTGCTACGTTTCACACTTTTACTCAAGATTCAAAAGCTTCTTGCCGAGACAGGAAGTTTTTTCTTCGTGCCTTCGATTAAGAAAGTCATTAAAAAACTACTAATAATTAATGGGGCGTTTAATGACAGATAATTATTATTTTTTCTAACTTTATTGATTTAGCTGGCAGAGATTGGGATTCGCTATTTCTGCGATAGATTTTTCCGGGCATCCTGCTCGAAAATCAGCATAAATCACACATCCGCCACTGCCTTAGGCTGCCCCGCCCTATCCTGCTTCGTCCGTTTCAACCTAACAAGTGGTTGAAACATCACTACGCAATGACTTAACCCTGTTTCATAAATCCTACATTTTCACTACGTTACGCTTCATTAAAACATATGCAGCCTATCTAAGACTGAAAATATTGACTCCGTTTCCACAATTTTCAGCGGAAGTAAAATCCAACACTATAATTTTATTCAGTACACTTTTTTTCATAGAGTGTACTGAATAAAATCATAGCATTTTTTTTATTTTTTTCTTTTAGGAGCTCAATTTATGAATAAATATTTGCTTCGCGTTATAGCCACTGTTGCAGTGTTAGCACCAGCTATTTCTGCAAATGCGGCACCGTATAATTATAACGAGCAATTCGACGCTAATAGCATTCACTATAATCTCAACTTTACTGCCGATGACACGGACATTACTGTCATTACTACTTTCAACGGTACAGCAGATTTAGATACACTTATACTGGCTCCCACAGGTCTATTTGGTTTCTCTAATAATGTGTTTGACCCTGCCACACTTGTTACTACCGGAGGTTGGGATAATTATGGACTTGGTTTCCACAATTCCGTTTCTGGTTTGGACTTTAATTTATGGTTAGGTTCGGGTGATCTTTATTTAGCGCATATTAACGATACTGAACTTGGTTATGTAATAAGCAATTACATATTTTCCTCATCTCCTGTTTCTTCAGTACCCGTGCCCACAGCAGTTTGGTTATTTGCCAGTGGTTTAGGTCTACTAGGATTTGGTCGCAGAAAAAAATTGCTCAGTAATTAATTTTTCAATAATAAGCAAGTCAAAAAAACCTGGATACTAACCAGGTTTTTTTTAGGGGCTGTAAAATCAACACGACGTTTTTTACCATTTTTTCTTCGTGTCTTCGTGGTGAATAAGTTAATTAAATCCAACTTACCAGTCATCTGATTTATCTTCTTCGTAAGGCTGCGATTTGACCGTATCAGGAATTTTCGGCATTTTTGCCGACCTGAGTAAAATTAATGCCCCTCCTAAAACAAACAATAAAGCAATTATCAGCAATAATACCCACATTTTTTGTATTCCTTTTTTTAGCTTTGCCTAACCTGGTGTAATATATGGCCCATATTACACTGATCATTGACAGCTATCATCATGAAACGAATAGAACTTCTCTCCCCTGCCGGAACCATTAAAAACATGCGCTATGCCTTTGCCTTTGGCGCGGATGCTGTCTATGCCGGGCAACCTCGCTACAGTCTTAGAGTACGTAATAACGATTTTCTTGCCGATAATCTGGCTAAAGGCATTGACGAAGCGCACCGGCAAGGCAAAAAGTTTTTTCTGGCGACCAATGTGATTCCCCATAACGCCAAAGTTAAAACCTTTATGACCGATATTGCCCCTATTATCGCCATGAAACCGGATGCCTTGATTATGGCTGATCCCGGTTTGATTATGATGACCCGTGAGGCTTGGCCGGATATGCCTATCCATTTATCAGTGCAGGCAAATACCGTTAATTATGCGACGGTAAAATTCTGGCAAAGTATGGGCGTTAAACGGGTAATTTTGTCACGCGAACTATCTCTTGATGAAATAGCAGAAATCCGTCAAAAATGCCCGGATATAGAATTGGAGGTATTTGTCCATGGCGCTCTATGTATTGCTTATTCAGGACGCTGTTTACTATCAGGTTACTTTAATCATCGCGACCCTAATCAGGGTACTTGTACCAATTCTTGCCGCTGGAAATACGATACCCTGCCCGCTAATGAAAATGCCGAAGGCGAGCTGATCCCGGATAACGAAGTACTGTCAATGGCCGATATCAGCACTGCCAGTTGTGGCGGCGCAGAACGCCATCCATTAGCCGACAAGCTGTATTTTCTTGAAGAAGAAGGCCGCAAAGGCGAACTGTTACCTATCATGGAAGATGAAAATGGCACCTACATCATGAACTCCAAAGATTTAAGGGCGATAGAGCATGTGCAACGCCTGGTTGAAATTGGTATAAATAGCCTTAAAATTGAGGGTCGTACCAAATCACATTATTATGTCGCCCGCACCGCGCAAACCTACCGCCTTGCTATTGACGATGCACTGGCAGGCCGTGCATTTCAACCGGAACTGATTGGTGTTCTGGAAAACCTGGCAAATCGTGGCTATACTGACGGCTTTTACCAGCGCCACCATAGCCACGAACAGCAAAATTATATCACCGGTTATTCCAAGAGCCATCAACAGCAATTTTGCGGCGAAATAAGAAGCTATGATCCAAGTAACGGACTGGCTATCATTGATGTAAAAAATAAATTTTCGGTGGGCGATAAATTGGAACTCATTCTGCCTGAAGGTAACCAGGACATTATCGTTGAGCGCATGGAAGATATACATGGCCATAGTATGCAAGAAGCCTCAGGCGGCGGCTATGAAGTAAAAATACCGTTACCGGAAATACGTAGTGTTAATGGACTGTTGTCACGCTATACTGATCAAAATCAGGTGTAAGATTAAAGGTACCAATGCTTTTAATCTCAAACCTTTCACCTTAAACCTTGAAACCTTTAACCATGACTTTTACTACAGCTAATCTTTGCGATACCCATTCAGGAGAGGATTATTTCCAGATAGCCGAGCCTCTGTTTATGTCTTATGGTGCTAACCCGGCTTTTTCCGGTCAAATCACCACGCTTAAAGCCTTTGAGGATAATATTTTAGTCAGAACCGTTCTGGAAGAAAAAGTGCAAAATCGGGTATTGGTTATTGATGGTGGAGGATCACACCGCTGCGCTTTGATAGACAATAATTTGGCAACCATTGCCATTAATAATGGCTGGCAAGGTATTATTGTTTATGGCTGCATTCGGGATTCTGCAATGCTGGCCGACCTACCGATCGGTATACGTGCCCTGCATACACATCCTTTAACAAGCCATAAAAAAGATCATGGCGATCGCGATTTATTAGTCTCTTTCGCAGGCGTAAATTTCAAAAAAGATCATTTTTTATATGCGGATATGGACGGAATTATCGTATCAGCAACGATGTTGAGTTAAAATAACCTCAATTTAACCTAGTAAAGAAGTCAAGATATGCAAATTGTACTCGCTAACCCCCGTGGATTCTGCGCCGGTGTAGACCGCGCAATCGAAATTGTTGATCAGGCACTCGAAACATTTGGTGCGCCAATTTATGTTCGGCATGAAGTTGTTCATAACCGCACAGTTGTTGATGGTCTTAAAGAAAAAGGCGCTATTTTCATTGAAGAATTAACGGATGTACCCGTAGGTTCCTACCTGATTTTTAGTGCTCATGGTGTTTCCAAACAAGTCCAACAGGAAGCTAAAGAACGTAAATTAACGGTCTTTGATGCTACCTGCCCGCTGGTGACTAAAGTTCATATACAGGTTGCCAAACATGCAAAATCAGATCGGGAAGTTATTCTTATCGGTCACGCAGGGCATCCCGAAGTTGAAGGTACCATGGGTCAATATGAAAAGTGCACTGACAATGGGGGCATCTATTTGGTAGAAACACCTGAGGATGTTAACAAATTAGTCGTCAATAACCCCGACAATCTGGCTTATGTGACCCAAACTACGCTATCAATGACGGATACCAAAATTATGGTAGATGCGTTGAGAGCTCGCTTTACCTCCATTCAGGAACAGAAAAAAGACGATATCTGTTACGCTACCCAAAACCGCCAGGATGCCGTCTACGAACTGGCAAAGACAGCGGATACCATTCTGGTTGTTGGCTCAACCAACAGCTCTAACTCAAATCGTTTACGGGAAATTGCCGAGCAATTGGGTAAAACAGCCTATCTGATTGATACCGCAAAAGATATGCAACAAAGCTGGTTTGATGGCGTTAACGTAGTTGGTGTTACTGCCGGTGCTTCTGCGCCAGAAGTACTGGTACAGGAAGTGATCAATCAGTTAAAACAATGGGGCGGTAAATCGGCCATTGAAATTCAGGGTATAGAAGAAAAAGTGGTATTTTCTTTACCTAGGGGCTTAAAAAAAGAAAAAGAGTTGAGTGCAGACTGAACTCGAAAGCATCCGACTGGATAAATGGTTATGGACTGCGCGTTTTTTTAAAACGCGCAAGCTGGCTGCTGATGCCATTTCTGGTGGCAAAGTTCATATTAACAAGCAGCGCACAAAACCAGGCAAAGAAATCAAACCTGGGGCGTTGCTGTCCATAAATAAAGACGGGCTAAACTGGGAAGTGGAAATAATCGGACTTTCCAAACAACGACGACCTTCAAAAGAGGCTGTTTTACTCTATGAAGAAGCCCCTGAAAGCTTTACAAAACGCCAACAACAAATGATTTTGCAACGCGAACAACGCGAACTGTTTGATTTTAGCGGGCAAGATCATAAACCCAACAAAAAAGACCGGCGCTTGATACATCGCTTTAAGCAAGTAAGCGATTAATTGAATTTTTATTCACCACGAAGACACGAAGAACACGAAAAAAGACACCAAGAAAAACTTCGTGTCTCGGAAACTGCTTCCCTGCATTGCTCTACCTCCTGCATAGTCCATAAGGATATGGTGAATATATTTACAAATAGTCGGCGGTTGAATGCTTAGACTGTAAAGTTATCCTGCCACTAACTCAACCAGACTTTTTACCACGAAAACCCCAAGTTTTTTCTTCGTGTCCTTCGTCTCTTCGTGATGAATGTCTTTTTATAAACAAGTCGGTGGTTTTGGTAATCCAGCCAGCTTACAGGCATATTTCAACGGCCCGTCAGGAAACAATTTATGTAAATAGCGACTGTTGCCTTTGTCCTCACCTAATTTTCGGGCAATCGCTTTAGTAAATACGCGGGCATTAGGTAGATGCTTAAATTGCAAATAATAATCACGAATAAACGCAATAATTTCCCAGTGCGCGTCATTTAGCGAAATATTATTAAGTTGAGCCAGTTGCTTTGCAACCTCTTCATTCCAGTCGGCCAGGTTGACTAAAAAACCCTGATCAGTTGTTTCCAAACAACTTCTCAAGACCATGATTGAATCACCGGATTTTTAACGGTCAAGTCGACCATCCCCGAATAATCAATAATTTCAATACCCTCAATCAGCTCAGCCATACCAATGCCTCTAACCTCAATATCATCAACTAAAACATAAAGACGGTTTTGTATCAATAACTGTGTTAATGCTACGCATAAGCTGCCTTTTTTCAGGATACGCAAAACGGCATTTTCAAGAAACAGTACATCATCACCTGAATCAATCCGCTCCAGAATAGCACTGTCAATGGGTGACTGAAAAATAAGATGCAGCATCTTACTGACTATCCGTTAATTTAAGCCCGACAATCCCGGCAATCACTAAAGTAATCGATAACAACCGATACCAATCAGCTGATTCTTTAAATAAAATAATGCTGAGTATGGCGACACCCACTGCTCCCATACCTGTCCAAACCGCATAGGCTGTTCCTAGTGGCAACGTTTTAATCGCCCACATTAATAAACCAAAACTGCCAATTCCCGACATTACAGTCGCTATGCTGGGCCAAAGCTTGGTAAAACCTGCATTATATTTAAGACTTAAAGCAAAAATTATTTCTACTAATCCCGCAGAAAATAAAAGCAACCACGCCATAAAAACTCCTCTTTTTTTGTACATACAAGCAGGCTATTTTACAATAGTCTGCATAATAAGCTTGCACTCAATCCCTACTAACCAGTAATGAATACTTCATCAACGTCTACGCAACGCAATATACTAACTGTTTCACAGCTTAACAGGGCAACCAGCCGGTTACTTGACGAACATTTCCTGAGTGTTTTGGTTGAGGGTGAAATATCCAACTTGGCACAACCATCATCTGGTCACCTTTATTTTTCTCTAAAAGATGCCGGTGCCCAGGTGCGCTGCGCGATGTTTAAAACCCGGCAAAGCAGACTGGGCTTTAAACCGGAAAATGGCAAACAGGTCGTCGTTAAAGCGCAAGTAAGCCTGTACGAGCCCAGAGGTGACTTTCAGCTTATTGTCGAACATATTGAAGAAGCCGGAGATGGTGCCTTACGACGGGCATTTGACGTATTAAAGCTAAAACTGTTGGAAGAAGGTTTGTTTGCTGCTGAAAATAAACAAAGCCTCCCTACCCTGCCTAAAACCATCGGCGTCATCACTTCGCCATCTGGCGCTGCGATTAGAGATATACTGACGGTATTACGACGACGTTTTTCAGCGGTATCGGTTATTATTTATCCCGTTGCCGTACAAGGTGATAATGCCAAACATGAAATCGCCAAAGCCATAGCGCTAGCCAACGAGCATAAACAATGCGATGTGCTTATTTTGGGACGAGGCGGCGGGTCACTGGAAGATCTGTGGGCTTTTAATGAAGAAATAGTTGCCCGTGCCATATTCGCCAGCACAATTCCGATAATTTCAGCCGTAGGTCACGAAACCGATGTCACCATCGCCGATTTTGTCGCTGATTTACGTGCCGCAACACCCTCGGCAGCAGCTGAACACGCGACACCTGACCAACAAGAATGGTTATCCCGGTTTGTTCAATTAGAAGCGCGATTGCAACAACAACTACAACTTAAGTTAAACCAAAAACAGCAATCCTTGGCGTGGTTAAGCAAGCGTTTACAGCAGCAACATCCCGGTCAAAAACTGGCAAAAAATGCGCAACGACTGGATGAGCTTGAATTACGACTTAATCAGGCGATGCAGACAAAGTTACGCCACCACAAAAGCCATATTGAAGCAAAAATAGCTTGTCTTTGGCAATACAATCCTGCCATAACCATCAACAACTATAAACAAAAACAGGAGTATTTAAGTAAGCGGCTGATTACCGTAATCCGTCACAAACTGGAAGGGCTCAACCAACAATTATTAAATGCCAGCCAGACATTGCACGCGGTTAGTCCGTTAGCAACATTACATCGCGGCTATGCGCTGGTTATTCAGCAACCATCAGGGCAACTCATCCAATCTACACAACAACTAAAACCAGGTGATATCGTTGAAACACGTCTTGCCGAAGGTTGCTTTACCAGTCAAGTTAAAAAAATTATAGGTATAGAAGATGCAGGATTAAAATAGCCCAAAAATATTCACCACGAACGACTGCAAGGACAGATATTTTCTCCTGCAAACTCTGCATTCACCACATCCTTGTAGATTATGTAGGAGGTAGAGCACCAAAAGTAGGCGCTTTAGGCGACGCAGGGAGCAGTTGCCGAGACACGAAGAAAGATAAGTAATTTCGATGCCAACAGATACCATCCCTTCAAGGGATGTTATCTGTATGAATTTACAGCAACATGAATTGGAAGTTTAATTTCTGAAAATATATAGACAGAAAGTTCTTTTGAATATTTTCGTGTACTATGGGTATGTCACTTAATTAGCAGGTTTGATAAAAGGCCATTGCTGCCTCACTTTGTAATTTACGCCGCCCGACTCACTACATGACTCTACCAGACAAAATGCTTCGGCGTACCAAACAATTGGCTCAAATTCTACATCAGGTAAATACCCGGCATGTCTCGCCAAAGTAATATGCGGCATATAAGGCCGAGTTTCAGTTTGCAATCCGCAACTGGCAACCTCCCTGTTCAACGCAGTTACCAATTTTTCAATCTCATCGGGTATGTGCGAACAGGTAAGGCATAACACCTTAGGTTTACTCCAATAACTTAACTGGTCAAACGTCAACACAAAAGGTTTTGCAGAAATAGTGATAACACCGTGTTTAATTAATAATTCAGAAGCGATATCAATTAATCCTAAAAACACCAATGTTGTATGGAGATTATGTGGCTGTACCGGCTTAAATCCTTGCACTTCCAAAGACTGATTCAAGTACAGTAATTTCAGCCTGATTCGATCATCGGGCCATAAAGCAAAAAATAACCGTGAAGATTCAGGGTAGCTTTTCATTAATCACCGGGGGCATTAAAAATAGTTTGTTCGCCGCAAAACCCGAAGGAAGATAAAATTTTCTTTCTTCGTGTCCTTCGTGTCTCGGCAACCGCTCCCTGCGTCGCCTAAAGCGCCTACTTTTGGTGCTCTACCTCCTGCATAATCCACAAGGATGTGGTGAATGCAGAGTTTGCAAGAGCAAATATCTGTCCATGCAGTCGTTCGTGGTGAAAATCTCTTCAGTAAATAACCATAGACGCAATAAAGTACGTAGTTACTTTCTCCAAAATTCCGGCACGAATAAAATAACAATGGAGAATATTTGTACCCGACCTAACAGCATGGCAAAGGCACATACGGCTTTTTGAAAATCACTTAGACTCGCGTAATTAGACGCAGGACCTACTTCGTTTAATCCGGGACCTGCATTGTTAAAGCAGGCGATGATTGCAGAAAGAGCTGTCATAAAATCCAATCCGCTTAATAGCAACGTAAAGACCAGGATGACAATACTAATAAAATACAGGAAAATAAATCCGGTCACTGAGTTAATAATATTATTACTAACTATCATCTCCCCTATCTTTAAGGGCCTGACCGCAAAAGGATGAATAAATTTAAACATCTCCAGACGTGCCTGCTTCATTAAAATAATGGTTCTGATCATCCGGATACCGCCCCCGGTAGAACCGGAAGAGGCTGAAAGACAACTTAAAAACAACATCCACATGGGCACAAAAATAGGCCACTTATTGAAATCCTGGTTAGAAAAACCACAATCCGTAGCAATAGTTACCAAATTAAAGGTTGCATAACGCAAAGCGGTAAAAAAATCAGGATAAGTTCCTGCATGCCACAATATCAACGTAGCTAAAATACAACTTCCCAAAACTAAAACCAGAAAAGCTCGAGCCTCCCGGTCATCTATGTAAGGTTTGAGTGATTGCTTGCGAAGTGCGACAAAATGAGTGGCAAAATTCATAGCCGCTAATAATTGAAAAATAGTGAGGACTATTTCAATTGACAATGAATTAAAATATCCGATGCTGGCATCATGAGTAGAAAATCCGCTTAAGCTCATCGCAGCAAAGGCATGGCAAATTGCATCGAACCAATCCATACCAGCCAGGCGTAAAGCAATCATACAAGCCACTGTAATACCGGCATAAACCATCCATAAGGCTTTTGCGGTTTGCGCTATACGTGGTGGTAAGTCTGATTCCTTAACAGTGCCCGGCGACTCCGCTTTATATAACTGCATACCACCAATACCCAAGATAGGTAAAATAGCGACGGCAAAAATAATAATCCCCATTCCCGCAATCCAACACAATTCATGTCGCCAGAGGTTAATCGACATCGGTAAAGCATCAATACCGGAAAATATGGTTGCACCCGTCGTGGTAAGACCGGAAACCGTCTCAAAATAAGCGTCAATAAAGCTCAGTCCCGGCATATAAATCATTAGAGGGAGAGTACAAAATACCGGTGTTAATGACCAAGTGCTTGCTACCAGCAAAAAACCCGCTTGTCGGGATACTTTTTTGGGCATACGTAATGTCGGAATAAACATCAAAGCACCAAACAGAAAAGTAATCAACGTACCTTGATAAAAAGCGGTAGTAGCTCCATCATCGGCTATTTTTGAGGTGATCAGACAAGTACTCATCAGGCCACTAAAGCCCATAGTGACTAGGCCGAAAATATGGACGATGGTAAAAATGGATTTCATGGAATCGTTAAAGTTTATGTAATATCAAAAAACCAAAGGCTTAAAAAACACAGGTATCATGCTTGTCTATCTTAAACCGGACTTATTAAGCCCTGGTTATATTTTTGAAAGGGGTTGAAAAAATTTTTCGATATTACTAACCAGTCTTTTATCCATCGCAAACATAACAACGTGATCGCCTTCTTTAAAAACGGTATCGTGATGGATGGAAATAACTTCATTATTACGAATCAAAGCACCCATAACAATGCCTTCCGGGAAATTAATGGTATCCACGCGGCGACCAACGACAGAATCATCATTGTCATTATCATGAGCAATAGCTTCAATGGCTTCAGCGGCGCCACCACAAAGAGAACTAACCTGCACGACATCACCGCGTCGCACATGCTTTAAAATACTGCCCAGCGTTTCCTGGTTGGGTAAGACAGTGACATCAATACCGGTACCCGGCAATAATTTAGTGTATGACGTATGATTAAGCAGACAGATAATTTTTCGCGCGCCCAAGCTTTTTGCCAAAGAAGCGGAAATAATATTGACGCCATCATTATCGGTAATGGCACAAAACAAATCAGCACTCTCAATAGATTCGCCTACTAATAGTGACTCATCAGAACAATCACCCAAAAGTACGACAGCTTTGCGAAGATCATTAGCGATTTTATGGGCGCGCTGGGGATTTTTTTCAATAATTTTTACCTGGTGATTATCTTCCAGGGCAAGCGCCAGACGTTTACCGACATGCCCGCCACCAGCAATAATAATACGCTTTAATGGTGCCTCCAGCTTGTTCAGTTCTTTCAATACCTTGCGTACTTCTTTACGGGGTGCAACCAAAAAAACTTCATCATCCGTTTCTATGGTTGCATCGCCGCTAACGCAGACCGGCTTGCCTTGCCTAAAAATAGCCACCACACGGGTTTTACCATCAGACAGACGCTCTTTTAGGGTTTTAATTTTTTTACCCGTTAAAACGCCCTCAGCACCTACTTTAACAGAAAATAGTCGTACCAGACCGCCGGCAAAATCGGATATATGTAAAACCCCCGGAAACTCAATTAAATTACGAATCGACTCCATAACAATTTGTTCCGGACTGATAACAATATCGACAGGAATACCGTTCGGGCCAAATAATTTGGGATTTTTCAGATATTCAATGGCACGCACCCGGGCAATTGTTTTCGGGCGACTGTAAAGTGTGTTGATAATCATGCAGGCCAACATGTTGGTTTCATCACTATCAGTAACCGCTATCACCATATCAGTATGGTATACGCCAGCCTGTTCCAGCACAGTGGGATGGGCGGCATTACCGGTGACCGTGGCAATATCAAAACGTTCTTTTAAAGCATCGAGGAGGTCCTGCTTAAAATCAATAACAACAATATCGTTTTCTTCTTTCGCTAAAGCTGCCGCAACAGATGAACCAGTGACGCCAGCGCCAAGAATTAGTATTTTCATTAACCATATACCGAATTAAACAGTCATCACATCAGCCATAATGACTGACGCGTAACCGCACATTTTACCTGAATAACCAATATTTCATACTTAACAGCAACAGAAGCAGATAAAGCAGTCTAAAATAATTCTTTAAAGAGTCTGTTTCACGCAAAATATATCGATAAATACGAAGAAATAATACGTGATTTCAAGGCATTGAAAACCCTATGCTCACAATAGTTTATTTTTGCACATAAAATAATTTTTTATATCCTGCCGACAGCAAAAGCCATCGCAAAGACCTTAAGTGATCTAATAATTAATTTAAAAAAGTAAGTTGCTACTTAAAAACAGCTACCATAATCCAGCAACAACTCCTCACAGCCAAAAAAGATACGTGGATAATCGATACGTATCAGCAATTTCAATCCATATTCAAAAAACACCGCCAGTGTCAGCAATCGTGCACACGCCATCCAAACGCGTAAATGCGTATTGACTGAACAACGCCAAATAGCGACAACCCACCAAACAATCGGCAGTAACAGCATCAAATGCACATCATCCCAACTGGATACCGTTAACATACCGATTTTTGCCAAGGTATCTGCTGCATACAAGCTACTGTTTAAAATGAGGAAAAAAGGCCAAAACACCCATCCTAACGCCACACGACCAGCCCATGCAGAAAATAAATAGCTGTTAGCCTGCTTCTGAAAATCTTCACTGGCTGGCGGTGAGCTTATAAACAGCACCACAAACAGGCCAAAAAAAATAATCAGCAACTCTAGCGGACTTGCTGAACCTATATGGGTAAAAAATAATGGTAATGAATAATTAAACATAACGCTCAGAGTATTTTTTAAAATACATAAATAAAGTAATAGTCGTAACCCGTCATTATAAATGGCCAATACGACGGGTTACCAGCGACCCGACTGTCAAGCTTGCCTGCCTGTTGTACGCACGGCCATTATTGAATTATTCTGCCGGTGTTGAATGGTGCCGACTATGTTCAGGTATGGCTTCGTTGCCATGCTCACTCATCTGGGCATCAAACCATTCATGCAGCGCTTGAACATACTGCGGATATTCAGTTGAATAATGAATCTGCGCACCATTTGGCAAAGCTTCATATTGATATTTAATGTCGTCAGTTTCGGCTTTTTTTAACTGCGTAAGGCCAGGCATAATAGTGCCATGAATATGTTCAGTAACAGAAAAATCACCTTTTCTGAAATCATTGGCCATTTTAAGCAGATTTTCCTGAATCAATTTTATCTGCCGGGTGTTGTCAGCCGATTTTGCAACCACATGCTGAACGCCGCCATGGACAGTTTTGGTAAACGTCATAGTCGTTTTATCCAGCGCATAAGGCACCACTTGCCGGGTGCGTTGCTGTACTTCATCAACCTGTTTGGGGTTAACTTTTTCAAGTGCTGACGCTGTTGTAGAAAAAAACAAAAGCCCTGCCCATAGTAATGTGTAAGATTTCATCATCGTATTCCTCGTCAAATTAAGATTAATAAAAACAGCTTGCCTTGTAAATCCTGTCCGAAATTATATTCTCGTTAATCAAGTTTAATAAATCAATACTATATCCCAACCAGCACAAGTAATCTAAGCAACCAACATAAATCCTTTTATTATCCGTTAGTTGATTGATTTAAAACCTGTTAATAACCTGTTTTAACCTATATAATAAGCGGCTAAATTATTCCAGCCAATGAGAACGCCGTGGATATTAAAGCATATATGCAAGGCCTTGGCCTGCAAGCCAGAAAGGCTGGAAGGGAAATCAGCCGGGCTGAGTCAGGCAAAAAAAACTTGGCCTTATTAAAAATTGCCGAGGCACTTGAAAGCAACCATGACCTACTGATCACTGAAAATCAAAAAGATTTGGCGGCCGGTAAGCAAAATGGCCTGGATGCTGCTTTGCTGGACAGGCTGGCCTTAACTTCCGCCAGCATTCAAGCGATGGTTGAAGGCTTGAAACAAGTCGCTGCGTTACCTGATCCAGTCGGCGAAATCAGCGACTTAAGTTATCGACCTAGCGGCATACAAGTCGGGCAAATGCGCGTCCCTTTAGGGGTGATTGGTATTATTTATGAATCCCGTCCCAATGTGACTATCGATGCCGCTGCCTTGTGCCTTAAATCCGGCAATGCCTGTATTTTACGGGGCGGTTCTGAAGCTTTGCATTCCAATCAAGCCATTGCCATCTGCATTACCAAAGGACTTGAAGCTGCCGGCTTACCTCCTCAAGCCGTGCAGATTGTAGCAACCGCAGATCGTGCGGTGGTGGGCGAACTCATTACCATGAAGCAATATGTGGATGTTATTGTGCCACGCGGCGGCAAAAGCTTGACCGAACGTATTTCTCGAGACGCGACCATTCCGGTGATCAAGCATCTTGATGGTATTTGCCATGTTTATATCGATGATAAAGCCGATATTGCCAAAGCCGTCAAGATTGCCGTCAATGCCAAAACCCATCGTTATGGCGTCTGTAATGCCATGGAAACGTTGCTGGTTGCCGAAAGTATTGCTGCAAAAGTATTACCTTTATTGGCTGAAATCTATCTTGAAAAAGGTGTTGAATTACGCGGTTGTCTTAAAACCTGCTCCTTAATTCCACAGTGCTCAAGAGCCACAGAAGAAGACTGGCACACCGAATATCTGGCCCCCATTTTATCAATCAAAATTGTGCAGGGTATTGATGAAGCGATGGAGCATATTAACCAATACAGCTCCAGCCATACCGAAGCCATTGTCACTGAAGACTACACGCTGGCAAGACGCTTTCTGCGCGAAGTGGATTCAAGCTCGGTAATGGTTAACGCTTCAACCCGTTTTGCCGATGGCTTTGAATACGGCTTGGGTGCAGAAATTGGTATTAGTACCGATAAGTTGCATGCACGTGGCCCCGTCGGTTTAAAAGGTCTTACGTCATTAAAGTATATTGTTTTGGGTGATGGCCATATCCGATCTTGAAACATCATTTAGACACGAAATAAAAAAATCAACAGGTCTTATTGCACAGTCACCTGTCCTTGTAACAATGACTTATCACTGCCTATTCCTTTGACTATTTTCGCGCCTTTCGTGGACAAACTGCTTTTTACACAATGATCGGTATTTTTGGCGGTACTTTTGATCCCGTTCATTATGGACATTTGCGTTCAGCCCTTGAAGTTAAGGAAATTTTTGGCTTAACCGAAGTTCGCTTAATCCCCAGCGCCCAACCACCGCATCGGGAACAACCTGCTGCAAGCGCACTAATGCGCTTACACATGTTGGAACTGGCCATAAAAGATCAACCGGGCCTGGTTATTGATACCCGCGAACTCAACCGGGAGGGTCCATCTTATATGGTGGATACCTTACGGTCTTTGCGACAAGAATTAACCAACGAAACGTTAGTGTTGTTTATCGGCAGTGATGCCTTTAATCAGTTAAAAACATGGCACCAATGGCCGCATTTATTTACTTTTGCGCATATTGTCGTGATGACCCGACCGGGCTTTACCCTACAGAATCTCGATGATTTTTTTAACAGCCGACTGGCTACCGGGATAACAGAATTGGCAAACACCGGTGCGGGTAAGTTATACTTTCAGCAAGTCACGCAACTGGATATTTCGGCAACGGCTATCAGAAACAAAATTGCAGAACAACAAAATCCGGGCTTTTTATTACCCGATAATGTTATTGCCTATATCAGGCAACACAAGCTTTACCAGAGACCTTAGTCTCTTCATTTATACTAGGAATTTTAATGCAAGTAGTAGAAGATTTATTGAAAATTGTCCAAGATGTTTTGGATGAACGTAAAGGACAGAATATAACAACATTGGATGTCCGGGGAAAAACCAGCTTTACTGATTACATGGTGGTAGTCACAGGAACGTCTGACCGTCATTTGAAAGCTTTATGCGATTACGTTGTAGAAAAAGCCAAGGAAGACGGCTTTAAACCCTTGGGTATTGAAGGTGATTTGGGTTCAGACTGGGTACTGTTGGATTTGGGTGACGTAATTGTTCATGCCATGACCGCCCAAGCCCGTGGCTTTTATCAACTGGAAAAATTATGGTCAGTTGACCGCGCCAATGAAACTGAACAAGAAACTGTTTAAATAACCTGCACAATTTAACATACCGGGATTATTAATATTAATCCCGGTATGTTACTCCAAACTCGCCGCTCATGCTTTTCCCCGGTTCCGGTCTACCAATATTTTGCCTGTTTTTAACAACAGTAAGCTCCTTAAAAAACGCAGGAACAGCTGTCCGAGAATAGAAAACCTACTGCGAAAAAGCTTTTTTTACCATGCAGTAAACGATTAAAAAGACCGGCAAGCCGAGTATATTATTCTAAGGAAATCACTAATGACATCTATAGATGTTTTTGAATATTTGTAATCAACCTACAGCCATCAGCAAAATTGGCTTTTAAACCAAGACAACCCTACTCCACCTTTAAAATACGGTAATAAACAATTGCAGTTTATGGATTGTAGCTCGCCACGTTTTTCCATGTCCGCGACAACCAAAGTGTGATCGGTTTCTCGATTAAGAGATATAACGCATGACCAGCCCCCAAGGAACAACTGAAAGCAACCAGGAAAAGCATTACCGGGGACATCCACTCAGAAAGATGTAGTTTTACCCACAGCTTGCCCAATGCAGGAACAATGAAAGGATGAACGAGATAGAGGCTGTAAGAACTGTCGCCAAGAGCGACAAATAGCCGTGAGACTTTCATTCCGGCATTCTCCAGTGAAATAGTGCCCAGTAGTAAAATACCACCGGGGAGACCATAAAAGATGACACGCGTCCATTTACCGATATCTTCATCTCTGGTTATGATGATAATTACAATACCAAGAATTATCGCGGCAATAGCGAGCGCTCGTGGTAAAAAAAAGCCATTAATCAACAAAAAGGCAATGACTGTCCCGAAATAAAACTCAAACAGGATTGGGTTTACTACCACCGTCGCCCAAGGCGGCAACTCATTTATTGAGCCAAGAATGATGCCCCCCATAAACACAGTACCGGAAATAATAAGAAAATACTTTCGGGGAAAATTAAGGAGTATTGCAAATAGCAGATAAAAATAAACTTCGTAACATAAAGTCCATCCCGTTTGCATAACAGTACCGACATTACCAGTGGAATTTTTGGACAAGACAAACAGATAGGACGATATAACGTGCTGCCAGTTAAATTTGGTTTCGGAAAACAATCCTGGAACAAATGCCAGCAATAAGACAACTACAGTAGTGTAAAGCCAATATATAGGAACAATTCGGATTGCTCTGCGGCGAAAAAAGGCTACCGAAGCATTCGGCTGACAAAATGAATTATAGGTTGTATAAATCATTATAAAGCCGCTTATAACGAAAAATAAATCAACGCCTATTGCACCGATGTCTGAAACAACAAACGAATAACCGCCATTATGGACCAACATAAAAAGGACGTGATAAGCGAGGACAGCACCAGAAGCCAGTGCACGTAGAGCTTGAACCGTAAAAAGTGTCTTGGATAAATTTGCTGTCATATATTACCTTATTTTCTCCAGAGCGACCGGAGTCAAAAGTAACGGCATCAACAAAGCAGCCAGTGCGAATTTACAACGTTTCGATTTAATTGCTTTACTCCCCCTTTATTTCTAAAAAAATTATTGTCTTGTATTGCATACTTTTAGAAACCAATCGGTTTTTTATTATTTTTCGGCTTGATAAGACCATAAAAAACAAATCACTAAGTCTGGTGGCTAAGATGATGCCTTTTGATTACTATTTACTGACAAAATTTTTCTGTCAATAAACAGCAAAAAATATAACCATCTATATTTAGCCAAGCATTCAATAGTCAAGGTAAGAGCCTGGATAGAAATGGGCGTATCGACCAAGGAAAGTGATAATCTTTTTTATTGAGCCATGCGATTATAGGTATTTCAATAAGTTTATAACTAATTAATGCCCATAAAATGGCCAAGAAAAATATTAAGGCGAGAGCAACAATATGGCCACCCCCACTATGTCCAAATGGTAATAATAACCAAGCTCTACCTAATGCAGACAAGATTAAAATATGCGATAGGTATAAAGAATAAGATGCATCGCCTATCTTGGTTAACCATTTTGGAAGAACAAGCTTCAGTTTTTGCTCGCAAACAACCGTTCCCAAAACCAGTAAAAAAGCTCCGGTACCGAATATTGCCGTGTTAGCCCATCCTCCCGGAATATAAGGAACCGATATACTCACCATATAAACAGGGGTAGTTAAAATAACTAACGTGCCTGTGCCAAGAAAAATAACTCCATAGCTTGGCTTTACCCTATGATAAAAAAGTGCAATAAAGCTTCCGGAAATAAACTCAAGACATAACGGACTTGTCATGACGTTAAACCATGGGCTTTCTTTCGTCAAAGAAAATTCGGAAAATACCCAAGAAATCAGAACCACAGCAAAAGCCCATATAATGAGAAATAAAGGGTAACGAGTATCTTTGACTGTTCGCAGAGCTAAAGTCACTATAAAATAAAAATAAATCTCATAAATAAGCGACCACCCAACCATTAACAACGGCAGGTTTTTATCCGGCAGTAATAGCAAAGATTTTATGATGTTGACTTGATTGCCTTGCGTACTGTTAACTATTTCTGGTTTAAAAAGAAAAACTCCCAGCACCAACAAAGAGTAAAACCAATAGATAGGGAAAATTCTGATACATCGCTTATATAAAAATTTGTATTCACAAGAAGTGCCGAATAAATTTTTAGTGATCATAGCCATAATAAAGCCACTAATCACAAAAAAAATATCTACCCCGATACTCCCATAGTGAAACACTTCCGGCATTATTGACTTACCAGCACCATATTTTTGCTCTATAAAAGTCAGATGCATGAGTAACACAAATATCGCGGCAATAGCCCGAAGCGATTGAATCCCTTCAAACACTATCGCGGTAGGAGTATGGTATTTATCCAAAATGAATGTACCTTTGCTAAGTTAAAGCATTTTGGTGCTGTCTTTACTAATAACTATAGACTGCCAGGAATGAAATTTCCAGATTGGCAAGCTAAAGATTCCCGGATAAATAATTTCTATGTACACAGCGATGTGTAGTGGAAACTTATATAGACTTTCAGAAATTAAATTTCCACTACATTAAATTTTGAGCCTTTACGGATAACATCCCTTGAAGGGATGGTATCCGTTAGCATTGAAATTATTTATCTGAAAGTCTATAGATTGATTACACCGCTTGGAAAATCCGGCGTTGACCTGTAATTCTTGACAATAAAACAATAAAGTAGGTATGTTAGCAAAATTTTTTTAATAACTTGTTAGGTCTACGAATCAAAGCAATAACTAATCTATCCGCTTCTGTTCAAACCGTCGGGGTTTTCGATTCCGGTGTCGGCGGCTTGTCCGTACTCAAAGCAATTCGAAAAGAGCACCCTACAGTTGATTTTATCTACATAGCAGATTCAGGTAATGCTCCCTATGGAAGCCGATCGACAGAATTCATCGAAAGTCGGGCCTCTCATATAGCAGGCTCCCTGGTTGGCGCCGGGGCACAGATCATTGTCGTGGCGTGTAATACCGCGACTGCGGTAGCCGTTGAAAAGCTTCGTTCACAACTGACCGTCCCTATCGTTGCGATGGAGCCCGCGATAAAACCGGCGGTCGCTCATACAAAGACCGGAATTATCGGCGTTCTGGCTACTGAAAGAACCTTAGAGAGTCTCGCTGTAGCAAAGCTGTGCAGGAAATTTGGCCAGGGTGTGAATATACTCCTACAACCCTGCCCCGGCTTGGTGGAACTGGTCGAGCGCGGCGAACTCTCATCCGCGGTTACCCGCGAGTACCTTCGAAAGCTTGTTTCCCCGTTGATAGATCAAGGAGCTGACACCCTCGTCCTCGGATGCACGCACTATGTCTTTTTGGAAGCCGAGATACGCAGCATTGTTGGACCGGGAGTGCATATAATTGAATCATCAGCAGCCGTTGCCCGCCAAACCATGCGGCATCTGGGTAGTGAGATGAACATCGACCCAAATGAGTGTGCAGGCCGAGAAATATTCTTCACCACGGGCTCACCGGAAAATGCGCAGACAGTTTTTTCCCAACTATGGGGCGCTCGTGTTGAAGTTCAGGCACTTGAGAATAGAAATGCTCCGGTGGAAGTCTAGCCAGCCAGATGAGCGATTGTTTCCCGCTGCTCATCGGCGCGGGTTATATGAGTCGTTATACATGACCGTTTTCAGAAATTGACCAGCCATTTATAGACTTTTAGAAATTAAATTTCCAATGTACCTCATTGTAAACTCATATAGATAACATCCCTTCGAGGGATGGTATCTATATGCGTGGAATTTAATTATCCCAAAATCTATAGTTAGTAATTGTGCTCGTCAATCGATTTTGAAACGCCGGTTCAGTATTTTGTCGCAGGCTCTTGATTAATCATGTGCGTTGCCAGTTGCTGCAAAGCATTTTGGATAGTGGTTCTTAGCTGTAAGTCCATAGTCATTTCCGCCAGTGCTTTATTCATGCACAACAGCCACTGATCACGCTCTGATTCGCCAATGGTAAACGGGAAATGACGGGCACGTAGCATCGGGTTACCAAATTCTTCAATAAACAAATTGGGGCCACCCAGCCAACCGGACAAGAACTTGAACAGCTTATCCTTGGCTGAGGCAAGATTGGCTTGGTGCATCTCGCGTATACCTTGTGCTTCAGGCAGGGTATCCATATAAAAGTAAAACCGGTCAACCAAACCAAGGATAGTCTGTTCACCGCCGATCAGGCTGTAAGGCGTTTTGTTAGTTGTCATGACTAATTACTCTTTATAGTTGGTTATTTATACTATATAAGCAAAAAATTGCAAAATATACACCCAGATGATTTAGATAAGGGAAGCCTTTCACGATATTATCACCCCGGACTACTACTTGATCCGGACTTCCAGAAAACATCTGTTTTTGTAAAAAAAGTAACAGCTTTTTGAAAATCGTTCGGTATCAAACGAAAATAGTGTCATATATCAAAGAAACCTAGATTCATTACATAAGCAACGCGCCCTGTAAACGCTTCAATTATAGCAAAATTGACTAATTAACAACCTCACAATTTTCATTTTCAAATTATTGCACTTTGTTATCTTTAGTTACACTTTTAAAGTCGAATTTAGTCGTGGATTTTTTATATTTATCGCACGTTTAAAACCTTCATTCGGTTTATCAGGTAATCGATACTTCTTAAGAACCGCCTGCTTTACATTTTACTCTGTCCCCTTTTTTAAATAAAAAGGTGATGCTAATAGGGATCGTCATTGATATAAAATGCCAATCAATACTTGAAGAGTAGATACATATTAAGAGACTGTCAGTCTTGTAATTTCTGGCAAAATTAGCATTAAAAACTCGAATTTACTGATATAGTATCTAACAAAATCAGCTTGACTAGGTACCTGGTTTATTGTTTAAGCATTTCTCAACGAAAACTCAAGTCTATTCAGAATATTTATGATCAATATTAACAAAATCGAAAAAAAAGAAAAAACCATATCTATTCCCGACAGACTGAAGCATGGGCCATATGAAGAAAAAATTAACGTCAACGGAATCGAACTTGAATGGGATATAAAAAAGGGGCAGTGCACATTCCAGGGTATCCCTGTAGCTATGCTGTGGGTAGACAGTACTCTCGCTGGTTTAATGACAGGAATGGCCACTATGGTGGGACCGGAACGATTTAATCTATCCCTACAGTCCGAAGGTAGGAAAAGTGTTGAATCCGATTGGCTCCTAATCTCTGGCTTTGAAGATTTTCATGAAGGTTTTTCTGCATTTAAGGTTACTGCTGCCGTGGCTGGTTGGGGCGATTGGCAAGTCATTAGTTACGATTTAAAACGTCAACATTGTATTTTTCGCGCGTATAACAACTGGGAAGGGATGTATCAGACGTCTATAGGTGTTTGTTGGGGTAGCGGTATGCTTGCTGGCAAATTTTCAGGAATATGCTCAAAATTATTCCAAAAGAACTGCTGGGCGACCCAGACTTCTTTTGTTGCCAAAGGTGATCCATTTGATGAATTCGAGGTGTATCCATCGAGTAGACATTTGGAGCATGAAATAGAAAAATTACTCGATAGTGATGAAGCTACTCGTGCAGATATGGCCGTGGTAATTAAAAGACTGAAAGAGACCGAAATATCTCTTCGTCAGGAAATCAATGATCGTATACAAGCTGAGCATTCATTACTAATTGAGGCTGAGAAAAACATTGCTCTGTTACGTAATGCCAGCGATGGCATTCATATCCTAGACTCCGATGGTAATATCATTGATGCCGGTGATTCCTTTAGCGCAATGCTAGGTTACCGACATGATGAAATTATCGGGATGAACGTAACCCAATGGGATGTCAGTTTCACCGAAGCCGAATGCCTCTCCATAGTACGGGATCAGCTCACAAAGCAGGCTAACAGACTGATCGAGACTAGTCACCGGCGTAAAGATGGAGCTATTATCGACGTCGAAATTAACATTTCTTCGCTTGAACTAGGCGGCAAGAAAGTTTTGTTCTGCTCATCACGTGACATCACTGAGCGTAAACGGGCGGACGATAAAGAGAGGTTGCATCTTGAAAAGCTTGCCCATGTCACACGCCTTGGACTGATGGGGGAAATGGCCTCAGGCATTGCTCATGAAGTCAACCAACCCCTGTGTGCTATTACTACCTACACGCAAGTTATTATAAATCTTCTCAATATAGAAAATCCTGATCTGATAAAGATCAAGGAGATATTATCTAAAACTCAGCAACAGGCATTAAGAGCGGGACAAATAATTCATCGTATGAAGGAATTTGGTAAGTCACATTCAAACCATCATTTAAATACTGACATCAATCGCTTGATTTATGACGCTTCAGACTTCTGCATTACAGAACTTAAGTACAATAACGTGAAGTTAAATTTTGAACTAATAAATGATTTGTGTCCTGTATTCGTTGATCATATACAAATTGAGCAAGTCATCATAAACCTGATCAAAAACAGCGTTGAAGCGTTACAAGATTTGCCCCAAAATATTCAACGTCAGATAACCATTCGAAGTCACTTTGCCGCCAATAATGATATACAGGTTAGCGTAAAAGATAATGGCTTGGGAATTGATGAAATCCAACGATATAAAATATTGACGCCTTTTTACACCACCAAGATAAACGGCACTGGTATGGGTTTATCCATTAGTCGCTCACTTATTGAATCTTATGGAGGTACTTTGTATTTCAATAGTGAATTGGGGAAAGGTAGTACTTTTTATTTTACCTTACCCATTGAAACAGCAAATAGAAGTTGATGTTGTGTAGATGCGATAATTTTAAGCATCAATTAAGGAAGCGATATTTCTTAAAATACTGGCCGATAATTTACAACGGCGCTCTATCAGAGCTTTAATTATAAGCGGTATATTATTATTTTCTGCGTCCCTTGGATATGCCTGTTGAATAACTGGCAAGGCTAGGCATTGCTGGTTACAATGACCCTATATAACTTAATAAGAGGCACAATATGAGCAGTATTATTGAAATCAGTGAATCCGTGCGGCACTACTATGGCAAAGTACTACAATCCACTAACGATTTAAAAACTAGTGCCTGTTGCAGTATCGATTCGATCCCTGCTCACCTGAAAATACTGCTCGCCGAACTACACCCTGAAGTAGTGGAACGTTTTTATGGATGCGGCTCACCTTTACCGCCGATTCTGTCAGGTTGTACCGTATTGGATTTAGGCTGTGGTTCAGGACGGGATTGTTACCTGTTATCGAAACTAGTGGGTGAAAAGGGGCGCGTGATCGGCGTGGATATGACACCGGAACAATTAGAAATTGCCACTCGCCACCGCGGCTGGCATGCGGAACGGTTTGGCTACAAAAACTCCAACGTGGAATTTTTGTACGGTCATATTGAAAACCTGGCTACTTTAGGTATTGCGGATAATTCGATTGACGTAGTGGTATCCAATTGCGTTATCAATTTATCTCCTGAGAAAGCACAGGTAATGGCGGAAATTTTTCGGGTTCTTAAACCCGGCGGCGAGCTTTATTTCTCGGATGTATTTGCCGACCGTCGTATTCCGGCGACTTTACGTAATGATCCTGTCCTGCTTGGCGAATGCCTGGGTGGCGCCATGTATTGGGAAGACTTTCGCCGTATCTTGACTGATCTGGGTTGTCTCGACATACGTACAACCAAGGAAAGCACCATTAGTCTGGACGATCCGGAAGTGGCAGCAAAAATCGGTATGGTGAATTTCCGCTCTGTCACCGTGCGTGCTTTCAAAATGCCGCTGGAAGACCGCTGCGAAGATTATGGACAAGTGGCCTGTTATCTCGGCACGATACCGGAACATCTACATGCTTTTGATTTGGACGACCATCATCATTTTGAAACCGGACGTCCCTTGCGCATCTGTGGTAATTCTACTGATATGCTGATGGAAAGCCGCTACGCGCCACATTTTTTAGTATGGGGAGACAAAACCACACACTTTGGTTTATTTGATTGTACAGCGGGACCGCAGGGTGAGTCGGTAGCAGCGGGGGGTAATTGTTGCTAAATACTGTGGACAAGCACTACTAATCATCGGCCTCTCAGGTTGGGTGAATGATTCTTTGAATAATCCATAAATAGCATATCCTCAAAAAATTCGCCAAGAATAAATATCCTTGGCGTAAGTTTTAGCCATTTAATTGTTTAATCAATTCTGCTAATTCATTTTTACCGGCAGAATCCAGTGGCAACAAAGGCTTACGGGGAACGCCGGCATCAAATCCGCGTACTTGCAGGCCGGCTTTGATCGTCGTAGGTAGGCCACCTTTAAGAATAAATTGCAGCAAGGGGAGCTGTTTATAAAAGACTTCGCGCGCCTGCCCTAAATCACCAGCCAGACTCGCCTCATACAGCTTCAACGGCCAGGCAGGAATAAGGTTGGGTGCTGCAGTACACCAGCCGACAGCACCTGCGGCAAAAGCTTCCAGTGCCAAAGGATTACTACCGTTATAGAAAGGGATTTCTGCATTGGAAAGTTGGGCTATTCGATGCATACGTTGAATATCGCCAGAGCTTTCCTTAACCATCGTCACATTGTCAATCTCCTTGATAATGCGCACGATTAACTCGGGCGACAAATCCAGACCACTGGTAGCCGGGTTGTTATAGAGCATCACCGGAATACTGATGGCTTCGCTGATAGTTGCGTAATGCTGAAAAATTTCCCGTTCGGTCAATTTCCAATAAGAAACAGGTAAAACCATTACTGCATCTGCCCCCGCTTTTTCGGCAAACTTAGCCCTGCGCACGGCGTTTTGAGTCGTCAGATCGGATATGCCAACCACTGTCGGTACGCGTTTCGCGACATGTTTTACCGAGGCTTCAGCCACCGCATTCCATTCCTCATCATTCAGGTATGCACTCTCGCCGGTGCTGCCTAGTGGAGCAATTGCATGAGAGCCGTCATCAATAAGACGATCAATTAGTTGCTCCAGCGTTTTAATATCAACCCCACCATTTTCTGCAAGAAAAGGTGTAATTGGATAAGAGATGATACCTCTGAACAGATTTTTTGACATGATATTTAAGTCCTTGTGGTGGGTAAAAAGATGACCGGCATAAACTCCGTAAATATGACCTCGCGGAGTAAATGTCGGCTAAATTACTTATCGAAACATTTAAGGTGATTTCCTGCGAATAATATACCCAGCTTGCTGGTCTTTTTATTTATTTACCACGTTGTCAAAATAGTTACGTAGCCAGCTACGCGCCTATTTTTCCGCCTCGGCAACTGCTCCTGCGTTGCTCTAGCTCCTGCATCCTTACAGTCGTTGTAAATAAACAAAAATCCTGTGTCACTTGGGTATATTAATTCTTGGATATCACCTAATTTTGGCAATCAGGATGGGCCCTTAATGCGCGGCGGGCATAATACGCAAAGGTGGTCTGGTTACGTTTTTCGGTGGAGATCCAGTCATGTGCCTCGCTGCCCAATTTTTGCGGGATGGGTTTAATATCACCACAAGCCAAAGCAAGCAGTTGCATTTTGGCGGCACGCTCGAAAAGTATGGCGAGTATACAAGCCTCTTCAACGGTTGTGCCTACGACTAATTGACCATGATGGGATAATAACAAGGCACGTTTGTCACCAAGGGCAGCCGAGATAATTTCGCCTTCCTCATTGCCCACCGGTATGCCCGGCCAGTCTTGCAAAAATGCGCAATCGTCAAACAAGGGACAGATATCCATATGCGATACCACTAACGGTATTTCCAGCATGGACAGGGTCGCAATATGTAACGGATGCGTGTGTATAATGCAATTAACATCAGAACGTGCACGATAGACCCAGCTATGAAAACGATTGGCCGGATTGGCCATGCCCGAGCCGCCAATGACATTCAAATCCTCATCCACCAGCACCAGATTTGACGGTGTAATTTCATCAAAACCCAGGCCGAATTGTTGCGTGTAATAGGTGCCGGAATGCTCGGCTCTGGCGGTGATTTGTCCTGCCAAGCCGGAATCATGCCCCGCATCGAAAAGAATGCGACAAGTAAGCGCCAATTTTTCTCGAATAGTCCATGAGTTATCCGGCAGTACCTGTTGCATCTGTTGATGGGCCTTGGCAATAAGTTCGGATTTTTCAATGTGAAAGGTATCGGCCATAATCTTGAAATTTTCCTTTTGTAATGTAAAAATCTCTGCGGAGGTGTCCACAGTGATAATGTCAGGATTAATAGTAAAGGCTTACTGGTCTAGTTGTAACCTCCAGTATTAGAAACCTGACTGGTCCAGATGACAGTTATGGCGCACTCAAGACGCGTTTAAGACGTTGAATACCTTCCGTCAACTCAAGCTTGTTCAGGCTGGCAAAGCCTAGTCTGATGGCTTGAGTCGCTTCATTGTCATCCGTAAAAAGTGAGCCGGGCAAAATACGTACCTTTTGGGAGAAAGCACGTTCAGCCAGATTATCGATAGTAATGGGTTTTTTGAGCCGCAGCCAAAATGCCAAACCACCTGACGGTAATTCAAAATCAACCAGTGAACTCAGCTCCTGATGGATGAGCTGCTCCAGCGTAGCTCGACGCTCGCTATAAATTTTAAAAGTTCTACGAATATGGCGCTTGATTTCACCGGCATCCATCAACTCGGTAACCGCCAATTCGGTGACTGAATTACCCTGGCGATCTATCAACATAATTTCAGCGGCGCAGCGCTCTATAAAAGCGGCAGTCGCGACCAGATAGCCAATACGCAAACCAGGCGCCAGAACTTTGGATAATGAACCGACATAAATCACTCGTTCTGCACGATCCGTACTCGCCAGTGGAAATACCGGATGGTGTAAAAAATGAAACTCATGATCATAATCATCTTCAACGATGGAAAAATCATATTGCTCTGCCAGCATTAACAGCTTGAGCCTGCGCTCTGCCGTCATCATCACGGTCGTAGGGAATTGATGATGAGGCGTGACATAGACGGCACGTATCGTTTGCTGTTTGCATAACTGCTCCAACTCCTCTACGTTAATGCCGTATTCATCTTGCCCCACACTCAACACGTTGGCACCACAAGATTTAAACGCCTCACGTGCCGGCGGGTAAGTCAGCCGCTCGAAGACAATACAATCATTAGGCCGCGTCAATAATCTTGCCGCAAGAAAAATACCCATCTGACTGCCGCGTACCATGCAAATATGATCAACCCCCACATGTAAACCCCGCTCCATATTGAGCATGGCAGCAATCGCTTTACGGAGCGCCAAGATACCTTTAGGGTCATCATAGCCTAAACGATTGGCTCTTGCGGATATCACCAGCGCATGACGAAAGGCTCTGGAAAGCACTTCAAACGGAATCAACCGGGTATCAGGAATACCGTCATTAAAATCAATAACATTTCCCTGTGAAGAGGGCGCCTCTGTAACTGCGGATGGTGTATAAGTTACGGTTTCAGTGCATAAGTTTTCGGCAATATGGCTTGATGGGAGCTTGGCCGAAACAAAGGTGCCCCGACGACTTTCTGTAGACAACCAGCCTTGCGCCACCAACTCATCGTAGGCTTGCACGATAGTTTTTCTGTTGATATTCAAACTATCAGCCAGCTTTCTGCTTCCCGGCATCATGGTGGAAGGCGGTAATCGCCCCAGTTGAATGTCGATAATAATTTTTTGCGTTATTTGCAGATAGACAGCAAGACCTGAGGCCTTGCTAAAATCCATTTTCAGGCTCCACGATCTCAGCATGTTGATTTAATCCGTAAACAGGTGTTAATAATTCCAGAAACAGGGACTTGTATTGAGGCTGTCAGTTCTGACGTCAAGCTGCTCCAGGCTTTTAATAAACTGGAGTCGATTGGTAAAAACAAACACCAAAGTACACAAGCTCTGTGCATGGAGAGAGATGGCTACGCAAAGTAAATTACAACCTACCTGCATTAACCGTTGAAATATATTTTTTTAGTATATTCAGTAAGCCAATAAAAATATTTATGGGCTATGCGTTTAATGAATTGATGTTATTCTGTTGTTTTAACTGTACTGTTTTTAAAAATGGAAGTAAAACAAATCAGTAGTATGACCCAAGTTGCCAGCGCAGACTGGAATGACCTTACCGGTCATACTTACCCTTTTTTGCGCCATGAATTTTTATTGGCACTGGAGAAAAGCGGTTGTGTTTCCGGGGAAACGGGTTGGTTGCCTGCGCATTTACTGGTGTTGGATAATCATAAATTAATTGCCTTTATGCCGTTGTACCTTAAACAGCATTCCTGGGGCGAGTATGTATTCGATCATCAGTGGGCCCAAGCTTATCAGCAACATGGACTTGATTATTATCCAAAATGGTTGACTGCCATCCCTCTGACGCCCTGCCAGGGAGCGCGTATTGTTAGTAAAACGGAAGAGCCGGATCAGCTTGAAATTACGCGTACCTTACTGACTTTTATAAAACAACTATCAGAGCAGCGTGGCATTTCTTCATGGCATTGTTTGTTCCCTGACCCGCAACAGGTAGACCTGTTGCGGTCATTGAATTTAAGTATTCGCGAGGGCGTACAGTTTCACTGGTTTAACAAGGGTTACGGGGATTTTAATGATTTCCTGCAAACCTTAAGCGCCAGTAAACGTAAAATGATTAAACGTGAACGCCGCAGGGTAAGCGAACAAGATGTTCATTTGTTACGCATTGCAGGACCGGATGTCAGTGATGGTCAATGGCAGGTGTTTTTTGAACTTTACACGATGACTTATTTAAAAAGAGGCTCGCAGCCTTATTTAAACCTGGCATTTTTTAAACAAATAGCGGTAACCATGGGTGAGCAATTATTGCTTGTTCTGGCAGTTAAAGGCGATAAAATTATTGCAGCAGCGCTCAGTTTTATCGGTGCCGATACTTTATATGGTCGCTATTGGGGTTGTTTTGAGGACTATAACAGTCTGCATTTTGAAACCTGCTATTATCAGGGACTGGATTATTGCATTGAGCATGATTTAAAGCGTTTTGATTCTGGCGCGCAAGGCGAACATAAGATTGCTCGTGGCTTTGAGCCAATCACGACTTATTCTGCACATTGGCTTAAAGATGCCCGGTTTGCAAAAGCAATCGACCGGTTTTTAACTGAAGAACAAAAAGCAGTGCAACTTTATAAACAGGATGCCGCATCTTATCTCCCCTTTAAACAGAATATTAACGAGCCTTGAAAATTAACATAGAAAGATACCATTAAATTTACGCTACAATCCGGTAGAATTGATTTTTAACTAGTAATTAAGAGTAAATAATAATGTCTGATTATAAAAAATACGTGTGTGAAGTGTGCGGTCATATTTATGACGAAGCCGATGGTGATGAAGATACCGGCATTGCACCGGGTACGCGCTGGGAAGATGTTCCTGATGATTGGCGCTGCCCTGAATGCGGCGTAGAAAAAAGCGAATATATATTGCTGGATTAATTCGGGGCACTATGCGTATTATCATCATAGGCTCAGGTATAGCCGGAGTCAGTTTTGCCGAGAAATGCCGGTCCTACTCAACAGATGACGAGATTACCTTAATAACCGGAGAAAATTCCGGTTATTACTCACGCCCCTTGTTATCCCGTGGTTTTAGCAAAGATGATATTGAGCAAACTATTATTCTTAAAACCTTCGATAAACTGCGCGCCAATAACATCAATGTTATCAGTGGCGTCAAGATAACGGCTATTAATCGTACTGACAAAACAGTGACTTCGTCATCTCAAGATGATAGCCCGCTACACTACGATAAACTGATACTTGCCACCGGTTCTGCCGCTTTTATACCGCCGCTGTTTAGACCCTATAATGAGCTGTTTTTTTGTTTAAACAGCCTTACTGATTTAAAAGCCCTGCGTAAGTTTCGCAGTGAAATTACCCGTCAAAACCGCCCGCCTGCCTGGGCGATTATCGGCGGCGGCTTAATCGGTTGTGAAGTTGCCTCGGATTTAGCGGTTTCCGGAGATCCTGTTACTTTGTTTCATGCAATGGACAGGTTAATGGAACGCCAGTTGGTTACCGAAGATTCTGCTTTGTTACTTGAGGTGTTACAAAAGTCGGGAGTAAAAGTCTTACTCAACCAAAACGTAAAAGGATTTTCCAAGCAAGAAAATAAAGTTTGTGTGGATACCAATGTAACCATAGAATTTGATGCGCTGATTGTGTCTTGCGGCTTTAAACCCCGTACGGAACTGGCAGAACTTGCCAATTTGGAAGTAGGACGAGGGATCAAAGTTAATCAATCCATGCAAACCTCTGATGAATCTATTTATGCCTTGGGTGATGTCGCAGAATTTCCCAACGGTAAACTTTATGCCTTTATTTTACCAATTCGCAATCAGGCGCACTGGCTGGCAGGGTTTATAGCCGGACAAGAATCAGCAAACTGGACACCCCCCGTATTTACAACCAAAGCCAAAGTACACGGCTTTGAAGCCGCTCACCCGTATAATGTTTAGCAAAGCAAACGAATACCTGACTTACCTTGATACAATATAATTGCCTGATTTTTTGTTGTTTTTCGTGGCTCAATCATTGTTTTCAGAATCACTATAACAAATCAATCTACCCATGAACAAAAATCGTTTTTCAGATGCCGAGTGTACCGCCATTTACCGCGCCATATATGAGCGCCGTGATATGCGCCATTTTTTATCGGACCCCATAGCTCCGGAAATTTTAATCCGCTTGCTTGATGCGGCACATCATGCTCCTAGTGTTGGTTTTATGCAGCCGTGGCGATTTATTCGTATCAGTTGTCCCGACATACGCAAAGCCATTCATGGCTTGGTCGAACAGGAACGTATCTCTACCGCCCAAGCCTTAAATGAGCGTGAAGACGAGTTTATGAAGCTAAAAGTAGAAGGTATTATGGAGTGTCCGGTTGTGTTGGTCGCCGCTCTTTGTGAACAGCGTGATCAATATATTTTTGGTCGTCGTACGTTGCCGGAAATGGATTTGGCATCACTGGCCTGCGCCATACAAAATATGTGGTTGGCAGCACGGGCAGAAGGTTTGGGCTTGGGCTGGGTGTCCATGTTTGAACCGGAAGCCTTGAAAAAATTATTGAATATGCCTGAAGACAGTCGCCCCTTCGCCATTTTATGTTTGGGACACGTCGAACAATTTTACGAAAAACCGATGTTGGAACAGCAACACTGGGAAGAGCGTAAAAATATTAACACCTTACTATTTGAAAACACCTGGAATACCCCGTGCCCCTAGATTTTGTTATTTCTCCCCGCTCTGAAACACTATCCTCCTTATTACAAACAAAAATAGACCAGAAAACCAAGCCCTTGGGAGCATTAGGCCAACTGGAATCGTTAGCCTTACAAATCGGCTTATGTCAAAACACGCTCACCCCCAGCTTAAACAAACCCTGTATCATCATTTTTGCCGGCGACCATGGCATTGTTGAAGCGGGAGTCAGTGCCTATCCGCAAACAGTTACCGCACAAATGGTCGCCAACTTTTTGTCAGGAGGTGCCGCAATTAGCGTCTTTGCCAAGCAACACCAACTGGAATTATTGATTGTTGATGCCGGGGTCAATGCCGATTTGGCCAGTCACCCCAAACTGATTACTGCAAAAATTGGTAAAGGAACCCAAAATTTTTTAACGCACCCGGCAATGACCACTGAGGCTTGCACCCAAGCCTTAAAAGCCGGAGCGGAACAGGTTTTACAGCAATTTAACAACGGCTGTAACTGTATTGGTTTTGGTGAAATGGGTATCGGCAATACCTCATCCGCCGCTTTATTGATGCACTGTTTAACTGCTCTGCCATTGGCGCAATGCGTTGGTCGTGGCACAGGATTAAATGATGATCAGCTACAACATAAACTAAGCGTATTACAGCAAGCGTTAAATCAGCATAACGGCTTAACTCAGCCTTTAGAAGTGTTGGCCACTTTTGGCGGTTTTGAAATCGCCATGATGGTCGGTGCGTATCTTAAAGCTGCCGAATGCGGAATGTTGATTATAGTCGATGGTTTTATAGCCAGTACTGCCCTTTTGGTTGCCAGTAAACTGTATCCGCAAGTACTCGATTATTGTGTATTTAGCCACGCTTCCAACGAACAAGGACATCAAGCTTTACTGGATCAGTTTAAGGCCAAGGCCCTGTTAAACATGGATTTACGCCTGGGTGAAGGCTCCGGAATTGCTCTGGCTTATCCATTATTACAATCAGCAGTCGTATTTTTAAATGAAATGTCTACATTTGCTGAAGCGGGTGTTGATCATTAAAGAGCAAATTTAAAAGCTGTCTTATTCGCATATTTTATTCCCAAACCCTATCAAATAATTGATAGCACTTTTTGTTGGTTTTTAATACATATAATTGCAATCCGTCAAACCGGAAAATTAAGAATAATTTTTTTAATGAATGTGTTTGCCAATACTAATGCTAAGACCAAGCGTATTGTTTAATTTAAATAGCGGTAAGCCCTTTGAAAAAAGCCGCCCATGCATTGTTGCATGGGCGGCATATTTAAAAGATCCCGATTTAATTCAGTAGTGCGAATTAAGCCGTTTTCTTGTTGCGTGCTTGATAACCGAACAGACCGACAATGCCTGTCAGCATTAACCAAACCGCACCTGGTAATGGTACAGCGGCAACAGGTACGAAAGGTACTGTTGGTCCTGAAACCGCAGCTGCAGTTGTCAAGGAAACAGAATAACTTCCTTTACTTGGACTAAATACAAACCCGGTAACGCCTAAAGAATACCCATGAGCGGCCAGCAAAGGGGTCGCAAAGTTTGTAGCAAGAAAAGCCGTTACACTTCCTGCTGAAAAACTGCTTACAGAACCAGAGTTAATCAGGGTAGTGTGATCTAACTCATAAAGGTTTAAGGAATACAATTCAGTACCCTTAGACACACTAGTTTTGAGAGACTGTCCGGTTGCAGCAAGGGAAAAAACATCATCTACTGCAAAGTCGAACCAATCAGTGAAGGCACCATGGGCCAGCGTAGAACTTCCAAAGCCTGACTCATCATCAGCAAATAAATTAACGGTACTCGCGCTTACCTGGGGTAAGTAAGTCATACCAGCAAAAGCAATGGCCGCAGCCAGAACTTTAGTTTTGTTTTTTAGTTTCATAATAAGTATCTCTGAGTTTTACTTGAAAGGAGGTTCAAGCGTAGCTATTAAACTACAATAAAACTACAATAACAAGAACTCACTTAATTATTTCATTGTTATTATTATTTTTGTTGTGAAAAAGCAGATTTCACAGGCTGCTGATTTAAATCATCCACTAATAAATTGTTCGCTATTACCTTTAATATCAATTCTCTGGCTTCAATACTAACTGATTGACGATCACTTCCTGAACTGTTAATTACCGGTAAAAAAGAAACGCGTACTGCAATTTTATCCAAACTCAGCATTTTTATTAAATGCGGAAGAAAATCATCATCACCAACAAAAGGCACTTGTTGTTTTGCTATGCCGTAATATTGAAGCGCGACCGGTTGAATGGCTGACTTGGTTAATAATGCCGGTTGAAATAACGACGCATGAAAGCTCAAAACATCATCTCCCTGTGTGGTTGTACCTTCAGGAAAAGCGATAATATTGTTGTTTTGTTTTAAAATCCAGAGCATTTGTTCAGTCGTGGCTTTAATGTGCTTTTTGTCGCCCCTGCGAATAAAAACAGTACCGCCCTGCCTCGATAAATAACCGATAATCGGCCAGCTTAAAATGTCGCTTTTGGCGACAAAATATGCCGGTAAATACTGTCCGATAATAATAATATCCAACCAGGAAATATGATTACTCACCAAAAAAGTACCAGGTTGTGGTAATTTGCCTTCCAGTACAATATCCAGATTCATAATAGCGCTAAATAGTTTTAGCCAATGGGTTTTTAGCCTATTACGTTTATTTTTGTCATTATTTATCGAACACAGTAATTTAAGTAATGGGAATAATCCTCCGGCAATGATTAATCCATAGCTAAACAGCAGAACAATAAGAAAAAGTTTATAAAGTAACCGCAGTTTCAATTTCATTAGTCGCCTGCGCCGTGCGTTACTCCTGGAATGCCTGCGGTATACACACCGTCCCTGGCGATCGCTGCGTCAGTTCCCGACTGACCTGCAGCATACACACCATCCCTGGCGATCGCTGCGCCAGTTCCCGACTGGCTTGCAGCATACACGCCGTCCCTGGCGATATAGCCGCGCATATAGTGTTTACTGTAACGATCTTTTAATTGATCCAGTGGCAATAATACAAATAAATCCATACAGTTAAAATCTTTATCCCAGTAGGGTTCGCCGCAAATCAGCGCTCCAAAACGCAAATAGGCCTTAAGTAACGGCGGAATACCCGATTCATCACGTTGACATCGTAATACGTCCGGTACTGGAATGCTGGGTTTAACTTGCAAGGATGCAGGCGCAATATTTTTAGAATCAATATTTCGATAAACGGCATCCACGGCAAAGCCACTGGGGCCAGGAGTGATACTGGCGCAACCCAGCAAATAATTAAACTCACCTTCCAATGCGTATTGCACTAATGCCGACCATAGCGTGGTTAACACTGCACCACCTCGATAATCAGGGTCTATGCAAGTTCTACCTATTTCCAGGAAACGACCGGGCAATGCCAGAACTTGATCCAGGTTAAATTCATCCTGCGAATAAAATCGTCCCAGTTGTTTAGCTTGATGTTGAGTTAGCAAACGCGTGTAACCAATTATTTTCTTATTGGTATTGTCATACACAATTAAATGATCGCAATAACTATCAACCTCGTCATAATCCAGGCCCTCAGATTCGGTTTTTAACTTAGCTCCCATTTCCTGTGCAAAAACCCGGTAACGTAATGCCTGAGCTTCTTTTATCAAAGCCTCTGAGTCTGCCAAAAAACATTCCAGTTTTTTAGTCGGTTTAATGAGTATTGCTGTATCTATTTTTTTCATGGGTAGTCACATAGCTCAATTAAAGATGCAGATACAATAATCAAACAACGTGTCAATTACGTGTCAAGTTTGTGAACGTACAATGACAATCAGATTAAATTTTGATGACCGGCGCTGAAAATCGTAGAAACAGAGCTGCAGCGTAGTGATGATTTTTAGCACGCGATAGCTGTAGGGTTTGTATTTTCACGTAACGTAATAAAAATGCAGACTTTACGAAACGCTGTCAAGTCAATCATATTTCAACCCCTTGCTGAGTTGAAACGAGCGAAGCAGACGAGGAGTCGCAATTTTTTACTAATGACGATAAACAAAGCCGATAATCCTGTTACCCGTTTTCATCATCTCGCCGGAATTTCCTGATCTATTTTTATAGTTGGTTAAAAAGATGAGCGAACTTTCTCTTGCTAGAAATACAAGAGAACGCGCTATTCGTAACCCGCTGTTTTTGATGCCTGTCCCTTGTTATGTTGTTAGCCATCCACGGCAATAAACTTTATATGACTTCCGGACCAACAAAGCCATGAAAAAGGCTTACCGAATTAACGCTGCCAATCATTAATATTGCCCAATCAATTTCAAACACGGTTTTGTCACAAAACTATCATAAAAATGTCATCATGCTTTAACGAAGTATCATCACAATGAGCCTATTGAATCGTTATTGTGAGCTAATCGTTATGAATAAACACATCACCAAAAACGACCAGATCAATACCTCTACTATTATTTATGCCTCACTAACAATGGTTTTTTTGGGCTTGCTGGTATCTTGGGGTGTTGAACATATAATGAAAGAATTATTTCAGTTAGCTTAACCCCTCTAAACCTTACAGGCTCTATAAGCCTTATATTTCGACATTTATTTTCCGTTCGTAAAAACCACGAAACCAATATCAGGTTCGCCTGCCAGTCAGTTTTATATCCATACTTACACACGCCAACATCCTCAAAAACTCACCAAAATCAGGGCACCCTGTCCTATCCTTTCCGATTAATTCTCTGAAAAAAAAACCTCTGTAGCTGTTTAGGACAGCTATTGGTTGTATAATTAAAGGTAAACAGCTTATTTTGATGTGACACTCATTATGTCCGATCATGATAAGATTTTTAATCAGCAAATATTATGAGTTAAATTATGGAATATGCTATAGAAACTGCACCATTAGAAACATTGCAATGTGATTGTCTTATTGTCGGTGTTTACCAGGACCTGCAACTCAGCGCATCTGCAAACTCAGTCAACGATAATACTCAAGGACTGATTAACAAAATTCTTGCCCGTGGTGACATTAGCGGTAAGAATGGCGAAACTGTATTAATAAATACTATCCCGGATAGCTCTGTTGAACGTATTTTGCTGGTCGGACTGGGTGAAAACAAAGCCTTATCTGGCAAAAACTACAAAAAAGCACTGCTTGCCGCCATTAACAGCCTGAAAAAAACATCCATTAAATCGGTTGCCTGTAGCTTGGCAGATGCTGACGTTATTGATGCTGATCGACAATGGAAAACCCGCCAAATAATCGAAGTGTTCAGCGATGCCATTTATCAATTTACTGCCTGTAAATCAAATAAAGAAACGGACAGTAAAATTGAAAAAATCAGCATTACCGCGCCAGAAGCTGAACGTGGACTTGCACAAGCAGGCCTGACTCAAGGCAAAGCCATTGCCGAAGGCGTCAATCTGACCAAACTGTTAAGTGATTTGCCGGGTAATATCTGTACGCCAACCTACCTTGCCGAGCAAGCGCTTGAGTTGGGCAAGCAATACCCCAGCCTTGATATTAGTATCCTTGAAGAAGCTGACATGGAAAAGTTGGGGATGGGGGCTTTGTTATCGGTTTCACGCGGTAGCCGTCAACCCGCTAAAATGATTACGCTGGATTATCGCGGCGGTGAAAAAAACGGCAAGCCCATCGTCTTGATCGGCAAAGGCCTCACTTTTGATGCCGGTGGTATTTCCTTAAAACAAGCGCCCGGCATGGATGAGATGAAATACGATATGTGCGGTGGTGCAACGGTTCTGGGAACCTTGCTGGCTGCGGCACAAATGCAGTTACCACTAAATATTATCGGTTTAATTGCTTCCTCGGAAAATATGCCGGATGGTGACGCCAATAAACCGGGCGATATTTTAACCAGTATGTCTGGTAAAACCATTGAAGTGTTAAATACCGATGCTGAAGGCCGCCTGCTTCTTTGTGACGCCTTAACCTATGCAGAAAGATTTAATCCCGATGTCGTGATAGACATGGCAACGTTAACCGGTGCCTGCCTGGTAGCCTTGGGTCGTGTCCCCAGCGGCTTGCTTGGAAATAATGACGCGTTGTGTAATGACTTGTTGGCGGCCAGTGAAACGTCTACCGACAGCCTGTGGCGTTTGCCTTTGTGGGAAGAATATCAGGAGCAAATCAAATCTAATTTTGCCGATCTGGCTAACGTTGGTGGTAAAGACGCTGGTACTATTACTGCGGCCTGTTTCCTGTCACAATTTGCTGAAAATTTTCATTGGGCGCATCTCGACATTGCCGGTACAGCTTGGCGCACCGGGCCTACCAAAGGCGCAACCGGTCGTCCGGTTCCATTATTAAGCCAATACCTCATTAACCGGGCGCATGGCTGAAGTCAGCTTTTATATCCTGCCGTCACAATCGATACAGGAACGCGATGAGTTTGCCTGCAAGCTCATCGAGAAGGCCTATCGTAGCGGTTGTTTTTGTTATGTACTCACTGATAATACAGAACAAAGCCAAAAAATAGACGACCTGCTCTGGACTTTCAGAGCAGGCAGTTTTATTCCGCACCAGATTTACACAGGCAAATTACCAGTTATCGCCAAGGATGGTGTGTATGCCACAAGCCAGTCGGGAACTGGCGTGGCAATCGCCAAGGATGGTGTGTATGCCGAAAGCTCGCAGGGAGCGAGCTCGGTCATTGAAAAAGTCATTTTGATTGGCTCACTTGACGTACCTGAGCATTGGCAAAACACCGTTATAAACCTGTCTTCGCATTGCCCCAAACACGTCGACAAAATCGAACGTATTCTTGAGATACTGGATAATAGCGAAGCCACCAAAGAACTGGGCAGAAATCGCTATCGGCACTATCAACAGTCAGGTGTCACTATAACAACCCATAAGATTGGGCATTAATTGCGTGTAATCAGGGTCATGTAAAACGGCAAACCAATGCCGTATCCTTTGGGTTACCATGCAAAAAACCAACCAACTCAACCAACTACCTAATTTTTCACAAAAATAATAACGCATCCATGGAAAAAACATACGCTCCGCATTCAATTGAACAACGCTGGTATCAAACCTGGGAAGAAAAAGGCTACTTTGCCGCCAAACCGGAAGGTGATTCTTATTGCATCATGATTCCGCCGCCCAATGTCACCGGTAGCTTACATATGGGTCATGCTTTTCAGGACACCATTATGGATGCCCTCACCCGCTATCATCGCATGAAAGGCTATAGCACCTTATGGCAACCAGGCACCGACCATGCGGGTATTGCTACGCAAATGGTGGTCGAACGGCTATGTAATGCCGAAGGCCAAACTCGCCATGATCTGGGCCGCGAAAAATTTCTTGAAAAAGTCTGGCAGTGGAAAGAAGAATCCGGCGGTACGATTACCCGTCAACTGCGGCGTATGGGCTCTTCCCTGGATTGGGACAGGGAACGCTTTACGATGGATGACGGGATGTCTGATGCCGTGCAAGCCGTGTTTATACAACTTTATGAAGAAGGCCTGATTTATCGCGGTAAGCGCCTGGTCAACTGGGATCCCGTTTTGCATACTGCGGTATCTGATCTGGAAGTGCTTTCTGAAGAAGAAAACGGTTTTATGTGGCATCTGCGTTATCCCTTGTCTAATGGCCAAGGCCATTTGGTAGTTGCGACCACGCGCCCTGAAACCATGCTGGGTGATGCAGCAGTAGCGATACATCCCAATGACGACCGTTACAAACATTTACTGGGCGAATTTGTAGAACTGCCATTAACAGGTCGCCGCATTCCCATTATTGCCGATGACTATGTTGATCCTGAATTTGGTACCGGTTGTGTCAAGATTACGCCTGCTCATGACTTTAACGATTACGAAGTTTGGACACGTCATCGCCATACCTCGACCATTCAGGATTTACCGCATGGCGGCCTGATTAATATTTTAACGGTTAATGCTGCGATACGTAGCAATGCTGAAGATGAAAATGACCTTATCCCGCAAAAATATTGCGGACTTGATCGTTTTGATGCGCGTAAACAAATGATTACTGATCTGGAAGCACTCGGTTTGCTGGAAAAAATCGCCGATCATAAATTAATGGTGCCGCGCGGCGACCGTACCAACAGCGTTATCGAGCCCTTATTAACTGATCAATGGTACGTTAAAGTTGGACCGTTGGCAGAACCTGCGATTGCTGCGGTTGAAAACGGCGATATCAAGTTTGTGCCGGACAACTGGAAAAATACCTATTTCGACTGGATGCGCAATATTCAGGACTGGTGTATTTCCCGGCAAATATGGTGGGGTCATCGTATCCCGGCCTGGTATGACGAACTGGGTAATATTTACGTTGGCAACTCTGAGCAGGACATTCGCGACAAACACAATCTATCAGCGGACTATGCACTCAGACAGGATGAAGATGTTCTGGATACCTGGTTTTCTTCCGCATTATGGCCTTTTTCTACCTTGGGCTGGCCGGAAAATACTGAGGAACTGGCCAAGCATTACCCAACCAGTGTTCTGGTAACGGGGTTTGACATTATTTTCTTCTGGGTAGCGCGGATGATTATGATGGGCCTGAAATTCCAGGGCGCGGTGCCGTTTAAAGAGGTTTATATCCATGGCTTGGTGCGTGATGCCGAAGGCCAAAAAATGTCCAAATCCAAAGGTAACGTACTCGACCCGATTGATATCATCGACGGTATAGAACTGGAAACTTTGGTAGCAAAACGCATCTCCGGTATGATGCAACCGCATTTAGCCAAAAAAATCGAACAAGATACACGTAAACATTTTCCGGATGGCATCCAATCTTACGGTACCGATGCCTTGCGCTTCACTTTTGCTTCTTTGGCATCTACGGGACGGGATATTCGTTTTGATCTTGCCAGAACCGAAGGTTATCGCAATTTTTGCAATAAACTCTGGAATGCTGCACGTTTCGTATTGATGAACACCGAAGAACAGGATAACGGTTTATCTGATGCACCGTGCACCTACACACAAGTTGATCGCTGGATTATTTCCAGACTGGATCAAGTAACAGCGACTACCAGCAACGCGATTGATAATTATCGTTTTGACCTGGCGGCACAAGCGATTTACGAGTTTACCTGGAATGAATATTGCGACTGGTATCTGGAACTGGCAAAAATATCGCTGCAATCCGATGATGCAGCTCTTCAACGCGGTACCCGCAAAACGCTGCTGACAGTTTTGGAGTCAATTTTACGCTTGGCGCATCCCATTATGCCGTTTATCACCGAAGAAATATGGCAACGTGTGGCACCGTTAGCAGGGATTATCGCCAGGGATGGTGTGTATGCCACAAGCGAGTCGGGAACTGGCGCGGCGAACGCTGAATCCATCATGCTACAACCTTATCCTGTCGCTGATGAAGCACGCATTGATAATAACGCGGTCGCTGAAATCAATTGGGTAATGAGCTTTATTTTGGGTGTGCGTCGTATTCGTGGTGAAATGAATATTGCCCCCGGCAAGCCTTTGCCGGTATTGCTACAAAATGGCTCAGTGACTGACCAGGATTACTTAACCAACAGCTCGGCTTATTTAAAAAGATTGGGCCGCCTGGAGTCTATTACGTGGCTAAATCTGTCCCTTATACACCTCTGACGCTGCCGACGAGAGTAGCCGTGTAGAT
>NZ_JAOEGU010000021.1 GCF_025583945.1 Methylobacter psychrophilus
AAATAGAGGGAACCAACAAGGGCAGTATGCTGGATTTGAAAACCATCTTCAGAGCCCGAAAATACACGCAGCGGATTATTAATTCGCTGGACAAAAATGATGACACATTTTTAATCGACGACCGTATCTTCCAAGCCGCAGAAATTGGCAGGATTCATGCGAGAGCGGCTTAAATTTTGACGAAGGTATTGTTAGGTAACTCGCAATAAATAACCCCCACCCTATCGTTTCGACGCTCCGGCGTCACTGCCATTAAGTTAAGCGTTGAAATACCTTTTACATGGAGTACAAACCTAGGTTTGTACTCCAGCAGTCACTATATAATGGGGAGTCAAAAAACATGTTTTTTGATTCCTTATTTCTTAACTTAATGGCAGTGACTGCGGAGCGTGGGAACTAGGCGGATTCTGGGCGGGTATTTTCTGCGTACTGCCTTACGTCGTGAATTAATTCAGATTGGCAGTGTGCTATGAATAACTATTACACTGAATAGCCTGTAAGTTTCTTATATCATCGATATTTATTTTTGCTTCGATGAATTTCCTGAAAAATATTACCCTGACTTAGTAACTTATGCGTGTCTTTACCCTTTTTAATTTATTGGTGGCTGCGTTGTCGATGGTATTGATACCAATAACAGCAGTCGCTAATGAAGTCGATGGCGGTTATCGGCTGGGTACTGGCTATTCGGTGGGTGAAACCGGATTACGTGTTGGTGGTTATGCCAGTACACAAATCAACGTACCACGATCAGCTCCCTGGAGTTTCGAGGTGAGCGATCTTAGTTTGTTTCTGACCTGGGATAATGGCTCACGACTGCATTTTTTTTCGGAATTGGAAGCGGGCGAGTTACTGAGTGCAGGTAGCCATCAATCGTTGGGTGTACAGAATGCCCAATTCGATTTTGAACGGTTTTATCTCGACAGCTTGGTGAATAATAATCTGACTGTGCGACTGGGAAAGTTTCTTACTCCTGTCGGCGAATGGAACCTGATTCATGCAGCTCCATTGGTTTGGACTACCTTTCGCCCGGTTGCGACTCAAAATTTATTCTCCACCCATGCCTCAGGCCTCATGTTGCATGGCTCTGTTAATGTTGTTAATCGTCAATTTGAATATAGTGTTTATGGTGATGTCACTGATAACATTGATCCGCACCGATCAAAAAACTCTTTTGACAATGCACTGGGGGCACATTTACGTTACTTCTTGAATGACACGTTGCAGATCGGCGCTTCTGCTGCTGATTTTGTTCTGCATGATTTACAGTCTACCCGTTATTATTTGGCCGGACTTGATGTTGCGTGGTCTTATAAGAAATTTGAGCTTAGTAGTGAATTAGTTTACCGCACCAGTGATCATGCCAATATTCCAAGCACTGGGCAAGGTTTTGTCCAAAGCGTAGCTCCTATAAGCCAACATTGGTTTATAGTGGGGCGTTATGAATTTTTTGAACAAATACAGAATAAAACAGGACAAGTCGGATTGTTAGGATTGGCTTATAGACCTTTGCCTCCGATTATTTGGAAATTAGACTATCAGCTGGGCTCGCATAATGAAACACTAGCGCCCGACGGCTTCTCAGCGTCGTTTGCCATACTGTTTTGATGAACATGTGCATCGCCTACGCGCTACTTGTTACTATATTGAGTGCCTGGTTTCCGGTAGGCGCTGTGGAACCTATCGCGGTAATAACCGCTGTAAGTAACCCGCTTAATACACTTTCATTTGATGCATTAGGCCTCATTTATCTGCGTAAAAGTCAAATGGACATGGAAGGAAATCGTTGGGTTCCATTAAATTTGCCAGTCAATGATCCCTTGCGACGCAGCTTTTCATTAGCTCTTTTCTCAATGTTACCGGAAGAGCAGGACGATTATTGGAATATTCAATATTTTAACGGTATTAGTCCTCCTAAGGTAATGGCTTCTGAAGAAGCCATCTTGCGTTTTGTGGCATCAACCCCTGGATCTATAGGTTATGTGGGTAAACAAAAAGTGGATGGTCGGGTAAAAATGCTGCTACTCATTACTTCGCCACCTCCAAAATAAACACGGTCATATTAGTGTTATAGAGTCCTGGAATTAGTTAAGCAGAAAGGGCGTTGTGTGTCTTGGTTTTCAAGGCGTACACGGCACGCCTAAAGGGAATAATGTAGCTTAATCAACCAAGGTGTCTATAAACCAAAGACTTTCTATTATCTGTTCTTTAATTACCAACACGATTCGAGTTGCACCGGGGTTATTTCTGCATTTTATTATTAAATAGCGTATCCAGCTTTTTATTGGTTTGTTGGTTGTACTGATTTGAACGATCAACTATAGCGGTCTTTGGTGTTGTCGCTACAGGTGTTGGGGTTGGAGTTGCCTGTGTTATAGGGGGTTCTATAATCGATTGATCTGTTTTTTTTGTGTTATCGAGACGCAATACTTCACCGTAAGTTGTATCCATATCAAAATCATCCCAAATATAAACCGGGTGTGCAATCGGTTGGGTCGGTATTGGCAATGTTATTAAATCAGCAATGCCGCAACCTGCTCGTCCCAAGGTGTTAACCAGACCTTTTGTAAACCCGCCAAATACACCATAAAAAAAATTGCTTTGATTTATGGTGTTAATGATATCTTTGGGTATTTCCAATGGGCTGGTAGCTAAATTGGCAAAGGCATTTAGTGCTTTATTACCGATTTTTTCACCATAGCTTGATTGCTGTAAGCTGGCATCAGCTTGATTGCTATAGCTTTGTTGCGGGCTATCTGCCTGAGCTATTGGCATATGGGCCATAAACAGGGAGATGAAAGGAAGAAAAATGTAAAAGTGATTGAATTTAATCATATCAAATCCTGCGGGTATGTTAATAAGATTCAAGCTCTAGCAGAGCTATTGTTATTTACTTTTTAAATGCTTTTGCAAAGGCATTAGCCATTAAATTTTGCGCTGGCACTTGTTGTCGGGGTTTATTAACCGGTTTTTGGTTATTTCGTTCAGGTCTGGCTTCAACGGTATCGGTATTGGTTTTCATGGATAAGGAGATACGCTTGCGTTCGATATCCACTTCCAGTACTTTAACTTTCACCATATCACCGGTTTTTACGGCCTCTCTGGGATCCTTGATAAAAGTATCTGATAAGTGAGAGATATGTACCAAGCCATCCTGATGTACGCCAATATCAACAAAGGCTCCAAAGTTAGCGACATTGGTCACTACTCCATCCAGTCTCATACCCGGTTTAAGATCGGACATTTTCTCGATACCGGCTTTAAATTCTACGCTTTTAAATTCCGGCCGTGGATCGCGTCCCGGCTTTTCCAGTTCTTGTAGAATATCAGTAACAGTCGGTAGACCGAAATGCTCATTGGTATAGTTTGCAGGATTTAGTGTGCGTAAAAAACCGCTTTGGCCAATAAGGTCACGGATAGATTTACCCGTACCAGCTATGATGGCTTCAACAACCGGATAGGCTTCGGGATGGACTGAAGAGGCATCCAGCGGGTTATCCCCATTCATGACACGCAGAAATCCTGCGGCTTGTTCATAAGCTTTATCGCCCAGTCGGGGTACTTTTTTCAATTGCTTGCGGTTAATAAAAGGGCCGTTTTCATCGCGAAAAGCCACGATATTTTCACTCACACTGGCTGACAAACCGGAGACCTGTTTTAACAAAGCGATGGAGGCTGTGTTGACATCGACACCGACGGCATTAACACAATCCTCAACGACAACATCAAGCCCTCTGGCTAATTGAAACTGATTGACATCATGCTGATACTGACCAACACCGATGGATTTTGGATCAATTTTAACCAGTTCTGCCAGCGGATCCTGCAAGCGTCTGGCAATAGAAACTGCACCACGCAGTGACACATCCATATTGGGAAATTCTTTGGCAGCAAGTTCGGAGGCTGAATAAACCGAGGCACCGGCTTCTGAAACGGTTATTTTGGTAAACTTAAGTTGACTATGCTGTTTCATAACATCCGCAACCAGTTGATCCGTCTCTCTTGAACCCGTACCATTACCGATACTAACCAGATCAACACGGTATTTTTGGATCAGTTTTGCCAGGGTTGCCATTGCTCCATCCCAATCTTTACGTGGCGGGTGTGGGTAAATAGTCTCGGTGGCTAGCACTTTTCCGGTAGGATCAACAATGGCAACCTTAACACCGGTACGTATGCCTGGATCAAGTCCCATCGTGGCTTTGGGGCCGGCAGGGGCAGCCAACAACAAGTCTCTTAAATTACTGGCAAAAACGCGAATAGCTTCCAGTTCAGCGGCTTCACGGAGTCTGAGCTTTAAATCCAGATCAATGCGGGTAAATAGTTTAACTTTCCAGGCAAAGCGGGCCGTTTCTGCCAGCCAGGCATCAGCCGGTTTTGATGTGTCCTTAATCGCAAGATGTTTGGCAACAAACTGGGCGCAAAGTGTATGCTCTTCTTTATCTTCTGCACCGGGTTTGAGCGTTAGTGACAATAAGTCTTCATTACGTCCCCGGAATAAAGCCAATGCCCGGTGCGAAGGAATTTTATTGATAGCTTCCTGATAATCGAAATAATCCTTAAATTTTTCGGCAGCCTGTTCTTTACCCGTAACGACGGTGGCGTGAACAAGTCCTTTTTGCCAGACCCGTTCGCGTAGTTCAGCCAATAATTCGGCATTTTCAGAAATGCGTTCCATAATGATTTGTCTTGCGCCATCCAGAGCGGCAGCAGTCTCCGTTATCCCTTTGTCGGGATCAATATAAGCGATAGCGATGTCTTCCGGAATCAGGTTACGGTCGTTAAGAATGGCATCAGCCAGCGGCTCAAGCCCTGCTTCACGGGCGATTTGTGCTTTGGTGCGGCGTTTGGGTTTGTAGGGCAAATATAAATCTTCCAACAGTGTTTTGGTATCAGCCTCGGTAATGGCCTTTTCCAGTTCAGGTGTCAGTTTATCTTGCGAGCTAATACTGGCGAGAATAGATTTGCGCCGTTCGTTGAGTTCGCGTAAATAACGTAAACGTTCCTCCAGTTGCCTTAACTGAGTATCATCGAGTCCCCCGGTAATTTCCTTTCGATAGCGGGAAATAAAAGGCACGGTAGCGCCTTCATCAAGCAACGCAACGGCTGCTTTGACTTGTTTGCTATTAACAGATAATTCTTCGGCAATACGTTGGATGACGTCCATTTTTAACTTCTGGTCTGAGTTTAAATGGAGCTATTGTAGCCGGATACACCTTTTTTTAGAATTCTTGATTTTATGGTTATCAGATAGAATTAGCCTTTTCGCTTAAATAGTCGACAATTTACTTGAGGTATAGCTGTAACCAAACAGGCCTGAGTTTATAACATAGGGTCTTAAATACAAGGCAGGGCAGGAGTGGACAAGATAAATTTCAATAAGTATAGTAGGTTATGCTAATATTGTTTTTATTGCCGGTTGTAAACTTAACGACCTGGCAGACTTGATATTAACTTTTACTTTGAGATAGTCATGGAAAATTTTACGCCTTTTTCGGCATTAGGCGGCGGTGCATTGATTGGCATCAGCGTTACTTTACTTTTACTCTTTAATGGCCGTATAGGGGGAATTAGCGGTATCATGAACGGTGTCTTTTTTGCGCCAAAAAACGATCGGATGTGGCGATTGATTTTTTTGTTCGGACTGATTCTTGGCGCTGTTATTTTTCAACTGGTGATGCCTGATTTTAATGTACCCCGCCAAAATTATCCGCTGTTTTTATTGGGGGTAGGTGGTATTCTGATTGGTATTGGTACGCGTATGAGCGGAGGTTGTACGAGTGGACACGGTATTTGTGGTATTGCCAATTTATCGATTCGTTCATTAATCGCCACACTGACCTTTATGATGACAGGCATGATAACGGTTTATATTATTCGTCATAGCTTGGAGCTTACCCTATGAAGCAAAATCTAATCGCTTTACTCTGCGGCATACTATTCGGTATAGGCCTGTCACTTGCACAGATGATTAATCCAAATAAAATAATCAATTTTCTTGATATTACCGGTAACTGGGATCCCAGTCTTATATTTGTCATGGTGGGTGCATTGGCTGTTGCTTTTATTTCTTTCCGATGGATTCTTAAACGCCCAGCTCCATTATTGGCAGAGAGTTTTCACCTTTCAAAAAAATTGTCGGTTGATAAATCACTGGTATTCGGTACCGTCATTTTTGGCATTGGCTGGGGTATGAGCGGTTATTGCCCCGGCCCTGCTGTTACCGGACTTGGCTTATTGTCATTGGAGCCGGTTATACTGGTGGTGACAATTTATTTGGGTTTTTTTGTCTATAACTTGTTTGAACGAAAATAATTTATTGTTTTTTGATGTGAACCGGGTTGTTTTGTAAGTCTTGCTTTACCAAATCAGGCTATCATTGTCAGTCCGGATAGATAACATCCATCAAAGAGATGTTATCTATAACGTAACCTCATTTTTTATTCTCGGTATTTATGAAATGAAGTACGGACAAGACATTAGCTTTGGTCACTAAAGCGCTTTTTTAAGAAGACTTTCAACGTGGTTAACAGGTATTGCATAAGAAATTCCACTAGGCTTTGATAAGACGTTTTCTTTGCTTTCCTGTACGAAAACCTTATTAATGACGCCTATAACGAGTCCCGTATCAGGATCATAAAGAGGACTGCCACTATTTCCAGGATAAGCCGTTGCATCTAACTGAAAGACATTGTACGGATCTTGCAGTCGTTTGAGTATTTTTGCATTGATCTGTTCTGCTCTGATCATCGGTATCACATTGGGGGTGATTGCCGAAACTATGCCTCGATGAGTAACCGGATAAAGCCCTAAAACCATACCGATAGGAAAACCGGTAAAAGCATACAATTGTCCTTCGCGCACTGATGACACGGAGCCTAATTTAAGAGGCGACAAGCGCTCTTCAGTAATTTTTAAAATTGCCAGATCATGTTCTTTATCCATCGCTATCGCTACTGCCGTGATAGCTTTATCGTTATTATCTTTATGATAAAAAACCGCTAGTTGTTCCATATGCTCATTGTCAATCTTGTCTGGAACGACATGTGCGTTGGTAACAATCAGGCTGCCGTCACCTACTGCAAACCCCGTAGCCAGAAAAACTGCCTTGGGATTGCGTTTTGGCATATAGGTTCCCACTGCGACGATACCCGGTTTTAGGGCTGCCAAGGTATTTGCAAGAGAGGGTTCTCCACAGCTGTTTTTAGAAATACAAAAAGCCATAAAAGCTATTAAAGCCAGGTTGATTGGCAATTTATTAAGAAATTGAATAAATTTTTTGTTAAAACTCATTGGCAAAGCTACCTTGATTGTTGAGACAAATTTTAAACGATAAGACTGATATTACCGGGTTGATGTCAGTTTTTATGTACATGCTTATTTTTTATAAAAATATAAGGCTTAAGCATTATGTAAATCAAATTGCATGACCTTCTTTTGGTATTATTGTTTTTATCTGAAAATAAATGCTCTTTAGATGGGTTGTGATTTACTCTGTAAACCTTGTTGCTATAGTCTTTCAGAAATTAAATTTCCAATAAACGTCGCAGTAAGCTCTTACGGATACCATCCCTTCAAGGGATGGTATCCGTTAATATCGAAATTATTTATCTGAAAATCTGTACATAGCAAACGGTGCCTATAAAAATGTCTTTCTTATCGGTAACAATTTAGCCACTTGCACGGCAATCGTCTACTTACCTTTCCTTGCTGATCAAAAAGCAGGGTATAGTTGGCGTTGGAAATATAAAAAACAATACGTCATACAATATTTAATGTGGAAAATTTCAAGATCAATGAGAATAGCACCATTATTAATGGTGCTAAGTTTTATCGCACCTGCTATTTTTGCAGAAGTAAATATTTCGGGGCTTAAAGGTAACGTTAACGATAATGTTCGCCTTATGTTGTCCATGGAAAAGGAAAAGTGCGAGGCACCGGAATGGAAAATACGTCGCTTATATGTCAAAGCCAACCAAGAAATTGATCAAGGGTTACGGGCATTAGGTTATTACCATGCGGTAGTTAAAAAATCATTGGCTTTTGGTGAAGCGTGTTGGACTGCTGATTTTACTATAGATCCAGGTCCACAGGTTTATATTGCTGATGTTGATGTCATTATTAATGGCGCTGCCCATGACGCCCCTGAGTTTCAAAAATTGCGGGATAAACTTGTTAAAATAACAGGGAGTCCTCTTGATCATAGCCAATACGAAAAGATGAAAAGTCGTATTGAGGCATTGGCCCTGGAAAAAGGCTATTTGAAAGGGACGTTTACAGAAAAAAAATTGATCATTGATAAACAGCTCAATCAAGCGCAAATCAAGTTAGTATTTGACGCTGGACAACGCATGGCTTTTGGCAAGATTGTCATTAAACAGGATATTTTGAATCCTGAGTTTGTAGAAAAATACATTTCGATAAAAAGCGGAGAATTTTACACCAGCGAACAATTGGCTAAAACTCATAACAATCTGTCGAAAACCGGTTATTTTGAGATGGTAGACATAGATCCCGATACTGACACTATTGATGGACAAGTGCCGGTTACCATTAACCTGCAGCCTAAAAAGAAGCATCATTATTCATTTGGAGTCGGTTTTGATACCGACATCGGCCCGTTGTTGAGTGCGTCGTATATTAATCGACGCTTGAATCGTAAAGGCCATTTTCTTACCTCAGAGTTTGACCTTTCACCAGTATTATCGACTGCCAGCGTAGAATATAATGTACCTTTAAATGATCCGGTCAGCGATTTTTTCAGCTTTGGCGGCGGACTCAAGCGTGAAGATACTTCCAGTTTCAAGACAGCTTCAGTGATAATCTCGGGGCGTTTAAAAAATGCTCTGGACAGTGGCTGGAAGCAGACGCTTTTTCTCGATCTTGATTATGAAGACTTTACGATAGGGACAACAGCAACCCAGACACTATTATTGGTCCCCGGTGGTAGTTGGCTTAAGTCGGTCTCGAATAATTTGTTACGTCCAAATAAAGGTTATCGGGCAAAGTTTGATGTCAGTGGCAGTTATAAAAATCCATTGTCCGAGGTCAGCTTTTTTCAAGGCGATTTGTCTGCGGTATGGATGTACCCGTTACCCTGGCGTAGCACGTTTATTGGACGAACAGAATTGGGTGCAACACTGGTTGATCAGTTTGATAAATTGCCGACAACCTATCGGTTTTATGCCGGTGGTATTAACAGTATTCGCGGATATGGTTATAAAGAACTGGGGCCAAAGGATAGTCAGGGGTATGTCATTGGTGGCAAGTTTTTAACGGTACTCAGCCTTGAATATGAAAAGGCTGTTTTTGATGACTGGGGGGTTTCTGCTTTTGTCGATAGTGGTGATGCCTTTAATCTGGGTAATATCGTGTTAAAAACCGGTGTAGGCATCGGTGTGCGCTGGTATTCGCCCTTTGGCCCGGTTCGGGTTGATTTTGCCATGCCCATGAATGAATCGAATTCTTCCTTTCAGATCCATTTTGCGGCAGGTGCAAGAATATGAAAAAGCGCTTGGCTCTCTTGATGATTATCTGGATAGTACTGGTTGTTCCTGTTGGCTTATTGGGCTTGATGAGTAGTGAAGCTGGTACCAACTGGCTATTACGAAAGGTTTTTCTGGTTTTGCCTGCACAGGTTTCAGTTACAACAATAGCAGGCCGGTTGCTGGATCGTGTGTCGTTGACCGGTTTTAATTATCAGAGTGCTACGGAAACAGTCGCTATTGATAATTTTGTTTTTGCCTGGCAACCTGTCCAACTTTTTTCGGGTACTTTAAAAATTATTGATGTAGTAGTTACTGATGTAAATGTGAGTGTTACCGGAACAAAAGAGCCGCAAGAAAAAAGTACTTTTGATTTGAATGCCAAATGGCTGATACCGGTACAGATTATTGTCGATAATTTTCTGCTCACGGATATGCAGTTTCATCAAAATGATGCTGTGCAAAAACTTGAAAAGTTCCAGCTAGCGCTGGCGACTGAAGGTGATCAGCTTAAAATCAGTGCACTGACTGTTAATGCACAAGCTATTGCGGCAACAGTAAAAGGGCAGATGACGTTAGGTAAAGGTTTTCCTTTTGGCATAACGTCTGATTGGCAGGTTAATGCTCAGCAAAACGGCTTATGGCAAGGTTCAACAACGATTACTGGTGACATTAACAAGCTTTTGTTCGACAACCGGTTATCCTCGCCTTTTAAAGTGACTTTAAAAGGTCATTTGGATGATTTGCAAACCAGACCGCAAATAGCTGCGCGTGCCGATTGGAGTAAAGTTGCCTGGCCAATTACCGGTCCTGAACCCCAGATAAAAAGTGAACAGGGTAGTGTTGAGTTGGAGGGTTTGCTTGGCGATTACCAGGTGATCTTAAATGGGCAATTAACCCAGCAGTATTTACCTGAGGCCAGTGTGTCATTTAAGGGTAAAGGTAGCCAGACTGCTCTTGCCATTGAAAAATTGGCACTACAATCAAAGACCGGATTATTTCAAATCAGTGGCGATGTCTCCTGGCAGGATTCGCCCTTTTTTGATTTACTTGCAACGGGACAGGATTTTAATCCGGCAATATTACTTCCCGAATTGCCCGGAAACCTGACTTTCAATAGTCATGTTAAAGGTCAATTGGATGCCAAGGCGTTACAAATTGACGCCACTATAAACAAGCTGTCGGGGCAATTACGTGGCAAGCCGGTTAGCGCAAATGGCAATTTAGTTATAAATGGTGATGTGCTCAAGGTTGATGCGTTACACATTAATTCAGGTACCAATAAAATTGCTGTCAACGGCACCATGGGGCAAGAGCAGGCAAAGCTTGAACTGTCTATTGATACTCCGGATTTACAGGCGTTGTGGCCAACTCTCGGTGGTAGTCTGAAAGGTGATGGGCAATTTCAGGGGGTATGGCATAACCCGAATGTAAAATTTCAGGCTCAGGGCAAGCGCTTGCGTTTCGCTGAGCACAGTGCAGGGGAGCTAGCCATCAATATTGATTATTCTCAGGAACCGCAAAAAACGTCGAAAATTCTGTTGTCAGCAAGTGCCATAAAAAGTGGTGCAGTGCAGATTAGTTCAGTTCGGCTTGATGGTTTGGGTACACAGTTACAGCATAGTTTTAAAGCGGATATTAACTCTGTCGACGGAACATTATCGACAGTATTAACCGGGAGTCTTAAAGCGGGTAACTGGCATGGTGACTTTTCAAAGCTGGATTTAAATCCCCGGGATTTAGGTTCTTGGCGACTGAAAAAAAATCTGGTTGTTAATATGACTCAAAGTCCTTCAGGACTTGATGTGGTTTTTGATGAAGCCTGCCTGATTCAAAAAACTGCTTCACTTTGTACGCATGGAAGTTATCCCGGTAACGGCGATCTTAAACTTGCTCTTAAAGCCATGGCATTACCTACGACGCTAATGAAGGCTTATTTACCTGAGCAGATACAGCTAAATGGCACAATTAATGCCAATACGGAAATACAAAAACAAAAAGGTTTGTTGACCGGTGATTATCAACTTGAACTGTCACCGTCCCTGCTTTTATTTCAAGGTAAAGAACTCGCATTAAATGTATCGAGGCTGTCAGGAAAACTTAAAAATGATATTGTTTCCGCAGATATTGATTTGGCGCTGGCAGGCCAGGATTATGTACGTAGTCAGTTACAAGTGGATACCGGTAAAAGTCAGTCTGTTAGTGGTCAGATATCAGCATCACTACGTGAATTTGCCCTGTTGGAAGCGTTTGTTCCACAATTATCAGGGACTAAAGGCTTATTAACCGCAGATTTAAGCGTGAAAGGGTCTGTAAAAAAACCACTTATATCGGGCCAGATAGACCTTGCCAATGGATTTGTTGATATTACCGGGCAGGAGATTGGTCTTCGTGATATTAATCTTCATGCGATTGCCTCAGGCGGGCCAGTCAATCGCATTCAAATTAACGGTTCTGTATTACCTGCGTTACTAACGTCAGCCAATTCATCTGAACAATTGCAGTTAAACGGCCTGGTTAATATCAATGCAGATCTACAGCAGCAAGAAGGACTGCTTTCCGGAAATTATCGAATCGATAGTCCGCCGATGACGATTTTATCAGGCCCCCGTGGCGCGGTAACAAAAATTCCCTTAGGTGCATCATCTCTATCAGGGATTATTAATGGTGATAAGGTATCGGCAGATATCGATATGAAGCTGGTCGGTCAGGATTATTTACGAGCCCAAGTACAAATTGATACCGGCAAGACGCAAGCTTTGTCCGGTCACATAACGGCATCAATGCATGAATTTGCATTACTGAATCCTTTTGTACTCCAGTTATCGAATATTAAAGGACAACTGAATGCAGATTTGGCTTTACAAGGCACATTGAACAAACCGGGAGCCAGTGGCGCAATAAGTTTTACAGAGGGCGGTGCCGATGTTGATGATTTAGGTATCAGCCTTCGTGACGTTAAACTTGAGGTATTGGCATCGGGTGAAAGCAGTGACCGCATGCAGATAACCGGTACGGCAAAGTCGGGTGAAGGCTTAATTAATCTTGATGGTTTTGCAAATTTGCAGGCGCAAGCAGGCAGTCTTGTTGAGCTAATACTGAAAGGTGAAAAATTTGAGGTTGCCAAGTTGCCTGAAGCGCAAATAGCTGTTTCGCCGGATTTAAAACTGGTATTTGCTGATGGACAAGGGATGGTTAGCGGGAAATTAAAAGTACAAAAAGCAGTCATGTTGCTGGAGGATATTCCTGAAAATGCCGTAAAAGTCAGTCCGGATGAAATTATACTCGGGCAAAAAATAGTTGAAGGAAATGTACCTGTCGCTATCCGTATTGATACCAATATAGCTGTTGATCTTGGCAAGCAGGTCAGTTTTTCCGGACAGGGACTGGTAACCAACCTGACCGGTAATTTAAATATTGTAACGGCTGGCGAGAAAATGGCCATGCGCGGTAATGTTGATATGGTTAAAGGCCGGTACAAAAGTTATGGGCAGGATCTTACCGTACGCAAGGGCCGCTTTATATTTAACGGTCCTGTTGATAATCCCTGGCTGGATGTAGAAGCCATTCGTGTGTCTAAAAGTAAAACAGTGACTGCCATTCTTGAATTGACCGGTTCACTGAAAGCGCCGCAAACCCGAATATCTTCAGAGCCCGTATTACCGGAATCGGAAGCACTGGCTTATTTGGTTACCGGTGGGCCATTAAATCAGGTAAGCCAGTCAGAAGGGAATATGCTGGCTGCAGCGGCAATATCCTACGGTGGCGGGAAGGCTGCCTGGATTACCGATAAGCTGGGGATAGATGAGTTTGAAGTTCAAGAAGGCAAGACACTACAGGATACCTTGGTTGCTGTTGGTCAATATCTGACCCCAAAATTTTATGTGGGCGCCAAGGTAGGTTTGTTTAACAAACAGGGAGGCATGGTATCAAAATATAAAATTACCGAGGCCATAAATATTGAAACCCAAGCGGGTACCTCGCAACGAGTAAAAATAAATTACGACATTGATAGGGATTAAGTTGATGGTAGATATGACTTTCCAATTATTAGCCATCGTATTTTTTGTAAAAACCGTTAGCAGTAAGTAATCGGCATTAAAAAAGTATAATTTGGAATATCTTATCTATTGGCTTTCTGTATCCCAATTTACATCACACCAGCCTGTTTATTCTACTGGCTATAACTCATATGATAATTTAATCTTCCAAAACTACACAATCAAAACTGCCTATCTGCCTGTGTTCGGCTTGTGGATCAGGAGTGCTGTCTCTGGTTAACCATAAAGTTTGAAAGCCGGCGGCTTTGGCAGCATCCAACTCTTCTTTGATATCCGATAAAAATAATAGCTGATTTGTCGAAATACCTATCTGCTGGGCTATTTTTTCATAGGATTTCGTTTCTTTCTTACCACCAATATGGGTATCAAAGTAATCCGAAAACAAGGGTGTTAAATCGCCATATTCAGTATGCGCAAATAATAGTTTTTGCGCCTGCACGGAGCCGGATGAATAGATGTATAAATTTAGTCCCTTGGCTTTCCATATCTTGAGGCAAGCTGCGGCATCCTGATAAATATGGCCTTTGAAATCACCTTTTTGATAACCTGCTTCCCAGATTAAACCTTGCAACGATTTTAATGGCGTTACTTTTTTATCTTCATCGAGCCATTGTATAAGCTGTGCAATTATCTGTCCGGTATCAAGTTCTGTACCTGCTTCCCGGCAAGAATCTGCCAGCAATGCTTTAACCTTTGGCTCTTGTGCATGACGGTGGATATAATCAGCCAGGTTTGCCCGTGCATAAGGAAACAGTACTTCTTTGACAAAAGCCAATGATGAGGTTGTGCCTTCAATATCGGTGATGATGGCTTTAATCATAAGAGTTCGGCAACGTATTCGTCAAATGTCGGGAATGTTTTGGCGATTTCGCTACCGGTAAAATTGGCTACCCAGCCATCGGCTGTGGTGAACAGGCGTATACAGGTAAATCGAGGATTTTCACCCATATCAAACCAGTGAGTGGTATTGGCAGGTACGCTAATTAAATCACCTTGTTCGCACAATACGGCATAGACTTTATCTTCGCTGTGTAAATAAAATAGTCCACGGCCTTCGACAAAAAAACGCACTTCAAAGTCGTCATGGATGTGTTCGGGCAGAAATTTTTCTCGAAAGGCAATTTTTTCCGGGTGATCCGGCGTTAGCTTCATTACATCTACGGATTGGAAGCTGCACTGATGTTTTAATTTGTCTATGGAATCAGCGTAAGCTTCAAGTATGGACTTCTGATCGGCAGCGTCAGGTAGTGTAAACTTGGCTTCCCAGCGTTCAAATTGCACACCTATATTGCCAAGTTGTTTTTGGATAGAGTTAAAGTCGGTGTATTGTTCGCCGTATTGGGGCTGGTTATCAGGATAAATAGTTAATGCGCTCATCAGTTTTTGACTCCATGTAGTCGTAGTTCACAATCAAATAAAAAGTCCAGCGCCTCAAGATGACGAAGCGTTTCTTGTACCGAATTTCCCCAGGTATAAAGTCCATGTCCGGCAATGATATAGGCCTGGCAGTCTCCGTGGCTATCCAGGTAATGCTCTACAAGCTCTGCCAGGCGAGGTATGTTTTGGTCGTTAGGGAAAATCGGCACTACAAATCGGGATTCATGTGTGGTAATACCACGCAGCGCTTTTAATAGTTCATAATCTTCCAGGACGATTTCAGATGTAAAAATTCTTGAAATCAGGGTAGCATTCAGAGAATGCGGGTGCAATATTGACTGGATTTCTGGAAAACGTTTATATAAGGTGGTATGCAGTACCGTTTCTGCCGACGGTTTTTTCCCGTCCAAAGAATTGGCCTCGGTATCAATTTGCATAATATCTTCAGGTTTTAACTGGCCTTTATGTCTGCCGGAAACGGTAATCGCAATAGTCCCGTTAGGCAATCGCGCGGAAAAATTACCACTGGTTGCCGGAACCCAGCCTTTACTGTCAATAAAGCGTCCGGCATCAATCAATTGCAGGGTGGCGTAAATAAAAGCGTCGTTATCATTCATTAGGTTGATTTTCAGTTAAATAGTCTTATAGTTGCAGAACAAAAACACTAATCAAAAGGTATTTTATGCAGTATTTTCGTCTTTCTTTTATCGTAACAGCCATTTGTCTGGCTATAGCAGTTTATTGGGGTGGAATAATGGGCGCGTTAATCGCTCTTATTCTGGGAGTTCTTGAAGTGAGTTTATCATTTGATAACGCCGTTGTGAACGCTTCGATATTAAAGCGCATGGATGAGCGTTGGCAACAGTACTTTTTAACATGGGGGATTTTAATTGCCGTGTTTGGCATGCGCTTACTGTTTCCCATTTTAATTGTTGCCGTCGCTACAGGACTTGGTTTTTTTGGCGTAGCCGATATGGCGCTGCACGATCCTGTCACTTATGCGCAGCATTTAAATGAATCGCATGTACAAATTGCCGCATTTGGCGGGATGTTTTTGTTAATGGTCTTTTTCTCGTTTATTTTTGATGAAAACAGGGAATTGCATTGGCTGGGGTATATAGAAAAAAAAATGGCATCATTTGGCAAGCTTGAGTCGATTGAAATCATTCTGGCATTGGGCGTGCTGTTAATTACCCAAAACTGGTTGCCCGATGCGATTCGCCTGGATGCCTTGGTTGCCGGTATTTCAGGCGTTATTTTATATGTTATCGTTGATAGTTTGGCAACTTTATTTGAAGACGAAGAAGAAGGCGAAGAAGTTTCGGAAGTCATTAAAAAAGGCAGCGTGATGAGCTTTTTATATCTTGAAGTATTGGATGCCTCGTTTTCATTTGATGGCGTTATCGGTGCATTTGCGATTACCCAAGATGTTGTTATTATTATGCTGGGTTTGGCAATAGGCGCAATGTTTGTCAGAAGTTTGACAGTGTATCTGGTACGTAAAGGTACTCTGGATGAATATGTATTTTTGGAGCATGGTGCTCATTATGCGATTGGTTCACTGGCCGCTATTATGTTAATCAGCATGACCCATCATATTCCTGAAGTGATTACGGGACTGATCGGTGCCATTATGATTGGGTTGTCGGTTCTGTCATCCATTATTTATAAAAGAAAGCTCGCGAATTAGTCGCTGGTTGACTGATTCCCGAATGCCGCTTACGAATTAGTCAACTTGGGTGATATCCATGAATAAAAAAACCGGTAAGTCGGGTATATTATTCACAGAAAATCACCTTAACGGTTATGGATTTTTTATCGATGAATTGGCAAGCTATTTCTCAACAGATTGAGTCAGTGAGCAGGCAGCCATTTAACGTTGTCTCTGCTTACAGGCTTTCTGGTGGCGACATCAATTCCGCTTTTCGATTGCAAGGTGCAGATAGATCGTATTTTATTAAGCTGAATGGTGCTGATTTATTGGCCATGTTTGAAGCCGAATTTGCAGGATTACAGGAACTGGCAAAAACCCAATCAGTTCGTATTCCTGCGCCAGTTGTTTGCGGCAAAACAGGTGAGAATTCATTTTTGGTACTGGAATATCTTGAGTTTGGCTGCTCGAATAAAGGCTCTGAGCGTTTATTTGGGCAGCAACTTGCGCTCATGCATCAGCAACAACAGCCATATTTTGGCTGGCATCGGAATAATACCATTGGCAGTACCTTACAAATTAATAGTCAAAGCCATGACTGGCCAGATTTTTGGCGTGAACAGCGATTGGGGTTGCAATTAAAACTGGCGAAAAATAACGGTTATGGTGGCAGACTGCAAGCCAATGGTGAGCGTCTTTGCTGCGATATTTCGGCATTTTTTGAACATTATCAGCCACAACCTTCATTATTGCATGGCGATTTATGGGCAGGTAATACGGCTGTTGATAAGCAGGGGGTTCTGGTTATTTTTGATCCTGCCTGTTATTATGGTGACCGGGAAGCTGATCTGGCAATGACGGGATTGTTTGGTGGTTTTAGTGAGGATTTTTATGCAGCCTATCAGGCTGTTTGGCCGTTAGACGACGGTTATGTCGTTAGAAAAACATTCTACAATTTGTATCATGTTTTAAACCACCTGAATTTATTTGGTGGCAGTTATTTGCGACAAGCCGAGAGCATGACGGCAATGCTGTTATCTGAAATACGCTGATTATTTTGAGTGGACGCAGGTTAGTCAATTAACAGGCTGTTGCCGATGCTGCTGTAGTAGTTGTCGAAAAACAAGTGGGTCTTTTTGCTGGATTAGGTCACCTGAGCGAGGATAAATTTGGTGCTCCAATCGGGATAACCAGAAACGTAAGGCGGCGGCTCTGAGCATGGTTTGCCAATGTCGTCTTTCCATTACTTCCAACGGTTTCAGGCTTTCATAGGCAGAGAGCAAGGTGGTTAGTTTATCGGGATTAATCTTCCCGTTTTCACTGCACCAGTCATTAGCCGTTATTGCAATATCAAATAATCGTGTTCCCGTGTAGCTACTATAAAAATCCAGTATGCCGCTGAGTTGGTTATTAACGAACAGGACGTTATCCCTGAATAAATCAGCATGTATAAAGCCCTGAGGGAGATCTGCCGAACTATTTGCGACTTGAAAAAGTAGTTCGTCTTTAATCAAGGCACGGTCTGTAGTCGATAACCGGGCGTCGATTCTATGCAACAGTGTTTTACACCAGTCCAGATCGTTGTTATTTTTTACCGGGAAAATATAGTCTTGTGTACACTGATGTACCTTGGCCAAATGCCTGCCAATTTGCTGACATTGTTCGATTGATGGTGATAGTATTGCCATCCCGGATAATCGCTTGAATACTGCGGACGGTTTATTGTTAAGTTCATGCAATACCTTGCCTTGTCGGTCTGACTGATGTTCCGGACAGGGGATATTGTGTTTGACAAGATGAGATAGTAGTCGCATAAAATGCGCTAACTCATTGGCTGTTAGTGTTTCAAACAAGGTTAAAACAAAGTGGCCCTTTGTAGTTTCTACGAAATAATTGGTATTGTTAATGCCATCTTGTATGCCCTCAAAACTGATGACTTCACCGAGAGCGTAGTTACTAAAGAATAGTTCAAGTTGTGAGTGGCTTATTGGCGTATAAACGGACACTGATCAGATTAATTCCATTCAAAGATTTTCCACATATTAATGTTACTGCCTTTATCCAGTTCATTAGTTCGAACATCCATTTTGCCATCACCATCATTATCAATGAAATAATAAGGAGGGCCAATATCCGGTACTACTTTAATCATATAAAGTCTGCCGCCTCTGCGATATTCTTGTATGGTTTTTTTACCTTTACGAATAATGGTAATATCAGGTTCGAGTGTCTCTCCACTTTGTACCGGCAGAGGTAGTTCTGGAGTTTCTGGTACGGCTTCAAGAGTCGGAGGTTTCTCATCAATGGCAAATGCCGGAAAAGCAAGAAAACTCAATAGAATAAAACGACGCATGGTAATGGCTCTTTTGTGGTAAATACTGGCGCTATCTTATTATAGTTTTTGGCATATTGCTTGACTAAAATAATCGGACAGGATTTACTACTTTTTGCAGTGATTTTTAACCGGTTTTTTTCTACAAACAGCTACGTTGAAATCACCAAATTATGAGGTTTTAAATAACGTTAAGCTTAATAGTGTTCCGTAAAGAGTGGGTTATAATAACCCTTTTTTTAATGACATGTAGTAGATGAAAAGACTAATCGAAACTAAAATAGTAAACCCTTTGCTTGAAAAATACGGTATACCTGCTTATAAAACCGAAGGCTCTGCAGGAGTTGATCTGGTTGCCTGCATTGAAGAAGCAATAGTGATTGCCGGGGGCATGAGTCAATTGATTGGAACAGGTTTATCTGTCAATATTCAGGATCCTGGATTAGTCGCGGTGGTTGCAAGCAGAAGCGGACTTTGTCTGAATAGTCAGGTTCGTGTAGGACAAGGCCTGGGTATTATCGATTCAGATTACCTTGGTGAAATAGGCGTAATTCTGCACAATGACGGTATTAATGATTATATTGTTCAACCAGGCGAAAGGATTGCACAATTATTATTCATGCCGGTAGTTCAAGTCGCTTTTAAACTGGTAGCAGATTTTACGACGATGACCGATAGGGGTGAGGGTGGTTTTGGTCATACAGGTCGACATTAAATAACGTGTATAACAACGCTTGGGCAAATTGATCTTTTGACAAGGCTCTCCTGAGTATCGATTAAGGGCTTGGGATCAATGAAGCCGGTATTTCAAGTTGTTTAACTTATTTTATATGCGTTCTTAGGCTGATTTTTTTGATGGGGTAGGGTGATGAAGCGAGTATTTGTTTTGCTAACGACATTCGCGATATTGATGATTTTGATTGTTGGTGGCGGTGTTTATTGGTGGTCTGGCTCGAAGGTCGTTGAGGTTGAGCGAGATGCTGCGGCTACGGTTGTCAATGCTGTAGCATTAACTTTATCTGAGCAGATAGATCTGCTGAACAGAACACTGAATAAAATGGTTCAGGATCCGGACGTTTTGACTGCCGTTACCAGTGCTGACCCTGTTTTATTAATAACGGTAGCCGAAAAGCTTGAAAAGTATTTTCCGGATGCCTTAAAAATCAGATTGTTATTACCCGGAGTTAGTCAGCTTGATGAAAAGACCGCGCCCCGTATGGGATTTGCTGATCTTGATATGGTACGTGAAACGTTAACTAACAATCAGCCGCCCGGAATACAGGGTTATGCAGGTGCGGACCGACATCTTGCGATAACCCGTAGAATTATGGTCAACAATCAGGTCGTTGGTGTGATTCTGGCGAGTTTGAACTATGATTTTTTTAATAAAAGTATAGAGGCAGCGGCAGTCAACGACGGATATATAGAGCTAAGGCAAGCGAAACTGGTGTTAGGTTCGTCAGGAAAGCGAGTCGATACCTGGCAGAGTGAAAGCTTACAAATGAAGGTTGCCGGCACTAATTGGGATATTTATTACTATTATCCCGGCGGTGCAAACTTAGTCGAAATTATACTCATGACCAGTGCCATCTTTATTTCTCTATTATTGATTATTCTCGCTTCTTTTATTGGCTATCTACGAATTTCAGGGTTAATAGCCCAAGATTTAAGCATGGTTCTAACTGCCTTTGAAGATATGATGACACGTAAGCCACTGGGCAGTTATCCGGTGAACTTGACTGAAACCCGGGTCATTATTAACGCGTTGATCAAATTTAAACGGGTTCAGGTACACAATAACGATAAAGCTATAGTCAATGATGGCCGTGTTTTCGAGTTTGATGAGCGGGTCAGTGAAAAAAATCAATTTAAAGATTTGGTAACGGATACAGATGACCTCATCAAAGAACCCAAAAATACCGGTAATAAATGATAGTAAGAGTCCATCATGGTGGCGGTATTTTTTATTAAACGCTGAGTAGACAACAGTTCGGATGATTTTTATAAAATGACAGACTGTATAAAGATAAATATTTGAAAAGTCTTTAAAATGATTTGGTTACAAAAACTGCCCGAACTATTGGGTAGAAAGAGCAGTTTTTCAATAACGGGCGATAGCCAGTTGTTGTGTATTGCTTCCAAACAGTCCTGCAATACGTTAGTAGTCCCTTTTTAATAATGGAAAGCCAGAAAATGATGCAAAAAAGAACCGCTCACCAAATAGCTGATGTGCTAATCGAGGCGCTACCCTATATTCAGCGCTTTAAAGGCAAAACCGTCGTGGTTAAATTTGGCGGTAATGCGATGGTTGACGAAGCGCTTAAACAAAGTTTTGCCAGGGATATTGTCTTGATGAAGTTGGTTGGTATGAATCCAATTGTCGTTCATGGTGGCGGCCCTCAAATTGGCCAATTATTGGCGAGATTGGGGAAAACAACCGGTTTTGTTGATGGTATGCGCATCACCGACAGCGAAACTATGGATGTAGTTGAAATGGTATTAGGTGGCCTGGTCAATAAGGAAATTGTTAATTTAATTAACAGGAATGGTGGTAAAGCCGTGGGTTTAACCGGTAAAGACGGTGATTTTATCAGAGCAAAAAAAATTCATCTGAAAAAGTCGGCGCCGGAAGCAAATGTTTCGGAAATAATTGATTTGGGTTATGTCGGCGAAGTGACCAGCATCGATCCTGCGGTTGTTGATATGCTAGGACGCAGTGATTTTATTCCTGTTATTGCACCCATCGGTGTTGGTGATGATGGCCGATCTTACAATATTAATGCTGATCTGGTTGCCGGCAAGATTGCTGAAGTATTAAAAGCTGAAAAATTGATGTTATTAACCAATACCGCGGGTATCCTGGATAAGGAGGGAAATCTACTGACAGGTTTATCAATCAAGGATATTGACGATTTGGTTGAAGATGGCACCATATCGGGTGGTATGATTCCTAAAACCCGCTGCGCTACTGATGCGTTAAATGGGGGGGTAACCAGTGTTCATATTATCGATGGACGAGTAGAACATGCTGTATTACTTGAGCTTTTTACTAATCAGGGTGTCGGTACTTTACTGCTAAGGGCATCGCGCGATAAAGCATCGTTGACATAAGCCCTAAATGAAGAACGGATGTCTTTGATTTTCTGGCTGGCACATAATTGTTTGCCAGCCAGCGAGTCTCGGCAGCGGATGTCGAGAAAAAGTTGATAGTCATCTTCATTAATGGCTAGTTTGGATAGCGACAAACTAATATCTGAGTCGGTAGGTGGAGGGCGATTCATGATCAATTCTTCATTATAAACATCAGCTTCTGTAGTTGAGTGGGAATTGACAAAAATACGCCCAATCTCCCAAGCTTTTCTGCATTGATGATCGTTTTCGCAATAAAACAGGCCCAGTTCGTTGGCTTCTTTAATGCTGGGTATTTTTGCTCTGGGGGGCTTGTCTTGTGTCGATTGGGTTAGAAATAAAAACCGTGCGATATCTGCTTCATTAATTTTTTTGATTTGATTATGTTTTTCAATGTGGCTTTGTAATGCGCTTTGTGTGTAGTTAATTCGGTGTTGGGTTAATACAATTTCATCAAGTAGTTTTTTGGGGACCGGCTGTGCATTACGCTCGAATTCACCCGCTTCTTTTTGTTGTTTTTTAAGTTGTTCGATAAAGCGCTTTAAATTACCTTCAATAATATTTTTTTGCTTGTTAAGCGATTCTGTTTTTACTTGCATTGCCAGAAGCATATCTTCTTTGGAGCGGAACGTGCTTAATAATGCCTTATCGTAGGTTTTTTGATTGGCAATAAGCTTTCCCTGCTCTTTTCTAAGCTCCTCCAGGCGTTTATCCTGTTCCAGTTGCTCTGTTGTTTTTGCTTCTTCGGTGATTTCAAGAACCCTACCGGTTTTGCTCAGAGAGGCGCGGCTGTGTTTGGCTTGTCCCGGCGGTACCTGATCGGAGAAATAAGTATTACCCTTTTCATCTACCCATCGGTACATTTTTTTTGCCAAGATTGTTTGACTTCCCAGTAAGGAAATCAAACAGGCCAAAAAAATAATAGTTCGAAAAATACGTACTCGCATAGTTTTTAATAATTGTTAATCAATTTAAAAATTATAAAATAAAGGTAGCCGATATAAAATTTTTTGCTTTACGGATACGATTTTCGGATTTTGCAGGTTTGTAATACGATCACTTAGACAGATCATTTTTAAGCGCTACCATAAACCTAAAAACCAATGGCTTCAAGTACGGAATTTAGGTTGGTGCTTTAAGTTGAAAGCCTGCCTTGCAACGTAAAAATTTGAGGCTTAACCAATTAAATTGGCTAATTCGTTTAGGGGCGGCAAAATAACCATTTTTGCCAGTTGCAACAATAATAAAGCCGCTAACGGTGATAAGTCTATGCCGCCCAAGTCAGGAATAAATTTGCGAATAATATTAAGTAAAGGCTCTGTCAGAGTGGCCAAAATTGACGCGGCGGCATTAAAAGAGCCCTGATTTATCCAGCTAAGTAGTGCTCTGGCAAAGACAGCGAATACCAATACATTGATCATTAACGAAATTAACTGAGTAATGGATATGATTGCCAAGGCTCCGATATTAATCATACTGCCATTAAATAGTAACCGGATGGAAAAATCAGCAAGCATTTGTAAGGCAAGTACAAGAATTAGCGCTGATGTATCTATTTTTCCGATAGATGGCACAAATCGACGCAGGATTTTTAAAGGCGGATGAGTTATTTTGACCAAGAATTGGGAGATAGGATTATAAAAATCACCGCCATACCATTGTAATAAAAATCGTATTAATACCGCCAGAATATAAAGAGAAAACAGGGTGTCGATTAAAAAAATAATCGGATCGCTCATATAATTAGAACCCATCAGTTATTCTCCGATTGTTTGGACATTTCGATAGAGCGGTCTCGTGCCGCGTGTAATGCTTTTGAAACCAGTTTAGTAAATCCGCCTTTCTCAAATGTTTCTATGGCTTGTTGCGTGGTACCACCTGGTGAAGTGACGCGTTTGCGTAATTGTTCAGGCGATTCTGATGATTCCAATGCTATTTTTGCTGCGCCCAATGCGGTTTGTTGAACCAACAAACGTGCAGTCACTTCGTTTAAACCCAATTCCAAAGCGGCTTTTTCCATCGCTTCCATGAGCAGAAAATAATATGCAGGGCCACTACCGGAAACGGCGGTGACAGCATCTAATTCACTTTCATCATTAACCCACAGTGCAATACCAACAGAACGCATGATATTTTCTGCCAAATCATGTTGTTCAGCATTTACCTGAGCATTGGCATGGAGTGCCGTAGCGCCTGTTAGCACCAATGCAGGCGTGTTGGGCATGCAGCGAACAATGGCGGTATCTGCACCTAGCCATTGACTAAGGCTGTGTTGGCTAATACCTGCAGCAATAGAAACGACCAGCGATTTTTTTTGTTGAATTAAAGTGGCTGAACTTTTGGCTACCGAGCCGAGTGTCTGTGGTTTAACTGCCAGTACCACGACGTCAACGGCATTAATAAGCTCATCATTGCTTGCCGACGTATTAATATTAAGATTTTTTGCCAGCGTTTTCAGTGTCTCCGGATTAATATCAGAGACCCAAAGGTGCTGTGGAGAATGACCGCTGGCAATCAAGCCGCTAAGCAGACTGGACGCCATATTGCCGCCGCCGATAAAACCAATTTTTTGTATATTCATGTTCGTTATCTGTGGGTGAGGTTAAAAGTATTTTAACCTATATGAGGGCAGCGTAAACAATCACAAGACTTTTCCTATAAAATGCGCTGCTACGATACTTTTTTATCGGCAATAAACATAGCTTATGATTGAAACGATTTATATAGAAGAAGCGATTTTGCAACATCCTCGTGTTATCGAGATTATTACCCGTTTTCCGCAAGCAAAAAGAATTACCTGTGGACGGTATGGCGAAGTTTTTAATCCTAAAGCACAAAATTTTAGACTACAAAAACAAAAACCGGCATTAATATTGGCAGAAAAATACAAACATTTTGCGATGGCCGTACCTTCAGGTTATGGCATTGGGGCAAACAAAAATTATTATTTTTCCCACATGCTTAATTGTTTATACGATTGCCGATACTGTTTTTTACAAGGGATGTATCAATCAGCCAACTATGTGCTGTTTGTCAATTATGAAGATTTTCAGGATGAAATAAAACAACTGTGTACGGAGACACCGACTGAGGCGATGCATTTTTTCTCAGGCTATGATTGCGATAGCCTGGCTTTGGAACCGGTAACCCAGTTTGCCGAACAGTTTTTGCCATTTTTTGAGAAAATCCCGAATGCCTGGCTGGAACTAAGAACTAAAAGCACCCAGGTTAGAAGCCTGTTAAATCGTGAGCCATTTCCTCGCTGCATTGTCGCTTTTAGTTTGACGCCCAATGAAATAGCGATAAAAGTTGAGGCTAAAGCACCCTCATTGCAGCGTCGTCTTGATGCGTTGTGTAAATTACAGGAACAGGGTTGGCAGATAGGCTTACGATTTGATCCGATGATTTATCAGACCGGTTATCAGCAGCAGTACCAGCAATTATTTGAGCAGGTATTTTCGCTCATTAATTTGGATCAGTTGCATTCAGTCAGTCTTGGAGCCTTCAGGTTGCCGGAGAAATATTTTAAAAAAGTGCATAAACTTTATCCTGAGGAAAAATTATTTGCCAGCCCGTTAGAAAATCAGCAGGGGATGATTTCCTACAAACAGGAACTGGAACAGGAAATGATGCATTACTGCACCAAACAATTACTAACGTTTATTCCTGAGAGCAAGTTTTTCCCATGCATATTATAAAACGAACCGTTCTGGTGACCGGCGCCAGTTCCGGGATAGGTCGCGCCGTTGCTCAAAAATTATTGCAACAGGGGCACACTGTTATTGGTGTATCACGCGATTGTGATAAGTTTACCCGGCAAATGGAACATTTTAGTTCTGTGGAAATGGATTTAAGTCAGTTAGATGAATTGCCGCAAAAAATTCGCCAATTACAGCAAAGATTCCCGGATATTGATGCTGTGGTTTTTTCAGCCGGCATAGGCCAGTTCGGTTCAGTGGAAGAGTTTTCTTATCCACAAATTGAAGCGTTGATGACCATAAATTATACCAGTCAGGTCTTTCTAACGAAGGCTTTGTTGCCAGCTTTAAAGCGTAAAGCTAACAGTGATTTGATTTTTATTGGCTCTGAAGCGGCGTTGAAAGGTAGTCGAAAGGGAGCTATTTATTGTGCAAGTAAGTTTGCAGTACGGGGCTTTACCCAAGCGTTACGTGAAGAGTGTGGAAAAAGTAATGTGCGGGTTTGTTTGATTAACCCCGGGATGGTGAAAACAGCATTTTTTGATGAGTTGGCTTTTGAGCCGGGCGATCATGAAAGTAACGCTATTTTACCGGAAGATGTGGCAGCAGCAGTATCCTATGTGCTTGGCTCAGGGATACAGATGGTTATTGATGAAATTAATTTGAGCCCTTTAAATAAAGTTGTGAAATTTAAAAAAATTTAAATTAAAGAGCAGGGTGAAAGGTTACTTACAATCATTTTTGATAAAAATATTTTGAAACAAGAGATGCCCTGAAGGATATTCTTTCCGGTATCTACAGCATGCTTTATCTTCTGTTTCTGCATATTTAAAGCAATATCTTATATCGAGCCAATGTTAAGTTATCATCAAGAAAGTAGGGTGTTAATACCCTATATAGGTAATTAACACCCTACTGATAGGGTAATTATGATCAATTATTAGTCGCGTGAACCCAGGATTTTTCCAGTAATTAAGTGTTTATTTACTCATATTTTTTAAAATAATTATAAATTGTAAATAGTAAATCTATTTATTTTCATAGGGTTATTGAATTTTATATGAAAAAAATAAAAATTATTTTGTCTAAAAAACCGATACTGAGATTGCTTGGCGTACTGCTTGCTTTATTTTTGATATGCAATTCCATATTGCATAAAAACTAGCTGTATTTGTAATGTGGTAACACTTTTAGGAGATTCACCATGGCTAAAGTACAAAAATCAACCGACTCTTCCAGCTTGGCTGAAGTCGTAGACCGTATTCTTGACAAAGGTATTGTTATTGATGCTTGGGTTAAAGTTTCACTGGTCGGTATCGAATTGTTATCTATAGAAGCTCGCGTTGTTATTGCTTCTGTTGAAACTTATTTGAAATACGCAGAAGCAATTGGCCTTACCGCCAGCGCTGCTACTCCCGCGTAAATAATAAATTAACATTTTACAGGAGACGCCATCATGGCTAAAGTACAAAAATCAACCGACTCTTCCAGCTTGGCTGAAGTCGTAGACCGTATTCTTGATAAAGGTATCGTTATTGATGCTTGGGTTAAAGTTTCACTGGTCGGTATCGAATTGTTGTCTATAGAAGCTCGCGTTGTTATTGCTTCCGTAGAAACTTATTTGAAATACGCAGAAGCAATTGGCCTTACCGCCAGTGCAGCTACTCCCGCGTAAATAATAAATTAACATTTTACAGGAGACGCCATCATGGCTAAAGTACAAAAATCAACCGACTCTTCCAGCTTGGCTGAAGTCGTAGACCGTATTCTTGACAAAGGTATCGTTATTGATGCTTGGGTTAAAGTTTCACTGGTCGGTATCGAATTGTTGTCTATAGAAGCTCGCGTTGTTATTGCTTCCGTAGAAACTTATTTGAAATACGCAGAAGCAATTGGCCTTACCGCCAGCGCAGCTACACCAGCCTGATTAAGGTAAAGAGCAAAGAGTGCCCAATTGTTGTTTATTTAACAGCTTGGGCACTTTCCACCGCCTCAAGATAGCTAATTGAGGCATTGTTTAAAGTGATAACATAAGGAGAACACCTATGGGACGCTTAACAGATGATATGGGGCAATTGCGAAGAAACATTGATAATACTCGTGAAAATCGCTTGGCTCAACAAAATGCACGGATTTCAAGTGTCGGTGCTCAGATAGCTGACTTTGCTTCAACTCGTGCAAGAAATGGATTACAAGATGCCAATGCTCGGGCGACATTTGTCGCTGATAACGCGAATGATGTTAGTCGCTTACTAAATACTTTTCATCACCATCACCAAATGATGGGTCGGCAAGGCCGTGAAGAGCGTGCCGCTTTCGTGAATGATGTATCAAAGAAAACGCTAGGCTTACTAAATGACTTCCATGCTGCCCATAAAAGTATGGCTAAACATAGCGCTAAAGAAAGAGCCCATTTTGTTGCAACCAACAAGAAAAGTGTTGGAGCTTTTATTAACGAAGCTGCACAAGATAGAGCAGGTGCTCACGCTGTTTTTTTTGGAACAACTAAAAAAAAAGTGGCATTCCTAGTATAGCTATTCGTATTATTGATGAGACGCACACAAATGCATCCTTATCACATACCAAGGTCACCGATCAAAAAGTGGAAACTGCTGTTTTTGAGCATAAAGAAAGCAGTAAAATCAAAAAACCTAATAAACCACCTAAAAATTTTTTAGGCATGAAGAAAGGCAAATAGTGACTTGATGCAAATTGAGGACAATTGCCGATTAATGTTTATTTCATAGACCTTTAGTGTCTTCCATGTCGCTAAAGGTCTAGTCAGTAATGTTGCAGCGCTTTTAAGATGTTAGTGTTTTAATTAACCGTTCGTGGTTTTATAGGCATGTGTGTCGAGCAATTGCATTATTACTCTACCAAGATAATTCTGATGATTTTTTTATCCCTTGTTATCGGGATGGACAGAGGCCGTTTGGCACAGGAGCATTCATGATTAAGAATAAAACCGTTTCAAGTTCACATTATGAAGTAGAAGATGATCTTATCGTGCCAGAAGCGAGTGATCATTTTGTAGTAACTTCGTATGTGAAAGAGATTATAGAGCGCTCATTAGTTTACTTGAACGCAGGTTATCCCGTCCATTTTGCCGGGCCATCCGGAACGGGAAAAACGACTTTAGCCTTTCATCTTGCTGCACAATGGGGGCGGCCAGTTACTTTATTGCAAGGTAATGAAGAATTCGTCAGTTCCGATTTAACAGGAAAGGATATTGGTTATCGCAAAAGCAGTTTAGTTGATAATTACATTCATTCGGTGCTTAAAACTGAAGAACAAATGAACCGCATGTGGGTGGATAATCGTCTGACGACCGCCTGTCGAAATGGCGATACGCTAATTTATGATGAGTTTAATCGTTCCAAGGCAGATACTAATAACGTTTTGTTATCGGTATTATCAGAAGGTATTTTAAACTTACCTGGTTTACGTGGTGCGGGAGAAGGTTATATGGATGTGCATCCTGACTTTCGTGCCATTTTTACTTCTAATCCGGAAGAATATGCGGGTACACATAAAACTCAGGATGCCCTGATGAATCGCATGATTACTATCAATGTCGGTCTAGCAGATAGGGATACCGAGTTACAGATCCTTCACGCCCGTTCCGAATTAGACTTGAAAGAGTCCGCGTATATTGTAGATATAGTGAGAGAGCTGCGTGGTAACGATCACGAAACCAAGCACGGATTACGTGCGGGCATTGCTATTGCTCGTATTCTACAAATACAAGGTATGAAGCCGCGTTATGGCGACAAGTTATTTCATGCTATTTGCCAGGATGTTTTGAGTATGGAAACTGCCAAAATACAACATGCCGGACAGTCGATATTTCATAAAATGGTTGAGGATGTTATTCGTAAAATTTGTCCTCCAGTGGGTTCAGAGGCTGTTAAAGTGTCGACAAAAATAAAAGTAGTGGAGTAAAGTCATGACAATAATTACACGTCCTCCGCGATCAGTCTCAGATATAAAAACACATTCAGGACGAGCGAGTCGTGATCATCAAATATACCGTGACTATTTTCAGGTTGGCGCACTTGAGTTGGAGCGTTGGCGGAGAACACTCGAGCGTAATGTTGCTGCATCGCGTATTGCCAGCATTGATAGTCGTATCACGGATATTGATAAAGAAAAAGAGGAGCTGCTGGCAGATGCAGCAACAGCTTGTGCGACGATTTACAACAAAGGTAAATCGGAAGAATCAACTGAGAGTAAAAAGCCTTCCGGTTTGCGTATCAAGTATTGAGGTTGTCATCATGAACAAAATTTCTACCATCGCTCATATCCGTACACCGCGCATGCTAAAAGGTTTTCGTAGTTGTATCAACATGACGGGTAAGTCACAAATTCTTGCTGATTTCGGACGAATTTGTTCACAAGAATATCAGCGTTTAAATCGCCTTCAACAAGCCCGTGACAAATGTATTTTACTGAGGAGAGCATTGTGACCATTGATAAATCCAGAAGCGGTCGAGCTAAAGTGCTTTATGCTCTGTGTGCTTCCGATGATGCAAAGCCTAGATACGACATACGGGGACTGGAATCTGCACCGGTTTATGCGATTGATCAAAATGGTTTAAGAGCGGTGGTTAGTGATACGCTTAGCACCCGCTTACGTCCGGATCGACGTAATATCAGTGCGCATCAGGCTGTATTGCACTCGCTGACAGAAGATAAGACCGTACTACCCATGCGTTTTGGTGTCATTGCTCGCAGTGCTGAAGCTGTACAGAATTTACTGGCCGCTAATCAAGAAACTATTAGAGAACATTTTGAACGCCTGAATGGGTGTGTAGAAATGGGTTTACGTGTTTCTTGGGATGTCGCTAATATTTATGAATATTATGTTGCTTCGCATCCGGTTCTTAGAGATGCACGCGATGAAATATGGGATAGAAGCTCCAATAACGCTGATTATCGGGATGAAAAGATTCGGTTAGGTAATTTATATCAGTCATTACGTAATGCAGATAGAAAAGAATTTACCGAAAAAGTAAAAGACGTGTTGTTGGATTATTGCGAAGACATTGTTGAAACACCGGTTAAACGAGAAAAAGATGTAATGAATCTGGCATGCTTAGTGGAAAGGCAGCGTCTGGATGATTTTGCCAAAGGCGTTTTTGAAGCCTCCAAGTTATTTGATAATATCTATTTATTTGATTATACAGGGCCTTGGGCGCCGCATAATTTCATTACTTTGGATTTACATGCGCCAACAAAGAAGAAAGCGTTAGCCAGCAGTACTGGTCATTCTGGTTGAGGATAACAATGTTGCTGGTTGATGACATACTATTTTCTCCTATCACCGGCATTAATTGGATTTTTAAAAAAATTCATGAATTGGCGGAAGAGGAATTATCCGGAGAGGCAGATCGTATTCGTGAAAGTCTGACTGAGCTTTATATGCAACTGGAAACGGGTGAAATAACCGAAGAAGAATTTGAGAAAGAGGAAGCGGTGCTGTTAGACAGACTGGATGCATTAGATGAAGAGGATGATGTCATAGGTGATGCTAGTCCAGATGAAGATGAAGATGAAGATGAAGATGAAGATGAGGATGAAACAAAATGAAACTGATGGTTTATCCAAAATTTTTACAGGAAGGATCGCTGAAGCTGGTCTTCTTTGGTGGTAAGGGTGGTGTAGGAAAAAGCACCTGTGCAAGTGCAACTGCTTTAAAGTTGGCGCAAGAACAGCCACAGCATCTATTTTTATTGGTTTCTACCGATCCGGCGCATTCACTGAAAAATTTATTCTCTAATATAGCGGTACCCAAGAATTTGGAGGTACGGGAGTTAAATGCCGCTATTGCCTTGCATGATTTTAAATTACAGCATGATAAGCTCCTGAAAGAAATTGCTGATCGTGGTACTTTTCTTGATAAGGAAGACATTCAACGTTTAATGGATTCTGCGCTACCTGGTATGGATGAGCTGGCGGCTTATCTTGAAATCGCCAAATGGATTAAAGAAGATACCTACTATCGTATTATTATAGATACGGCTCCTACAGGCCATACATTGCGTCTTCTGGAAATGCCTGATTTAATTCATCGTTGGTTAATTGCACTGGATACGTTACTGGCTAAACACCGCTACATGCGCAGCCATTTTGGCGGTGATAAACGCCTGGATCATTTGGATTCTTTTCTGTTGGATATGAATGATTCCTTAAAAAACATGCAATCTCTAATGACCGATACCGAACGATGCAGTTTTATTGTAGTAATGCTGGCGGAAGCCATGATTGTGGAAGAAAGCATTGATCTTGTCACGGCTTTAAACCAAAAGCAGGTATCCATGCCTGATCTGATCGTTAATCAATTATTCCCCGAAAATGACTGTCTCATTTGTTGTACTGAACGTAGCAGGCAAATGCAAGCACTTAAAAACGTACTCAGGCGCTTACCTGGACAGGTTTTTTGGACGCTGCCTTTACTTGCCGACGAACCACGTGGCGAGTTGCTTAACGTATTGTGGTCCGAGTTAAATTTACTTGATGAAAGTAAGGTTAACATTACTAACGGTAGCCATAAATTACCTTTACATGTGGAAACGTCTATCCCGCTACCTGCTAATACTCTGAGATTATTGATTTTCGCAGGAAAAGGCGGCGTGGGAAAAACAACGTTGGCCTGTGCAACGGCATTGCGCTTGCACAAGGAATATCCACAATTAAGTATTTTATTATTTTCGACAGATCCTGCGCATTCGCTGAGCGATTGTCTGGGTTTGCGTGTACAAGCCTATCCTACAGCAGTCTCGCTTAAAATCGATGCACAAGAAATAAATGCACAAGCAGATTTTGATAAAATTCGGCGCGACTATCGGGCAGAACTAGAAAATTTTTTACAGGATATTTTACCTAATATAGACATTACTTTTGATCGTGAAGTGATGGAACACTTGCTCGATCTGGCTCCCCCCGGACTGGATGAAATTATGGCATTAACCTCGATTATGGATCATCTCGACAGTAGTCGCTATGACATGATAGTTGTAGATGGCGCGCCTAGCGGACATCTACTGCGTTTACTGGAGCTGCCTGAATTGATTCGAGATTGGCTAAAAATATTCTTTTCATTATTACTTAAATATCGTAAAGTTATGCGCGTACCTCATCTATCTGAACGCTTGGTAAAGCTCTCACGGGAATTAAAAAATCTACGTGCTCTTTTGCAAAATAGTGAACAAACAGAATTATATGCAGTGACTATCCCCACTCATTTGGCAATAGTAAAAACCTACGATATGACATGCGCCTTGCAGCGTCTGGATATAGCGGTTAAAGCGTTATTTATCAATCAGATTACTCCTGACAGCGATTGTCCGTTATGCAAGGCAATTACCATTCGCGAATCAGAGCAGCTTAAACAGGTGCACGACATTTTTCCTAACCAACCACAAGCATTTATTTTTCGACAAAACGCCCCTACTGGTGTGACTGAGCTAATGGCTTTGGGTTCGGTATTGTTTTTATAGACGGCAAGAGTAAATATTATGTCAATGAATACGCAGTATGAGGATGAACAGCAGCAAGTTTCCCTGTGCGAGGCGCTGGATCGCTTATTGAACAAAGGTGCGGTTGTCGTTGCTGATGTAACCATTTCTGTAGCTAATATTGATTTGATTTATTTAAGCCTGCAGGCTTTGGTAGCTTCTGTAGAAACCGGTAAACGTTTACGGGGTAGGGAGTAAAATAATGACAACGAATAAACAGTTACCACATGCTTCCATGAAGGATTTATCACCACCAATAACACAACGATTAGTTGCTCAGGGCACTCAGCACAAATTAGAAATCGATGGTGATCGCGTTCGTAATGGTTTGGCACAACTTGTCCTGACGCTGATCAAACTGTTGCACGAATTACTGGAGCGTCAGGCTATCAGACGTATGGATTCCGGATCACTTAGTGATGAAGAAATTGAACAGTTGGGGACGACGCTAATGCATCAAGCTGAGGAATTGGATAAATTGCGTGAGCTTTTTGGACTCAAAGACGAAGATTTGAATTTTAATTTAGGCCCTTTGGGCCGATTATTATAAAGGTGCATATAATGAACAAAAATATACCACTATTATGGATTACCCATAGGTGCACCGTTAGCACATTTCCGGTAGGGGAGGTGTTTCATGGCTAATACGGCTATTGACACAAGTTTGGCAACTCGCGGCTTTCTCTTGCGTATGGGTAACGCTTGGTTTGAACAAGATGAACTTCGGCAAGCCTTGGATGTTTATTTAAAAATTATTGAGGAATATCCTGGCAGTGAGGAAAGTCAAACGGCTCAAACTACGCTGTTAACCATCGCCCAACGTTACGAGCAGGAAGGCTTGTTACGTTTATCCATGGATGTGCTTGAGCGACTTGAGCAAGCGCTAGCGGTAGCTGTATAAGTTTTGGTTTACTGTAGTGCTTTGTTTAATCATGACTAAAGCTCGGCATTATGGCGTAAGGGACAGCATTTGCGTTGTTTTTTAGGACAACTACTTTAAGGATTTACACCGTGAACGACAATAAGAAATTAACCCACTCAACGAATTCAACTACCGTGGCCGATTTGTTGGAGCGACTACTGGATAAAGGTATCGTTATCAGCGGTGACATTCGCATTCGCTTGGTTGAGGTCGAATTGCTGACACTGGAAATCCGCCTGCTTATTTGCTCGGTAGACAAAGCTCTGGAAATGGGTTTGGATTGGTGGACGGGCAACCCGGCGTTTGATTCCAGAGCCAGAATAACCGCGCCATTGCCGACTATAGAGTTAGAGGATCGCTTGCAGCGCCTGGAAGCTCGTTTGGAAGCCGTATTGCCCGTCATCGAAGAAACACGTAAGTAAGGATTATTTTTTTCATGCGCGCGTTGATTTATTTTCCCATTATTCATAGCCCTGAGGATTTAGGGACGCTGGATAAAGCAGTCAGTGACTTGCGAACGGATAAACAAACGGACAATTATCTTGCTGCCGTTGAACATTTTTGGGTAATGATCGAAACTACCATTGAAAATTTTGGCCTGGATTATACAAGTTTGAAACTTTATCAGGATGGTCTGCCTGTGTGCGGAAAAGAGCAGGAAATAGTTGCTGATGTCGCTGAGTCTGGTAGTAAAAATTATAAATTACTGCAAACTTTAATGCAAAAAGGTGCCGTGCTTATGGGAACAGAATCGCCTGAGTTGCTGTTACAAGAACATGCTCTGGCGACGAAATTGCTACAGCCAGGAAAGGCAACCGAATCCTCTTTGGAAGCAGCGCAAGCATTATTGAATAAGAGAGATGAGTATATTGCGCAACGTATTGATAAAACACTACAAGATAATGAAATGGCTATGCTTTTTCTGGGGTTGATGCACAATATTGAAACAAAACTACCCAAAGATATTGTTCTTATTCAACCATTGGGCAAACGGATTAGTTGAAGAGATAATCTCTAATAACCTGGAAAGAAAACAACATATTCTTCTCGTAAACAGCATTTAACACCATAGGTAAATCAGTATCTTTTTTCTAACAGTTAGAGTCCGTTTTTATAGGTAATTAATTTATAATCTATGTCAAAATAATAAGCTCTTATTGTCCACCCCGGTATTTGTAAATTATTTGAGCAGGGTTGTGATGTTATTGTGAATAAATACTTAAAAGATAACCTTTATATAGCCACTGAAATTATAGTTCGTACACGCCATATATCTTTCAGGGAATGTATTACTATTGCTCGTAAGAATGCCATCAACACTTTCAATGAAAAAAATTAACAAAGGAATGTAGTCAATGAATGCTATTGATTCAGGTTATATTTTAATAATTGATGATGATAAAGATATTTGTGATGTGCTGGCACACCTGCTGGAGCGGGCTGGCTATCATACCCAACAAGGTTATGATGGTGCTACGGCGATAAAATTATTATCACAACGTGAACCTGATGTATTACTACTCGATAGCGTGATTCCTGAGCCTAATGGTATGGCCGTTTTAGCTAAGGCTCGAGTTTTGTATCCGCAACTTCGCGTAATCATTATTACCGGTACGGCTGGTATTCTGGGTGCGGTTTGTGCCATCAAGGCAGGTGCATGGGATTACCTTCCCAAACCATTTGATAATAATCGCGTATTGGAATTAGTGAATCGTGCTGTGCAAACACGCGAGAAACAATGCGCTCCGAATGACAAAGTTAGTAAAGATACTTCGGATCGTATTCTTGCCTTAATGGGAAATAGTTCAGAAACGCAAAGAATTATAAAAGATATTGTGCGTGTGGCGCATACAGATTTTTCCGTTATTATTCAAGGTGAAACAGGAACAGGTAAGGAATTAATCGCAAAAAATATTCACTTGGCCAGTCGTCGTGCTGCCGCTGATTTTATTCCAATTGATTGTGGAGCCATGTCTGAGTCGTTAATCGAAAACGAATTATTTGGTCATGAAAAAGGCTCATATACCGGTGCTGATCATGTGTGCGTAGGTAAATTTGAAGCTGCCAATGGCGGCACTTTGTTTTTGGATGAAATCGCCAACATGTCTTTATCGGCACAAGCCAAATTACTGCGCGTAATACAAGAGCGTGTTGTTTATCGTATTGGAGCAACTAAATCTATCCCCGTTAATGTACGTTTACTCGCGGCAAGTAATGAAGATTTACTGGAAGCAGTCGTCAACGGCACATTTCGTGAGGATTTGTACTATCGATTGAATGAATACGTCATTCGTCTTCAACCGTTACGTAACCGTCATGAGGATATTCTGTTCTTGGCTCATCGTTTTTTGACAGAAACTTGCATCGAATTAGGTAAAGTACCGCTTGATTTTTCAGTTGCCGCCAAAGATGCGTTGCTACGTTATCCTTGGCCGGGTAACGTGCGAGAGTTACGTACGGTTATTCGTCGTGCTGCCTTGGTTTCTGATATAGAGGTTGGTATTGATGATTTGGGCTTAATAATAAGAGAGAGTGCATTAACGTCGTCAACAAAAAAAAATTATCCCGGTTCTATGCAAAATTGCTACCCGGAAGGTGCAACTCTCAGAGAAATTACTCAGCTAAACATTGATGAAATAGAACGGATCATTATTCAGGATACGCTAAAAAAAACCGGGAACAACAAAGCGGAAGCTGCGCGGCGTTTAAATATTGACTATAAAACATTGCGCGCCAAACTCAAAAAAATTAATAACCTTGAGGTGAAATGATTATGAGCAGCAAAAAAGATAACGTAACAGGTAATGTCGAAGGCATTTTACGTGGCTTGGGCGATTTGGTACAAAAATTAGGTAATTTGGCAGAAAAAGGCGAACAATTGAAGCGTAGTGGGTCATTCGATATTGACACGGGGGATGGTAAAAATACCAAAGCAGTCTATGGTTTTTCTGTGAAAATGGGCTTGGATGGTGGCCAGGGAGTACGCGTAGAGCCTTTCGGCAATGTTCATCGTGACGAGAAAACAGGTGAAACAACTGTCCAAGAAGTTTCTGAGCCGCTGATTGATATTATTGAAGAGAGTGACCATCTTTTAATATTGGCAGAAATGCCGGGGGTTGCTGATGAGGATGTCCATTTAGAATTAAATGGCGATATTTTGGTATTAAATGCAGAAAAAGGCAGCAAGAAATATCATAAAGAAATTGTGTTGCCGCGTTCGTTTGACGGCAAGACGATGGAAAGTTCTTGCCATAACGGAATTTTGGAAATTAAATTAAAAATGTGAGGCGGTCATGTCTGAAGAACTTAAACTTAAAGTCGTTGAGGCTTTGCCAAAAGACATAGGACGGGGTTATGCCCGTTTAGATCCTGCTGATATGGCCAAATTAAATTTGTCAGTTGGTGATATTGTGCAATTAAGTAGTAACAAAGGTAAATGCATTGCTAAATTAATGCCAACTTATACTGACCTTCGCGGTAAAGGCGTTGTGCAGTTGGATGGATTGACCAGAAGTAATGCAGGTCTGAGTTTGGATGACAAAGCAGACATTAAACCGGTTCCCTGTAAACATGCGACGCGTATTACCCTTATTCCCACAACGATTACCCCGAGTCCTCGGGACATGGATTATATTGGTAGTCTACTTGATGGCATACCGGTACAAAAAGGCGACCTGTTACGTGCGCATTTATTTGGTAGTCGTTCTGCGGAATTTAAAGTTGACAGCACGACACCCGAAGGAGCTGTCCTGATTAATCCGACTACAACACTGGTGATTGGGAGTTCGGGGCAAGCCAAGGGGACGGGGCCTGGTAAACAACGATTGTCTTATGAAGATGTTGGTGGTCTTAAAGGTCAGGTACGACGTATTCGGGAAATGATTGAACTGCCTTTGCGTTATCCTGAGGTATTTGAACGTCTAGGTATAGATGCACCCAAAGGAGTGCTACTTAGCGGCCCTCCAGGTTGTGGTAAAACGCTGATAGCCCGAATTATTGCACAAGAAACTGATGCCCAGTTTTTCACTATCAGCGGTCCGGAGATTGTGCACAAGTTTTACGGTGAAAGTGAAGCGCATTTACGCAAAATTTTTGAGGAAGCAGGGAGTAAAGGCCCCAGTATTATTTTTCTGGATGAAATCGACTCCATCGCTCCGCATCGTGATAAGGTCGTCGGTGATGTAGAAAAACGTATTGTCGCTCAATTACTGGCATTAATGGATGGCTTGAAGAGCCGGGGCAAAGTTATCGTTATTGCTGCGACCAATCTTCCCAATGCCATTGATCCGGCTTTGCGCCGTCCAGGGCGTTTTGATCGGGAAATTACTATTCCTATTCCAGACCGGGAAGGCCGTCGTGAAATTATTGAAATTCATAGTAGAGGTATGCCGCTTAATGATGATGTTGATCTGAACATAGTTGCCGATGTCACCCACGGTTTTGTCGGTGCTGATTTGGAAGCCTTATGTCGTGAAGCTGCAATGAGTGCCTTGCGCCGATTGTTGCCTGAAATTGATTTTAGTGCTGCAGAAATACCTTATGAACGACTGGCAGCATTGACGGTAACGATGGATGATTTTCGTGCCGCCTTGTGTGAGGTTTCGCCGTCAGCCATTCGTGAGCTATTTGTTGATATTCCTGACGTGCGTTGGGAAGATGTCGGTGGTCTGGATGATTTACGTCGTCGCTTGATAGAATCTGTCCAATGGCCGATTAAATATCCTGAGCTTTATCAACAAGCTGGCGTTAAACCACCTAAAGGCTTGTTGTTGGCAGGCCCTCCAGGTGTCGGTAAAACCCTGATTGCTAAAGCCATTGCCAACGAAAGTGGCGTTAATGTTATCTCGGTTAAAGGTCCGGCCTTGATGTCACGTTATGTTGGCGATTCTGAACAAGGTGTGCGAGAACTGTTTCACAAAGCCCGTCAGGCTTCACCGTGCATTATTTTTCTGGATGAAGTCGATTCTGTAGTACCTGCAAGAGGTGAGGGCTCCACTGACTCTCATGTTGCCGAGCGTGTATTGAGTCAATTTTTATCGGAAATGGACGGCTTGGAAGAGCTCAAAGGGGTTTTTGTAATGGGTGCGACCAATCGCGCGGATTTGATAGATCCTGCGATGTTACGTCCAGGGCGTTTTGATGAAATCATTGAGCTGGGTTTACCCAATGAAGAGGCACGGCGACAAATTCTGGCAGTGCATCTACGTAATAAACCGTTGGGGGAAAATATTCATGTTGAAGACTTGGCGGCTCGCTGCATTGATGCCAGTGGTGCCGAATTAGCGGCGCTTTGTAATCGTGCAGCCCTTGCCGCATTACGTCGTACCGTACAACAAAACTACAATGATAATGAAGTGCCAATAAAACTTGATGTGCGTATAGAACAATATGATTTTAATACTGTGATTGCAGAGATGTTTGGCGATGAGGCCAGTCGGTGATCTCTGAGGCACAACCTGCACTGGCTATTTATTTGTATGGTTTTGCCTTGCCTGATTTAGTAGCCCCATCTATTTTAGGTATTGATGATGAGCATTTAGTTAGCGCTCACAAATACGCCAGCTTGAATGCAGTGATAAGTTCCGTGGTGTTAGACGATTTTACCGGTGAAGTTGGTGAAAATAATGTGCAGAATATCGCCTGGTTAACACCACGCGCCTGCCGTCATGCACTGGTCATCGATAAACTGATGGAGCAAGGTGCTGTGTATCCATTACCATTCGGTACCCTGTTTTCCAATTTGAGTGCATTGGAGCAGGAAATGAAGTGTCGTTCTACCCAAGTATTGGCAGTATTACAGCATATAGCTGGCTGCCAGGAATGGTCACTGGAGGCGACACTGGATCGTAAGCAGGCGGTTGATGCTTTGTTTTCTGAAGGTTTGCAGTCGGGGCGCTTTTGTTTGCCTGATGGTGCCGGTCGCCGCCATTTGGAAGAGCAGAAATTACGACGCACCCTAACTACTGACTTAAATCGCTGGTTGGCAGAATGTCTGACTTCCCTGCAAAACGAATTGAGCCCCTTGATGCGTGATTTTTGTTCGCGGCGGTTATCAGACGATAAAGTATTGCATTGGGCCTATTTACTGCCGGTGGAAAAAGTCGCGGTATTTCAACAGCAGGTCAGGGCCATTAGCCGGCATTATGAAGCTTACGGCTTTAATTTTCGGGTGACGGGGCCGTGGGCGGCTTATAGTTTTTCCCGGCTCACTGAATGATGAGCCTGTTACTGTATGGCATCATAGCTGACGATGATGCGCAGTTGGTTGTTGAGCCAACCATGCGACTAATTAAAGCGGCAGGCTTGGCCGCTATCGTTACTGTCTGCGAAGTAGAAATCAGTCGGGAGCCTGCTTTAGTGTTGGCTTTTGGTGATCAGGTAATGCATATTCATCAACAAACTACAGTAATTCCCATGCGCTATGGCAGTGTATTGGTAGATGAAGACTCGGTAATAAACCATTTACACGAACATGAGGCAGATTACCAAACCCGCTTGGCTGAACTGGATAATTGCGAAGAAATGGGTATACGAATAACGTTAGACTTGACTGCCGAGGATGAGGTTATTGCCAAGCCCCTACAAGTTAGCGGTTATAACTATTTACTGGCACGAAAACGTGCTTACGCCATACCTGAAAAGGCGGAGCGGCAAGCCATATTAATCAATAATGCCTTGTCAGGTCTTTATAGACAGCACTGCGCGGCCCTCAGTGTTTTTAATGGGCAGCATACTTATTTGTTGAGCTATCTGGTGCCACGCACCGTGTTACCAGAGTTTTGTGAACGCTTGAATGCCTTGGCTGAAAGCATAGCCGACCTGGGTTTTATTAGTGGACCTTGGCCACCTTATAATTTCGCCAGTTAACTGGCTAACTAATAAAATACCGTTATGTCAGATAATTCCCTTAAAAAGAACTTTGAAGTTCGCTACGATATGCTCTTGAACGCTATTCCGTCTTCCGTGTTGATGGTGGATAGAAAGCTACAGGTGCTGTCAGTAAATGATAATTTTTTATTAAAAAGTCAACGTAGCAAAGAGAATACCGTTGGTCGCCCTTTAGCAGAAGTATTTCCTATGGTTATTTTGCAAAGTACCGGAATTGAAGAAAGCATACGTAACGTATTTCGTAGTGGTTCGGCTATCAAGGGACAGAAAATGACTTATCGTGCTCCGGGTGTACCGCTGCGAATTTATTATTATTCCATTCTACCTATTCCCAATGATCAGGTGATGCTGATTATGGAAGATGTGACTGAGCAGGTTCGACTTTCTGAAGAAGTACGTCGTGTTGAGCGGCATCTGGCATCAGTAGTCGAAAGCGCCAGTGATATTGTGCTGTCGACTGATACTGAAGGGCGAATATTGACGTGGAATTCAGCGGCGGAAAAACTATCGGGTTTAAGTGTCCAGGAAGTTCATGGTCGCTATTTTTATGATCTCTGCGACGCTAATCAAAAACAAGTGGTACGGCTGATTTTTCAGCGGATGAAAACCAGTAATGAACCACATACCACAGAGTTTCATTTATTAACACCGAGTAAAGGCGGTAGCATTTTAATTTCCTGGGTATTTTCACCAATGCTGGATGATTATGGCAAAGCCGTAGGTACAGTAGTTGTGGGTCGTGATTTGGCGGAACGACGTAAGTTGGAATTACAACTACGCCAATCACAGAAATTAACGGCATTAGGTGTTATGGCCGGTGGGATTGCCCATGAAATTCGTAATCCGCTGGCGGTGTGTTCGTCATCGGCACAATTTTTATTGGAAAATAATATTACCGTTGAATTTCATAAAGAATGTGCACGAAAAATACAGGCCAATATACAAAAAGCCTCGGCGATTATTGAGAATCTGCTCCGTTTTGCCCGTTCGTCTCTGGATACTGAAATGGGCGAGGTCGATCTGGTCACTGTACTGAATGAAACCATCGAACTCGTCGCTAATCAAGCTAAAGTACAGAAAATCCAAATTCAGTTAACCTTACAAAAAACTATTATATTGGTGTCGGGGGTATCGGGTTTATTGCAGCAAGTATTCATGAATATTTTTCTTAATGCCATTAACGCGATGCCAAACGGTGGTGTATTAAGTATTACGGTTAATATGGTTGAGGATCGGGTTATTGTGCGTATTTCCGATACGGGTGTGGGAATTCCTGCCGGTGATTTGGATAAAATTTTTGATCCGTTTCATACTTCATCACCGGTAGGGCAAGGGACTGGTTTGGGTTTGTCTATTTGTTACAGTATTATTCGGCAGCATCTGGGGTCTATTCAGGCGGAAAGCCGCTACGGTCAAGGCGCTACCATTATTGTTACGTTACCATTGCTTTGACATTATGAACACGCCTATTTTAATCGTTGATGATGAGCCTGACATGTGTTGGGTTATTTCCCAGATCATTCAATCACAGGGCTTGAACGTCGTCACCGCTTACAGCGGCGAAGACGCCTGTTTTAAGTTGGCCAATGGCGATTTTTCTGTGGTATTTTTAGATGCCAAATTACCTGATATGGATGGTTTGGAAGTCGCCAGACGTGCAAGTACCATGATAAATAACAGACCTCGTGTAGTGTTGGTTTCGGGCTATCATTACCAGGATGATCCCGTGGTTCGTCATGCCATAGATGATGGCATTATTTGTAGTTTTTTGGCCAAACCCTTTACTAATGAAGAGTTATTGAAAATACTTAATTCTTTATTACCAACTGACAGGTAAACTTACCGCATTTCAGAAATGCGTATTTTATGCTGACTCGATTGATTGTTTGTTTTGCCTACTTCTTAAGAACATCTTCGCATTATAAAAATACCAAGCGTTTTTTTTATAATCTACTGGACAATCCGGATAGTAGAATTAAATCAAACTTTGATATTGTGATGATTTGCCTGGTTCTATTTAGTGTTATTTTACTAATTTACGAAGTAGATACTCAGTTGACCCGTTTTGAAAAATTGTTTGAACAGGCTATCGTCTTTTTATTTATCATTGAATATTTGCTGAGAGTCTGGCTTTATAATGACGCCCATGAAGTTGTTTTGGAGCATTACGAAAAGGCCAAGTATTTAAATAGTCCTTTTCGACTGGGTGAGGTTGCCAGGCTAATTTTTGCCAAGAAAATCGAGTATGTTTTTACGCCGTTGGCGGTGATTGATTTACTGGCTATTTTGCCGAGTTACCGACCAGTGAGCATGCTGCGTGTATTACTTATATTTCGATTATTTAAGTTATTACGGTATTTTACCCGTCTGAAATTATTTGCCGAAGTTTTAAACAGCAAGCGCTTTGAGCTTTATAATTTGGCGATTTTGTTGGGTTTTCTGATATTTATCGGTAGTTCCGGGATTTATTTTTTTGAACATCCAACTAATGCCGGGCAGGTCAGTAATTTGTTTGATGCGGCTTATTGGGCGATAGTGACGGTTTCATCGGTCGGTTATGGCGATATTGCACCGCAAACAACAGGCGGTCGACTGGTTGCCATGGCATTAATTTTGACCGGATTGGGTGTTTTATCTTTTTTTATCTCCATTGTTGTTTCGGCATTTAGTGAAAAAATGCAGGATTTGCGGGAAAACAGAACCTATGCTGAACTAAAAGGCTATCCGAGTTTCGTTATTATTTGCGGATTCGGCAGGGTCGGACGGCATATCGCCATGCAGCTTGAAAAGCATCAGCAACATTTCGTTATCATTGATAGCAAAGAAGTTAATGCCTCCAAGGCAAGACGGCTTGGCTACCTGGTTATTCATGCAGATGCCAGCAAAAATGAAGTTTTAATCAATGCCGGCATTAAAAATAAAGCGAGCGTAGTTTTATGCACTACCGGTGATGATGTGATCAATGTTTATATTACCCTGACCAGTCGGCATCTCAATCCGGCTATTCGCATTATTTCCAGAGCAAACAATCAGGAAAATGTTAAAAAACTCTATCAGGCGGGGGCTGACAATGTTATTCAGCCTTTTGAAATAGCGGCAATGGTTGTTGCCGAGTATATTGGTCAACCGGTTGCTTTTGAGGCTATTTTGGGTATTATTCGCGAAGAAAAACAGTTCATTATGGAAGCGTTGTGCGTCTATCCAGGTTCTGTCATTGATGGCATGAAAATTTCTGACGTTGACTTTGAGTGCAGAAAATTAATGCTGATCGGTGTCATCAGTGCCAATCCGGTACATCGTAAGCATAAAAATAGCTATAAATTGAAAAATGAACATTTCTATTTTAACCCTGACCCCTGCTTTGTCTTGCGGGCCGGTGATTTACTGGTGGTTTTAGGCAGAGAGATTGGTATTGATTACTTTCGGGACCAGATTGAAAAAAGCCAAGTAAAAGAAGGGCGTAAACAATGAAGCGAATTGCCGTATTTGGCTATAGTATTATGTCTTTAGAGGTAATGAGCCGGTTAAATGAAGATGAATACAGTCTTGTTTTTATCGGGAAAGATGAGTCCGAAGCAGATTTGGTCGCAGAAAAAGGTTTTGAAGTTAAAATTATTGATTTTCGTAATGATGACGAATTAAAATCAATTGGTATCGGTGCTGATGTTGATATTATTTTTTGTTTTTATCCGACAGATTCTGATAATGTGTTTTTAACAATCTCAGCGCGAGCAATAGATAAATCACTGACTATTGTTGCTATTGTTGATGACCCCGAGTCCGCAGAAAAACTGTTGGCGGCAGGTGCCAACAAGATTATAGATCCGTATGAAATTTGTGGCAGAAAAACCTATGACATGCTGGCCAAGCCGGATATTACCAACATCCTTGATGCCACGGTGTTTGGGCGACATGATTTACATATCGCCCAAATAGAAATTGGTAAAGGCTCTTGTCTGGAAAATACCGGAACCAGTGAATTAAGGTTAAATGAAAAACATAATTTAATTCTCATCGGCGTAGTGGACAGCGACTCAGGTGAAGCATTACATTTTGCCATTGGTGAAAAAGAGTATACCCTCAATGCAGGTGATGTTTTGATTGTGTTGGGGCCTTCCAGAGAAATCAGATCTTTTAAAGAAGAAGTTGAGGCCGTTTAGGAAAGAAAAAAATCTGAAAAATTGATATTTTTACAGGATTGCAGCAGTACCGCCTGTTAGTGGTGAAATATCAGGAGACTGTCCGGGAATAGGGACCGTAGCGAGGGGAAGCTATTTTGAGTCAGATTTTTTGATCATTTGAGGTAAATAGTTGTTTTATTAAACGAAAATGAACGGAAAATATGGCCAAAATAGCTTTTCCGCAGTAGATTTTCTATTCCCGGATAGTCTCCTGGTTGTCACAGAGTTAAATTGGCCCCGTCTTGGGTTGTAGATATTTTAAAAAAGAAGTTGACCATGTGTAGAGTGCTAAAATTTAATTCGAGAATCTGGTTTTTATTGGGCTTTACAGGTTGCATGAGCTTACTGGGTATGGGAGCTTATTTTCAACTGGTTAATGGTTTGGAGCCTTGTCCCTTATGTATTTCCCAGCGTCTGGCTATTTTATTGACGGGACTGGTTTTTTTGATTGCCGGGCTACATAATCCCGGACAGACAGGGGTGACACGTTATGCTGTTTTGGGCACTGTTACCGCATTATTAGGCGCTTCCATATCAACCCGACATGTTTGGTTACAACATTTACCGCCTGATGAAGTGCCGGAGTGCGGGCCTGGATTAGATTATATGTTTCAATATTTTCCCTTATTCGATACTCTTAAGTTAATGTTAAGCGGCACTGGCGATTGTGCCAAGATAGACTGGACGTTACTGGGTTTTAGTATGCCTGTCTGGACATTACTTGCATTTTTAATATTGGCAGCATTGAGTTTGTTGCAAATCTGGAATTGTGAAAAAAAATAATAAGGTTCAAGGTTCAAGGTTCAAGGTTCAAGGTTCAATGTTCAAGGTTCAAGGTTCAATGTATAGTATTTTTAACAAGTTGTTTTAACGTTTTTTAATTGAGATAGTTGAATGAAAAAATTTTTATGGGTATTGTTGCTGGCAATCAGTTGTTCATCTGTAAAGGCAGCAGAGGATTTAAGCTCTTTAGAGAGTGCAATTTCAGGAAAACAGCGATCTACTGAACATAAAGCTCGTGATAGCTATCGGCACCCATTACAAACGCTGGAATTTTTTGATGTTAAAGAAAATATGACCGTGGTTGAAATCTGGCCGGGTGAAGGTTGGTATACCGAAATTCTGGCACCTTATTTAAAAGATAAAGGCAAACTTTATGCGGCGCATTTTTCAGCGGGAGCAGAGCTGGCCTATCATAAAAAAGGCCTGGAAAAGTTTGTTGATAAAATGCACAAACAGCCCAAGGTATACGATAAAGTTGAGCTAACTGCACTAGAGCCGCCGAAATCATTACAAGTTGCGCCGGATGGCTCTGCAGATAGGGTTTTGACGTTTCGTAATGTCCATAACTGGATGAAAAATGATCAGGCCTCGGCGGTATTTAAAGCCATGTACAAAGCCTTAAAACCGGGAGGCATGTTGGGTGTTGTGGAGCATAGAAACAACCTGTTAAAGCCACAAGATACCAAAGCAGAGTCCGGTTATCTTAGTGAAGATTATGTTATTGCTTTGGCCAGAAATGCCGGTTTTGAATTTTTGGGGAAATCTGAAATTAATGCCAATAGCAAGGATACCAAAAATTATCCCGAAGGTGTTTGGACGTTGCCGCCGTCTTTAGCGCTAAAAGATAAAGACCGTGATAAATACCTTGCTATCGGTGAAAGCGACCGGATGACGATTAAATTTATCAAGCCTGAATAGAATACTACCAACTAAGTCGGGGCATATACAGTTTCTTGAAGGTCTGGTATCTGTAAAATCGTCCAAAAACTAATAGTGGTCGAATAAAGATAAAATTGAAATAGAGATTCTTAAGCTTTTATTTTTATATCATGCCCTTGCTTTATAAATGGAAGTGAATGTAGGGGCCTTCAGTTAGCCTTATCGTCATATAGTGCTGTCTAACATGTAGTATGGGCATCAGAAAAAAACGCTCTACGGCCTTTTCATGGTCGGTCTTATACACACATCAAGTCCTGTGAAAAATAATGATACAAGAAAACCGGTTTAGGTCGTTTTTCTGTCAACAATTATTTACTAACTGATTGAAAATAAAGTAAAAATAATTACTGGCTTAAAGTTGTTCAATGTAACAAAAATGTAATAAAAACCGATAGTAAGGCTGCTTAAAAACAAGTTATTCACAGAGTTATCCACAGCTTCTGTGGGTAACTCAAATAGTTTAGGTGGCATAGTCACTTAGCCATAAAACCTCAAAAATAATTTAACTCCTATGGCCAAGTTGCATCTCGGCGATTCACTGATTTTTAGAGTTGCCATACTAATATTGATAGATAGCGGTGCAATTATTATTGCCATCGATAAAATCGCTTGGCCGTTTACCCTTTGTCAGCTTTCTCTAAATCATTACCTTTCTGACTGCTGGCATGATTTAATCCAGTCAATAAATAATCGATAGAAAAATAATGTATATATTAAATCGCTTGATCCTTATCGATTCATATAAATCTGGTGAATTAGTCGAAGTTCGTCTGGATGGACATACCAATCTTAACGGCGTTAATGGCGCTGGAAAAACTACGTTACTGCGTTTGGTACCGTTGTTTTTTGGAGAAAGACCGGGGCGGTTAGTACCCAAAAGCCGGGTTACTGACAGTTTCGCCAAGCATTATCTGCCTAACGAGTCGTCTTATATTATTTTTGAATATCAGCGCCATGAACAAACCTGCATGGTGCTGATGTATGCATCGCCCAATGAAGAAGGGCTATGTTATCGCTTTGTCGATAAGGGTTTTGACAAGAGTGACTTTATTGATACTCATCGAGATGGTACGCACTATCCGGTGTCTTGCCGCGACCTGCGTACACATTTTCTCAAACGGCATATTAATTGTAGCGACCAGCTTACCGCCTGTAGCGATTACCGCACGGTGATCCAGAATTTGCCGCACAAGAAAGGCCAGGAATTGCGTAATTTGGTTGCGCGTTACAGCTTTTGTAACAGTAGCTCCGGACACAGATTGAAAGATATAGAAAAGATCGTTACCGGCATGTTTATGCGTTCCACCGATTTTGCCGACTTGCGCGAAATGTTGGTGAACTGTATTGAAGAAAACCGGGATTCCCTTGCTTTGGAATTGAAAATGGAAACCCTGGATGATTGGCATAAGGAATACCGTGCCTATCAGGAAGCTGAATCGGAGCGCGACAAAATTGAACGGCTCAATCAGCTGGAAAATGATTTGCTTCAAGTTGAGCAAAGTCTGGCTGAGCTCCAATATCGCCTGCAATGTTTGCGCGACCAAAACCAACAAAGTTTGCAGCACCAGCAGGAAGTGGGGAATGCCTGCAATGAGCAATTGGAACAGCTCAAAAAAAACTGGGAAGCACAAGAGGAGACACTTAAATCCGCACTGGCGACCGTTAAGGGCGAATTGGAGCAGGAGCAACGGCAAAAGAAATCCCTGGAAGATGAAAAGGCCAACTGGGAAAAACAGGATGTGCAGGAAAAAAAACAGTTGGTTGCCGGTCTTGGTCAAATAAAGGACAGCTTGGCTAGGGAGGGGGGTAACCATAAGCAGTTGATGTCCGATGTGCAGGACATCGAAGCCGAGTTTAAACGTCTGAAAGCGGAAAAGGAAAAACATTTTGCTGAACAGAAACACAGCTATGAAATCGGCATAAGAGACTTGAAACAACAGGTCGCCGAAGCCAAGTCCGCCGCCAATCAAGATGCGGAGCAATGCAGGGAGTCGCTCAGGCAGGCGAACCAGAAGCAGCAAGCTATTTTGCATGAAGAACAATTGAAGTTGCAGGGCGATTTGGGTGCGTTGAACAGCCAGATTGGCCAAATCCAACCGGATTCCGCCTTGATTGAAAGCCGGGAAGCCAAGATGGAGCTGCTTCAGTCTATCCGGCAGCAAAAGGATGAAGCCGGAAAAACCGTTAAGGCAATTGAAGCGGAAACTAAGAAAAATCAGGCGCTGATTGATGGAATATTTAGCGAAAAACGTCAACAAGCTGAACAAAAACAGCGCATCCAAGAGGCACTTGACCAACTGCAAAAGCAACTGGACGCCAACCCGGACACCTTGCTGGGCTTTTTGCGCGAACATCAGCCGGGCTGGATCAACAATATCGCCAAGGTGATTAACCCGGATTTGTTGTTAAGAGACGATTTGGAACCCGCATCACAGGCTTTGGAACAGACTTTTTATGGCTTGAGCTTGAATCTGGATAATTTGCAGGCCGACCATGCCGCCGATGAAGAAAAAATCCGCGCACTGTTGGCCGATGCCCGGAACCAATTGAGCCAGTTGAACGTTGCGGAGGCAAAAAGCGACGAACAGTTACAAGAATTAAAAAAGTTGGCCGAAGCTTTGGAAAAGCAAGTCAAAGCGGCGGCTTTTAGCGCCGGGCAATTGCAAACACAATTAAATGGGTTGGATGAAGAATTAAACTCGTTAAAGCAACAAATTGAGCGTAGCAAGAAAGAACGCAAGGCCAAGCTGGAACAGGAAAAAGCCACGGTGGAAGGGCAAATCGGCTTGAGCAATAACAGACTGCAAACGCTAAAACAACAGCTGGAAACCGAAATACAGCAATTAAATCTGGCGCTTATTACTAAAATCCAACAAATTTCCGGTGATACGTTGTTACAAGTCGAGCAAATGCAGCGACTCATCGATAAGGTCAATCAGCAAGAAGGCAGCGAATTTGCACAACTCGAGCAGCAACGGATTCAGAGTTTGCAGGAAAGAAAAGTCGATACCGCCACCTTAAAAGACCTTGAAGCAAAAATCGGTCAATTGGAAAATGAACTGAAAGCCGCAGAACAGGCGGGACAACTGGTTAAGGATTATCAGCGATGGCTGGATAAAGACTGGTCTTTATATGATAGCTTGGTGGTTAAAGCCCGAGAGACTGAGGCTAAACTAAAGCAGCAGCAAAACCAATATGAGACTGAAAAAGCCGATATGCAACTACGGCGTGATGCCTTAAAAAAGCAACTGGAGCAAATAACGATCAAGTGCCAAAAGCTTGATAAGGAAATCAAAGCTATTAATAACCTGCTGGCTGAATTAGCCACTTATGTAAAGCGCGCACCTGAACAGGCCCGTTTTGATAATGCCCATACCTTGGCGCTGTTGCAGACCGATTGCCGTAAATTAACCGAGCAACACAAGGCTCTGCGCAAGGAGTTGGCCGGTCTGATCCGGTATTTGAAACAGGTATTGGCGCGCTTTCCCGGCACCCATCCTGGCCGCTATTATGTCCGTGTCGAAGATGAATTAGGCTTTGATAGCGATGAACTGGCTTGGTTAAGCCGGATTCAGGCTTGGTATGCGACAGAAGCCGATACGGCCAGAAGCTGGTTAATGAGTCAGGCGAAACTTTTTGGCTACGCAATCAAAAATTATCAGCAGGCATTGGAGTGTTTTGACCGTGGCATCGATTCTTTGTCGCGTCGTTTGTCGACGAATATCGATGGCAATATTCGTTTTGAAAAAATCGAACGCATTGAAGGACGCTTAACATCCAAGGTTACGACACTGGGGTACTGGGAACAAATCGTCAGCTTTACCAGAAATTATGATGATTGGAGTCGGACTAATGACGGACAGTTACCGAGCAGGGAGTTTGCCGATATCGTCAGGTTGGTATCTGAACAATTGAAAGGTAAAGGCCGGGTAGAAATGAAGCTGGTTAATTTGCTGGAGCTGGAAATTATTGTTACCGAAAATGGCCGCAGTAAACGAGCGACCCATGCCGAGGAATTACGGCAAATTTCCAGTCATGGTTTGTCGTACTTGATTTTATGCGTGTTTTTTATTGCACTGGTGAATATGATTCGTAAAGACCAACCTTTAAATATCATCTGGCCGATGGATGAGCTGAAAGAATTGCATCAGATGAATATTGAAGTGTTGGTGGAAATGCTGACTAAAAACCGGATTACTTTATTTTCGGCTTTTCCCGATCCTGATCCCGAAGTGTTAAGGCTGTTTAAAAACCGTTATCAGGTGTTCGGCAATCGGGAGCTGATTGAAATGGAAGTGGATGAGGATTATTTGTCAACGCTTGAACCTTTGACGGCGGTTGAACATGTTTGATCAATTACTAAAACGCTTGTTGCAGGGCGAATTTATTTGTGAAGTCAGTGACGAAGTCGGTTTTCGTTATTTGCAAGAGCCTGAGAATGCAACTCAGGTGGATGCGTTTTTAACGCGACTGGATTATCGTTTGTCCAGCACCCAGAACCAGTTGGCATTTTATGCGGCTTACCGGACTATAGATAATAGTGCGCGTAGCGATATCCGTAAAGTTTTTCAGCAGTTTCGTATAGAGTTACAACCGGTGGTTGAGTGGCTTGATATGATGATGTCATGCTTAAATCGGGATACGGCCTTATCGCCCGGCGACACGCTGAGCTTTTCCAGTTTGTTACAGGTGATCGAACAAAATCAAGCCTTGGCTGACCGCTTACAAACATTTGCAAAATTCAAGGATTTCACCAGTGGTGACGATTCGGTAAAAGGGCGGCTGGAGAAGCTGTTAAATACCTTGCAAAAGTGGAATTACCTATGCTTAGCCAATCGCGAGACGCTTATTTATAAAGTTACCGGTAAGCTGGATTATTTTTATCAGGCTTTGCAGTTTATTCAGGAGCACGAGCAAATTCCCGTTGAGCAGGGCGAAACCGATGCGGTTCAGGAGAGTCTGTTTTGAGTCAGTCGCAACAGGGCTTGGAACGCTTATTTAAAGCCTTGGCTAACCATAGCGATTTAATTGCCGAGGCTTATTTTACCGGAGTGGTCTACAAGAATAATCAAAACCAGCGTGCGCTCAACCATCTAAAGCAATTGAAGGTGTTGGTCAATCATGACGCCGATTGTTACCGCATCGCCGGGCGTTTGACTCAATTTATAGACAGCGCCTTGAGCAGCGACCGAGTTCGGCGATTGGATACTGATCTGGCCAGCTGGATCGAAACCCTGGAACAACAGATCAGCCTGCATCAAGATGCTTATGATGAAAGCCGGTTGGACGATTGCGATAATTATTTTGCCGAAATCGAACGTCTGGTTTTCTATTTGTCCGATGCCCTGGAAGAGGATACCCGTTATTTATCGATGCTGGTTAACAGCCGCTTTGCCAATGTGCGTACTTTGGCGGAAAAACAAAAACAAAACGCCTTTTATATTTCCCGGCTGGAGAAATTGGTAAATGCAATAACCGTGTTGCAACCGGAATCTTTATTGGAAATGGTTGAAGATCAGCCACTTATTTATGACTTACTGAATCAGCACTTGATTCATAAGTTGCCTATTTATCAGCAGCGCCTACAGGATATTCTAGATACGTTAAAAGTCTTCTTGTTTGAACTCAGGCAAATCGAGGCTAGAGCTCAGTTGGTGCAAGGCTTTGCGTATTTTCTACAGCAAAACCAAAATTATCAGCCGCAGGACTGGAGCGAGCGCGACAGCATTCCCGAGCATTGGAACCAGATCAAGCCTTTGGCATTGTTGGCCTATGCTGATCCGCTGGATCATTCTTTGGAAGAAGATTTAATCGAGATTGCCCAAAAAATCCGTATTGATACGGAAGTCATGTTGGCAAAGCAAAAAAAACGTTCGTTAAACGCAGTGTCTTTAAGTCCACAAAACAAACAAACATTGGATTTACCGCTTTATCGAAGACAGTTAAGAATATATTTTGACAGGGTGCTGAAATATGAGGATCAGTCCATTTCAGCGGTGGCTTTTCAACAGGCTTTCGTGGATGACATCGAATCTTCAATCTGGTTGAGTTGTGTGCTCAATGAATGGTTACGACGGCAGCAACGCAATAAACGCTTGCAGATGGAATTGATTCAGTCTAATGATGGCCAGCGTTTTTCCGGTAACAAGATAGTCACGGATATTGTGCTTAACTTTCGGAGTGCAGAAAATTGAAGAAGCAGTTGCTTAAAGTGATAGAGAACGCGATTCACTCTGATAAACAGCTTTTTCCACTCAATCAGAGTTGGATTTTTCTGCATCAGGAATACAATATCGGCCACACTCAAGGCAATAATCTGCAAGTCACCTTGCAGGATAAAGATAACTTGATTGCGATAGTTAAATTTGCAACAGGCATTGATCTTGGGCAAATATCAGTTACAGATTTTGCAGCAATGAATCGTGAAGAGGCTTTGTTTTTTGCTTTGAATGAGAAAATAGCCGGACAGGCTGTTAAAAAAGACCGGTTGGCGATTAAAACGTTGGCGGGACACACTTTAAAAATAAATGATCACTCCTACTCGCTGCCGGGTTGCGGTTATCTGGATATGGCTTTAACAGACATAAGCAGCACGGCGCATCACTGTATTCTGCTGATTGAAAATTATCGTTGTTTTGATAATCTGGAGAATATACAACTGAATTTACCGGATCAATATGCTGATCCCTTAGTATTATATCGAGGCGATAACTTTTATAGCGAAAAGACTGTGCGGCAGCTTTTAGTTCAATTTAACTTATCCGTATTGGTGATGGCCGATCTTGATCCTCAAGGTCTTATTATTGCTCAATCTTTTTCCGGTATTGTTGGTTTAATAGCCCCTAGATTTGCCGATTTAGAAATTTTGTTTAAAGATAAACAAAAAGCCAATCCAAGTTTGTACGAAAAACAGATGGCCAGTTGCCAACATGCTTTATCACATAATCCCCATCCTTTAATTAGACAGCTTTGGAAAATGATGAAAGTGCATCAGGCGGGACTTGTTCAGGAATATTGGTTGCAGGCTGGCTATGAATTAGTGGTACATAGTTTGGATTTGTCATCTGATGAGTGAAGCAATTGCTGGCAGGTACTCTGATTCCGGGTGTTATCTGCGTGTATCAATCACTTAAATTATGAGTCTACTAATCCAAATACATCTGACAGTTAGGCTTAAAAAAGCGAGTCTCTACCAATAATGACTAAGTTACATCCCGGCGATTCACTGATTTTCAGGGTTGCCATTCCCATTCCGATATATCGTTTATTTGATTATCTGGCTCCTGATAATGTTGACCTGGATAACGTCAAGCCCGGACTGCGCGTGGAAGTGCCTTTTGGAAAAGGTAAAAAGATTGCCTTTCTGCTTGAAATTGTTGGTCACAGCGAAATTGAAACCGGTAAATTAAAACAGGTCTTGCGAATTTTGGATCACAAGTCGTTATTATCGGGCAAGGATTTACGGTTGTTGACGTGGGCCAGTCATTATTATCATCATCCCATGGGTGAAGTGATCAGCACGGCTTTTCCTGCGGCACTCCGGCAGGGAAAGTCAGTGGTCTTAAAAACAGAAAAACATTATGCACTGACGGATTTAGGCAAAGCGACAGTCAGTGACGAGTTGCTTCGGACACCCAAGCAGAAAAGTGTGTTGGAAAAATTTCAATCCTCTGCCGTTAGTCTGTCAGAAGCCGAGCTCTCGCTATGGAACGATAACTGGCGATCTGCCGTGAAACAGTTAATTTCCAGGCAATTACTTCAGTTTGAATTGGGCGATGCCAAGGTGAGTAGACCGGAAGTGTTAATCAAAAATACAGCCTTGCTGTGTAATCCACCTCAGCAAGCGGCGATAGACGCGGTTTGTAACAGTCTTGGGCAATTTGGGGTTTTTTTATTGGAGGGCGTTACCGGTAGCGGTAAAACAGAAGTCTATTTACAGATTATTCATAAGGTACTGGAACGGGGACAACAGATTTTGGTATTGGTACCGGAAATCACCCTGACTCCGCAGCTTGAAGAGCGGTTTAGGCAGCGCTTTGCCGTCAATATTGCTCTATCGCATTCCAAATTGACCGATATTCAACGACAAACAGCTTGGCTGCAAATGCAGAACGGCGAATGTTCGATCTTGCTGGGTACCCGTTCGGCATTGTTCACGCCATTAAAAAATCCGGGATTGATTATTCTTGACGAAGAGCATGATGGCTCATTCAAACAACAGGAAGGTTTTCGTTTTTCTGCCAGGGATATTGCCATTGTACGAGGCAAGATGTTACATCTTCCGGTGTTGTTGGGTTCCGCGACACCATCTCTGGAAAGTTTGCATAATGTTGATAAACAGCGTTATCAATTATTACATTTACCGGATCGGGCCGGAAATGCAATAGAGCCGGTTCTGCAATTAATGGATATCAGAAATAAAAGAATCCGGGAAGGCTTGTCTGAAGCGCTGGTTGAAGAAATGCGCAGAACCCTGGCAAAAAAAGAACAGGTCTTGCTGTTTCTAAATCGACGCGGTTTTGCACCCACGCTTATTTGTCATGGCTGCGGATGGGTTGCACGTTGTCAACGCTGTGATGCCAATTTGGTGATTCATTTCGATGAAGAGTGCTTGCGTTGCCATCATTGCGGTAAGGAGCAGCGCTTGATTAAACAGTGTCCTGCCTGCAAGGTCGGTGAGTTGACGCCGTTGGGGTTGGGTACCGAACGGGTCGAGAAAGTACTGGCAGAGCTTTTTAAAGATAAGGTAACGGTTCGGTTAGATCGTGATTCCACGCAGCGTAAAGGTTCGTTGGAAAATTATTTACAGCAAATAAACCAAGGTAAAGTCGATATTATTTTAGGGACGCAAATGTTGGCCAAGGGTCATCATTTTCCTAATGTAACTCTGGTGGCGATTCTTGATGTGGACAGCGGTTTATTCAGTATTGATTTTCATGCTCCCGAAAAACTGGCGCAAATGATTGTTCAGGTTTCAGGTCGTGCCGGACGCGCAGAAAAACCGGGTAAAGTCATTATGCAGACCCGTCAGCCTGAACATCCTTTGTTAATAACATTAATTAGACAAGGTTATCGCAGTTTTGCCAAAACAGCGCTGGCGGAGCGTAAAGAAGCATTGTTGCCACCGTTTAGTTATCAGGCCTTATTGCGTGTACAGGCGGGCAATGAGGATGCACCGCTGTTGTTTTTTGAAGCCGTCAGCGTATTGGTACAGAAATGTAATCCGGGTCATACCCAAGTTTTGGGCCCCGTACCGGCACCCATGGCCAGGCGTGCCGGGCTTTATCGTTATCAATTATTGCTGCAAAACAGTCGCCGCAAGGAGTTACATGTTTTACTGGCGTTATTAATACCGGAAATTGCCAAGCTCAAACAGGCAAAAAAAGTACGCTGGTCGCTGGATGTTGATCCGGTGGATTTGTACTGATGTTGTTTGAATGGATAATTAGGGTGTTTTAATGGATAATAGGTAACTATTTATCTGATTTAACTACGCAGTGAAGCAATGAAACAAAAAATAGAGGAACTGATTTTACAAGCCGTTGAAACTCTTAAGACTGAGGGTATTCTTGGCATGGAAATTATTCCGAATATATCGATAGAACGCACCCGTGACCCACAACATGGTGATTTTGCTTCAAATCTGGCTTTAATGCTGGCAAAACCAGCGAAAGCAAATCCTCGGGAACTGGCGATAAAAATCATCGCGGCATTGCCTCAGCATGAAGCCGTCATGAAAGTGGAGCTGGCAGGACCGGGATTTATTAATTTTTTTATTAACCCCAACTCCCAGTATCAGATTGTCAGTCAGATCCATGACCAGGGTCGGGAATTTGGTTTGAGCATTATAGGTGCTGGCAAAAAAGTTCAGGTTGAGTTTGTTTCAGCCAATCCTACCGGGCCTTTGCATGTAGGCCATGGTCGGGGAGCGGCTTATGGTTCTGCGGTAGCTGATTTATTAAAAGCGGTCGGTTTTGAAGTGCATCGTGAATATTATGTCAATGATGCCGGCCGGCAAATGGATATACTGGCTACCAGCGTATGGCTAAGATATCTGGAAGAATGCGGCGAGCTGGTACATTTTCCCAGTAATGGTTATCGCGGTGACTATGTGCGTGAAATTGCCAGGGATATTCATAAAAATACCAACAATGATTACCGCAGACCGATAGAGTTGGTATTAGAAAACATACCACCCGATGAGCCTCAAGGTGGCGATAAAGATACGCATATTGATGCGCTTATTAACAGGGCGAAAACCTTGTTGGGCTTGCCCTTGTATGATGATTTTTTTCAAATCGGGCTTAACAGTATTCTGGATGACATCAAGGTTGATTTGAAGGAATTTGGGGTTGATTACCAGCAATGGTTTTCAGAACGCGATTTAATGAATGACGGTTCGGTGGAAAAAGCCCTTGAACGCTTACGTCTTGGCGGGCATCTTTATCAGCAAGATGGCGCGACCTGGTTTGCGTCGAGCAAGTTAGGCGATGAAAAAGATCGTGTAGTGATTAGAGAGAACGGTCAATATACCTATTTTGCTTCAGATATTGCCTATCATATGAACAAGCTGGATCGCGGTTTTGATCTGGTAATTGATATTTGGGGCGCAGACCATCACGGCTATGTGCCAAGAGTCAGGGCAGCCATCCAGGCTCTGGGTGCTGACGAGTCCAAATTAAAAGTATTGTTGGTACAATTTGCAGTTCTTTATCGTGGTGAAGAAAGAGTACAAATGTCTACCCGCTCAGGTGAATTTGTTACTTTGCGTCAATTGCGTAGTGAAGTTGGCAAGGATGCAGCACGTTTCTTTTATGTGATGCGAAGGTCAGAACAGCACATGGATTTTGATTTGAAATTGGCCACTTCAAAATCCAACGAAAATCCGGTATTTTATGTACAGTACGCGTATGCAAGAGTTTGTAGTGTATTACGTCAACTGGATGAAAAAGGCCTGGAAAGAAATCAGTTACAGGGCATGGAAAACTTGTCGAAGTTAACTGAAGAACACGAAATTTCGTTGTTGGGTACTTTGGCGCGGTATCCCGAAGTTATTGAACGTGCGGCGCTGCAGTATGAGCCGCATCAACTGGTTCTTTATCTGCGTGATCTGGCTCATGAATTTCATACTTACTACAATGCCCATCAGTTTCTCGTTGAAGATGTTTGTATTCGCGATGCCAGATTAAATTTGGTGTGTGCGGTAAGACAGGTTTTGGCAAACGGCTTGGGCTTGTTAAATATCAACACACCTGAATCTATGTGATGTCCAGAGATTATAAACCAAGACCGAAAGGCAGATCTGCCAGCCAGAGCAGAAAAAAATTCGACCAGAAGCCAGGTATTGGTTTGTGGAAATGGATGCTGATTACCGCAATAATTATTGCCTTTGTGGTTTTTTTGGTTTATTTGCGCAGCACCGGATCAGAACAAGACAATCTCCAGCAGGCTTCACAAACGATACCGGGTAAGGCGGGTGTGGAAAATGGAGTAACACCTAAAGACGGGCAAAAACCTGAAGTTAAGCCAGGCCCTAAACTGCCTCAGTTTGATTTTTACACGATTTTGCCTGACAAAGAAGTGGTTGTACCGGAGTACGAAATTAAAACCCGAACACGTGAAGAGCGTGTGGGTAAGGCCAAAGAAGCGCATTACCTTATGCAGGCCGGTTCTTTTAAGACATTTAAAGAAGCTGACCGCTTAAGAGCAAAGCTTGCTTTAATGGGGATAGAATCCAAAGTCGAGAAAGCAAAAGTCGGTAGCGTAAACTGGTATCGTGTCAAAATGGGGCCTTATGCCCAGACTGATAGCGTTAATGCTATCAGAGCCAGGCTAAGGCAGAATGGTATTGATGTGCTTGTTACCGAAACCGGCCAATAAGGAGCGGTAACTTAAAAAGCCCGAACAAAATAGAGTTACCATAAAGACGCAAAGTATAGCGTCTTTATGGGCTTGTTTTAAGTGCCTTCCTCTTTATCATTGTCATCATCAGAGGTCATATCGGAAATCTCTTTTAATCGGGATATAGCCTTAAAATTGATGCTGTTATCAGGATATAAACCTTCTTCATTTACTTCGCCAGCAGGTTCTCCGGTTAATAGTTCCAGGGTTTCATTAACACTGGCGACGGCATAAACTGCAAACAAGCCATTGGCAACGGCATCAATCACTTCCTGTTTTAACATCAGATTGCGTTTGTTGGCGGCGGGAATAATAGCGGCATGTTGCCCATTAAGTCCCCGCGCCTTACAAAGCCTGAAGTAACCTTCTATTTTCTCGTTTACCCCGCCTATCGCTTGCACTTCACCGTATTGATTAATGGAACCGGTAACAGCAAACGTTTGCTTGATGGGTATTCGTGTGAGTGCCGAAATAAGGCAACATAGCTCAGCCAGCGAAGCACTGTCGCCATCAATATAACCATAAGATTGTTCAATGGCGATACTGGCGGATATGGCTAAAGGAAATTCCTGGGCGTAAGAATGGCCCAGATAACCGGTTAAAATTAATACCCCTTTTGAGTGGATGGCCTGACCCAGTTCTGCTTCTCTTTCAATATCAACGATACCTCTGGAGCCCGGATAAACGGTAGTAGTGATACGTGCCGGTGCGCCGAAGCTGCTGCCGCCGATTTCCAGTACGGTTAAGCCGTTTATTTTGCCAATCGCCGCACCTTCAGTATCAATAAGGATGGTGCCATCAAGCATTTCATCAAGTATGGCTTGGGATAATCTGCCGTTACGGTATTCTCTCGCTGCCAGAGCCTGTTCAATATGCGATCTGTCGATTTCATGGTGCTTGGCTTGCTTACAAAACAGGTTGGCTTCGGCAATAATGTCCAAGGAATCTTTGATGTGTGCAGAAAAATGGTGTTGATTTTCTGACAAGCGACAGCTGTGCTCAATCAAGCCTTCAATCGCTGCTCGTGTTAACGGACGGGCACCGGAATCGGCTGCCTGTTTAAGCATTAAAACGGCGAATCCCTGCATGGATTCATTGGTACGTGGAATATGGCTATCAAAGTCGGCAAGGATTCTGAACATCTCGTTAAATTCACTATCCATTTCTTCCAACAGATAATAAATATCCCGCGAACCGACCAGTATCACTTTAACATTTAACGGGATTACTTCGGGCTTTAAGGTAATGGTGTTGATGCCCAGCTCGGAATACGGCGATTCAATTTCAATGCGACCTGATTGTAATGCCCGTTTAAGTCCTTCCCATACAAAGGGATAGGTCAATAATTTTTCGGCATCAAGGATTAAATAACCGCCATTGGCTTTATGCAGCGAGCCTGCACAAATTTTTCGGTAATTGGTAATTAAAGTACCCTGATCGCTGACATATTCAATGCGACCAAACAGATTCTGGTAAATGGGATGGGGTTCATAAACAACCGGTGCGCCGCTTTCTTGTTTGTTATCGACCAGAATATTGGGTACGTATTGTTCGGTAAGCGCCAAGCGTTTTGCGATAGTCTCGCGGGGTTCCAGTGTCCGCCCCGGCATCAGATAATCGGCAATCGTGTTGTCCAGGTTTTTTCTGATTTCTGATAGATAAGTGATGACATCATCAATATTCTGATATTTATCATTCAGTTCAGAAAATAGCGGCTCTATTGCCAAATTAATGGTGTCATTATCAAGTTGCTTGATTTTTTCAACCATCGCTCTGCGCCACTGAGGTAATTCCAGCAAGACGTCACTCAGATATTCTTCCAGTTGTTCAACGTGACTATGAAAAGCTTCGCGTTCAGCTTGCGGTAATTGAGTAAATTGCTCCTCGTTGAGGGATTTATTATCCCGGATTGGAGCAAAGGTAATCGACTCACTTTCCCTAAACAAGGCGATACTGTTTTTCTGGGCTTTTTTATCAACCAGATCAATGGCATTGTTGTAACATTGGCCAAACTGCCGCTCAAGTGCAGATTTTTTTTGCTGATAAGTGGGGCTTTCAAAAGCCGCCGGAAAAGTTGCCAATAAATCATCAACTAATTTTTCAATATCCTTACTGAACATCTGACCGTATTCGGCAGGCAATTCAACGGCAACAGGCTCTCTGGAGTTTTCAAAATTATCCACATAAGCATAGCATGGCGGTGCTGGCAAAGCTTGGGCAAGTGCGCCAAGATGGTCGGTAACCATAGTCAATCGACCCAAGCCAGGTTCCCCCATGACGAAAATATTGTAACCCGGATTGGGCATGGCAACACCAAACTCCAATGCCGACTGCGCTCTTGGTTGGCCTAAAATGCCACTTTGTAATCGGGGCGCTTCCGGGAATTCATAGCCGGTCAAATCGACGTTTAGTTTCAGTGACTCAAGTGGAAGCTGTAAGGTAGTAGGCATGGATAAGTTCGATAGTCTTCAGATTGCAAACAATCGACCATTCTAACATTTTTATAATATTGTTCCATAACATGTAACCGCATTTCCCCAATTCCCTGTTTGACTACAGCCTGACTGGTTACCGGTTTGTTGATAGCGGCTTGTTTGATAACCAGCGCAGATAAATAATCAGCCAAAAAAGCAGTATTATCAGGGCAATAATAATCGGTTGATCGCCTGACCTTGCATAAGGAGTCATGCCGTGCATGGGCGTTATCCAATCGGTTAATACCGCCTCTTTAAATACCGGAGCCTGGCTGATAATTTTGCCATTCGGTGCAATGATAGCTGTGACACCGGTATTGGTAGATCGCAACATAAAGCGTCCGGTTTCCATAGCTCGCATTCTGGCAATTTGCAGATGCTGATGTGGCTCTATTGAATCGCCAAACCAGCCATCGTTGGTCACGTTAACCAGATAAGCTGCAGCGGCCAAGTTTATCAAACCGGCATCACCAAAAGCATCTTCATAACAAATAGAAGTTATAAACGCATAACCACCGGCTTTTAATAAGGGTTGGTCGATGCTGCCGGGGGTAAAATTACCCAGTTTTATGCCCAAGCGACTTAAAATGAAACCTGACACGGGTTGCCAGGGCAAATATTCACCGAAAGGCAATAAATGTTTTTTTCGATACATGCCGGTTTCTTTACCCAGTGTCATAACGGCATTGTATTTTTCAGCCGTTGAATCTCCATGCGCCGGAAGACTGACAATTAAATCGGTATGATGTTGCCGGGCAGCTTTGCTTAAAGGTAGTAAAAACCACTCATTAACTTCTGATAAATAAGCCGGAATGGAAGTTTCAGGCCAAACAATAACGTCAGAATCCCAATGTGCTTCAGTCATTGTTTTATAGTATTGCAGGGTATCAAGCTTATTTTCCGGTCGCCATTTTTTATCCTGGGTAATATTGCCCTGAATTAATGACACGCGGATGGGCTCGCCTATCGCATCAGTCCATTTTATTGTTTGTAAAACACTGCCTGTAATCCACAAGATAGCAAGTGTGGTGATCAATAATAGCCGGTGTTTTTTGGTTTGTAACATAATTACCAAGGCAGCTGCGGTTAATGCCGTTAAAAACCCGGTACCATAAACACCCACTATAGGGATATAACCTGCCAAAGGCGTTGCCAATTGCGAGTAAGCGATTTGTAGCCAGGGAAAACCGTTAAGCATCAGACAGCCGCGAAGATATTCAACTAATAGCCAAACAACCGGCATCACTATCACCGAGACAAGCCCTTTGTTAACCGGCAGTATCTTTACGGAAAGATAACCTGCCAGCGCCGGAAACAAAGCCCAAAAACTACAAAACAGGCAAGTTAACAAGCCGGCGCTTAGACTATCGGCACCGCCAAAATCATGAATGCTGATATAGACCCAGGATACGCCCAAGCCAAACGAGCCCAAGCCAAATAGATAGCCTCTCAACAGCGCACGTTTGGGGGTGACGTTTTGCCATGAAGCAAACAGCAATCCGAGCGCCACGGGTGCCAGATAGGCATAATTAAAAGGAGCAAAAGCCAGGGTGAAGAAAATACCCGCAATAGCCGGGAGCAAATCCCAATAATTTTTCGATGAAATTTGCATGTGTTAGGATTATGGCGATAAAAAAAGCAGGCAAAAATAATAAGGCCATTATAACCAGACCTTTATAACAAACGCGTTAAGCGTTATAAAACAGCTGAAAATAGTCGTCATACCGTAACCAAGCGCTATGTTATGCTTAACCCTTGGTAAACGATTTCTTAGTCGAGGTGTTTTGTGTCTGCCGTAATTAACCCAATCCATTACAGCACAGAACAATACTTGGCACTGGAACGAAGTGCATCGTCTAAAAGTGAATTTCATGATGGCGAAATCTACGCGATGACTGGCGCAAACCGAAATCATAATCTGGTTTCTGGAAATATTTGCGGGGAATTAAGTTTACAACTCAAAAAACGCCCCTGCGAAGTTTACATAAACGATATGCGTATCAAGGCAGTCCAGGCACGTAGTTATTATTACCCAGATATCGTTGTTGTGTGCGGCACACCGCAATTTGAGGATGCCTTCGTTGATACTTTACTTAACCCTACCGTGTTGATTGAAGTGCTGTCGCCGTCTACCGAAGCTTATGACCGGGGCGGTAAGTTCGCTCATTATCGTAAAATAGCGTCCTTGCAGGAATATTTGTTGGTGACACAAGACCAAGCGAGTATAGAGCGTTATGTGCGCCAAGGTGAGGTTTGGATATTAACGGAAGCGTTAGGGTTAAATGCTTCCATGCCACTGGAAAGCATTGATTGCATTCTCAGTCTGCGCGAGGTTTACGATAAAGTTCTGGATGATGAGGATAATAACGAGGCTCTAACGTAGTTATAGATTTTCAGATAAATAATTTCGATACCAACAGATACCATCCCTTCAAGGGATGGTATCTGTATGAGCTTACAACGACATGAATGGAAAATTAATTTCTAAAAGACTATATGCATCACTTACCGCATTAATTAAAGAGGAAACCTGTTATGAAAAAATCTGTTTTACGACTTGTTTGGGCTGGAATAGCCGTATCGGTCATGGCGTTTTCCGGTATGGTGCAAGCAGCACCGGATAACAACTTGAAGATAGTTATCATCCGGCATGGAGAAAAGCCCGAAAATGGCGATAACCTGTCATGTCAGGGAGAGAGCCGAGCTCTGCAACTCCCCGCCGTTTTATACCAGAAATTTAACGTACCGGACTATACTTACGTGCCGTCACTGGGGCTGGATAAATCGACAAAGCACGCCAGAATGTTTCAGACCGTCACCCCGTTTGCCATTAAGTATAATCTGACGATTAATAGTAAATACGATGAAAAGGATTATTCAACGATAGCCAAAAAAATATTGGAAAAAACCGGTACCGTTCTTATGGTCTGGGAGCATAGCGCGATTGCACCGCTGGCCGAGAAACTGGGAGTAAATAATCCGCCAACTTGGGATGGTAAGGATTTTGACAGTATTTGGGTTATCACTTATCAGAACGGTAAAGCGCTGTTGTCTACTGACAAAGAAGGCATAACCACATCCCCCGATTGCAAATTTTAAAACCAAATTTTGATAATCAAACGGTTGGGAGGAATGCTTCAGCCTCTTATGGGATTTATACATTTTCAGATAAATAATTTCTATGTCTACAGATACCATACCTTCAAGGGATGTTATCTGTATGAATTTACAGCAACATAAATTAGAATTTTAATTTCTGAAAATCTATATGTCGACAGATACCTTCAAGCATAGGTATCTACACAAGTCCTACTGCTCCTTCTCCAAAGGGAGAAGGTTGAGGGGAATGTAACTGCTTGATTTTACTCTCCTCGGCAATTGCTCCTGCATTGCTCTACCTCCTGCATCCGTGCAGTCGTCACCCCAGCCCTCTCCAACAAGAGAGGGAGCTTGGCACTTCTACAACTCATTGTTTTTATTATGAGTAAAAGTTGTGTAGATACCTATTCCTTCAAGGGATGTTATCTGTATGAATTTACAGCAACATGAATTAGAAGTTTAATTTCTAAAAGTCTATAGCAAAGATGGATAGTGTGGAAAAGCTAATCTCATTCGGTAATGTGATAGGGCAAAACAAACTTAAAGATACCATCATCGCGGCGAATTAACGCCCTCAAGCCTAATGCCAAAAAACGGGGCTCTTTATGGAGCCCTTTTTTATAGGTATCTTCTATTTTTACCGCCGCCTCATTTTCTGTAGAAAATTGATTAGCCGTTAATGATTTGAGTTTATGGGCAAATTCAAGGGTCAATTTAAATTCTTCGGTTTTGTCTTTAACTTCACCAAAAGCTGTGTCAAAAGACTTTCGATAAACAGTCACCGGAATTTTTGTTTGGATGCCGTTCAGGTCGGCCTGTTTGACGGTCAATGAAAACTATAGTGGACCCCAAAATCCGGACAGTAGCTTAAGATGGTGTCTTCTATAAAAAGGTAGACCAAAATGAGTGAAACGAAGCGTAAGATTTTAACGGGGGCACAAAAAGCTAAAATAGCGTTAGAAGCGTTGAAGGAGCAGAAAACGGTAAATGAGATTGCTCAAGAGTATGGCGTTCATCCTACCCAAATTGGTTTATGGAAGAAGGCCTTGTTAGAAAATGCCAGCCAACTGTTTGAGGTGAAGCGTGGCTCCAAGCCCCTTGATCCTCAGAGCGATCCGGTACGTTTGTATGCCAAGATTGGTCAGCTTAATATGGAACTGGACTGGCTTAAAAAAAGTCAGGGATCAGTCTTTAAGCGAAAGACAGGGCTGGATCGATCCCCATAATGAACTGGCGTTGGTTCGGCAGTGTAAATTAGCGGGTATTGCCGGATCCACCGTCTACGCTAACAAGATAGTAGTTGTGGATGAATACGAGTTGTTATTGCTGCGTTTGCTGGATGAAGAATATACCCGCCATCCTTTTTATGGCAGCAGGAAAATGACAGTCTGGCTACGCGGACAAGGGCATGGCGTAAACCGAAAACGGGTGCAGCGTTTGATGCAAATACTGGGGTTGGTTGCCATGGTGCCTGGCCCTAAT
>NZ_JAOEGU010000022.1 GCF_025583945.1 Methylobacter psychrophilus
AAGTATATGGGGATTATAAATTGGGGGCTTATTGATTGCGAGTTGCCTAAAGGCCGGAGTACAAACCTAGGTTTGTACTCCAAATTATCAAGGTGTCAGGTATTGTCACTGCCATTAAGTTAAGTATATGGGGATTATAAATTGGGGGCTTATTGATTGCGAGTTGCCTAAAGGCCGGAGTACAAACCTAGGTTTGTACTCCAAATTATCAAGGTGTCAGGTATTGTCACTGCCATTAAGTTAAGTATGTGGAGACTATAAATTGGGGGCTTATTGATTACGAGTTGCCTAACCAGGCAAATCGAAGTATCTGTAACTGGTTACGGCTAGCGCCTAAACTGACTTACCCGGCTGATTTTGTAAAAATTATAATCGTTTTATTTCTTCTGCAAGCACCTGAATGGTTTTCTCAATTTGTGCTTCAGTATGTTCACAGGATATGAAAAAACGCAGGCGGGCAGATTTTTCGGGTACTGCCGGATAGAGTATGGGTTGTACGTTGATGCCTCGTTCAAATAATGCCGTCGATAGACGCACAGCCTTGATAGAGCTGCCGGTAATCGCAGGAATGATGGCCAGACCGGTGCTGGGGCCGGTCTCAATGCCTATTGCTTGTGCTTGTTCCAGAAAAAATCGTCCGCGCTCTTGTAGTGCAGTGACACGCTCAGGTTCCTGTTGTAAGGTCTTTAAAGCTGCCAACGAAGCGGCAGCAACCATGGGTGACATACCTACGCTATAGAGGAAGCCGGGAGCAAGAAATTTGAGGTTTTCAACTAATGCCATTCCTCCGGCGATGTAACCACCACAGCCGGCAAGTGCCTTGCTCAGCGTACCCATCCAGATATCTACGTCATTGCCTTTGAGATTAAAATGTTGACGGATACCCAGACCGGTCTTGCCCATCACTCCAAAGGAATGAGCTTCATCTACCATCAAAAATACCTTGTGTTTGTTTTTGATATCAACAAAAACAGGTAGGTCAGGATAGTCGCCATCCATACTATAGATACCTTCTATTACGATTAGTACCCGTTCAAAGTAAGGCCGTTGTTCGGTAAGAATAGCATCCAGCGTAGCGCTATCGTTGTGTGGAAAAGGCAGGCGCTTGGCACCCGAAAGCGTTATTCCTTGTAAAATACTGTTATGAACAAGTTCATCGTGAAGAATGAGATCTTTTGGTCCGAACAAATAGCCAATTGATGTTACGTTGGTGGCATGTCCGCTAACCAAAACGATCGCATCCTCAACGTCATAGACTTTGGCGATAGTTTGTTCAAGTTCTCTATGAATGGGGCGTTCGCCAGATACCAGTCGACTTGCAGAAACTGAGGTGCCGTATTGGTCGATGGCTGTTTTAGCGGCTTCATTAGTCGCCGGATGGCCAGAAAGTGCCAGATAGTTATAACTGGCGTAGTTGATATACTCTTGGCCGCCAATTTGGGTCGTTGCTCCGGCAATACCTTCGTGTAGTTTAAAAAAAGGGTTACCAATACCCAGCCGCGCTGCGCCATCATTCATGATGCGAATTTGCTGGTAACCTTGATGTAGATGGAATCGGTAATGTTGTTCGGGGGTGTTAACCACCTTGGCAGATATGGCTATGGGGGCTTCGGGAGTACTGCTACGCTCTACCTGACGAAGCCTGCGTTCAAGAGCCTGTTGGATAAGTTTGTCTTTTATTTGGGCGGTCAGGCCGGGAAGTCCTTTTTGAGACATATTAATTAATTATCCTGTCAAGTGAAGTCGCACTTTGAGTTTGTATATCATTTACCAAATTTGTGATTAATTGGGTAGGATTCTCGGCCTCATGTTGTGAAACTATTTGTCGGGTTCGCGCAAGAAGTTCGGTTTTATCCGAGACTGTTTCCAGTTCACTATTACCTTTTAGCTGTTGAATAATACGTTCCGCCAATTTTGTGATTGTTGGGCTTTCACTCAATGCCATAACGGGGAGTCGGGTACCAAAACGCGATTCAAGGGCAACAATTAACTCAACTCCCATTAGAGAATCCAGACCCATATCGTAAATTGATCGGGTTGGGTCAATCTTGTCCGGTGAAACCCGAAGAATTTCACCGACTTCGCTTTTGATCATGCCTGTCAATGTTGTCAATAGATCGGCGTCAGAGAGTTCTAAAAGCAACTGTTGAATATCTTCAGCGTTATCATGTTGACCATCGCTGTCATTAGTATGTCGGGCTAGTTCGCTAAACTTTGGGCTGTTTGCACTGGGCAGAAAACGGGATAGCGCTTTCCAGTCAAGTTCCATTACGCCAAGATTGGAACGATCTGTCATTAACATACTTTCCAGAACATCAAGAGCGATGCCAGAGTTGAGCGCTGATCCACCCATGCGGTTTTGCAAGGCTTCCTTGATTTTTTTATTACGAGCCAAAAATCCGACATCATCAATAGCACCCCAAGCTATGCAGGTAGCCGGTAGCCCGTTAATCCGGCGCTGCTGTGCCAAAGCTTCCAGGCAAGCATTGGCAGCCACATAATTACCTTGGCCAGGATTACCGAACAGAGTGGTTGCAGATGAAAACAGAATAAAGAAGTCCAGAGGCATATCAATAGTCATTTCATGCAGATAATAGGCCCCTAATGCTTTTGGTTCGAGCACGCTTCTAATCTGCTTCGCGTCCATATTACGTATCAATCCGTCATTGATAACGGTGGCGGCATGGACAATGCCTTTTATTGGTGGAAGGCTATTTGCTATTTCAGTGAATAATACTGAAATAGCCTTTTTGTCAGTAATATCGCATGAAGTGGCGTAAACTTTTACGCCTTGTTTCTCGAACAGGTCTATGGCGATCTTGGCTTCATCAGAACTGGGGCCGCTACGGCTGATTAAAACGAGGTTACGAGCACCTTTACTGACCAGCCATTGTGCCGTTCTAAGTCCAAAGCCACTTAATCCTCCTGTTACCAGATAAGATACATTAGCCGGGAGTACCAGTTCTTTCAGGGTTTCTTGATTTGGGGTATAAACATTGTTAATACCATTTCGATAGGTAATGACTATCTTGCCAATCTGCCTGGCCTGCTGCATGTAGCGAAAGGCGTCAACAATATCATCGGCTTCAAAGGCATGATAGGGCAAAGGATGAAGAATACCTTCGCTAAACAAGGCCATGAGTTCAGTAAATAATCGATGAGTCAAGCCGGAATGTATCTGTAATAACTGGTCAGCATCAATACCAAAGTAGCTAATGTTATTACGAAAAGGGCGCAGGCCTATTTTGGTGTTTTCGTAAAAATCCCGTTTACCAAGTTCCAGAAAACGGCCAAAGGGTTTAAGTATCTGAAAATTTCGATTGATGGCTTCCCCAGCCAGAGAATTAAGTATGACATCGATGCCTTTTCCGTCAGTCTGAGCCATAATTTCATCAGCAAAGGCTAGCGAACGAGAATCAAAGATGTGCTCAACACCCAATAGTTGAAGGAAATCACGTTTTTCATCTGAACCTGCGGTAGCGTAGATTTCCGCACCCATCCATTTGGCGATTTGAATGGCTGCAATACCGACACCACCGGCTGCGCCATGGATAAGTATCTTTTCACCGGGCTGCAATCTAGCCAGATGATGCAGCGCATAATAGACAGTGAAAAAGGTACTTGGAATGGTTGCCGCAGCTTCAAATGAGATGCCTGGTGGTATAAGAGAAATAGCATTGGCTTGGGTAATTACCCGGTTACCGAAGCTGGAGGGGCCAAAGCCAACAACCCGATCTCCCAATGAAAATTCACTGGTTTTACTGCCGACAGCTTGTACAATCCCGGAAAATTCCAGGCCCAAGGTAGGGCCTGAAAAACCATTTTCTATGGCTTCGTCGGAAAGCAGGCCAAGGGCGTACATGACATCACGAAAATTAAGGCCGGAGGCATGGACTTCAACTTCTATTTCATCTTCAGAGGTTATGCGGCGTGGCTGTGCTTCCCAACGCAGATTACGTAACTGACCGGGGAATTGAAAGCCAAGATTTATGGTTGGGGATTCAATTTCCTCATGTTCTCGGGAGTCGGGTCCTGGCTCAAGATACAGTCTTGGCGCATAGCGTGCACCACAGCCGGTCAGAATAATTTCCTGTTCATCGTCCGGTATATCAAATTCTTTAGCTAAAGAGGTGACAACAGTATCAATAAGCAGGGGATTTTCCAGATCAATCAGACGGACATTAGTGGTTGAAGCTTCGTTAATCAACGTTCGACCAAATCCCCATAGTGCAGCATCTACACAGATGATAGCGGATGCCGGAACCTTGGAGGAGCTACGCTTGGGCAGTAAATTGGTGGCAGCACCAGTAGTGATTAGCCAGCAGGTCGTGTTGGTTTGAGTATTTTCACAAGCCTGAATAATGTTGGCGGCAGTGGTGCATCTACTCACCTGCTGATCAAGAATGGCTTCAGCCTTGATCAGGTTTGATTGGGGTACAAGACCTGCCAGATAAATGATGCCATCGAGTAGTCCGTAGTTGGCTCTGGTATTTAACAGCAAGAGCTCAATAGTGTCAGTATCGTCAGGACATGCTTGTATGACCAGATCACCTTGCACTTGTAACTTCGCAGTTAAGTGATTTGATAGTTCTGCTGAATAACCGTTTTTATCCGCCAGTATAATCCAGCTACGTGGTGTTATCTCAGGTAACAGGCTTGTCGGCAGCACACTTTCATCGCGTTGGGCTACCAATAAACAGGAGCCGGAAAAGGTGTTTGGCGAGAGTTCAAAGGTTTCTATATTGGAAAAATTGAGTTGTTGTAGCTGTAATTCCCAAAACAGATTTGTACGTTGATTAGATAACCAACTGTCATTTTTTGCCGGATACCAGTGGTTATATTGCCCGCCAAAAACAAAGTCAATCCACCGTGAAGGTTGATTTGCAACGATAATTAAGACGCCTCCAGGAAGGAGAGAAGCGCGAGCGTGTTCTAATGCTTTTATTGCGCATTCGAGTGCATTGAAATCGAGTGTAATGATGGCGATCTGGCAAGTAGCTGCTACGATTGGTTGTTCTGTGGCATTATCGATGAGGCGAGTGTCGATGCCGGGAAATTGTTCCTTGATCTGGGCAATATCTTCCAGTGTCGTTACCGAGGTACTGGCAAAAATGTAATCACAGCAGCTAGAGTCCATAGCTATGCAGGCATCCATGGCAAATGAAGGAGAGCCATCACTGATTTCAATGAGCCCCAAACGCTGGCCTTCAGACAGTTTATTTATGCCCTTGGTAATTAAATCGCGCAGAACCAAACCGATTTTTTGTTTACACTTGGCACCGAGTATCTGGCGTGTCAGTGTTGTTAGTGATGATTCCTGAGGGCAAATTTTAGCTAGTGTCAGGCTACCATCCAAAAGTGATTTCAGATGCATCCCGATACGTCCTACCGAGTGTATTATTTGAAAATAGTCAGGGTAGTCTGCAACCAGGCTGTTCCAAATGTCTTGGGCTGAGGCAAAAGTATCCTCATCGGGCAAAATTTCCCAGCCGTTATGGTTTAAGGCAATAACTTGATCTTCCTCGGCCATGGTTAGTAAATGACTAAGAAACGGTACTATTTCAGGATTAGTATTTTGACAGTCAAAAATATCCTGAGCGGATAGTTTTTTGCCATCTGCCGATAATAACTGTAATGCTTGTCGGGTAAATCGACTGCAAAGGCTATCCAGCAAAGGCTCTACTTCTTCTGTGTAGCGACGATAGGTACCTTTAAGTGTTGCACGTCTTGCCAAATCATCAATAGCTAACTTAACGTTTTCGAAAGTGATAACAGAAGTCGCATCCGGCGTAAAAGCGTGGGGTATTGGTATGCTGTGATAAGTCAGAAAACGTAAATGATCTGCTGCATTTTTGCTAAGGCGAATACTGCGAAACTGTACGCCTTTGAGAACAGCTATGGCTATACTGTCAGTATCAAAAATAGTAAATTCTGTAGTGAGTGAACGTTGGGTTTGACGTAATAAGGTGGCACGGGCAAATCCCGGCTTTGCCTTGCTGCTGCGGAAGGCAATTCTGCTTATTTTGGTAGGGACAAACGTAATGTCGGCATGAGTGCTGATATTGTCTTTCAATAACTGGAATATTAATTGAAAGGTACAATCCAGCAGGGCCGGATGAAGGTGAGTATGTTCCAGTTCCGCTTCAATACTGTCCGGTATTTTAAGGGTAGCCAGTACAGAATTACCCTTTACCCAGCCATAGTCAATACACTGAAAAGCCGGGCCATAAGTTAGTCCGTTTGCATCGGTAAGTGCTTTGTGGCTGGCACCGTTAAAGTCGGGTTGGTCAGCGGGTAACAAGAACTTTTCCTGGCGCAGTAAAATGTCTCCAGGCTTCGTAAGTATACGGCCTACAGCATGCACCGTCCAAGGTTCTGTACTACCATATTCTCTTGCCTTTATGGTTAAGCTACCATCTTGCGCTTCAATCTTAAGGCGAACGACTTTGGTGTGATCGGCGCTTAGCAATAACGGTGAGTGTATTTCTAAATCCTCAATTTCGGCGTAATCATCAGGATGCCAAGCCAAGGCAGCAGCCAGAGCCAGTTCAGAAAAGCCTGCGCCCGGAAAGACAATAGCTCCTCCGACCACATGATCAGCCAAGCTTGGATTAAGTTTTGTATCGAGTTGGTTTTCCCATGTGAGGTCATGTTGTTGTAATGGGTAGCCCAGCAGAGGGTGAATTTTGTGGCGATAAAGCAAGCCAATTGATTCGGGTGTTACCGGGTGCCAATGACGCTCACGTTGCCATGGATAGTTTGGTAGTTGGATAAATTGACCTGGCGTTGAAAAAACAGGCGACCAGTCGAAATTTATACCGGCAATCAGTGCTTGGCTACCTGTTTTCCAGACCAGTTCCGGGTTATCATTGTTCCGGTTAATTGTTGACAGAATTCGACTTTCTGTCTCCAGGTCTTTTACGCAGTCATTGATATAACTGCGTAAGACGGCATGAGGACCGATCTCAATGAAAATATTGATATCATTGCTCAGGATGCTTTTGATGGCTTGCTCGAACAATACGGGTTTGCGAATGTTGTGCCACCAGTATGTTGCATTAAGCTCTGTTCCGTTTAACAGTGCTCCGGTTACCGTCGAGTAAAAGGGGGTGAGGGTTTCCTGCACGTGGAGTTCTGCCAGCGTCTGTTTGATACCGCTTTCGATTTCATCCATGATCGGGCTGTGAAAGGCATAATCAAGATCCAGTCGCCTATTGAAGATGTTACGTTCGTTTAAAGCCGATTCAAGGCAACCAAGCCGTTGTGGACTACCGGCGATGGTCACCCCACGGGAGCTATTGATTCCTGCAATGGTCAATGTTGAAGCAAGATTTAGTTCGTCAAGCAATTGTTGAGTCGCTTCATGGCTTAGCGCTACAGCAGTCATTGCTCCTTTGCCTTTGGTCATTCCTTGTAGCTCGCTACGGTGATAGATAACTGCCACTGCCGCCTCTAGCGATAATGCACCTGATGCCCAAGCTGCAGCAACTTCGCCTACACTGTGACCGGTTACAGCGACAGGCATAATACCCTGGCGCTGCAACATTCGTGTAATTCCAACTTGAAGCGCGAACAGGGCAGGTTGCGCAATTTCCGTATATTGGTAACGATCTTCGCCATTCCTGCCTGCCAGCTCATCTTCCAGTGAAAAATCAGCATAGCGACTAAATATGGCATCAATTTCCCTGATCGTATCCCTAAACAAGGAATCTTCTTCCAGAAGTCGCTTGCCCATTCCTGCCCACTGGGAACCATTCCCTGAATAGATAAAAGCCGGGCCGGAAGGTGCTTTTAAGGCTGATCCTGATACTACCAAGTGTTGTCCTGGTTCATCATTGGCAAAATCAAGCAGTTCTTTGGCGAGATTTTTTGTTGTGGTGCCATAAACTATTGCACGGTGCTCATGCCATTCTCGACTAAATACGGCATTGTAGGCAATGTTGTAAAGTGCAGACTCGGGTTGGTTCTTTAGAAAGTTGGAAAAATCGAGGGCTGCAGCTTTTAGCGCGAGAGGATCTTTGGCCCAGAGAATGATCGGCAGAAGGGAGGTGTTGGTCTGTTCGGGTGAGGATAATTTAACTGGTTCATGACTTTCCAGAATTACATGGGCATTGGCACCACCAAAACCAAAGGAATTTATACCAATAACAAGTTTTCCGGTTTTTTTAAGAGACTGTTTTTTGGTAATAACTTCAATGTTCAGCTCATCAAAAGGAATATTTGGGTTGAGATTTTTAATACCGATAGTTGCCGGGACTAACCGATGCCGTATGCAATAAAGTGCTTTTACCAAGCCAGCTACAGCCGAAGCTGCTTCAAGATGACCTAAATTGCTTTTTATCGAACCGATACGTAGCGGGTTATTAGACGGTCGTAGCTTTCCCAGTGCTTCGCCAATTGCGCGTACTTCAACCGGGTCACCTACTGCCGTACCCGTGCCATGGGCTTCGATGTAATCTATCGTCGCAGGATCAATTCCGGCCTGACTGTATACCTGATTTAGTAAGGCAGCTTGGGTTTTGGAATTAGGTAAGGTAAGTCCTGATTTTTTGCCATCCGTGTTAATCGCAGAATTTGCAACAACGGCCAAAATAGGATTGCCATCGGCTATCGCTTGATCATAATCTTTAAGAAAAAAGACCCCTCCGCCTTCGGACCGTACATAGCCATCAGCATCAGCATCAAACGGATTGCAGCGTCCTCGAGGGGACAGCATGGAGGCTTTGGCAAAGATAATAAAGCCATAAGGATGCATATGCAGGCTAACGCCACCGGTCAACGCCTGGGTACTTTCACCTGACAAAATAGAGCGGCATGCCTGGTGAAAGGCCACCATGGACGATGAGCAGGCAGTATCAATTGCCATGCTGGGGCCTTGCAAATCAAGAACATAAGAAATGCGATTAGCAGCAATGCTTAAGTTGTTACCTGTAGCGACTGATGCATCAATGGCGGCAAGATCATCGGCTGACCGATAGGCGTGATCTGTGCCGGCAATGCCGATAAAAACGCCACATTGACTGCCACGAATAGTGGAAGGCTTAATGCCTGAGTTTTCCAGTGCCTCCCAACTCATTTCCAGTAATAGCCGTTGCTGGGGATCCATCTGTATGGCTTCTCGTGGAGAAATGCCAAAGAATCCTGCATCGAACGTTGTAATATCTCCGATAGAGCCGGCAGCGAAGGTGTAGCTGGTTCCTGGGTGATTTTTATTGGGATGGAGGAAGCTGTCCTTTTCCCATCGACCTGAATTAACTTCTGTCACCAGATCGCGTTCGTCAAGCAGATCTTGCCAATAATCGCTGTTGGTTGTGCCTGGGAATCTGAATGAAAAGCCGGTAATTGCAACTCGTTTTGTCATTGTTCTTGTTTATTTTTATTATGCTAAAAGCCTCAGACAAAGCCGGAGACTTGAAAAGTGAATCGCTCAATGCGAACCGATTATTGTACCGCGAAAATCATAGTGGTTTCTGAAAGATTAAATTTGATGTCCACGTTCTCGGTTTGGTAATTGTGATCAGTAATTTGCCAAATGACATGATTTAATCTCCATAATGACTCAATATAATCCCGCGAAAATGAAAAGTTAATTTAGCCTTTATCCAGTTCTTGCAAATGCCTTAGCTTTTCCTTGATTTTTATTTCCAGGCCTCGATCGACAGGTTGGTAATAACGGGTTCCGATAAGCTGATCGGGGAAATAATTTTCACCGGCGGCATAGGCTTCCGGTTCATCATGGGCGTAACGGTATTCTTTACCATAATCCAGCGATTTCATGAGTTTGGTGGGTGCATTTCTTAAATGCACAGGTACACCCAGACTACCGCTTTGTCTGGCATCGCGCATGGCGGCATTATAAGCTTTATAAACGGCATTGCTTTTGGGGGCACAGGCTAAATAGACAATGGCTTGTGCCAGAGCCAGTTCACCTTCCGGACTGCCCAGACGTTCCTGCGCTTCCCAGGCATTAATGGCGATTTGCAAGGCTCTGGGGTCGGCATTACCGATATCTTCGGAGGCCATTCTGACGACACGTCTGGCCAAATAGGCCAAGTCACAACCGCCATCCATCATGCGACACAGCCAGTAGAGCGAAGCGTCAGGCGAGCTGCCTCTTACTGATTTATGCAGGGCTGAAATCTGGTTATAAAATTCTTCGCCCTGATTATCAAAGCGTCTAACGCCACCAGATAGGACTTCTTTGGCACAGGCTTCATTAATAATGTTGCTATGCTTTGCGGCGGCAAGCTCTACTCCGATTTCCAGTAAATTTAACAGCCTTCTGGCATCGCCATCAGCGGCTTCGGCAAATTGTCGTTTAATATCCTCGGCCATTTCAATGCCAAGACTACCCAGTCCTTTATGACTATCTGTCAGTGCCTTGTTTAAAACATCTTGTAAGTCTTCACTGGTTAAAGCATTAAGCACATAAACGCGAGCTCGTGACAACAGCGCATTGTTGAGGGCAAATGACGGGTTTTCAGTTGTTGCACCAACAAAATAAACCGTGCCATCTTCAACATGGGGCAGGAAAGCATCTTGTTGTGATTTATTAAAGCGATGGACTTCATCGACAAATAAAATAGTGCGCTTATGCTGTTCAAGTTGGATTTTTTTGGCGGCGCTAACCGCAGCTCTGATTTCCTTAACACCTGATAATACCGCAGAAATCGGCATAAACTCGGCATCAGAGTGCAGGGCAATAAGGCGTGCCAGTGTGGTTTTTCCGGTTCCTGGCGGCCCCCAGAAAATCATGGAATGCAGTCGCCCGGATACCACGGCTTCATAGAGTGGTTTACCGGGTTTTAGAATATGTTGTTGTCCCACATAATCGTCCAGCGATTGTGGCCGCATTCTATCAGCTAATGGCTTGGTCAAATCATCAAACATTGAGGGCAGGTGCAAGAAAAAAGGTTAAAGGCTTGTGGCTTTAGTTTAAAAGCTTTTCACCACGAAGACACGAAGGACACTAATTTTTTTCTTTCTTCGTGATCTTCGTGTCTTCGTAGTGAATAAAAAAGCTCCTAATCAGAAAATACATCAGCACCCTTAGGGGCTTTAAATTCAAATACGGTGGGTTTTATGGGGGGATTTAGTAACACATTGGAAAAATAGATGCGCGTTAGCTGACCAAAATTATCATTCAACTCCATACCTGCCAATGAGCCTTTATTCAAGCCTATCAAAATGTATTTAAAGCTGCTTTCCTGATTCTTGGGCAATAATTTAACCCACTGTAAATCCCCTTCGCCGCCCTGGTTTTCCATAGTGAAATTATCATTCAGAGATATATTGCCGCTTAACAGTAATGCGGGCGTTGAACCTACTGACTCATCGAGTTTTTTAACAGTAACTTGTTCTAAATCTGCATCATAAAACCAGACTTTTCCTGAAGTAGAAACAATTTGTTGTTGAAACGGTTTTAAATAATCCCAGCGAAATTTACCAGGCCGTTGCAGGTAAAAAATCCCGGAGCTGGTTTGGTAAGGATCACCGGCCTCATTAATCAATACCTGTTTAAAATCAGCAGTTAATGACTTGGATGCTGTTAAAAATGCCTGCAATTGTTTGATAGGTTCATCTGCGGCATAGCTGGCACTATTGCCAAGAAAGAAGACCAGAAAAATCAGGCGAAAAACAATTATTTTATTCATAGATACTCTTTTGTAATTCATTGGGGTTGAGGCTCACTTTGATTCGGCATACTTTTATTTTGACCTGGTTCAGTATCGCCCTCGAAAAAATCTTCGAACCATGATTTATCCTGGTCAAGAACTTCTTGGCCACAATTTGAGTAGGCAGTTGGCTCTGAGCCTGATATATAGGGATATTCCTTGCCGCCTCCGCAGCCTTTACGCGTTAATAAACCACTACCAGGCTCAACCCAGACCAGATTGACATTATCAGGTGGAATCAAATTAACAGGTTGGGTTGATATCTGCTGCATTAACGATGTCCAGATAGGCAGTGCTCCTGTTGAACCGGTTAGTCCAATCGATTTATTATCATCCCGGCCTATCCAAACTACTGACAAGTAATCTCCGGTATATCCTGCAAACCAGCTATCCTTGGCATCATTAGTGGTGCCTGTTTTACCTGCCAGACCATAGTTTTCAGGGAAAGATGAGTAAGCTGATCGTCCGGTACCTTCGTGCATGACTTCCTGCAACATGGTATTAACAATATAGGTTGCCGCTGGATCTACGGCCTGTTTGACAGTGAAGGGATAACTTTGTAATTGTTTACCTTCGGTATCAACGACTGCTCTAATACTTTTTATGGGCGTTGAAAAGCCATCTCCGGCTAATGTTTGATACATCTGGGTAACTTCAATAGGTGTCAGTGACGCCGCTCCCAACAACAACGAAGGGAACAGATCAAGTGATCTGGTGACGCCCATGTTTTTTAAGGTGTTGGCTACTTTGGCTACGCCAATATCCATGCCTACACGGACGGTGGCCAGGTTGTAAGACTTTGCCAAAGCTGTATGCAAGGCTACACTGCCATGTTCTCTATGATCGTAGTTTTTAGGTATCCAGTCGGTACCATTTTGTCCTTTAACGACAATGGTTGAGTCGCTAACTCTTGTGGTGATGGTGTATTTTTCAGGATATTCCAGAGCCGTCAAATAAATGGCGGGCTTGATCAATGAGCCGATAGGACGTACTGCATCCAATGCGCGATTGAAGCCACCAGCCAGGTTTTCACGACCACTGGTCAATGCAGTAACCTCGCCGCTATCCCTGCGGGTAACGATGACCGCTGTTTCAAGGTTATTGGCGTGAGGCGTCTTTTCCAGTTGATTTAGCTTGGCGTCAACGGTCTTTTCCAGAACATCCTGAATCTGGGTGTCTAGTGTAGTAAAAATTCTCAGACCCTGAGACGTTAAATCTTCCTCGTGATAATCCTGCTTTAATTGCCGTTTAACGAGATCAAGAAAGCCGGGATAGCGATTGGACGAACGCTGCATGCGCGGAATTATACTTAACGGCTTGGCTATTGCTGCATTTGCCTCGTTCGTAGTTATATAGCCTTCTGTTGCCATTTCATTAAGTACCAGATTGCGTCGTTGTAGGGCGCGATCAGGAAAGCGTCTTGGATCATATTCAGAAGGACCTCGGACCAATGCCACCAAGGATGCGACCTGTTCTAACGGGAGATCTTTTAAGGTACTGCCAAAATAGAATTCACTGGCCAGACCAAAGCCGTGAACAGCACTTGAGCCATTTTGGCCTAAATATATTTCATTCAAGTAAGCTTCAAGAATTTCATTTTTAGTGTAGCGATATTCTAAAATTAGCGCCATCAAGGCTTCTTTGACTTTACGGGACAAGCGTCGCTCATTGGTTAAATAAAAGTTTTTGACCAATTGTTGGGTTATGGTACTGCCACCTTGTACCATACCGCCAGCACGAACATTGGTCCACATGGCTCTGGCAATACCTTTCAGTGAAACGCCAAAATGTTGATAAAAATCCCGATCTTCCGAGGCAAGCAAGCCTTTGACCAGTGTATCCGGTGCTTCTTCCAGCTTGATGAGTACTCTGTCTTCTTTAATAGTCGGGTAAAAACTGCCTATTTGCACGGGATCCATACGGATAATGGCAACATCCTGAGTCGTTGTTAAATCAGTGATTTTTCCTATGCCTGACTCGATAAAGCTCAGTTGCATCAACATACTGGGTTGATGCTGATCCCAAAAAGCGAAAGCGCGTGTTTTTACCGTAATTTCTGCACCTTTTTTAAAGTAGCTTCCTTCGGCAGATAACTCGGCATCCGGGCGGTAATGTAATATTTTTAAGAGCGCTTCAAATTTTCCGGCCGACAAGGCATGGCCGGCATAAAGTTCAACAGGGCTGGCATAAACTCTGGCAGGAATGGCCCAGCGCTTGCCTTCAAATTGATTGCGAACGTTATAATCCAGATAACCCAGATAACTGACAAACATAAATAAACCAACCGCTGAAAAAATCAGAAACAGGTTTCTAAACCAATGATTAGTCGATTTTTTTTTGTTGTATCGAGAGTTGCGCCTGTTTGTTTTTTCTGCCATAGCCTTTTATAGTGTCATTATTCTAATTATCCCTATCTTTACCGCCTATTATACATAAATCAGCATAGCCGGATTTAGTTAGGATGACTCTATCGTTATAAAATGAACATCAAGTGAACGAGTTTCTTGGCTTGTGTATATTTAAATAGATAAAACAATTTTTCCGGTCGTATGTCCGGTTTCAATTAACTGGTGAGCAATAGCCGCCTCTTTGAGGGGCAGTTGCTTACTGACATGGAGTTTTAACAGGCCTTGATCAGCCCATTGTGCACAGTTATTTAATATATTGATATGCTTGTCTCTTGCTTCAGGCAGGTCTCTGAGCATGGGTGTCAGCATCAGCTCAAAGCCGATTAATAAATTCCGCATTCTGGCTTCGTTCAAGTTTAATTCACCGGGATCCAGTAACGTTATTAAACGGCCAAAATGGGCGGTCGCCGCGATACTCTTTTCAAATACAGCGCTACCGACCGTATCAAAAACCAGGTCAGCACCTTTGCCGTCGGTAAGCTCATTTACCGTAGCGACAAAATCCTGCTGTGTATAAATAATAGCCTCATCAGCACCCAGATTTTTAACAAAGTCGGCTTTTTGTGCGGAACTCACCGTCGTAATGACTTTGGCACCTTTTAGCTTTGCCAGTTGTATGGCGACATGTCCGACGCCTCCTGTTCCGGCGTGGATCAACACAGTTTGACCTGCCTGCAAACCGCCCCTGTCAAACAAAGCCCCCCATGCGGTAATTAATACCAAGGGCGCTGCTGCGGCTTCAATAAATGAAAAAGTTTTGGGGCTCAGGCTAACCCAGCGCTCATCGAGTACAGTGTATTGCGCATAATTCCCCTGTTCGCGGCCCAGTCCACCATTGCAAAACCAGACCTTATCGCCGACTTTAAATTGACTCACTGCGGTACCTGTTTCAACAACGATCCCTGCACCATCACAACCTAAAACTGCCGGTAAAGGCTGATCAAAAAACAGGCCATTATGACGGACTTTAGTATCAACAGGATTAACACCTGCCGCTTGCAGTTTAATTTTAATTTGCGTTGTTTCTAAAATTTCCGGCTCAGGAATGTCCTGATATTTTAAAACATCGATTTTGCCAACGGCAGTCATTAGTATTGCTTTCATGGGTAAATTCCTGAGGTGTTAAATAGAATCAATCAGCCAGCCATTGCTGACGATAATCCTGGTAAGAATAGTGTTTTAGCTTTTTTAGACATAGCTCTTGATAGCTATAAATATCCGGGAAATTGTAGCCGTTAAAGCGATTGGCTTTGATCAGGCTGTAAGCGCCAATGTTTTTAAAAGTAACTTTATCACCAACAGTTAGAGGCTTATTGAATTGATATTCTCCAAACACGTCACCTGCCAGGCAGGTACATCCCGCTAAAATTGTAGAATAATTGCCCTTGGCGTCGTGTTCATGTAGCTCAGGTTGGCGCTGATATTCAAATACTTCGGGATTATGATTGACCGACGTATCCAATATGGCAATAGTTTTACCATCACTGACAAAGCTGTCAATAACCGTGCTTACCAGATATCCGGCACTACCGACGACTGCTTTGCCCGGCTCAATATAAACATCAAGATTAAAATCTTTTTTTAGCTGGCTTGCCAGATCAATAAAGGGACGATGATCCGGTATCTGATTAAATAAATAACCGCCACCCAGATTCAGCCATTCAAGTTGAGCCAGGCTTTTGCCAAAATAACTACGCAGTTTCTCTACTGTTTTAATGAGTGGTGTAAAGTCGGTAGCCGAAAAAACATTATGCACATGCAGTCCCTTAACTTGATCAAGACAAGAGGATTGCCATAACTCATCAATATCGATTCCCAGTTTTGAATAAGGTCGACAGGGATCAAACCGGTCATCTTTAAGAAAAGACAACTTGGGATTAACCCGTAAACCAATTGATACCGATGTTTTCGCCGTGCCTGAAAAACGCTGATACTGTGTTGTCGAGTTAAAACTGAGATGGGTCACCAAACGCCCAATTTCGTCCCATTCATCCGGTTTTATACCTGGCGTTGTTAAATGAATATCACCTTGTCCTGCCAAAATTTCATTTGCCAGTCGTGCTTCAAATAAAGAACTGGCCGAAAAGCCGTCAATAAAAGGCTTTACCAGTTCCAGAACCGGGGCTAAAGGTAATGACTTGATTGAATATAGCACCTTGCATCGAGATCGGTGGCGTAGGGTATTTAAAACTTTTAAGGTGCTGATAATCTCATCTGCATCCAAAATAAATGCAGGTGAGGAAGAAATACTGTCTTTTATGAGTTTAAAATCCATTAATTAGAAAACGTGTAGTCCTAAAAATAAGTTACCCAGATAATACACAGATTGACTGCTTTGGTAAAAAGCAATATTTATTGTAACTACCGCATACTATTAAAGTATGCGGGTTAAAATTATTCAAGAGGACAAATTCCTTCAATTTAATCTGTGAAGCTGTGAAATTTTTTTGTCGCTGAGTAGATCGGTATTTTTACCGCGATTTAATCAACGGTTATTTCTCTGAATTATTTATTTAAGATTAAAGATATCAACAGTTATCTGGCGTGTTTTGAGGATGATGGTATTTGATTTACACAGCTTCTGGTGTGATTAAAGTCCAATAGACGAATAGCCACTGCGGATATTCGTCATTAATATGATACTAATAAGAACTATTGTTAAATAATAGCGTCGGATCCGATAAAATTTATTTTATTGTTTTTAAATCAGCTGCTTATGGTTATTTTTGGCGTCTGATAATTAGCCATAATTATCAATTTTTCAGGCGGTAGTTTGCTATAAATTTAAAAATAGTCATATAACAGACTTGTTAATCCTATATGATAAGAACTGGAAAGGATTTTCTTTTCACGTATTTATTGACGAATACTACCGATCAATTACATAAGAGGATTTTTAAATATTATGAATTTTATTAAAAAAACAGCATTAACTTTGTTTATGGCAATTTCTTTAGGTGCAATTAGCACGACTGCTTTTGCAGAAGAAGCAGCTGCTCCTGTTGCTGATTCAGCGACAAGTGTTACCCAAACTATTGGTCATGTTGAAGCAGCTTTAGCTCAAGCAAAAAAAGGCGATCTTTCTGCATCTCTGTTGCACATAAAATCTGCACGTGAATCTGCTGAAAGCATTACTGGCAATGAAGATGTTTTAAAGAAAGCCAATGCAACTATCATCCTGGGTCAAATACAAGTTAAACAGGGTAATAGTGAAAAATCAGCTGTTGAATTGGCAAAGGCGTTAGAGCTGTATAAATCACTATAATAATCAGTAGATTTAAGGGTTGTTAATATTCAACCTTGTTTGTAATCTAGTCCAGACTGTTTCGGGTGTGCATCTATTTTCTATAGTGCTCACGCGTAATGGCAGGATTGGGTTGCTACAACACTTATAACCAAGATACGCCATTCATATAACTTCTAACGTTTTTTGGTTTCCTCGTTATAAGATAGTGACTTAAGTTGACATCAGCTTTATTAGTCGTTCAATCAATTCATTTCTCGCGCTGGTTTTCCGCCAAATCCTACCAATAATATGCCAAGAACCAGCTCCACAAAAGAGATATAGCAAATATCATCAGCAGGTTAATTAATGGCAATTTTTGGCATAAACGTTATTCGTGTTCCTGCTCTGACTATTTGCCTTAACGTTCCAAGTCCTGTCACTCTCATCTTCTGCTGTTATTCTGCACCGTTTAACGGACAAATTTTTAATGTTTGGTCACGCAAGCAATCCTCTTCATCCAGCAATAATAACTATTGATCAACCGACTTTGCTTGTTCCATAATATTTTTGATGCTGACGCGTTATCAACGGCTATGGCCAGAGAGAACTCATCTTTAAAAGACCTCTCTACGCAATATTTCGGCGAATTTTGACAGATCGCTTTATGGTGATGATCAAGGCAGAATAAAGTTTGGTAATGTCCCGGCAGACGGTCAAATGCAAGGTGGACAACCAGAGTAGCATAGCGGCGACGCTACACAGGCATCAACAAACTCTTATGAGCGATAACGTACTGACTACCATCAGTTTTTCGATTAGAGTGCTTTTAAGCTTTTGACGAAACTATGGTTCTTGGTTAATATGGCTTGCTTATCTTTGGCCACGAAATAGTGCAATAGTAAATCAGTATAAAAGAATGGTTTTTTAATGATTATCACAAGAGAGAATGGTTATGAATAAAAATACTTATCTTGGTTTGGCCTTGGCTACTTGTCTGGGTGTTGTTTCTGCACCTTTGTTGGCAGAATTGTCATCTGCTCCTGAATATAATGAGCCAATACCTACCTTTAATGAACACCAAGAGCCTTCCGAGCTACAAAGACAAAAGGCGGAGCGTAACAGGCCTGCTATAACTGCACCGGCAAGAATATCTGTGGAGCAGCAACCTGCTCAAACCAATGAACAAATACCTACATTTAATGAACATCAGGAGCCTTCCGAACTTCAAAGACAAAAGGCGCAGTAAAATAAAGGTGTCGCTAAATAAAAACCGTAAGGTTAATGGCACGATAACAGGCTACTAATTTAAAACGGGACAGATAAATAAAATTGGCCTATTGATTCCGGGAGCGCTGAGCCCCAGCTCGGCGTAGTCACCAATAGCCAGTAATCGGTTTGATTATCCCGTGCCGAGCTGGGGCTCGGCGTTCCCGGAAAGTTATCTGTTCCGTCTTAAGTTGGTAGCCCACGATAACATCAAAAAGCAGTGGCAATTCACGAAATAAAAACTCAAGTAATCTGATAATCGCTTACTTTATTGGCGTTTGATCAGGACAGATATTTGAGCTGTCCTGATTTCTCATAGCGTTAATCGCATGGGTGGAGTCGGATTAACCCCCCATTTATCAAAATCCTCTTCTGTAAACGTAATTAAGACATGTCCTGTTAGTGGCTCTTTTTTGATTAGGCCGGTCAGGGTTGAGTGCTACCCTGACCGGCTGTCAACTATCCGGCAAGCTGATTTTGCCGGATTAATTTCTCTAAACCAGCTTTATCAGCCAGGCAGCGATGTAAATTGACGTTTAACATGGGCACTCACGGTCTATCTATGTAGGTTATCTTTGATCAATTTGGCATTCAGGGCTCGTAACCCTAGCGCAAAGCCAAGCGCAATTAGACCGGCAATCAACAGGGTTTCTGGTGATGCGCCCAGCCGTTCAAACCACTGTGTGTAGAAATGTATGCCGCCAAAGACGGCTACTACGTTAACTAACCATCGTCGATTGCATTGCCAAGCCCAAATACCGGCACTTATCAACGCAATTGCCCAAAAACTCGCAAAAATCCAATCAGCGATGACAATTTCGCCGCCTTGGCTACGATCACCCCATAAAGAACCAATCCAAAAGCCAAAGTTGATAAGAAATACTCCTGTTCTTGTCGCGGCGATGGCAATGTCTTTATAGTTTGCAGCAATTATCTTCGATAATTGATAAGTCGCGATCGAGAAAATAGTGAACAAGATTACAGTTAACGTAGGTTCTTGAATCCCAAGAAAGTACGTGGCGTGTAAATAACCCGTCCTCGCGCCGAGGCACGAGGAAAGGGCAAGTACCGCCAGAACAGTCAGCAGCGAACTCCGTGCGAAAATACCCGCACTCGCAAATACTGTGGCAATCAACAAGTAGGTGCCGGCAGCTCCCTCTTCAGCGCTGATAACGCCGCCCCCAAACAAAAGCGCTCCTACCACGACACATATGTTGGCAAGAACTATCCATTGCTCATGGTGCGTATATATCATTACAATTCCAGCGGCACCGATCATTAATCCAAGGGAGATAGCCGTCGCAGAGGTTGGCAGAAGGGCAAGGGTAGCGCCGCCGACGGCGATGACACCGAAGCCAACGAGAATGTTGAAGGCGAGGGTAGCCGTGCTGTGAGCAGAAAGCAGACTGAATTTTTCATATTCAGTCTGATTGATTTTCCTTTCCTCCAGAAGCTTATCCAGGTCAAGTGTTACTTTCATTGTGGTCTCCTCTGTTTCAAGCCTGATAAATAAAACGATAGTTTCCGTAAATATTCTTAATTGGTACACTTTAAGCCGTAATTATCCGTAATCCTAAATCTATATCTTCTCGTATCGACAAATGTATGGTTTTTTGTTGATGCACTATTGACCGATTAACCAACCTTGTTGAATCAATACTGCCCGCTTTCTTGTCGGATATTTTACCCCTTGATCAATAGCAGTAGATCGGCTTTGGTCTGTTGCTTGAATAGCTAAAATCGGCAAAACCGGACGGTTAATACTGTAAATGAGGCTATTTGCCGCCAACCTTTTTAAGGGCTGTTTTATCTTATATCCGATTACTGTATTTGGTGCAATATAAGTAAGATTGTTGAGAATTTCTGCTGTATAAAGCGTAATATTGCCCCCATAATTCCTATCCATGAATCATACCAATTATGAATAATTATCCTGTTGTGCCGGCTTCTGAGGCTTTTAGACTTATTAGCATGAATGGCAAGATGTCTTTTATTGATGTCAGGTCGCAGGGGGAATATGAAAAAGCTCACTTTGGAAATACGGTAAATATTCCCATACTTTCAAATTTACATCGCCATGAGGTAGGACTTACCTACAAAATTGAAGGCTCTGAAGCGGCAAAGGCGCTTGGGCATAAACTCGTCAGCGGCGATTACAAAGAACAACTGATTCACCAATGGTGTGAGTCGATTAGAAATCATCCTCAACATCCTGCTTTAATCTTTTGTTGGCGGGGTGGACTACGATCCCAATTGGCCCAGGATTGGGTGTACCAAAATGGCTTTGAAGTTTTTCGTGTTGATTCCGGTTATAAAGGTTTACGACATGAGGCCCTTAAGGCGTTGGAAAATCCTGCTCCCTTTATTATTCTCTCTGGAATGACGGGATCCGGAAAAACCCGCTTGATTCATAAACTCCGCAATTTTGTTGATCTTGAGGGCCTTGCCAAGCATAGAGGCAGTGCTTTTGGAGCGCATTTTGGAGAAAGCCAACCGCAACAAGCTACGTTTGAAAATAAGTTGGCGCAAGCTCTTTATCAAGTTGCTGAGACTTACGTTCTTGAGGATGAAAGTCCTAATATTGGTCGATGTCACTTGCCTGACAGCTTTTATGCCCGGATGATTCCTGCGCCCATGGTGATGATTGAAACACCGGTTCGACTGCGGGCATTTGAAATTTATAAAGAATATATTCAAATGCCTCTTAAAAACGGGAGGCCGTTGTGTGAATTGGAACAGAGCTTTGCCCAAAATATAGAAAGAATTAGAAATAAGCTGGGTGGCCTTGAGTGCGATAAAATTAAAAGTATTCTGAGGTTAGCGTTCAAAGCTGAGGCAATGGATGAAGATAATATTGCCATTCATCTTGACTGGATTGAACGTTTGCTCTCACATTACTACGACAAACTTTATCAGCATTCACTGTCTTTAAAATCACGAAAGACCTTATATAAAGGTTCCTGGCAGGATTGTTTGGATTTTTTAAAGAGTTTGCAAAATGAATAAAAACTCAGCGCCGATTGTTTCAGATTTGGTTTTACTCGGCGGCGGGCATGCCAATATCCAGGTCTTAAAAATGATGGCCATGAATCCCATTGGCGGCCTTCGAATCACCTTAATATCCGATCAAACCCATTCGCCTTACTCCGGGATGATACCGGGCTATTTGGCCGGCTTTTATGCTTATGAAGACTGCCATTTTGATTTAAGAAGACTCTGTGAAGAATTGGGTCTGCGCTTTATCAAGGCAAAAATTATCGGCATAGATCCGCAAAGAAAAAAAATTCAGTTGGAGAATAGGGCGGAAATCGGTTACGACTGTGCATCTATTAACGTCGGTATTGAGCCCAAGAGCATAGAAAAATTCTCACAGGAATCGGTTTTAAAAATTATCCCGCTTAAACCGATTTCACAATTTATTGCGCATTGGGATCAGTTAATTTCAGATTTGAAGGATTATAAAGGCAGTGATTTCTTACCACTGGCAGTTGTTGGTGCTGGTGCTGCCGGTGTTGAAATCTCGATTATCCTGAAATTGTTAATCAATCAAAATAAGTGGAATGCCAATGTAAGCCTTATTCACCGACATGACTATTTGGTTTCAGAAAAAGATCATCAAGCCCGAAAACAGCTACTAAAAACCCTTAAAAAATTGGCTATAAAAGTCTACAAAAATACTGATGTACTTGAAGTGCAAGAAAACGCTTTGGTGCTTAAAGATGATAAAGGGCTTATTCGTAATGAAATTTTTTACAGGGCGCTCATCGCTACACAGGCTTCTGCACCTTTGTGGTTTAAAAATTCAAAGCTTCCGGTCAATCAGGAGGGTTTTGTAAAGGTTACCGAAAAATTACTTGTTGAAAATGAAAAGGCACTTTTTGCTGCGGGAGATTGTATTCACTTCTCGCCTTTGCCTTTGAAAAAGGCGGGCGTTTATGCAGTGCGGCAGGGCATGATTCTTGAGCATAATATACGCGCCTTTTTCACCCGGAAGTCCACGTTAAAAACCTTCCATCCTAAAAAAAATGTGCTGTCTTTAATTACCATTGGCGATCGGAAAGCCCTCGTTCACCAAGATAGTATTTGCATCCTAAGATGGCTATCACCTTCACTTTTATGGACCGTTAAGGACTGGATCGACAGACGTTTTATGTCTCGTTTTCAGGCCAAGACTTTTAGCATAAAACCCCTGCATTTTAATAAAGTCATGCCGGTACCCAAAAGCACTCTTGTTCCGGAAGATTGGCAAGATAACACGTGCGGTGGCTGTGGCAGTAAATTAGCAGCATCCACGCTGATACAAAGTCTGAATAAGTTGACGATTCCACAAGATGACTTTGTGTTGCTGGGTGTGAAGGAGGCAGAAGACTGTGCGTTGACTCAGGTTTCCGAGCATACTTTATGCTTGCAAACCATTGATCAATTTCGGTCTTTTATTTCAGATCCTTATTTGCTGGGTCAAATTGCAACCCAGCATGCTTTAAGCGATGTCTATGCCATGGGCGGCGTTGCCAAGACTGCGCAAGTTGGCTTAACGCTATGCGCGGCTAACGGGAAGATTCATAGGGAAGATATTTTTCAGGTAATGTCAGGTGTGCTGGATATCTTGACTAAAAGTGCTGCTTCCCTTGTTGGCGGCCACACCGGTGAAGGCTCCGAGCTTTCAATTGCCATTGCCGTTCAGGGTGAAGTAGCGCCGAAGCAAGTTTTAAGAAAACAACTGACACAACCCGGAAACCAATTAATTCTCACCAAACCCATTGGTACGGGAGTCATCTTTGCCGCTAATATGCTGGCCCAAGCCAATGGCAAACTGGTGGATGAGGCGCTTTCAAGTATGCTTCAATCCAATAAAATAGCCATGGAAATTATCAGAGCTTTTGATATTTCTGGTTGCACGGATATTACCGGTTTTGGCCTGTTAGGCCACGCGTTTGAAATGTTGGGCAAAAATAGTGATAACGCTTTAGGCATTAAAATCGACTATAAAACAATCCCCTTATTCGATGGCGTTAGCGAATTATTTGAAAAAGGTTATTTTGCCTCTATTGCCGGTAATAATTATGAGACGTTAAGTTCTGTTCTTGGCGCTGAGGTGAACAATCAAAACTTTCCTGCACTTTTTGACCCGCAAACAAGCGGAGGCCTTTTGTTTTCAGTGTCTTCTGTCCAGACCAAAGACTGTCTAAAAGCTCTTTATAAAAAGGGCGTTAAGGCTTGTGTTATTGGTGAAGTTATCGATAAGAATCAAATAATAATTTTTTGATTCAACTTTGGATTTTATCCGTAAACAAGCCGTTAATAAAATATTTAGGTATGCAAAAATTACGGTTTTTTACTATCCGTCGCCGTGATTGTTTTTCGTAAAATAAAACGATAAAACCAACCTGATGTCGAACTGGCTTATAATGATTTTTAATAGAGACCATAATCAAGTCGCCACACAAGAAATAAACTTATGCGTATTCTCAGCTTTCTCGCTCTTGTGGTGATCTCGATTATTGAGGTCGGCCCTGTTCCCATCACTCCGATAGTATTGGTTTGGGTGGTGTTATTCAGACCGTTATGGTTTTATGAATGGATGCTAAAAATATATAATAAAAAATAGAGTCTCTTCTATGCCATAGGTTGATATAAAGCCTTGGCTTAAGTCTCGTCTTTAATCTTGACGGGATTCAGCATGGCATGCAGTTTTTGCTCATCCAGTTCATTCTCCCATTTAGCCGCAACGACTGTGGCAACGCCATTGCCGATGATATTAGTCAGTGCGCGAGCCTCAGACATAAATCTGTCGATACCCAGTATCAATGCCAAGCCCGCGACAGGAATAGTCGGAATGGTTGAAAGCGTTGCCGCCAGCGTAATAAAACCGCTCCCCGTTACCCCGGCAGCGCCTTTTGACGTCAATAGCAGCACGCCGAGAATGGTTAGTTCCTGCATCAGGGTCAGAGGTGTATTGGTAGCTTGCGCAACAAAGATGGCCGCCATTGCCAGATAAATTGAAGTGCCATCCAGGTTAAAAGAATAGCCGGTTGGAATCACCAAGCCGACCACTGACTTGGAGCACCCCAGGTTTTCCAGTTTGGTCATCATGCGCGGTAGTACTGATTCTGATGACGACGTGCCCAGCACGATTAACAGCTCATCTTTTATATAAATGATAAATTTTAGTATGCTAAAGCCGGTAAATCGGGCGATTAATCCCAAGACAATAAAAATAAACAACAAGCAGGTTAAATAAAAACTGCCCATTAATTTTGCCAGTGGTGCCAAGGAAGCAATACCGTATTTGCCAATGGTAAAGGCCATCGCGCCAAAGGCACCAAGGGGTGCCAACTTCATGATGGTTTCGACGATACCGAATAATACCTGCGAAAATTTACTGATAAAAATTACCACTTCAGAGCCGGTTTCTTTCATCGCTGCCAGTGAAAAACCGAACAGCACCGAAAACAGCAATACTTGTAATATATCGCCTTTGGCAAAAGCATCAACAACGCTGGCTGGAATAATATTCAGTAAAAAATCAACGGTGCTGTGGGTTGTTGTCGCATTGGTATAAACGCTCAGGCTTTTGGTATCCAGCGTGCTGGCATCGACATTCATCCCCACTCCCGGCTGAATCACATGCACGACAAGCAAGCCAATAATCAATGCCAACGTACTGACTACTTCAAAATAGAGCAGGGCTTTAACGCCAACACGTCCGACTTTGTCCATATCCTGCATACCCGCAATACCGGTGACTACGGTGCAGAAAATGATCGGTGCGATAATCATTTTAATCAGTTTGATAAAACCGTCACCGAGCGGCTTCATTGTTGTGGCTGTTTCAGGATAAAAATAGCCCAGAAAAATACCGAAAGTGATAGCGGTCAGCACCTGAACATAAAGATGTTGATAGATTTTTTTAGCGGGTTTAGTGGTTTGCATGGTGATCTAAAATGACTATATGGTTGGTATGATTAAAACCTGAAAGCATCTATGGCACAAACTTAAGCGTGACAAGATTTGCAACCTCATCACTCACGTTTTAAAAGTCTCCAAACGTTGCGGTCGGGGTTACAAACCCCGACCAGCATTGTGCTTTTATCTTGGCTTTTTCTTCGTGCTCTTCGTGCCTCGGCAACTGCTCCCTGCGTCTCTTAAGGAGCCTACTGTTGGTGCTCTACCTTCTGCGTCCATGCAGTCGTTCGTGGTGCAAAGCTTTCAAATTATCCAGCTATTTCAACGCCTTTTCCCACTTGCTAACCAACGCTGCTGCAATACTATTGCCAAATACATTGGTCGCACTACGGCCCATATCCAAAATCTGATCAATACCCAGCAATAGTAATAAGCCGGCTTCAGGAATATCAAACATGGATAAGGTTGCGGCGATAACAATTAATGATGCTCTGGGTACGCCTGCCACGCCCTTGCTGGTGAACAGCAAGACCAGCAACATAATAAGCTGATCACCTAAAGCCATATCAATACCATAAGCCTGGGCAATAAATAAAACCGCAAAAGTCATATACATCATGCTACCATCCAGGTTAAATGAATAACCCAATGGCAAGACCAATCCACAGACTTTTTCATCGCAACCAAAACGTTCCAGTTGTTGTAACAACTTGGGATAAGCGCTTTCGCTGCTGGCGGTACCAAAAGCCAGCAACATGGGTTCGCGGATATGTCGTAGCAAAGACAAAACCCGGCGACCCAAAAACACAAAGCCAACGCAGCCGAGTGCAGTGCATAAGAGCAACAGACCCAAATAAAACTCGCCGATAAATTTGCCATAAGATAACAAAATACCGATACCTTGTTGGGCAATAACGGAAGCCATCGCGGCAAACACGGCAACCGGTGCAAAGTGCATAACATAGCCGGTAACTTTCAGCATAATGTGCGCGATTGAATCAAGTAACTTTACGGCAGGTCTGGCGAGTTCGCCAATCGAAGCGCAGGCGATGCCAAAAAACATGGAAAATACCACAATTTGCAAAATTTCATTGGTCGCCATCGCTTCGACGATACTTTTAGGAAATATATGCGAAACAAAATTGCCCAGTGTCGGCTTAACCAGTGTTAAGCCGGTATCGGTGCCTATTGGTGGTAATGCGATATGCAAAGAACTTCCCGGTTCAAAGACATTAACCAGCAACATCCCTAGCAGCAAGCTAAAAATGGATGCTGAAAAAAACCAGAGCAGTGCCTTGATGCCGATGCGTCCGACCGTTTCAATATTGCCCATTTTAGCCATGCCCACCACCAGCGTGGAAAATACCAGAGGGGCAATAATCATTTTGATCAGCCTGAGGAAAATATCGGTTAAGCTGGAAAATACCTCAATAACCGGGCTTAATGCAGGGCTTGGCCCAGTACTCCCCGAGTTACCCAAGGTCAGATTGAGCACTTCGCCCACCGCAATGCCGAGTACCAAGGCAATAGCGACATAAAGCGTCTGGCGATTGGGTTGTGGTTTCTGATGCGGGGTAGTCATTAATGAAGCTCCCTAAATAATGATGAAATTGCCTGTATGCAGGATTCAGGGTACCCAAGCATAACGCTGTTTGCAACCTCTGGCTGCAAAGTCTACAAAAAGAAAAGCAGAGTCCACGAAAAACACGAAAAACACGAAAAAAAAGCAGACTTATTTATTAACACCTCAACATTACTTGTCTTTGGAGTGTAATGAGGTTTGTAACTCCTCTACTCACGTTTTGAAAGCTATTGAAGTCTTTAGCTGTTTCAGTCGGGGTTACAAACCCCGACCGGCATTGGAAAAATATTTCTAAAAAGCCCATATATAGAGCGTTAGATAAAACATTCAAACGGTTAATTTTTTAATCTATAAACTTTCAGAAGCTAAATCCCCATATTGTTCTGTTAAAGATTCTTTAAAATCAGGGCTGTTGGAGTAAGACTTGAAAATTATTCATCTGAAAATGTATGTTTTTTTGCTTTTTTTCGTGCCTTTCGTGTTTTTCGTGGACTAAATGCTTGGCTTTTTAGTGGTCATTACTTCTCTTTTAGCAGTGCAAGCCAATGACTGAAAAGCCGCCTCGTGGTATTATTTCTCTTTTTTTTAGTTAACTGCCATGCCTGATAATTATTCCATGGAACGTGATTATTCACTTGATGCCATGAAGGTTCCACCCAATTCCATACAGGCCGAGCAATCAGTTTTGGGTGGTTTATTGCTGGATAATCAAACCTGGGATGCCATTGCCGACAAAGTCATTGAAAAAGATTTTTATCGCCGTAGTCACCAGCTTATTTTCAAAAAGATTGAAGAGCTAGCCGAAAAGCAAATTCCTTTTGATGTTATCACCCTGTCGGATGGCTTAAAAGCCGTCGGTGAATTGGAGAATGTTGGCGGGCTGTCTTATTTGATCATGCTGGCAAAAGATACACCCAGTGCGGCCAACATTGTCGCTTATGCCAATATTGTCAGAGATCGTTCGGTTCTTCGTCAACTGATTCATATCGGCACTGAAATCTCTGATTCGGCTTTTAATACCGAGGGTCGTGATACCGCTGAATTGCTTGAAAATGCTGAGCGGCAGGTGTTTCAAATAGCAGAACAGCGACAAAGAGGACAGGCTGGCGGCTTTATATCCATAAAATCATTGCTGGCTAAAGCGGTTGATAAAATTGAAACACTGTTTGAGCAAGAGGGCTCTATCACCGGTGCCAGCACCGGATTTCCGGATCTTGATGAGTTAACTTCCGGTTTGCAACCTGCCGATTTGATTATTGTTGCGGGTAGACCGTCGATGGGTAAAACCACCATCGCTATGAACATAGCCGAAAATGTCGCGCTAAAAAGCGATAAGCCGGTGGCGGTATTTAGTATGGAAATGCCTGGCGACTCTCTCGCCATGCGGATGATGTCATCATTGGGTCGCATAGATCAGCATAAAGTCAGAACCGGCAAACTCGAAGATGATGATTGGCCACGCTTGACCTCAGCCATTAATTTACTGGCAGGTACACAACTGTTTATTGATGATTCACCTGCGTTATCACCGACTGAAGTACGTGCCAGAGCCAGGCGCCTGGCGCGTGAACATGGTCAGTTGGGCTTGATTGTGGTGGATTATTTACAATTGATGCAATCACCCTCCAGTGGCGACAATCGGGTACAACAAATTTCTGATATTTCCAGAGGTTTAAAAGCGCTTGCCAAAGAATTAAACGTGCCGGTCATCGCCTTATCGCAGCTTAACCGAAACCTTGAACAACGCCCCAACAAACGCCCGGTAATGTCCGATTTGCGTGACTCGGGTGCTATTGAGCAGGATGCCGATTTAATTATGTTTGTTTATCGCGACGAAGTGTATAACGAGGATAGTCCCGATAAAGGTATTGCTGAACTTATTATCGGCAAGCAACGTAATGGTCCACTGGGAACCGTCAGGTTGACCTTTCTGGGGCAATATACAAAATTTGAGAGTTTCACTGGAGCGGCTTATAACGCGGGAGATTATGAATGATACCGGCAGCCTATGCTGAATTAAATCTGGAAGCTTTACAGCATAATTTGGACCGGGTTCGCCATTACGCACCGGATGCAAAAATTATGGCCGTTATCAAGGCAAACGGTTATGGTCATGGTTTGGTCCGTATTGCCCAAGCCTTGCAAAATGTCGATGGTTTTGCTGTGGCTCGGGTTGATGAAGGTATTCGTTTGCGTAATGCCGGGATTAAAAACCGGATTGCGATTTTATCAGGTTTTACCTGCGCCGAAGAATTGGATAAATTACTTCATTATCAACTGGATGCCGTCGTGCATTCTTTTTTTCAGTTGGAAATTTTGGAAAGCAGGGCAGAGCAAGACGCTTGTGAAGTTTGGTTAAAACTGGATACCGGCATGAATCGCCTGGGTTTTAAACCTCAAGAATTTAACGCCGTTTATCAACGTTTAAATGCCTGTGCCATCATCAAAAAACCCATTCGTTTGATGACGCATTTAGCCAATGCAGATGATATTCAGGATGCTTCAACACTTCAACAAATCAGTCTGTTTAAAGATACACTGGCAACACTCACTCCCAAGCTCCAGCTTGGGAACGGAGATAAATTTCATCTGGTTAACGAATGCAGCATTGCCAACTCGGCAGGTATTTTAGCCTGGAAAGAAGCCTTATCCGATTGGGTGCGCCCCGGCGTCATGTTATATGGTATTTCACCGTTTTCGGATAGTACCGGCGAGCAACTGGGCTTAAAGCCGATTATGAGCTTACATTCACGGCTAATTTCAGTAAAAACCCTGGAAAAAGGCGATAAAGTGGGCTATTCGGGATCATGGTTATGTGAAAAGCAGACCACGTTGGGCGTTGTCGCCATTGGTTATGCCGATGGTTATCCACGTTATGCCAAAGCCGGAACACCCGTGCTGGTTAACGGGCAACGTGTTCCGTTGATTGGCAAAGTCTCCATGGATATGATTACCGTTGATCTGGAAACACAACCTCAGGCAAAACCCGGGGACCCGGTAACGTTATGGGGCGATGGCCTGGCCGTTGAAGAAATTGCCCGGTGTGCCGATACCATACCCTACACCCTGGTGTGCGGCGTTACCCAGCGTGTTCATCTTGTTGATAAGATCGTATCGTGAAATTTAGCGAATAAAAGTATTCAACGTATAGACTTTCAGATAAATAATTTCGATGCTATCGGATACCATCCCTTTAAGGGATGTTATCCGTGTGAACTAAATTGTCATGTTATGGTAGTTTAATTTCTGAAAGACTATAGGTATAGCTATGAGCCTATTTTTCCGTCTCGGCAACTGCTCCTGCGTCTCTTAAGGAGCCTACTGTTGGTGCTCTCGATCGTTGTTCCAGACGCGATTCTACCTTCCACCATCCATGGCTATGTACCTTCTGCATAATCCACAGGGATGTGGTGAATGCAGAGTTTGCAGGAGCAAATATCTGTCCTTGCAGTCGTTGTAAATAAATAAAAATTCTGCACCACTTGGGACTATTAATTCTTGGATATCACCTTAAGGCCTGACAGTGACTAACCTTTAATCGCTTGCAAGGATGGTATCTGTAAAATCATCGCGCTTTAAGTTGGCTCAAGTGTTAGAAAACGCTTCGCCTAACGTGGCATGGAACAAGGCATTAAGCTGACCAAGTGGCTCCGGCTTTTGACCAGGTATGGGTACTATAGCTTCCAGACGCTCCAATTCAGCGACGATAAACGCATTGATACTGGCAAAGGGTTTTGATAGCCCCAACTCTACCGATGCGCTTTTCTTTTGTAGCAAGATTGCTATATCAGCCAGTAACTCAGGCTCTCCTTCAAGCAGGTGCAGTAACCTGGAAAACTCAATCGGTGCAGCAGTGCCATAACGCTCCAGCCAGCGTACCGATAATAACGGGCGCAGCACATAAAAATATTTTTTGAGTGGTACCAAGTCAGCACGCAAATAACCACGGTAGTTGGTTTTTGCCATGTTGCGGTAGTGATAAATCCCGCTTGCGCACGAATACACTAAAGGCAATAACGCTCTGGCGTTTTGTGCAAAGCCACCAGCCTCGCTATAGATAAATGGCGATTGCAGCCATTCCACAACAGTGGGGTTTGATTTCCATAACAGGCGTAGCGTTTTTCGCACATCCCAGCCATTAAGATCAATATCATCGGTGATGGCGTATTCAATCACATCACGCCGTTCTTCAAGATCCACTGCAAGATACCAAGCCGTTGGCCTGACATAAATAAAACGCACATCAAAATCGCTATTGACAGATGCAAAGCCCCACGCCCTGCTGCCTGATTCAACTGCCAGTAAAATCCGTACATCTTGTTCGCGCTCGGTTTTAGCCAGACGATGCATAATTTCAGTGTGAATGTCAGCAGGAATCATAGAGTGAGGGTAGTAAGTTATAGAGTCATGATTTTGTATTTTACATTATTCAGTCCCCTCTTTGAAAAAGAGGGGACAGGGGAGATTTTATTAGATAAATCTCCCTCAATCCCCCTTGTTTAAAGAAGGAGGTGAATCACTACCAATGACAAACGATGCGCTTCATTCCTCAGCACATCCTACGGCTAAATTCCAAGCGTGACGTGGGTTACAAATCCCGACCGGCATCGATAAAAGTAATTGTTTTTCTTCGTGTACTTCGTGTCTTCGTGGTGAATAATGTTTTTAACCAGCTTGGCTTAACATTTTTTCAGCGTTACACTAAAGATCCTTACTTATCTGCCGAGATAAATAACTGCCATGTTAAAACAGACGCCGCTTTGTGATCTTCATCTTAAGCTGGGTGCCAAAATGGTGCCTTTTGCCGGTTATCAAATGCCTGTGCACTATGGCCAGGGTATTATTCATGAACATTTGCATTGCCGCAGCCACGCGGGTTTTTTTGATATTTCCCACATGGGGCAATGCCTGATTTTAGGCGATAACGCAGCCAGTGAGCTTGAGCAGTTAACGCCCAGTGATATTACCGGGCTTAACATGGGAGCCCAAAAATATACCGTCTTAACCAATAATGAGGGCGGCATTATCGATGACATTATCATTACCCGTGTTGAGGCCGGGTTGATGATTATTGTTAATGCTGCCTGTAAAGATAAGGATTTTAGCTGGTTAAAAAATCGCTTATTCGGTCGATGTACGTTTAAAGACTTGCCTGATCAGGCTTTATTAGCGCTTCAAGGCCCGGCTGCTGCCAGCGTAATGGCCAAATTTTCAAAGGAAGCTGCGGGATTATTATTTATGCAATCTTGTGCAACCACCATTAACGGGCTGGCTTGTAGCATTAGCCGTAGCGGTTATACCGGTGAGGATGGTTTTGAAATTTCAGTCGCCAATCAAGATGCCGAGCAACTGGCTGGTTGGTTACTTGCAGAAGAAGACGTTGAGGCAGTTGGTTTGGGCGCCCGCGATACCTTGCGGCTGGAAGCGGGTTTATGTCTTTATGGACATGAACTTAATGAAGCCATCACGCCCGTTGAAGCCGGGTTGCAATGGCTATTTAAAAAAGGCCACAAGCACTTTCCCGGCGCGGATAAAATTTTACAACAGTTGCAGCACGGCCCTGAAAAAATCCGTACCGGCTTGCTGGTCGAAAGCAAAATACCGGTAAGAGAGGGCAGTGTTGTTGTTAATAACGACGATCAGGCGCTTGGTATTGTGACCAGTGGCAGTTTTTCTCCCAGTTTGGGTAAACCCGTTGCCATGGCATTGCTTGAGCGTAACGCCGCCAGTCTGGGCAATACGTTATACGCCTTGGTACGGGAGCGAAAGATTCCGGTTACGGTAACAAAATTGCCTTTTATTCCCCATCGCTACCTTAGGTAAACACTATGCCAATCTCTCGTGTTAGTCTGGATAAGTTAGAAATGCGCGGTAATTTTATTTACCGTCATATTGGCCCCAATCCACAGCAAACTCAGGAAATGCTCACTGAGCTGGGTTTAACCGAGCTGGATGATATTATCGAGCAAGCCATTCCTGCCAATATTCTTAATCATGAGCCGTTAAAACTTACCGAAACGATCAGTGAGCGTGCGGTTATCAAACTTTTGCGTGATATGCGCGGCCGTAATAAAGTGTTTACCTCAATGATTGGTATGGGTTATTACGACACGGTGATGCCGGCGGTGATTAAGCGTAATGTGTTGGAAAATCCTGGCTGGTATACCGCTTATACGCCTTATCAGGCTGAGGTTAGTCAGGGCAGGCTGGAGGCGTTGTTAAATTTTCAGCAGGTGATTATTGATTTAACCGGCATGGAGCTGGCCAATGCTTCGTTACTTGATGAAGCAACGGCAGCGGCAGAAGCAATGACTATGTCACGGCGCTTGTCGAAAAGTTTGTCCAATAATGTGGTTATCGATCAGCATTGTCACCCGCAAACGCTGGCTGTTATCAAAACACGCGCCCGTTCATTAGGTTATGAGGTTATTGTTGTTGATCCTTGTCATGAGCTGGAACAGCAGGATTTTTTTGCCTTGATCGTGCAATATCCGGGTACTACCGGTGAAATAAAAGACCTTGGCCATATGACGGTCATGGCTCATGACAAAGGTGCGCTGATTACGGTGGCGGCGGATTTATTAAGTCTGGTCTTGCTAAAGCCACCTGCGGCCTTTGGTGTTGATATTGTGGTCGGCAGTTCTCAGCGCTTTGGTGTGCCTATGGGTTATGGCGGCCCGCATGCCGCTTTTTTTGCCACCAGAGAGGCTTATAAACGCGCGATTCCGGGTCGCATTATCGGCGTATCCAAAGACAGCCACGGCGAGGTTGCGTTGCGGCTGGCATTGCAAACGCGCGAGCAGCATATTCGCCGGGATAAAGCGACGAGTAACATTTGTACCTCGCAGGTTTTACTTGCTGTTATCGCCGGATTTTATGCGGTTTATCACGGTGCCGAAGGTTTGCGGTTGATTGCCGGTCGTGTGCATCGCTACACGCAAATTTTGGCCGCAGGATTAACGCAGTTGGGTCATACGGTTGTCAGTGATTGTTATTTTGATACGCTGGTGATTTATGTGCCTAATCGGGCCAAACGTTTTGCCGCCAATGCCGCCGAAGCCATCATTAATTTTCGTATTATTGACGCAGACCACTTAGGTATTTCGTTAGATGAAACTACGACACGAAAAAATTTAAGAGACGTTTGGCAGGTTTTTGCCTCGGCTACCGCAGGCCTTCCTGATATTAACAGTCTTGATGCCGGTATCATTGATTGCATCCCGGCACGGTTATTACGCAGCGACAAAATTCTGCAACATCCGGTATTTGAGCGCTATCATTCGGAAACGGAAATGATGCGTTATATGCGCCGACTGGCCCGGCGCGATATAGCGCTGGATCGTTCCATGATACCGTTAGGTTCTTGTACGATGAAGCTGAATGCGGCCACTGAAATGCAAACAATTTCTTACCATGAGTTTAACGGCTTGCATCCGTTCGCACCGTTATACCAGACTCATGGCTATCAGCAAATGTTTGCCGAACTGGAAGAAATGTTATGCGATTTGACCGGTTTTGACGCTTTTTCGCTGCAACCCAACGCCGGTTCCCAAGGCGAATACACCGGCTTGCTGGTAATCCGTAAATATCATGAGGTTTCAGGTCAGGCACAGCGCACTATCTGCCTGATACCGGCTTCTGCACATGGCACCAATCCTGCCAGTGCCACATTGGCAGGTCTTGATGTGGTGGTGGTTGCCTGCGATGAAAACGGCAATATCAGTCTTGATGATTTACACGCAAAACTGGCGGAATATAAAAATACGTTGGCAGCTTTAATGATTACTTATCCGTCTACGCATGGTGTTTTTGAAGAAGCCTTTAGGGAAATTTGTGATCTTGTTCATCAGCATGGTGGACAGGTTTATCTGGATGGTGCCAACTTTAATGCTTTGGTGGGTTTAAGTCGTCCGGGCAAAATTGGCGCGGATGTTGCCCATCTTAATTTGCATAAAACATTTTGTATTCCGCATGGCGGTGGTGGCCCGGGTGTTGGCCCGATTGGTGTAGGTGCACATCTGGCGGCTTTCTTGCCTGATCATCCGGTGGTTGAGGGCGTTAATCCTGCCAAAGGCGGGCATGGTACTATCGGTACCGTGTCTGCTGCACCGTGGGGATCGGCCAGTATTTATACCATTTCGTGGGCTTATATCGCCATGATGGGGGCCGCCGGTTTAAAGCGTGCTACTTTGACGGCGATTTTAAATGCCAATTATATTGCCAAACGTCTGGCAGCTTTTTATCCAATTTTATATACCGGCAAAAATGGTTGGGTTGCTCATGAGTGTATTATTGATTGCCATGCTTTTAAAAAATCCTGTGGCATAACGGTTGAAGATATTGCCAAGCGCTTGATTGATTATGGTTTTCATGCGCCCACCGTGTCGTTTCCGGTTGCTGATACGTTGATGATTGAGCCTACAGAAAGCGAGGGTAAAGCCGAGGTTGATCGTTTTTGTGCGGCGTTAATTTCAATACGTCAGGAAATTAAGGCCATTGAAGAGGGTAGTGCCGATACTGAAAATAATGTGCTGCATAACGCGCCGCATACCCACCGGTTATTGTTGGAAGAATGGACGCTGCCTTACTCGAAACAACAGGCTTTTTTCCCTGATAATCATCAGCATGATGATAAATACTGGCCGCCCGTTGGCCGTATAGATAATGTCTATGGCGACCGGCATGTGGTGTGTAGTTGTCCGCCGTTATCGGATTATGAATGATTAATAGGGCCCGGCGTAGGCTGGAACAAGACCACCCAAGCCTGTCCTGAGCCTGTCGAAGGGCGTGGTGGCATTTCCGGCAATATCGTGCGGTGTGCCGGAAACGCTTGTTCTCGCTGATGCTCGAAAAAGACTTATTTCGGCCTACAGACCAAAAATTGACAGTATTAAAGTAAATAACAGGCAAAAAAAAGCCCTGGTTAATAATTAACCAGGGCTTTAATAATCAATCTAAAAAATCAGATAAATTATTTGTTAGGCAATGCAAACACAGTGAACGTACCACCTTGTTTTGTGAAAGACGCCAAGCTTGCGTAAGCGCCGTTAGCACCCAAGCCTTCTTGTGATATTTTAACAGCTATTTTTTCCAATGCCGCTTTTTTCTCTGGATCGGTTTCTGCAGCAGCCTTGGCTTGTGCTTCTTCCAACATTCTACCAAAGTCAGTAGCGATACCGATACCTGCCCAGCCACCAATACCGGAAAGAACGCCGACATATTGTTTGCCTTCAAATTTCCAGGTATTAACGTTGCCGATGATGCCGGAAGGTGTTTTGAATTTATATAATTCTTTACCTGTTTTAGCATCAACTGCTTTCAAATAACCTTCCAGTGTGCCGTAAAATACGACGCCGCCTGAAGTAGCCAATGAACCGGACCAAACCGAGAAAGGTTCTTTGTTTGACCAGGCAATTTTACCTGTTTTGGCATCAAATGCAGTGAATTGACCCAAGTTAGTGGTATTGTCCGGTTTTCCGGTCAATACATCCGCACCAGCAGGCATCATGTCCAACGTTGCGCCTACATAAGGCTGACCTGCTGTGTAAGTAACTTCGAAAGGTTCGTAGTTCATGCACAAATGGTTGGCTGAAATGTAGAACAAGCCGGTTTGTGGTGAGTAAGAAACCGGTTGTTGGTTTTTACTACCTAACGCAGCAGGGCAAACGCCTTCTGATTTAACGTCTTCGCCGTTTTGTTCAGTACTGTATTTTGCTACAACAGCTGGACGACCGGTTTTCATGTCGACGTGTGATGCCCAGTTAACTGATTTATCAAATTTCTCGGCAACCAACAGTTCGCCTGTTTCACGATCCAGGGTATAGCCAAAACCGTTACGGTCAAAATGCACGATGGTTTTGTGCATTTTACCTTTAACTTCTTGGTCAACCAGGACAGTTTCATTGATACCGTCAAAGTCCCACTCATCATGTGGCGTCATTTGATAGACCCACTTAACTTCGCCAGTGTCAGCATCACGTGCCCATAAAGACATGGACCACTTGTTGTCACCCGGACGTTGTGTAGGGTTCCACGTTGATGGATTGCCTGATCCGTAATAGATCAAGTTTAATTTAGAGTCGTAACTGGTCCAGCCCCAAGTTGTACCGCCGCCGATTTTCCATTGGTCGCCTTCCCAAGATTTTAAGCTTGATTCTGCGCCCACTGGAGTGACTTTGCCATTTTCCCAGGTAGTTGTTTTGGTAGGGTTTACCAGCATGTCCTTATCAGGACCAACACTGTAACCTTTCCATTTTAATTTACCGGTCTTGATGTCATAAGCGGCCAAGAAGCCACGAACACCAAACTCACCACCGGAAATACCGGTTAACACAGTATCTTTAACAACTAACGGTGCGTTAGTGTTGGTCATACCGAGTTTGGGGTCACCGTTTTGTACACTCCAAACCCGTTTACCGGTTTTGGCGTCTAATGCGGTCAAAACAGTATTAGCTTGTTGTAAGAAAATCTTGCCATCGCCATAAGCCAAACCACGATTTACAGTATCGCAACACATAACCGGAACCGTTACATCAGCATCTTGTGTTGGTGTATATTCCCAAATAACAGACTGGGTTTTTTGGTTAAGTGCGTAAACCGTATTTGGAAAAGGCGTTTGGATGTAGATAATATCATCAATAACCAATGGTCCACCTTCGTGGCCACGTAAAACACCTGTTGAAAAAGACCATGCAGGTTGCAAGTTCTTTACGTTGTCAACATTGATATCATCAATTGTACTGTAACGAGTACCGGCGTAATCTCCACCCCAAGTGGCCCAGTTAGCTGGATCTTTGGTAAGGGTTTCAACATTACTGTTAGCAGTTAAAATTGCTGGTGCAGCTAATAATGCCGCTACACTTGAAGCAAGTAGCCAATTTTTTAAAGGCTTCTTCATATTATAGTTCTCCTGGTACCCTGTTAATTAGACAAAATACTGATTATGATTTTTTAAGACTAATATTAGTTTTTTGGCTGATTCTTCGTTCCTAAAAGGCAGGAATTTTTCACGCCAAGCGACTAGATTTAATGATTTTGCCTAAAAAGTCAACTTTTAATAGACTCGGTGTTGAAGAGTTAGGGCAAAATGCGCTAGCAATCAGGCTTGTCTGCTCTTTAACTACGCACCTGAGATACTATTTTTTCAGCTATTAACTTAATGCATAATAATTCAAAGTCAACTATTTCAAGGTCGATTTTTGGTTATCTTTTAAGAGCCGGTAAGAGGAGCTTAGCGGGATATAAATGACTTAACTGATCTCGTGTTTTAACCGGGTGAGCCGGTTTTTTTTAAATGCTTTCCAGTTGATAGCCGTTGCTGTTCCAACATAATAATCCGCCAGCATCTTTATTCCATGCCGGCAGTACAAAGCGTTGTGCAGAGTGACCGTTTATTTCAAAGTTATGAACGTCAGGGCGGTGTGTATGGCCATGAATCAAGCGTAAGGTTTGGTGTTCATGCATCACTTTAATCACGGTATCCTGATTGACGTCCATAATGCTTTGAGATTTTTTGCGTTTATGAAAATAGCTACGGATTCGGTACCAGCGAGCAACCAACAGTCTTAGCAGGAGCGGTTTGGATAAGACTGACTGTTGCCATTCGGGCGTATGCGATTTAATACGAAAGGCTTGATAAGGAAGGTCGTCGCTGCATAATAAGTCGCCATGGGTCAGTAGTGTTGGCGTACCTTGTAAATCAATAACCACATAATCATCGAGTAGGGTAACACCGGTATCCAGGCAGAATTGTTTGCCTAACAGGAAGTCCCTGTTACCTGGCTGTAAAAAAACCGGCGTACCGGAAGTAGTTAATTGTTTGAGTTGTTTGCGGATTTTATGGTTTGGCGGCGTAGGATCATCATCACCTATCCAGGTATCAAAAAGATCGCCTAATATATAGACAGCCGCCGCTTTAGGAGCTCTATTTTGCAGGAAAGCAAGAAATCGTCGGGTGATTTCAGGTTTTTCCAGTGTAAGGTGTAAGTCTGAAATAAACAGGATTTCTTGGTTCAATGGGGTGCTCGAAGAGGAATAGATGGATGGAGGTACAAGGCGAAAGTGGAATATTTTCGCCTTGTACTTTAAGGCTTTATTCTACAACTTCAGCCTTTTCAATAACGATGTCTGTTTTAGGTACGTTTTCATGGCCACCACGATTACTGGTCGCTTGTTTAGCCATTGCATCGACAACATCCATGCCTTCAATCACTTCGCCAAATACGGCATAGCCCCAGCCACTGGATGTTTCGCTGGTGTGATTTAAAAATGAATTATCTTTGTAATTAATAAAAAATTGGGCAGTAGCGGAATGGGGATCATTGGTACGAGCCATTGCCAACGTACCACGGGTATTTTTCAGGCCATTGTTGGCTTCATTTTTGATCGAGCCATGAACGGCTTTTTGATCAAATTTGACATCAAAGCCACCACCTTGCGCCATAAAATCCGGAATGATGCGGTGAAAGATAGTGCCGTTGTAAAAGCCTTCGTTAACATAAGTTAAAAAATTTGCCGACGAAACGGGAGCTTTTTCAGTATTTAACTGAATAATAATTTCCCCTAGTGTAGTGGTTAATTTAACTTTTGTTTGTGTATCAGACATATTGTTTTCCTTTGAAAAAGAAAGTGTTGAGAATAAAAACAGCATCATGATAAGAACGACTTTACGCATTGGTTTTTCCTTACGAGTGATGCAAATGATAGATTTTATGTGTTTTTATCTTGAAAGAGAAGTAGGCGCTTGGTAAATTGTATCGTTTTATTGCTTAAGCGACCCTTAGCGAGGGTGATTTTTTGGTTAAAAGGGTGCTGTGTGCAGATCCTGCCTAACCGTTTACTTTATAAATATATGTTGAAAATATATAACACCTTGTCCCGAAAAAAAGAATTGTTCCAACCCCGAGTAGAGGGCAAAGTCGGCATGTATGTTTGTGGTATGACGGTTTATGATTATTGTCATGTTGGTCATGCACGCGTGATGGTGGTGTTTGATACGGTTGCACGTTATTTTCGCCATTTGGGTTATGACTTGACCTATGTGCGAAATATTACCGATATCGATGACAAAATTATTCAGCGCGCCAATGACAATGGTGAGGTTTTTGGTGAATTGACCGAGCGCTTTATTAATGCAATGCACGAAGATGAGCGTGCGCTTTTTGTCTTACCGGTAGATATTGAGCCCAGAGCTACACAATCTATCCCTGATATTATTGCCATGATTGAGACATTAATTGCTAAGGATCTGGCTTATGTTGGCAGTAATGGTGATGTGTTTTACGCCGTCACCCAATTTAAAAATTACGGACACTTATCCGGCAAAAATATTAATGACTTGCAGGCAGGGGAGCGGGTTGATGTTGACTTGGCAAAGCGTAATCCACTGGATTTTGTGTTATGGAAAATGGCCAAAGCAGGCGAACCTGCCTGGTACTCGCCATGGGGCTTGGGTCGTCCCGGTTGGCATATTGAATGTTCAGCAATGTCGACTTGTTGCTTGGGCAATCATTTTGATATTCATGGTGGCGGTATGGATTTACAGTTTCCCCATCATGAAAATGAAATCGCCCAGTCTGAAGGCGCAACGGGTGAGAAATTTGTTAATTTCTGGATGCACAACGGTTTTGTGCGGATTAATGAAGAGAAAATGTCTAAATCGCTGGGTAATTTCTTTACCGTGCGTGAAGTACTGAAACAATATAAGCCTGAAATAATTCGTTTTTTTATTCTCTCCAGTCATTACCGAAGCCCTTTAAATTATTCAGATGAACAACTGAATGATGCCAATGCCGCTTTAACGCGGCTTTATACGGCTTTACGTGGCTGTGACGGTACAAGCGCCGATATGGATGCGGATTATGATGCGGATTATAAAGCCCGCTTTGAACAAGCGATGAATGATGATTTTAATACCCCTGTTGCCGTGTCGGTATTATTTGATTTAGCCAGGGAGCTGAATAAATCCAAAGAAACTGATCAGGAAAAAACGTGCTTGTTGGCGAGTACCTTAATACACTTAGGTGGCTTGTTGGGGATGTTGCAGGATGATCCTGAGAGTTTTTTAAAAAGTGGCGTTATTAATGACGAAGACCAAGATACCGTTATTGAGCAGCAAATACAAGCACGTCTGGAGGCAAAAAAAGCTAAAAACTGGGCGTTGGCAGATAAGGTTCGTGATGATTTAAAAGGGCAGGGCATCATTTTGGAAGATGCACCTGATGGCACAACCAGTTGGCGTCGCGAATAGTTTCGAGTATCAATGAGTAGGTCGGGTTAGCATAGCGTAACCCGACAATTACAATAACTTTAACCTGTCTGCAATCAATAATAAAAAATTACCTGATGAGCGAAATTAAAGATAAATCAATCCAGCAATTCCTTGACGAATTGGCCAGTAAATCGGCAACGCCCGGCGGTGGCAGCGTCTCCGCACTAATGGGCGCACAGTCTGCCGCATTAACCAGTATGGTTTGTAATTTAACCATTGGTAAGCCCAAGTACGCAGAAGTCGAAGCCGAAATGCAAGCCTTACTGCAAAAATCAGAGGCGTTACGCGAAAAACTGACAGGCTTGATTAAAGCGGATATTGATGTATTTAACCGCTTAATGGCCGCTTACGGTTTGCCTAAAGAAACCGAGGAAGAAAAGCTAGGGCGTACCGAGGCGATACAATTGGTATTAAAAGTCGCTACTGAAGTGCCTTTGGAATGTGCTCGCGCGTGTGCAGAAGCCATTGAGTTGAGTCGTTGTGCCGCAAAAAAAGGCTATATTGGCGTTATTAGTGATGCCGGTGCTGCGGTAATGGCGGGTTACAGTGGTTTAAAAAGTGCAGCCCTTAATGTTTATATTAATACCGGCAGCCTTAAAGACAGACCGTTTGCAGAGGCTAAACTCGCTGAATTAAAAACGATTTTGAAGGATTTTGATGATACGGTTGTAGAAGATATTTACCAGCTGGTTAAAGCCAAACTGTAACTGATTTTGCTTTTAGCGAAAAAAACAATTGACGAGATATAGATGTGTCGTCATAATAGACAGCTCTTCAAGGGTGGTTTGCAAATTTGGCAAATCAGTCTTAAAAGAGATTTCGGGATGTAGCGCAGCTTGGTAGCGCGCCTGCTTTGGGAGCAGGATGTCGGGGGTTCGAATCCCTCCATCCCGACCAGTTTAGCGCTTGTAGCTCAACCGGATAGAGCACCGGCCTTCTAAGCCGGGGGTCGCAGGTTCGAGTCCTGCCAAGCGCACCATTACAAGAACAACCCATTATTATGGTGAGCGTAGCTCAGTTGGTAGAGTCCCGGATTGTGATTCCGGTTGTCGCGGGTTCGAGCCCCGTCGCCCACCCCAAATAAATCAACACCTTAGCCGTTTATTAGTTAATTATTTTTAAGGCATTGTGGTAAAAATGTCTCAACTTAATGATGTAACTGTATTTTTCGCGGCATCAGTTACACTGTCACTTTTCTTCGTACTTACATTTACAGTATATTCCTTCAGTGATTACTGCTTAAATGTGCATAGCGCAAGACCATCTTCAAATTGGCCCAACCCCCAAGTTCTTTTAGTACATGAAGAGGCATGCCATTTTGTAAATGCCATCTGAAATCACTAATACCCACACGCTCCAAGGCTTTATGCCATGCCGCAGTGTTTGGGCGATTCACTGGCAAGCCTTGATTAGTAAAAATAAACTCATTATTTTTACTAATCTGCGAACGTATAACCTCCAGGGCATCCGAATTTAGCGGATAACCAATCGATTTATTAGACTTCGCTTCATCAGCATGTACCCAAGCGCATTTGCGCTGCATATCCACTTGTGACCATTTTAAGCTTGTCACATTGGATTCCCGTAAGCCTGTTTTCAAGGCAAAGCTCATCCAGTTGTTTTTCGGTAAAATCTAGTGTGATAATAAAAAGACGCTCCGGTTTTAGCAGGTTGTTTTTATACTTTTTATTATACTTTTACATAAAATAAAACCAAAAAATTAACCGCTCGGAGTATATACTAAGGCGGTTCCACAACAATCTTTGCGCTTCGCCTTAAGTGGGTAACAGGTACAATAGGCTGTAAGTTGGTTTTTTACCCTGGATTAATAAAAATGGCTAAACAAGAAAAAACCCTAACAATGACAGTGCTGATGACGCCCGATATGGCAAACTTTTCGGGTAATGTACATGGTGGTTCGTTATTAAAATTATTGGACCAGGTGGCTTATGCCTGCGCGGCAAAATATTGTAAAAATTATGTAGTGACAGCGGCATTGGATCAGGTTTTCTTTAAGCAGCAAGTTAATGTTGGTGAGTTGGTGACTTTTTATGCCCATGTTAATCATGTCGGCCGCTCATCAATGGAAATCGGCGTGAAAGTGGTTGCCGAGCATTTAAGGACTAATGAAAAAAGGCATACGACTTCTTGCTATTTTACTATGGTGGCTATCGATGAAGAAGGTAAGTCTTTCGAGGTGCCTCGTCTGCTACTGGAAACTGATGCAGAAAAAAAACTGTATGCAGAGGCTGAAATGCGCAAAAAAATGCGTCAGCAAAGTTTGGAGAAAAATCGCGCGCTCCATGTTGAATTATCAGAGGAAACGTTTTAAGTGGGACTACAAGAGAATTTTGAACGACTGCCTTTAAAGGATTTTGCCGAGAAAGCCTATCTGGATTATTCCATGTACGTTATTCTCGACCGGGCTTTACCGCATATTGCGGATGGCTTAAAGCCGGTGCAACGGCGTATTGTTTTTGCCATGTCAGAGCTGGGTTTAAACGCTCTGGCCAAGTATAAAAAATCTGCGCGTACGGTCGGTGATGTGTTGGGTAAATACCATCCGCATGGTGATTCTGCCTGTTATGAAGCCATGGTTTTGATGGCGCAGAGTTTTTCTTACCGCTATCCATTGGTTGATGGACAAGGTAACTGGGGCTCACCGGATGATCCTAAATCATTTGCCGCCATGCGTTATACCGAATCACGCTTGACCGCTTACGCCAATACGTTGTTAAGTGAATTAGGGCAGGGCACGGTTGAATGGTCGGATAATTTTGATGCCACCCTAAAAGAACCGGTGTTGTTACCGGCGAGATTACCCAATATCTTGCTTAACGGCACGATGGGTATTGCTGTGGGTATGGCAACCGATATACCGCCGCACAATCTTCGCGAGGTGGCGGCCGCCTGCCTGCAATTATTGGATAAACCGGAAAGTACTTTGGATGATCTGTTCGAGCATATCAAAGGTCCTGATTATCCAACAGATGCTGAAATCATCACGTCAGCTGAGGATATACAAAAAATGTATCTCAGTGGTGGTGGCTCGATAAAAATGCGGGCTATCTACGAGCAGGAAGAAGGTACTATTGTTATTACCGCTCTGCCGCATCAGGTATCGGGGGCTAAATTGATGGAGCAAATAGCCGCGCAAATGTTGGCGAAAAAGCTGCCTATGATTGAAGATTTGAGAGATGAATCAGATCATGAAAATCCTACTCGTTTATTAATCATTCCAAAATCCAAGCGTATTGATGTTGATGCGGTTATGTCGCATTTATTTACCACGACTGATCTGGAAAAAAGCTATCGCGTTAACATGAACATGATAGGCATGGATGGCAAGCCAAAGGTTAAAGGGCTCAGGGATATTCTGGTTGAATGGCTGGCCTTTCGTACTGAAACGGTACGCCGACGATTACAATATCGATTAGATAAGGTACTGGCCCGATTACATATACTCGATGGTTTATTAATTGCCTATCTAAGTATTGATGAAGTGATTGCCATTATTCGTAATGAAGAGCACCCCAAGCCAGTTTTGATGGCGCGATTTGGACTTAGTGATATTCAAGCCGAAGCCATACTGGAATTAAAGTTAAGGCATTTGGCCAAGCTTGAAGAAATGAAGATTCGGGGTGAGCAGGATGCACTGGAAAAAGAACGTGCTGCACTGGAAAAAACCTTGGGTTCGCGGTTGTTATTAAACCGTTTGATCAGAAAAGAAATTGAGCGTGATGCCGAGCAATATGGCGATGATCGTCGTTCGCCAATTGTTGCAAGAGTAGCCGCCGTTGCGCTGCAAACTACCGCGTTAATCAGCAACGAACCTTTAACTATTATTTTGTCAGAAAAAGGCTGGATAAGAGCGGCAAAAGGTCATGATATTGAGGTGGATAGTTTAAGCTACCGCTCGGGTGACAGTTTTCTGGATGCAGTAAAAAGCCGCTCAACACAGCCTGTTTATATCCTTGATTCGACTGGTCGGGCGTATAGTACCTCTGCTCACGATTTGCCTTCAGCGAGAACACAGGGGGAACCCTTAACCGGACGGCTTAATCCACCGGCGGGTTCAATGTTTACGCATTTACTTGCCGGTAATCCGGATGATTGGATTGTCTTGGCCAGTCATTTTGGCTATGGTTTCAGGGTTCAGCTAAAAGAACTATCCAGTAAAAATAAGGCGGGTAAAGCGCTTATTTCCCTGCCCAACGGTGCGAAAGTTTTAAAGCCAGCGTCTGTCCGTAATGAGTCTGATTTGTTGGCAGTCGTTACCTTGCAAGGCCGTTTGCTGGTTTTCCCTGTGGCCGATTTACCGGCGCTTGCGCGAGGCAAAGGCAATAAGCTGATACAGATTCCTCCTGCTGATCTTGCGGCGGGAATTGATAATGTGGTCTCAGTGTTATCAATACCTGAAAACAGCTCGTTAAAAGTGGTTTCAGGTAAACGAACTTTAACGTTGAAAACCTCCGATATAGAGCATTACACCGGCAGTCGTGCCAAAAGAGGTTTACATTTACCTCGCGGGTTTCAGCGGGTTGATGGTTTGGAAGGTGAGTAGTCTTTGTATCGATACAATTAAAGCTGTGTAGGGTGTGATAGCGGCAGCATATTGCGTCGTAGCGGAATAATCCAACATACGACGCAATAAAGTAATCGGCTATTGCGCCCTATCGATTACAGTTTGGTTTAGTTGGTAACAATGAGATCAATCTACGTTGTAAATCGGTGTTGCGGCTATGCGGGCATCGATTTGTTTTGATAGTGCTTGGTAAGTGGGGCTATCAACCGACTGGTAGCGCTGTTTAAATTCAGCTTCGTCCATGTGCTCGGGAAGATCAGTAGGGTCAGGCATAAAGTCGCTGTAACTTTTTATTTTCGACATGGCTTTTTGAATCTTGCGTGCATTTTCTGGCGATGATGTTGCCAGTTCACCGAAGCGTGTGCCGGCTTTATCGGCTGCCAAGTCAATAAAGCTGAAACCACTCCCGCCCTGTGCATCGCTTAATTCTTTCTCTTCACCGACTACTTTGGCTACCTGGCCATTAACAGAAGCGGTAATGGCCGCAGAGCCTATGAAATGCTGGGCAAGGTCTATTCTTTTGTATAAAAAAGTGGAATAGCGTTTTTCTGCCGTTAATTTGGAGGCAGGAAAAGACAGGAGTTTTTTGGTTTCTTTTCGATTAACGTAATTATTAACCGCCATAATTGCCAGCTTGTTTTCTTCAATCGCATTTTCTACTGTGGAGCGTTGAAGGGCTAGCTCAAATAAGGGTTTTAATAAATCGGCCAGCGATAAACGCCAGGCAGGATCATGCTTGGCGATGATTTCGGCAAGTTTTTTCTGGTATATGTCGAGATTGGCATTATCTCCCCCTTGAGTCAGGAAATTTCGTGCCTGAATAAGGGTTCCCATGCTGGAGTAATAGCTAATGGTAGCTTTTTCTTGGTCAATTTGAATGCTTCTAATGGGCCGGGTTGCCAGTATAAAATACTCATTCAGCGAGGTATGTCTAATAATGTTGTCGATAACAAAAGCGGCAAATTTGGCTGGTAGCAATAATTTACCGGCTTTAAATTTTGTAAGGCTGGGTATTTCGCTCTGGTTTTCGTTACCCAATCTAAAGCTGATATTCAAATATCGACCCAAGCTGTTACTTGGCAGTGTCATGGTGACATTAAATCTTAAGACGTCCTGTTTTAGTTCTATTTGTACGGCACTTTTTCTATACCGATTTAACAAATAATTGGCGGCAAGATTAAGATCGGCTTGCGTTAGCTCTATGGTGTTAATTTCATCAGGTTTGGTTTTAGAGCCTTCATAAAGAATTTTTTTGGCTCTGGTAATATCATCATGAGTGAGCGTCCACGCTACTGCAAGGTCAGGTTTGTCACTAATGCCAAAAAAAATCAGCAGGGTGCATAAAATTAGCAAGGCACCCAGACAGAGTAAAAAAATGCGCGAGAGAACTTTCATAAGGCAGTGATCATGTAAATTCCAGCTTGAAGCCGGCAGCTTTAAGATAATCTGCTTCCTGAAGTAAATCAGCATGAGTCAGTGGCGATTGTGATAGCCACTCACCGGGGAATGTTAAGTAAATTTTGGTTTTTATAATAGCGATCTTAAAGTCAGGCAATTCTTGTTCAAGGCGATTACGGTGGAGTAATACGGCCAGTCGCAAAACAAGCGTCAGGTAAGGCGCGAAGTTATTCCAGGGTGATGGTAAGTCTTGGAAAAGAGCTTGCGAAAATTTGCGTCGATGTGCTCTGATAATCGATGCCAGCAACAGTTGATCCTGGTTGGAAAAACCCGCTAAATCACCATTTTCAATAATATAGGCGCTGTGTTTATGGTATTGGCTATGCGCTATATCAATGCCAATTTCATGTAAATCAGCGGCCCAATCCAAAAATTGTACACAGTCTTCATCAGTAGCCCAGTCGTGATGGTCGCTTAACTGGTTCAAAATGATATTAATGGTTTTATTAATCTGCGCCGCATGTTTTTTATCGGTGTGATATCGATCGGCGACAGACTGAACCGTTACCGAGCGCATGTCTTCATTATAAATGCGGCCGACCAAGTCCTGTATGAGACCTTCTCTTAAGGCGCCATCAGAAACTGTCATTTGTTCTATGCCCAAGCTTTTAAAAGTAGCATAGATAATAGCCACGCCGCCCGGAAAAACCGGTAGGCGTTCTGGATCAAGGTCGGGTAAATTAAGATTATTAATATGATCGCATTGGTTTATATGGGCAACCAGTTTCTCCAGACCTTGCCAGGTTATGCCGTTATTACTCCAGTTAGTCGCTTGCAGAACTTTTGCAATTGAACGCAAGCTGCCGGATGCACCAATGGCTTCATCCCAGTTTGAAGTATAAAATTTTTTCTTGAATGGCTCCAGTTGTTGTTCGGCAAACAAGGTTGCCTGAGCAAAGGCATGTTTTGATAAGCGGCCCTCTTTAAAAAAGGCATTGCTCACTGAAACACAACCCATATGTAAACTCTCTTTCTCTTTGGGTGTTTCGCCGGTGCCGATGATGTATTCGGTACTACCGCCGCCGATATCGATAACTAGGCGTAGTTTGGCGTTACTGCTCAAGCTATAAGCGACTCCCAGGTAGATCAGGCGAGCTTCTTCTATCCCGGAAATGATATGGATGGGATGGTTTAAAGCCTGTTCGGCTTTGATAAGAAACTGTGCGGCATTTTTAGCGGTACGCAGGGTGTTGGTGCCGACAATGCGTACACTGCCAGGCGGGAAGTGACGGATTCTTTGGCCAAACCGTTCCAGGCAGGCCAGCGCCCTATTTTGAGTACTTTCATCCAAAATGTTGTTGGCATCCAGTCCGGATGCAAGCCTGACCATTTCCCTAAGTCGGTCAATTGTTTGTGGTGTACCGTTGTTTAAATTGCATACAATCATGTGAAAACTATTGGAGCCCAAGTCTACGGCAGCAACAATTTCTGGTGGTTTGTTAGGCACGTATTATCCAGTTTTGTCTACGAGGCGTGTTAATGTCTGATAAAATAACACAGTTTTCTGTGGTCCATTTAAGCTTTTTATTATGGATTACATTTGTCTAATTTAACTTATTTAAAGGCTCCCGTTAAGTGTTAGTTTCAATATGAATGCATTATCTATTCGTAAGCTTCGAAAAACTTATAATAATGGTTTTGAGGCCTTAAAAGGTATTAATCTTGATGTTGAGGAAGGTGATTTTTTTGCCTTGCTCGGGCCTAATGGTGCCGGTAAGTCGACGGCGATTGGCATTATAAGCTCGTTGGTTAATGAGTCCAGTGGCTCGGTTAGTATCTTTGGTCATGATTTAAAAACCGATCGATCAAGAGCCAAAAGTTGCTTGGGTCTGGTTCCGCAAGAAGTTAACTTTAATCAATTTGATACGGTCAAAAGTATTGTTATTAATCAGGCAGGTTATTATGGACTGCCCCGTAAACTTGCGCTGCAAAGAACGGAGCATTGTCTTAAGCAGATGGATTTATGGGATAAGCGTGATACGGTTTCCCGGCGTTTATCCGGCGGTATGAAGCGCCGGGTTATGATTGCACGTGCCATGGTGCATGCGCCCAAGTTGTTGATTCTTGATGAGCCGACTGCCGGTGTTGATATAGAAATCCGCAGGTCCATGTGGAAAATGATGGAGGCTGTTAATCAGGAGGGCACAACGATTATTTTAACGACGCATTATCTGGAAGAAGCCGAAAGCCTGTGCCGTAATATTGCGATTATTGATCAGGGTTTGATCGTCGAAAATACGGATATGGCCAGTTTACTGGCAAGATTGCATGTTGATCACTTTATTCTCGATCTGGCAGAGTCGTTAGCTAATGTTCCCGTCATTGCCGGCTATCAGATTGAGCGTATAGCCGAAAAGATACTTAGCGTTGCTGTGCCAAAAGAATTAGGGCTTAATCAATTATTCAGTCAATTAAGCGCACATAACATCAAGGTGATTAGTCTGAAAAACAAGAGTAATCGTTTGGAGCAATTATTTATGGATTTGGTCGAATCAAAGTCCACAGGTGCTGAGTAATGAATTATTCTATTGCTTTAAAAACGTTGGTGATAAAAGAAATCTCCCGATTTGTGCGTATCTGGCCACAAACTTTATTGCCACCGGCGATTACCACGGCATTATATTTTTTAATTTTCGGTAAATTGATTGGCGGTCGCATTGGCACCATTAATGGCGCAAGTTATATGGATTATATTGTCCCCGGCATTATTCTTATGTCGGTAATCAGTCATTCTTATGCGAATGTGGTTTCCTCTTTTTATTCGACCAAATTTCAGCGTAATATTGAAGAGTTGTTGGTAGCTCCCGTACCCAACTGGGTGATTCTTGCCGGCTATGTCAGCGGAGGTATTATTCGTGGTTTGTTGGTCGGTTTGGTGGTCGCATTAATCTCGCTTTTATTTGCCGATATTGTCGTCAATAACGTGTTGATTACTTTATCCATGGCTTTATTGACTGCGACTTTATTTTCTTTGGCCGGTTTTATTAATGCGGTGCTTGCAGAAAGCTTTGACGATATTTCCATTATTCCCAACTTTATATTAACGCCCTTAAGTTATCTGGGGGGCGTTTTTTATTCGGTAGAGATGTTGGAGGGTGTCTGGAAAACTATTTCCAGAGCCAATCCCATTTTGTATATGATTAATGCCTTTAGATACGGGTTGATAGGCGTGACGGATGTTAGTATCCAGTTGGCTTATATGATTACGGGGGGATTTATTGTGGTATTAATGTTTTTCAGCTTGTTTTTATTACATAAAGGCATTGGTATCAAGAATTAAATGACAGGCAGGTTTTTAGATAATGATAATTTTTCAGACAAACGACTGGCAAATCGTTATCATATTTTATTTTTTAACAAGCAATAAGGTTTTATCATGCAAGTAGCTGACAACATGGCTGTTTCTATTCATTACACCCTGACTAATGATGAAGGGGAAGTACTTGATAGTTCGATAGGTGAAGAGGTATTGGTTTATCTGCAAGGCAGCGGAAATATTGTCCCCGGTCTTGAAAATGCTCTCGTTGGCAAAGTTATCGGTGACAAATTTACTGTGCGTATTGCTCCTGAAGAGGCCTATGGCGAACTGATGGACGATATGATTCAGGTGCTTTCACGGGATATGTTTGAAGGTATCGATAATATAGAAGTCGGTATGCAGTTTCATGCCGATGTTAGTGAAGGTCCCGGCGTAGTCACTGTGGTTAATATTGAGGGTGATGAGATTACTATTGACGGAAATCATCCGTTGGCAGGTGTTGCCTTAAACTTTGATGTGGAAGTGATTGATGTAAGACCTGCCACAGAAGAAGAAGCGACTCATGGTCATATTCATGGCGAGGGTTGCCATCACTAAATATGGCAAAATAGATTCCAGGAAAATGACGAAAAGATTGGCTTGCTTTATCGTCTGCCAATCACTCAAGTGTAGCCGGGCTTTATAGTTATTGAAGTTCTCAAGTGTTCCGGTCGGGTTGAATGCCCGACCGGAATCAAAAGTTCCCCTGTCCTTAATTATGTATCCAGTATCTTTTGTATTTTCCTGCGGATCAGATTTTGTTTATCTACATCATCGATAGGCTTTAATTGCTGATCGGTGATGTAAAACATATCTTCGGCACGACTGCCTATGGTGGTTATTTTTGCACTGAGCAGATTAACCTTCTGTTCGAGGAAGGCGCGTCCTATTTTCGATAAAAGTCCCGCATGGTCTGTCGTGATAAGTTCCATTATCGTATGCCTGTGTAATGGATCTGATAAAAATTTGATGCTGGTAGGAATAGGAAAATGTAAGGCTTGTCTTGATTTTGATCGACGATGGATGTTGATATGGCCTTTTACGTCCCTGTTTAGCAGATTGTTGCGGAGTGACATACAAATATGAGCCACTCTACAGGATTCGTTGATGGGCTCTCCTGATTGCTCAAGTACCTGAAAGCTGTTAAGCACATAATTATCCTGAGTGGTCATTATTCTGGCATCAAGAATGGTCAGGCCTAGCTGATCAAGTGTGGCGGTGATAATTGAGAAAATAGGGCCTTCGTCTTTAGTGTAAACAAACACTTCAGCGCTACCCAGTTGGGTTTGCTGGCGCAATAAAACCAGCGGCAAGTCGGCTTCTTTGGAGGCGACTATGGTTGTTGTATGCCAAACGATTTCATCGGCAGAATAACGTAAAAAATAATCATCGTTGGTGTGTTGCCATGCGCTATAAATGATGGCTTCCGATATTCCAAGTTTAATCAGTTCGTCTTTGGCTTCCTGTTTATTTTCACGCAATCGGTCGGCAAGAGTTGCAGGATTTTGGAGTCCCTGGATCAGGGCGTTGTAAGTGGCAGAATAAAGCTCTTTAAGTAAGGCATCTTTCCAGCCATTCCATAGTTCCGGATTAGTGGCCCGTATATCTGCGACGGTTAATAAATACAAGTGATTAAGATATTCGATACTGCCGACTTTTTGCGCAAATTCATGAATAACATCCGGGTCGCCGATATCTTTTCGCTGGGCTGTCATGGACATAACCAAATGGCTCCGAACCAGCCAGGTGATTAGTTTGGTATCGTGAGCGGAAAGATCATGTTGAATACAAAAATCTCGGGCAATGTTTTCACCTATAGCTGAATGGTCGCCATTTTGACCCTTGGCAATATCATGAAAAAGCGCGGCAATATATAAGATTTCCGGTTTTGTGATCAGCAGAAAAACGCTATTGCAGAGCGGGAATTCATCCCGGTGTTCTTCCAATGAAAAACGCCGCAAGTTTCTAACCACAAAAAGCGTATGTTCATCTACCGTATAAATGTGGAACAAGTCATATTGCATACGCGCAACGATGTTGGCAAAGCTGGGTAAGTAGGCAGCTAATACGCCGTATCGATTCATGCGTCTTAATTCATGGGTCAAGCCGCGTGGCCTGCGAAAAATTTCGATAAAAAGGCAATTGGCGGTTTTATTATTACGGAATTCAGCATCAATCAAATGCAGGTTTTTTCTGATCAGGCGTATGGTTGTGGCTCTTATACCTGATAGTGACGGGTTTACTTGCAGCAGTAAAAAAACTTCCAGTAAAGCCAGTGGCTGTTGTTCGAATAGCGACTCGTTGATTGCCTCAAGATAACCGTTGATGGCAATAAATTTGTCGTTAACCGGGGTTTCTTTGCAAAGCATCTCACCGGCGACAAAGCGCTCATTAAATAATTGCAGCAACATTTCATTGAGTCGTTCAAGTCCTTGTACGGTTTTAAAATAAAACTGCATAAATTGTTCGACATCTTGATTATAGTGCTGATCCTCAGTGCTGAAGCCAAATTGCTGGGCAAGTTCACGTTGATAATCAAAAACGAGCCTATCTTCCGCCCGGTCAGTTAACAGATGTAGCGCATAACGAATTCGCCATAACACATCGCGGGCTGAAATGAGTTCTGCATATTCGGACTCAGGTAAGAAGTCGTATTTAATCAGCTCCTTGAGTGTTGATGAGTTGTAATGACGTTTAAATACCCAGGCAATAACCTGCATGTCCCGCAATCCACCAGGACCTTCTTTAATATTGGGTTCAAGGTTATAGGCGGTATCGTGAAATTTGGCGTAGCGGAGTCGTTGTTCCTCCATCTTGGCGGCAAAAAACTGATCGGATGGCCAAATTTTATCAGGTGTTATACGCAGTTTAAGCATTTCATAAAGCGTATTGTTGCCGGCAATCAGGCTGATTTCCATCAGACTGGTCATGATAGTTTGATCATCAAGAGCCACGGTAACGCATTCATCGATAGTGCGTACGCTATGTCCCGGTTTTAAGCCGATATCCCACAGAAAAGTAAACAGGTTTGCCAGTGCTTCCTGATAAGCTGAGGTGTCGTCAGAATCCAATAGAACAATAATGTCGATATCGGAATGAGGAAACAACTCTCTTCTGCCAAAACCACCGACGGCGCATAAGCTTAATTGCTCTGCATGTGGGCCCAGAAAATGCTGCCAACAACAGCTTAAAATCAGATCAATAAAGTCTGATTTTTCTTTAAGTAGATCTGAAACTGATTGGTGTGGGTCGAATTTTAGTTTTAATTCGATGTTTTTTTGTTTTAGCAGGTGTTTAAACTGTAGCAGGCTATCAGGTTGTGAAAAAAGTGTAGGATTGATATATTCATCTATAGCTGTCACATTTCCTCTTTACGCAATGTCAAGATTTCATAGCCCTCAGTAGTCACTAAAAGGGTGTGCTCAAATTGTGCGGATAGACTCCGGTCTTTGGTAACGGCTGTCCAGCCATCAGCTAATACTTTAACGTCATATTTGCCCAGATTAATCATGGGCTCAATGGTTATTATCATGCCAGCCTCAAGGGTTATTCCTGTTCCTGCTTTACCGTAATGCAAAACTTGCGGTTCTTCATGGAATTTTTTACCGATACCATGCCCGCAAAAGTCTCTAACCACTGAGTAACGATTACTTTCGGCGTGTTTTTGTATAGCGTGGCCAATGTCGCCTAAAGTAGCACCGGCTTTGACTTGTTCTATGCCAAGGAACATGGATTCCTGGGTTACTTTAATCAGGCGTTTTGCATGTTGACTCACTTCGCCGACGCAGAACATTTTACTGGTATCCCCATGGTAATCATCTTTAATGACGGTGATGTCAATATTAACGATATCTCCCTCTTTTAGTTTTTTTTCGCAGGGAATGCCATGACAAACTGTCTGGTTAATGGATGTGCATATTGATTTTGGAAAACCGTGATAATTGAGTGGTGCCGGGATGGCGTTTTGTACATCAATGATATAATCATGACAGAGTTTATCAAGTTGTTCGGTGGTTACGCCAGGAACAACGTAGGGTTCAATCATTTCCAAAACTTCGGCTGCCAGTCTTCCGGCGATACGCATTTTGGTGATTTCACTGGGGGATTTAATGATTATGCTCATGGGCGGTTCAGGAATTAGGGTTTAGGGTTCAAGGTGTAATGTTAACTTAACATACTCTAATTTTGCACCTTTTGCCTGTAATAGCGCAAATTTTAACAGACAGTTGCTTGTTGTAAAAAGTAAATTATGGTATAAAGTGAAGTTCATTTTTGTAAAAAATACTCACGCTTATCGTCACGTTTGGTAGGGTGCCGACTTCATTTGCTGAAGTGGGTTACTAGACGGGATAGGCGGAGGCACAACCCAACTCGGAATAAAATATTCCGACTTTAAATCTTAGGAGAAATAAATGGCAGCAGTATCCATGCGTCAAATGCTTGAAGCGGGTGTTCACTTTGGACACCAAACTCGTTATTGGAATCCAAAAATGGCAACATATTTGTTTGGATCACGTAACAAAATCCATATCATCGATTTGGAAAAAACGCTTCCAATGTTCAATGACGCAATGAATTATCTGAGTCAGATGACAGCAAACAAAGGTACTATTTTGTTTGTTGGTACTAAAAAAGCAGCACGTAAAGTTGTTGCCGAAGAAGCCAAGCGTTGCGGCATGCCCTACGTTAATCATCGCTGGTTAGGCGGTATGATGACCAACTTCAAAACTATCAAGAAATCGATTAACCGTCTTAAGGAACTGGAAGCAATGAAAGCTGACGGTACGCTTTATCAACGTTTCGGTAAAAAAGAAGCGTTAGGTATGGAGCGTGAACTGGAAAAACTTGAGCGTAGTCTTGGTGGTATCAAGGATATGAAGGGCGTTCCTGACGTTATTTTCGTATTGGATGTCGGTTATGAAAAGAATGCCATTAGCGAAGCAAAAAAATTAGGTATTCCGGTTGTTGGTATTGTTGATTCCAACAATTCACCTGAACTAATTGATTATGTTATTCCAGGTAATGACGACTCAATTCGCGCTGTCAAGCTCTATTGTGAAAGCGTTTCTGCAATAGTGCTGGACGCCAAAACAGCCGGTTTAGGCTTGTCAGCCAAGGCCGATGATTTTATTGAAGAAGCAGCGGCAGAATAACTAATCTTTATATTTATACAGGTTTTCTGTGTAAGTAAAAAGTTGGATTAGGCCAAAAAACGCCTCCTTACGGGGGCGTTTTTACAGTGACGATATTTTGAGGAAACACAAGCATGAGTATTACTATCAGTGCAGTAATGGTTAAAGAACTGCGTGAAAGAACAGGCTCCGGTATGATGGAGTGTAAAAGAGCATTAGTTGAAGCTAATGGTGACATGGACTTGGCTATTGAAAATATGCGTAAATCCGGTTTGGCAAAAGCTGATAAAAAATCAGGTCGTATTGCGGCTGAAGGTATTATTGGCGTTAAAGTTAGTGATAGCGGAAAATCGGTAGCGATTGTCGATATAAACTGTGAAACTGATTTCGTTGCCAAAGCAGATGATTTCGTTGGTTTTGTTAACAGCGTAACCGTTGCTTTGTTGAATGCCGGAAACATTGAGTCAGAAGAACAATTGTTGGCAATGCCGTTGGAAGATGGCGTTACTGTTGACGAAATGCGCCGTGGCTTGATTTCAACATTGGGCGAAAACATTACTATCAGACGTTTTGAAAAATTTGAAACCGCTGAAGGTGGCACTTCGTGTTATTTACATGGCAGTAAAATTGGCGTAATTGTTGAATTAGCCGTAGCAGACCAAGAATTAGGCAAAGATATTGCCATGCATATTGCGGCCAGCAAGCCACATTATGTTTCTGAAGATCAAGTGCCGGTTGATACTATCGAAAAAGAAAAAGAAATTTTCTTGGCGCAACAAGAAGAAAAAATCAAAGGTAAACCAGCAGAAATTGTGGCAAAAATGGTTACCGGTCGGGTTGGTAAATTTTTGGCAGAAGTGACCTTGTTAGGCCAGCCTTTTATTAAAGACGACAAAATGACTATCGCTCAATTGGTGTCATCAAAAGGCAACAAAGCTATTCGTTTCATTCGTTTTGAAGTGGGTGAAGGCATAGAGAAAAAAGAAGAAAACTTTGCTGAAGAAGTAATGGCGCAAGTTAGAGGCAATTAAGAATGATCTGGTTGAATTGCCTTTTTTTGGCAGTTCAACATAAGTGACTATGACTGTTGGCTCATGATAATCAACCTACTAAACTGACCCCCGATACTACTATGACTAAACCGATTTGCCAGAGAATTATGCTTAAGTTAAGTGGTGAGGCTTTAATGAGTGAGACAGGCGGTAGTATTGATGCCGATATAGTTAAACGACTAGCTACTGAAATAAAAGAATTATGCGAGGTTGGTATTCAGGTTGGTCTGGTTATCGGTGGCGGCAATATATTGCGTGGTGCTGAAAAAGCTGCTGAAGGTCTCGATAGGGTGACCAGTGACCAAATGGGCATGTTGGCTACGGTCATCAATGCTTTGGCCATGCAGGATGCACTGGAAGCTCACGGTCAGCAGGTCAGGGTTATGTCGGCGCTTAAAATTAATCAGGTCTGTGAAGATTATATTCGCCGTCGTGCGGTCAGGCATTTAGAAAAAGGTCGCGTGGTTATATTTGCTGCCGGTACCGGTAATCCTTTTTTCACGACTGATTCGGCTGCAAGCCTTCGAGCGATTGAAATCAATGCCGGGTTAATGATTAAAGCCACTAAAGTTAAAGGTGTATATTCAGCAGATCCCGAGAAGGTTAAGGATGCTGTATTTTATTCACGCTTAACCTATGACGAAGCATTGGATCAGCGTCTTAATGTTATGGATACTACTGCATTGGTATTATGCCGTGATAATAATGTACCGATGCGTGTTATGAATATTTTTGAGCAAGGTGCTGTCATGAGATTAATGATGGGCGAAGAGATTGGATCTCTTATTGAACGAGGAACAGAGTTATGATTAGTGATATTCAACAGGGTGCTGCAACCCGTATGGGTAAAAGCATTGAAGCGTTAAAGCATGAGTTCTCAAAAATCAGGACAGGCAGGGCTCACCCCAGTTTGTTGGAACAAATTAGTGTTTCCTATTATGGTACAGAATCGGCGCTATCCCAAGTTGCCAATATTGCCGTTGAAGATGCGCGAACACTAACGATCACGCCATGGGAAAAAGGCATGGTACAGGCGATTGAGAAAGCCATATTAAAGTCTGACCTTGGCTTGAATCCATCGACCAACGGTATGACTATTCGTATTCCATTACCGCCACTGACTGAAGAACGTCGTCGTGGCTTGGTTAAAGTGGTTAAGCATGAATCAGAAAATGGTCGTGTTTCAATCAGAAATATTCGTCGTGATGCAAATTCAGAAATAAAAGAAGCTTTAAAGGAAAAAATGATTTCTGAAGATGAGGCACGAGCAGCTGAAGAAAAAATTCAAAAGTTAACTGACCAGTATGTCAAAGAAGTAGAAAAATTACTGGAAGCAAAAGAGGCTGATCTATTATCTATTTAATAGAGATACAATAATGCCTACTGATAATCGTAATATTTTAGAATCCGACAACAATAACAATAATCCTCGTCATATTGCCATTATTATGGATGGTAACGGCAGATGGGCACAAAACAGGTTTATGCCCAGGGCTGTTGGCCATCAGGCCGGCGTTAAAGCAGTCAGGAAAATTGTCGAGTATTGCGCTAATCACAAGATTGAAGTCTTAACCTTATTTGCTTTTAGCAGTGAAAACTGGCGCAGGCCGGCAGCAGAAGTTGCACTCCTGATGACACTTTTTATAGCAACCTTGCAAAGAGAAATTAACAAGCTGGATCGTAATAATATTCGCTTGCGGTTTATTGGGGATAGAACGGCATTTTCTGATAAGTTGCAGCAAAAAATGGCCGAAGGAGAGGAGCAAACCAAAGGGAATACTGATTTAACGGTAGTTGTCGCAGCCAATTATGGTGGCCATTGGGATATGTGTCAGGCATTCCAGAAAGTGGTAGAAAAAATGGCTACTGGAGAGCTGGAAAACCAGGTAATTAGTGAGCAACTCATCAATCAGCATTTATCAACGGCTGATCTGCCAGATCCTGATCTTTTTATAAGAACAGGTGGTGAACAACGTGTGAGCAACTTTATGTTGTGGCAGTTAGCCTATACAGAATTATACTTTACAACAACTCTCTGGCCTGATTTTGACCAGAATTCACTTGAAGATGCTATCAAGAGCTTTAAAAGTCGGCAACGGCGCTTTGGTCATACCAGTGAGCAAGTTCTTAATAAATCAATCACTTTATAACTTCAATCAAATAGCTTACAAAAATGTTACTACAGCGAATTATAACGGCATTAGTCCTTGCCTTCCTGATTGCATTGGCCGTGTTTACATTGCCAACGGAAAGTCTGTCATTCAATTTTTCATTGGTAATAGGTCTTATCACCCTTTTAGGCGCATGGGAATGGAGTCATCTTGCAGGCGTTACTTCGCCGGTTAAGCGGGGTTTATTTTTGTTGGCGCTGATTTTGCCAATGTTAGGTCTGCATTTTTGGACGCAAATTCTTGAGATGATTGCTCAAGCAACTGATTGGCCTGATGTCAGGGACTATTCAGGTGCGCTGGAATGGCTGGTGATTCCACCGGTTTTATTCTGGATATTGGTGATGATATTAATCAGGAATACACCAACAGGCGTATTAAATTTAAAATTGAATGGTCGCTATAAGGTCTTGATTGGCTGGTTTATTTTATTATCAGCCTGGCTGTTTTTATCCCGATTAAGAAGTTTTTATGGTCCACAGATGACCATGTATTTTTTAATTCTGATTTGGGCTGCAGACATTTCAGCGTATTTTGTCGGCAAAAAATGGGGTTCCACCAAGTTGGCCCCTGAAATTAGTCCGGGAAAAACTGTAGCGGGAATGTATGGAGCATTAATTGCCGCTGCTGTTTGTGCGGCAATTTTTATTGGCTATTATGGCTATCGTGATGGCTTTATGTGGTCAAGGATATTCGATTTTGTATTGTTATCGGTATTGACTGTGTTGGTTTCGATTTATGGTGACCTGTTTATCAGCGTGGTAAAACGCCAGTGTGGTGCAAAAGATAGCGGTACATTATTACCGGGTCACGGTGGTATTTTGGACAGAATTGACAGTATGATTGCTGCTGTTCCGTTTTTTTATGCCGGCATAGTGCTTATCGGGCTTGATTCATGAAAGGCATATGCATACTTGGTGCGACCGGTTCCATTGGTGTTAGTACGCTGGACGTCGTTACCAGACACCCCGATCTTTATCGTGTAGTTGCTTTAACAGCTAACAAGAATATTGACTTGCTTTATGAGCAATGTATTGAACATCATCCTGACTATGTTGTGGTTGTTGATGAAGATAAGGCGCTGGCATTTACAGAACAGCTAAAAAACTCGCCTATCGCTGATATTAACGTGTTATCAGGTGCCAAGTCACTGGAGTTTGTTGCCACACTCGATAACGTTGATTCAGTGATGGCGGCAATTGTTGGGGCGGCGGGATTGTTGCCCAGTTTGGCAGCAGCCAAAGCCGGTAAAATAATTTTATTGGCCAATAAAGAAGCCTTGGTGATGTCTGGTGCTATATTTATGCAAGCCGTTGCCGAATCGGGTGCGCAATTGTTGCCTATCGATAGCGAACACAATGCTATTTTTCAATGTATGCCGGCAGGTTATAAATCCGGCATGCAAGCCAAACAGGCCAGACGTATTTTATTGACCGCTTCAGGCGGACCATTTCGTGAAATGCCCATCGCTGACATGGCTAATGTAACGCCCGATCAAGCCGTTGCTCATCCTAATTGGGATATGGGCAGAAAGATTTCGGTTGATTCTGCAACCATGATGAATAAAGGCCTGGAAATGATTGAAGCCTGTATTTTATTCGCCATGACACCGGAGCAAATACAAGTTGTGATTCATCCGCAAAGCATTATCCATTCAATGGTTGATTATGTTGACGGCACTGTATTGGCGCAAATGGGTAATCCTGATATGCGAGTGCCTATCGCTTATTCAATGGCTTGGCCCGAGCGTTTTGATTCGGGTGTTGAACCTTTAAATATTTTTGATGTTCGTCGGATGGATTTTCAAGAGCCCAATCTGGAGCGATTCCCTTGTTTACGTCTGGCTTATGAAGCGATTAACAAAGGCGGAATTATCCCGACCGTTTTAAATGCCGCCAATGAAATAGCGGTTGACGCCTTCTTGAATGAGCAGGTACGTTTTACCGATATACCCGTTATTATCGAACGCTGTATGGCAAAGTTTGAAGCCAAACCTGCCAGTACACTTGAGATTATCCTGGAAGCAGATCAACAGGCCAGATTGGTATCCAAACAAATTATTACCGAGCTTACTCATTAATGGAATTACTGCATACGCTGTTCTTTTTCGTCGTTGCCATTGGTATTCTGGTTTCATTTCATGAATTTGGACATTTTTGGGTAGCGCGCAAAGTTGGCGTAAAAGTACTGCGATTTTCTGTTGGTTTTGGCAAGGTTTTATGGTCTTATCAGAAAAATCCTGAGTCCACAGAGTATGTTTTATCAGCCATTCCACTTGGCGGCTATGTCAAAATGGTCGATGAGCGGGAAGGCGAAGTTAAAAAAGAAGACTTGGCGTTGGCTTTTAACCGCCAGTCTTTAGCGGCCAGAACGGCAATAGTTGCCGCCGGGCCGATTTTTAATCTGATGCTGGCTGTAGTGTTGTTTTGGAGTGTACTGGTTATTGGTGAAACCGGTATAAAGCCGATACTCGGAGCGGTAAGTCAGGGTACATTAGCGGCTACAGCAGGTTTTGTAGAAGGCGACCAGATCCTTTCAGTCAATGATAAATTGACACCAACCTGGACAGAAGCGATGGGCGTCATCATCGCCTCTGCACTCGATGGCGATCAGGATATTAACGTTACCGTAAAAAATTTTGATGATCAGCAAAACGTCAGAATATTAAAAATTGCTGAAGGCGATACCCAAAATCCTGACGTTTTGTACAAACAATTGGGTTTTAAGCCGTGGTCACCTACCTTAAAGCCGGTTATAGGTAAGGTACTTCCTGATAGTGCCGCCTTGGCAGCCGGTTTGCGACAAGGTGATCTGATTATCAGTGCTGACGGCAAAGCGATGAAGGATTGGATGCAATGGGTAGACACGGTAAAAAATCGCCCCGGTGTTGCCATTAATCTGCTCATAGAACGTGATGATGTTCAATTACCTCTCATCATTACCCCTAAAAGTGTGCAAGTTGAACAGAAAACTGAAGGCAAGATTGGTGCGTCAGTTTTTGTTCCGGAAGATCTGATAAAGTCAGTGACAGTCGAATATGCCTTGTCGCCATTTCAAGCCATGCCGGTTGCGCTTGATACGACTTGGTATTATGCCTCTGCAACGTTAAAAATGATGGGCAGAATGCTGATTGGTAAAGCCTCGGTAGAAAACCTGAGCGGGCCTATCAGTATTGCCCAATATGCGGGACAATCTGCCGAAATGGGACTGGTACATTTCTTAAAGTTTATGGCACTGGTTAGCGTCAGTTTAGGCGTCCTTAATTTGTTGCCGGTTCCGGTGCTTGATGGTGGTCATTTATTGTTTTTTGGCCTTGAAGCTCTTAAAGGCAAACCTGTTTCAGAAAAAATACAACTCTTCTTTCAGCAAGTCGGTATTGCTTTGCTCATGTCGTTAATGGCATTGGCGGTGGTTCTTGATGTGCAACGATTATTTAATTAACAAATACCGCTCCATTAAATAGATAGTAAGACAGCTTTTGCAAGGGCGTTTTTGCAAGTTAGCTTACGCTTTTTAGCCTTTAAAAAATCCAATCCTGTAAATACGAGAAAACTATGAGAAAAGTTATTAATATTGCCGCGTTAGCATTATTGGGTCTGGCATTATCTACCGCTAATGCTGATGAGGCCGCCATTAGAGCTTCAATGACGAAGTCTATGCCCGCAGTAAAAATTGATTCCGTTAAGCCTTCTGAAGTTAAAGGGCTTTATGAAGTTGTCGTTGGCGCCAATATTTTTTATGTGTCTGAAGATGGAAAATATTTGCTACAAGGACGCTTGGTTGATGTGGCGGCCCGCAAAGATTTAACAGAAGCTAAATTAAATGGCACCCGAAAACTGGCCATTGAAAAAATCGGTGTGGCTAATATGATCGTATTTAAACCTAAAGTTTCTAAATATACGGTGACCATTTTTACCGATATAGATTGTGGCTACTGTCGTAAACTCCATTCAGAAATGGATCAGTATTTGGCGCAAGGCATTACCATTCAATACCTGTTTTTCCCACGCTCAGGTAAAGATACCGAGTCTTACACCAAAGCTGTATCAGTTTGGTGTGCCGATGATCGCAATGCTGCGTTAACCGCTGCCAAAAAAGACCAAAAAATACCGGCTAAAACCTGTGATAACCCTATTGATGAACATATGCAGTTAGGTGCCGATTTTGACGTGAAAGGCACGCCGATGATTATCTCAGAAAGTGGCAATATCTATCCGGGTTATTTACCAGCCAAACAACTGGTTGAAGCACTGGAAAGCGAAAAAGATCCGAAATAAAGCGATGTAAATCAATCGATTCTAATCGCTTTTTTTGTCATCCTTCATAAAAGCCCTAAAGTAGTTGATACTTTTTTGATCACAATAAAAGCTAATAATATTTGTCGGGTTAGGCGCTAGCCGTAACCCGACACATTCGCGCAAAATGTTGGGTTACGCTATCGCTAACCCCCGACTGATATCGAATATATAACGTTAACTCGTAAGATGGGTAGAGCGAAAGCGAAACCCATCGCTTGGGTAAACGGCCATGATGGGTTTCGGCTATCGCCTCTACCCATTCTACGACGCTGAGAGTTTCAGGGGAATCCCTAAAAGTTATTGGCTATCTATGAGAGTTTTTGGGAGTATCGGCAGAGTGATTCAATAATCCCAATGGTTAATTGGTGATTTCCTGCTATTTTTAGTCATTCCATTAGAGTATGCCGACAATCCCTTAAAGTTATTAGCCACTACGAATCACTATAAGCATTCGTACCATAAGACGCAGGCATTACCCTGAAAGACGCGGGGATTGTCCTGAAAGATACGAGGATATTCCTGAAAGATAGCAGGATTGTCTTGCAAGGCGTAACTTCACTATTGGCAGAAAAACAACTCAAATTAAAAGCTAATCCCCCAGAAAATAACTTTAAGAAAACCGTCTAACAGGCATAAATCTCTGCCAATACTTCCTTAATCTGCTCCCATTGATCTTTATTATTATCGGGAAATTATCTTGCGTCTCCCTAAGATTAATGACTGCGGCCAAGCTGCATAAGGATCACTGAGGTTATCATAATAATCTATAGCTTAATCAATAGACGATGCTTTATCCATACCGGATCGCTAAAAATTACCTTTTATTTTTTAAAAAATTAAACTCGATGTGTTAAAGAGAACCGATAGGGTGTCAGGATTTTTTACACTTTGTGTGTTTTAAGTTAGGTGAATTATTTTTTCATTAGACTGAAACGACTTACTTGTGGTGCGTATTAGCCTGGATAAGTTATAAATAAGCTGCTTTTAGGCGTTAATATTAATAATTACTGAAAATAAATTATAGCTGAAGATCAAAAAAATTGTAAAAAGGTGTCAGGTTTTTTTACACAATTCTTAAAATTATAAATATTTTTGAAAAATAAATAATATAACTAGCTGAATTATATAT
>NZ_JAOEGU010000023.1 GCF_025583945.1 Methylobacter psychrophilus
GGCATTAACAAACTGCCTGCAAATATCGGGTAAACCGATATGAACTCCAGGCAATTTTTTTAAGCTTGCCAAAATACGAGTCCACTCTTCATCACTTAATGTTATCCGCTTCATTTCATTCAAAACGGCTTATTCTACCGGATTGGTGAAACGTCAACAGAACCTAGAGAACAACCCCAACTTATCTTCTGTTAGTTTCCTTTGTTGTATCTCGGCTTTTAGTTGAGCAGTGCTCGGTAAAGACAATAGTCGAGGGGTTGCCCAAAACATCAGCACAGCGGCGGCGACTGAAATAAAAGCTGTCAAGGCTTTGATCCAACCATCCAGCCAGTATAAAGGTATCCAGATGGTGATTGCCGAGAATAAATGCGTAGTGCCGCAGGCGAGGATAAATCCGGCAAACAGGATAAACATCCACGGATAGGGCAAATCTTTACGCTTCCGGATAAAATAGACAAGCGCCAAGGGAATGGAATAATAGGCGAGGGCGATTAGCAAATCCGAACTAACGTGCAGCCAGAGTAATACGGGACTCCATGACAGGCAATAGCCGTGGGGAATAAAGTCTTTGATGCTAAAAAGGTCAATGAGTGCTTGCATTTTGTCTAGGATGAAGTGTGAGTTTTTTTGGTAATTTAAGATAGTGTAAAACTAAACTGACAGTCTAATTCTAAATAAATTGGCTGTAACAGGGTTTTTGGGAGAGAGTTCGGTTAAGGTAATCGTAAAGCCATAAGGTACTGGTTTCCGTACATAAGGCGATTTCCTGAAATTAATTTACCCATCTGATGGGCCGAATCATAATGTCCCATTTGGGCAAGATTGGGTTACGTTCCAGTCTGGCTTCAATCGCTAACATCGTTTTCTTAGACAGTGAAATTCGTTTTTGATAAATCGTCTTGCTTAATTTGACTACTCGCTTTAAGCCCTTCCAAGTCATGCTTTTTGCCCATTTCAGCATGTTATCAACGGTTACCAACTTCGTACCATTCCAATGTTGCTCCAAAATACCCCAGCAGGGCTCAATTGGATTGTACTTGCTGTGGAAAGGCGGACAATTTATTCCCATACTTGTATGCTCACAGCATTTAGACCGAAAAACAATACGTATAAATACCTAATAAGCACAAACTCAAAAAATAGGCCGCCTAAATATTCAGTCGCCAGTTAACTTTATAAATCGAAAAAACCGTTTAATAATTTCCGATCACACAATGCTTGCTATTGAGTCGAGAAATTAATGTAATTGATAAGAATTGGCTCGCGGCTTTACGAGAGTAAGCGACCATTCAGGAGCTTGGCTCAGATGACTCCAGTTGGCCGTACTTATCCTGTCGGGTAGAAGCATAATATTTATTTTCGGGTATAAGGTATTGAACAAAAAGCCAGTTAAATTGTATTCTGAGAGCAACCAGATAGTGAAGATACCGTCATGAGCCACCCTATAAATTTATTACGGGTCATATTTCAGGACCCTATCAGCGGTAACATCCATTGGCGTGAAGTGGAATCTTTGCTTCATCGCTTGGGGCCAGTGTCGAACCCAATTATGGAGGCCGTTTTCGTGTCATTCTGAATGAGGTTGAAGGTATTTTGCATCATCCGCATCACGGTAGTGTTTGCAATAAGCAAGACATTAAGCATCTGCGTGAATATCTGATGCAGGCTGGTATCAGTCCTTCACTTTACGACGTGTAAACAGACAAATAGCACTCTGAACCCGTGTCCATTTTAGGGTAAATTTTTTAGCCAGGCTCAAAATCAAGCAAGCACAGTTGTTTGGCTTTATGTAACCGTCCGCTTAACAACGCCTGTTTAAGGGCTTCAATACGCAGCATATAAACTTCAGTTTGTTCACCAAAAGCTTGCCGCAAATGGTGACGTTCCAGTCTCGACAAATGACCATCAAAAGCGGCAGATACACTGAGTAAATCAAGAATAAAATAACGTTCCCGCAGGCTGACTTCATTGAGTAAGGTTAAAAAATCTGCCCAGTTATCATATTCACAACGCTCATCTGTTTCGAAGTTTTTGCACAGCTCAATTAGTAAAACCAACATATTAGGATGATGATTTTGTGATAAGACCATCATGGTGGCGACAGCGCGAATAGTGCCTTCTTTGGCTTTAGCCGATAACTGGGAAATAAATTCGGGCTGCATTATTTCATCGGTAATATGCCGCGCCAAACGATTGCCAAATAATCGTAACCGGGCTTCTCTGGCGACTTTATACATGACGACCGCATCCCAAATACCGGTGACAGGTATCGCAACCCAGGCAAAACCTAAACGTGAACCGCCTTTGCCAAAAACACGTACGCAAACAAATTTAATGAACAGGCTACTTAACAGCACTTTTGCTTTGTATAACAGGCCTATAAACAATAAACCGGATTTCGGTACGTGTTTAAGCGGATCAATACCAAGGTAGTGAATAACGGGATCAGGGACTTCCAAAGCGGCTCTGGCCAACATATTAGGCACAGTATAAGCATCGGTTAAAAACGGATCGTCATGCAAATCATGATGTCCCGTCAAGCAGGCAAGCTGGTGTACGGTTCTAAGTCCCAACCAAAATAATACCGTCATTTCAAGTGCCAACATGGCGCTGATCACGAGCAGATAACCAGTGTAGTAAAGAAAGTCATCCAGGCGTCCCGCATATTTCCATTCAAACCACACACTAACTATCGTCGTTAAAGCGCCAATACTAAAAGCAATGAAAGCAGCCAAACGAGTAATATTATTGGCCGCTGAACACAGACTATCATCCGATGGCAAATCATCAATTGCTACCAATGTCTCTACGTTGGTACTACCGGCTTTTTTAGCCAGATATTGATAATACTTAACTCCCCTGTCTTCTAAAAAACCGGCAGGGTTTTTGCGCTGAAAATTCGATTTTTTGGTAGTTAAAGTACTTTGTGACATAAGGATTGTTGAGTTAATAACGCTACTGATGTAGTGCTTGAATCATGTGAGGCACTAAAATTGTAATTAAGAGCAAGGACATTACAGGACGAAGTAAATTGACTGTTTTCATATTGTGATCTTTAATCGCACTAACTGCATGGTTTGCTGCAGAGAAAGTGAAGAACATCAACATAACCGTAACTATCGTTGAATCAGCATATCTCCCCCAATCCAATACATAGACGAGAACGGCCGTAATAGCCGTAGCGGCATTATTTAGTCGCGATTGAATTTGATAGGCTTTGTTGGGTATATAGCCAATCTTTTCCGAGGCGGCATCTCCAAATAACAAACCCTCCAAAGCTACTGTCCCTGACATTAATAAAACAATGAATGGACCCATGATGTGGAATCGTGAAATTGGATCGTTACCAAAAAAGTAAGCAAAAAATATAATGAAGCTTATTCCTAAAGGCCGGATCCATTCCATCATTGAGACTAATTTCTTGTTATCAAATTTTGGCATCATTCATTATCTGTGTGGATTCTAAAAATTCCGGCCGGAAATATAGTATACCAATCACTGGCTACGTCATGTATGAATGCTTTTGTTGAGGGTTGTCTGATGCCTGTCGATACAGACAAGTAATATCTTACTCATAATTAAAGATCATACGAGGTATTGCAAAGCCACCATACGGTGGCTTTATTTCATATCTGAGGATGGTTATTAATTACCTGGTCCCACTAAAGTGATCTCAATACGGCGATTCTGCGCTCTGCCATCAGCCGTGTCATTACTGGCAACCGGGTTGTTTTCACCAAAGCCTTGGGCTGAGATAATAGTAGGATCGACGCCTTTCTTGAGCAAATAATCAACCACTTCATCAGCACGTTTGGATGACAAATCGAGATTTGAGACGATACCCTGACGTTTAAGGTGGCTTCCGATTGGGATATTGTCGGTATATCCGGCAATCACAACCTTGGTTTGATGCAAAGCCGATAAGGTGGGCACCAACTTGACAAGAACTGACTGGGCAAAGGCACTTAGTTTATATCCCCCTTCCGGAAACAGAAGATTATCCAATAGTGTAACTTTAAGTTCTCCCTCAAGCAGAACAATCTTTGCCTGATCAGCGCTAAAAGCCCCTTCCAATTGATCGTATTGCTGTTGCAAGGCGTTATAACTGCTTGTTGTCGTAACACATGCGGTTAATAAAACCAGCACGAGCAATCCCAAGAATTTTGTAATTATCTTGTTCATTTTTTTGTCTCCCATAGTGTTTTGGATAAAACTGTGCGATGTTTAGCGATAGACATAGATAGTTAAAAAAGCTAGTCAACCGAGAATATTAAGGATTCTTTATCAACTTGGCTATGGCTTTCAATGCTTAACCAAGCAGGCAAGATTAACAGTAAAGTCCAATCGATTGCAATGTCATAGTTTCAGTCACTATCGACCGGAATATCCTTCCTCAAATCTGCAAGTGTTAATGGCCTACACCAGGCCACTCATCCTGATCCGAACGAGTGACTTGAGATTAATCAAAAACGATCATACTGAGTAAATTAATGGATAGTTAATCGATAACGACAAGGGAGAGGAGGAAGCAATTTTTACCCTCCATTGAGTAATGAGGTCTGAGATTCCAACACCATCAGCCTTAAAGCGGTTCAACTCATCAACGTTATCACGATTCAACGCAGGTAAAATGGTTTCTGGTAGAAGATCAAAGTTCACAATACATACTCTTTGATCCGTAATGAAAAGCCTGGCACGGTCGCTCGGTACGACACGGAATATGAACGTAATGGTGTGAGTAATGTTTTTATGTTTTTTGAACAGTTATAGGGTAAATGGTTTGTTGAGGTGACCGATCAAAGAACGACTATTGATTGGGCACATCAAATTCGTAACCTGGTTGATATCCATTACCCTCAGGCTAAACGTATTACCCTGGTTATGGATAATCTGAATACCCATACTGGAGCCTCTTTTTATATAAGGCATTTGAGCCAAAAGAAGCGAGAAGAATTCTTGAAAAACTGGAAATACACTACACGCCCAAGCATGGTAGCTGGTTAAATATGGCTGAAATAGAATTAAGCATCCTGTCGCGGCAATGTCTGGATCGCCGTATTCCAGACCAAGAAACTTTAAAACAGAAATTTCCGCGTGGCAAGAAAAAATAAATGCTATTGCTCGGCCTTATATCTTGATTCTGATCCCTCAAAAGACCAGAATCTCCGATTGGTCATCGGGAGAATGGCGATTTACCACTGAAGATGCACGGATAAAACTGAAGAAACTTTATCCGATATTATAAGATTGACTGAGTACTATAGACTTTTAGAAATTAAACTTCGATAACATGATGATTTAGTTCACACGGATAACATCCCTTAAAGGGATGGTATCCGATAGCATAGAAATTATTTATCTGAAAATCTATAGGATGTATTTTAAGACTAGTCCATTTTTATAAGTGCATCAGGATTGTATCAAATGGAAGGGGATTGAATTTCAGGCATAAAAAAAGGACTGGGCTAAAAGCCTAAGTCCTTGTTTTTTATGGTGCCTCGGGCCGGAATCGAACCGGCATGACCTTACAGTCGAGGGATTTTAAGTCCCCCGACACGCGATTTTTCTAGCCTGCGTACTATCTGGCTTTATGCCATGAAAGCATTGTCATTGCTGTATTTGTCACATTACTTGACATTACTCAAGTATTCTATAATATGCCTAAAACACCGTTTAAAAGTTACCCCGGAGTTACCCCGGATTTTAGACTTTTTTACAAAAAAATCCCTAAGTCGTATTTGTATAAGTTCCCCGACTGAATAACAGAATTGCCGGGGTAACTTTGGAGTATTTAACATGGCCGAAAAATTTAATTTCACACAACAAAGAATCGAAAAATTACCCATGCCTGAAAAGGACAGGAAAGATTATTACGATACCGATAATAAAAAATTAATCTGCCGGGTTAGCGCCAGTGGCAATAAAACATTTTGCGTATTAAAACGCACCTCGGATGGTAAGCTTCAACGGGTTACTTTGGGGAAATGTTCCGAGGTGACAGTTAAAGAAGCGAGGGATAAAGCAACAGCGGCATTATCTGATTTAGACAATGGCATTAATCCCGCTGAAAAAAAACGTATCGAGAAAATAAAAAAGATTACCTTGTCTGAATTGATGGCCCAATACATCGACCAAAAGGGCTCAAAATTAAGCGCCGGTACAGCAAACGATTATCGAAAAAAACTAGGTGAGGGTTTTTCTGGTTGGTTGGATAAGCCGGTTAATTCAATTACTCGTGAAATGGTGGCCAAGCGACACAAGGCACTACCGGGCAATAGCACCTCCAAAGATAACAAGATGCGAATATTACGACTTTTAATGAACTCAGCATTGGCATTAAAAATCATCGAAGAAAACCCTTGTGATGTTCTTAAAAAATCAGAGCTGGATTTATGGAGCAAGCCCACACGCAAAAGTCGTATTATCCCTGCCGATAGTTTAAAAGATTGGTATAGTGCCGTTTTGCAACTCACTAACTCCAAAGCAAAAACCTATTTGTTGCTATTGCTTCATACCGGGTTAAGAGCCAATGAAGCCTTACATCTGGAGTGGAAAAACGTAGACTTTAAAAATGATACTGTTACGGTGATGGACACTAAAAACCACAGTAACTTTACCACCTACATTCCCACGCAATTAAAGCCCTATTTGCGCAGTCTTCAAGAATTGACTGGTAACAATAGCTTTGTTTTTCCCGGCGACAATCAAGAAGGAACAATGGCAATACCCCGGTGGCCATTAGATCAGGTTACGCTAAAAACCGGTATTGAGTTTAGTAGCCATGATTTACGGCGCACCTTTGCCACCATTGCCGAAGCATCCCTATTGCCTGAAACAATCATTAAGCGTTTGCTGAATCACACCACGGATAACTGTGTAACTGGCGGTTATATCCGTACTGAATCAAATACCCTGAAACAGGCCATTGATCGTATTGCCGGGTTTATTCAAGAACACGTTACCCCTGATATTGAGAACATTGTCAGTATCAATAAATCAATTACCAATTAAGGAGCAACCATGAATATTGACTATCACACCATTATTACCATTGAACCCGGCAAACGTAGCGGAAAACCCTGTATTAGAGGTTTGCGCATTACCGTTGATGATATTCTTGATTGTTTTGCCGCTGGCATGACTGAACAAGAGGTTTTAGAAGATTACGATTATTTAACTCAAGATGATATTAGGGCGTGTTTTTCTTATGCAGCCGATAGAGAGCGTCACACCCGAGTTATTACCGGATGAAATTATTATTTGATGAAAATCTATCGCCTAAAATGGTGATGGTTTTGGCTGATGTTTTTCCTGATTCCGCTCATGTTGACCGAATTGGATTAGGCGGTGGTTCCGATGATGACGTGTGGCGTTATGCCAAAGAAAACGGCTTTATGATCGTGAGTAAAGATTCTGACTTTTATGAAAAAAGCATTTTATACGGACACCCACCCAAAGTAATTTTAATAAAACGCGGCAACTGTACTAACCGACAAATTCAACTGATACTGAGAAATAAAGTTGAACTGATAACAGAGTTTTATCAAAACGATGATGTTTCATTTGTTCGTATCACTTAAAATTGAAAACATTGTCAGTATCAATAAATCAATTACCCATTAAGGAGTAACTAATGAGTGCACAGCCACAATATATAACCAATGCCGATGGAGAGAAAATATCTGTTATCTTGTCTTTAGCCGACTATCAAGAATTGCTTGACGACCTAGAGGACTTGGCAGCTATTGCTGAACGTAAGGACGAAGCAACCATACCTTTTGAAACCGCACTAAAAGAAATCGGTTATGACGTACGAGATTGAGATCAAACAAAGCGCACAGAAAGAGCTGGCAAAATTACCGCGAAGTATTGCCGATAAGGTTATCAAAAACATCAAAGCCCTTACCAACGACCCACGACCTAATGGCTTTAAAAAGCTGGTAGGCCAGACTATACCTATCGAATCAGAATAAATGATTATCGTGTAGTGTATTCAATCTTCGACCAAAAACTTGTAATTCAAGTAATTAAAATTGCACACAGAAAGCAGATTTACAAATAAACATCAACTATCGCACCTGATACAATCAAATTTAACCGGATAGCTCGACGGGGCAATAAGCGGGATTCATCCCCCGCTTCCGGTTACTACCTTTCAGGATGACTTACGCTTTGATGGAGTGTTATGAGCAACAATCCCGACTACGATCCGGAACTTTATTACCGGTCGCAAAGAAATAATATGGAATCGAAGCTAAAAGCAGACGGTGAGCCTGATTCGCCAATAGATGAAGCTCTTTTTATTATTGAATGCCTTGCATTAAGAATCGGACACAAATCCTATCTGCAGGATGTTAACAATAGATTGATTAAATATCTTGAGGCCGGATTACCTTTGCCTCCAGGATTGAATCAACACTTAGTTACTCAGCTCAAGTGTATTTCCAATGGTGAGGACGCTAACAATGTTTTTAATATCATAGGAGGAAAAGGAACTAAAGTAAGTCATGCCCTAAGAAATAGGGAAATTTACGATTTTTTAAAAAGATTGGATAGGAAGGAATACTCGCTGAATGGCAGCAGAAAAAAGAAGTCCGCTTTTGAATATGCAGCGAAGTATTTTTGTACCAGTGAAGGGACTGTAAAAAAGGCTTATGAAAGAGAATCTATGAGTCTACAACTCACCAAGTCCATTCAAGACAAGCTAAATAAAAAAAATGAAACAATGGTTTTGAGTATCATCATCAATGAGTTTAAACATTATCAAGCCGAAGGTGGAAGTATGTTATTAATTGACTTTGCAGAACAGAGGCTTGGACTTATAAACCGTACCTAAAAATAAACTACTTATCTTTGGGTATGCTTTGCAATCCAAAGTTCTCCAAAATGACCACTAATTAAACAAATCCCTAGAGGGAGAGTGGTCAGTATGGCAGCAACAATCCGTAACATTTCATTAGACGACAATATTATTGTCGATACTTTCGAAGCATCAATACTTATTTGCACACCTGAAAAGTCATTGATTAAATGGCGCTCCACTGGTGAACACAATATTCCTTTTATTAAGATTGGTCGTAATGTCAGATACAGGACTAAAGACTTAAGAGAATGGATAGATGCGCGTGTTCAGGGCGGTATTGTAGATCGTAAAGCAGCATCAAGAATCGGAGTTTAATCATGGACAGATTAGGCACTACCCGGCAGGAACCGGGCAGCAAGAACAAACAACCTCTTTATTCTATCAAAACCCGCTTAAAACTTCATATTATTGCAATCGTAATCAATCTAACGGCGGTTGTCTTTATTATTCATTTGTTGTCGGGTGGGTCCTAATGAGTATTGATACCCTGCTTTCAAAATTAGATAAGGTCAAGCCAATCGGTAACGGTAAATGGCTGGCACTTTGCCCAGCACATCCCGACAAGTCGCCTTCACTAGCAATCAAACAAGCCGATAACGGAAAAATCTTAATACACTGTTTTGCCGGATGCCAAGTTACGGATATTGTCGCAGCGGTTGGAATGGAGTTATCGGACCTTATGCCCGAAAATCTTACTTACCAGAAAGGCAGCCGGCCACCCAAGTTCAATAAATACGAATTATTTGATAGATTGGTTTTTGAGTCAGTCATTTTGAGTATGGGCATTAGGCAGCTTTTAGCAAAAGAGGATTTATCTACAGAAGATTTGTCGAGAGTGCTACTTGCTGAAAATACCATCAATGGAATTGTTCGGGAGGTAAGACAATGAGCTTAGAAGATAAAAGTATTCAGTTTATAAATGAAGATCCAAATAATACTGAAATCATACCTCCTGCTACTTCTGCTACTTCTGCTACTTATGAGCCCGAACCACTACGCGCTCCATTACCAATAGCGGCAGCTTATCCGGTCGAAGCTTTAGGCGATGTATTAGGCAAAGCAGCACAGGCGCTACAGGAAACCGTAAAAGCTCCATTGGCGCTATGTTGTCAGGCTGTACTTGCAAGCGCATCACTGGCAGCACAAGCGCATTTTGATGTTATGTTGCCATGGGGACAAACAAAACCATTATCTTTATTTTTATTATCGGTCGCTGAATCTGGAGAGCGTAAATCTGGTATTGATGATGTTGTTTTGGGTGCGGCAAAAGCTCAAGAGCGCGAAGATATGGCCGGCTATCAAATTGAGCAAGAACAGTATGAAGCGGATTTGGCACGCTGGAAAGCAGAAACCGAGCAGCAGAATAAAAAATCAGCAACCAAGAGTCAGGCAGCAAGCGATTTTGCAGCGGCAGCGACGCACGACAACCCAAAACCCAAAGCGCCTATTATGCCGTTGCGATTTGTCACAGAACCTACGGTCGAGGGTTTATATAAATTGCTGGCAGTTGGTCAGCCCAGTGTCGGGCTATTTTCTGACGAAGCCGGCCTGTTAATTGGCGGTCATGCCATGAATAGTGATAATGCTTTAAAGACCATGGCGCGGTTGTGTAAATTTTGGGATGGTGCTTCATTTGACAGGGTACGAGCTGGGGATGGTAGCGGCAGTTTATACGGTCGTCGTCTGGCTATGCACCAACAAGCGCAACCTGATGTTATGGCAAAACTATTATGTGATCCCATGGCTAACGGTCAGGGCTTTCTTGCCCGTTGCTTGGTAGCATGGCCTGAATCGACTATCGGGACAAGGTACATTGATAAACTTGAATGGTCGGGAGATCGTAGCGAGCTAAAGCGCCTATTTGCTGTACTAACGGGATTAATGCAAGCAGAGCCACGGACCGCAATGTCAGAGCAAGAGCTTGATCCGGTAGCGTTGCCACTAGATGACGATGCCAAGCAAATGGCTATCGAGGCAATGAATCAATTTGAAACGCTTATGCAAAGTGGCAATGATTTATTTGAAATTAGGGAGCGCACAGCAAAAGCGGTAGAGAATGCGTGTCGTATTGCTGGCGTGTTAGCGGTCATTGATGCTGGTATGGCTACGCGGTCCATTAGTGCAAAGCATCTTGTACAAGGCTTAACACTTATTCAGTGGTACTTAAAAGAGGCGTTACGCATCCGAGGCGCTGCGGTTGTATCTCAAGCGGTAAAAGATGCTGAATCATTATCCAAATGGCTAGATGAGCAAGGCATACGGGTTTTTAGATCAAAGCAAGTACAAACACGAGGGCCCAGTCAGTTACGCCCCAAACCACGCTTTCAAGCCGCTGTAAAAGAACTTGTCGATAATGGTTATCTGCTACTCAATGAGCCGAACACCACCGTTGATAATGTAAAAGCCAAATTATCATGGAGAGTTATTCATGTGGTTTAACCCGTCGGAATTACTAATTAAGGAAATCATACCCCCTGCTACTTTCGCTACTTCTGCTACTTTGGAGGTAGAGAGTAGCAAAGTAGCAAGAGTAGCAGCACCCTTGCCAGTGAAAACCAATAATTCAGATTTGGAAAGTAGCAGAGTAGCAAGAGTAGCAGCACCGGACAATCAAACTTTTGTCAGTTGCGGAAAATGTCTTTATTTCAAATGCAATAACGAGCATGGCCGTGGTGCTGGCAGTTGTAACGCTGGTGGTGATTATGGTCTTTGGTCGGAATCATTACACCAATGCACCAAGTTTGATGCTGTAATCGAATATAAAGATTATGTCGTTAACGATAATGCCTTAACAGTCATTTGCTTTACGCCAAACGGGAAACCACTAAAGGTACAGGCAAGCAGCACAGAACATGCCGAATATTTGCAGCGGATGAACTCAAAGCCAGAGGAAATAAAAACATGAGTAACAATATTATTTTGTTTCCAGTAACCGACCATAAACCAGTTTATAGTCCTGCAATGCAGAAGGCGTTCCATGCCGTTGATAATTTAATCGACGATGAAAGAGAAGCCATGATTGACTGGTTATTTTTAATTGGTTACGGCGAAAAGTCACCGACAGATAAAACTTAAACATTAATCAAAAACGCCCATCATAAATTTATGCTTATGGTGGGGGCTACCTGCTCAAATAACAACGAGAAATACATCAATGGATAATTACCAAACCTATTGGCTGGAGCAACAAAAAAAGAAAGCCGAACAGCCGAAACCTGATGATAAATTAGATGGGACTAAAATAAATGGCAGCTAAAAAGAAAGTACCGGAACAGAAAGCGGTAACAGTTGATAAGAAAATAGACGATGACCTTGTAGCGCAAGCATACATACAACCGATAACTCAGGCCGCTTTTACCATTGAGAAATGGCAGTCGGAACTTGATTTGAGTGCGTTAAGTACAGCATTAGTAAAGGAGGTGGAAAAAGTAGCCAGTGGAAACATGAGACGACCCGAAGCCATGTTATTGAGTCAAGCTCATACACTTGATCAACTTTTTAACAGTTTGGCGCAAAAGGCATTTACGCAGACCCACATGCCGCACTATGAAAGTTTTTTAAGATTGGCATTTAAAGCACAGGGGCAATGTAGGGCAACGATTCAAACATTATCAGATATAAAAAACCCATCCGTTGTTTATGCCAAGCAAGCCAATATTGCAAACGGGCACCAGCAAATTAACAATGGTGTTCCTGCACCTCGTACGGAAGATAAAAAAAATCAGCATAACGAACTATTAACGGAGTTACCCAATGAGACACTGGACAGCAGAAGAACGGGCGAAACAATCAGCATTGATTCAGAACTGGCGACCATGGGATAAGTCAACGGGAGTGCGGACACCCGAAGGAAAAGCGGTATCTTCAAGGAATGCCTACAAGGGCGGCGTAAGGACGCTATGTAAAGAAATGAATACTTTGCTTCGTGAACACAAGGAGATGATGAAGCGGTTTGATTAATTGTAAGAATAGATAGGGCATGGCAACAGTTATAAATATATAAATAATAACGATGTAATAATTTAATATTAAAAGTCAGATAATGCTTTTTTTTATGCCTTATGCTTTCTGATATTCATTATATTATATTTATTGACGTTCACACCTGAAATCAGTGACAATCGAACTGCCTTTTATCGTATAGGCAACTATTGAACACACAAGATAAATGAACTACATCAATCTGGATATGGTTTTTTTGTGGGTTTTACTTTGGAAGACAAACGAAAGGCATAGAACAATGATTCGATTTAAACAAACGGCAATGGTGGCGGTAGTTAGTTTAACGAGAGTGTAAAAAAATCTGTGTAAACTGCCTCTAATTAAAATTAGGCATCCCGTCTTGGTAAATAATCATAAACTAATTAATACCTGATTTCTAATCTCGTAATGGCATGGAACATTTTTTTGAGCAAAGTCCAACAATAACCTCGATACTTTTATTTGTTAAGTTCTTAACAAAAATATCTTATATCCATTTTCAATGAGGCATGATGAAATTTTCCAATATTGCAGTTCTATTTACATTGTTGTTGCCACTGATTGGGTGCGATGAAAGAGCTTCTGTAGATAACAGTATTGAAGCGGGGATACCTAAGGGCTCAAAAAAAACATCCTCTATCGTGAATTGGTATGAGTTAAGCTCAACATTTCCAGAGGTTAACAGCAAGCCAAATAAAATTGACGAAAATTCTGATAAAGAGATGAATAGCCTGCTTAATGCCGATTCAGATACCGAAAATCTCCCTATAGCCAAAAGATTTCCACATTTGATCTTGGACTCGAATGACTGGCTTGGAAATTATACGGGAGCAATATTAAAAGGAACAATATCGCCAAGTCAGTCAGAAACTATAGTCCAAACGGAGTGGCGTGATAAGTTTATACAACTTACGAGAAAAGAAGGGGTAACTTTTCGAGAGCAGATAGAATATTGTTTGCGATGGGTGGAAACACAGCCGCAAGATGCAAAAGCATGGGAAATATTGGGGCGAGTGTGTAGTTTTGCTTCACGAAGTGATGAAGCTAATGGAGCATTCAAATCGAGCTTAAGAGTCAATCCAAGAAATGATATAGCTTGGTATTATTTAGGCGAAACTTATGAGCAGAAAGAATATTATAACGAGGCCATTATTGCTTATAAACAAGCGGTGCGGGTCAACCCAGAAAATGATGGAGCCTGGCATTTTTTAGGGGAAGATTACGAACACACAAATCAGTTCATTAAAGCTATTGATGCTTATCAACAAGTAGTACGGATAAATCCGAAATTTGGTCGGGTAACTAATAAATTTAGTACGCCAAATAATCTTTTCGAACCAGGAACCATGGTTTCTGCTTGGACTTCATTGGGTGATGCTTACAAAAAAACCAATCAAATTGACAAAGCATTTTACGCATTTCAGCAAGCCTTACTCATCAACCCCGATGAACTAAGCGCGTGGTATTCTTTGGGCGAAACGTATGCTTTAAACGGGAACCAAAATAAACTTCTTGGTGTTTACAATCGTTTAAAAACAATTGACCCATACGCTGCAAATTTGTTCTCAAAAGAAGTCCTTAATAAATTTGTAAAACTCAATGATGACTCATCATCAGAGTTTGATTGGAATAATACCAAGCTTATTGATGATAATGGTAAGCAAAGTACTAAGTTTGACGCCAAAGATTTTCTGAATGAAGACCCCCGTGTACTCGTGAAATCTGTCAAACAAGCTACTGGCACCGCTTTCACTGTCAGCAACGAAGGCCATGCACTAACTAACCATCACGTCATCAATGCCTGTACCGAAGTTAAAGTTGTTGGTCGCGAGGGTGTTGCCAAAGTTATTACCTCAGACAGTGTAAATGATCTTGCCTTGTTGCAACTTCCCGACAATAGTGATGACTTTGCCAACTTAAATCCAGATCCCGGCAAACTACGACAAGGCGAAGATGTCATCGTATTTGGTTATCCACTTAATTGGGCACTTTCATCCGGCGGCAACCTGACACCAGGTACGGTTAGTGCGTTAACCGGACTCGGCAATAACACTAATCAGATTCAGATTACTGCACCGATTCAACCGGGCTCTAGCGGTAGCCCAGTAATGGATAAAAAAGGCAATGTGATAGCTGTAGTGTCGATGACGCTGGACGATGGCAAGATGACCAAAATAACAGGACAAGTCGGGCAGAATGTTAATTTTGCAGTCAACGGGCAAACCGTTAAATCTTTCCTGGACGCGAACAAGGTGCCTTACAAAACTGGTGGTGGTTTTTTCTCAAATGAAAAGAGTAATGCAGACATTGCCGATGAAGCGCGTAAATGGACTATGCTGGTGGAATGCTGGAAATAAAGAGCCAATAGACGCTGATAATTGAAAGCTTAAATTATTCAAGTCGGGATAATATCTGGGCTTTTTTGTCTGGAGGTTTGGCACTGACTTAACGGGCAGTTTGCAACCCTTATGCAACCCCAAAATAATACATGGTTGCTTGTCTCCAAATGGAGAGTGATGGATTAAGAAATAAATTAATGTTCGGGTAATACCGGCCTTTTTTGTACATGATGTTTTGGCAAGTATTGCCGATAAGAAAACAGAGTCGCAGCAAGTGCGATTTTTTATGTCCAAATTAACCGGTAATCAGGCGGAATAATTATTCTTAAGTATTCCATGGATTACGTTTCAAAGTTACCCCGGAGTTACCCCGTAAATTTCAGGCATAAAAAAAGGACTGGGCTAAAAGCCTAAGTCCTTGTTTTTTATGGTGCCTCGGGCCGGAATCGAACCGGCATGACCTTACAGTCGAGGGATTTTAAGTCCCTTGCGTCTACCAATTTCGCCACCGAGGCATCTATATCTTTGGTAAGCCGTGCATTATATAGCAACTACAAAAATAAACCAGACCTATCTGATTTTTTTTAAACAATAGCCAATGTTTTTATTGTTTAACACGACTGTTATTTGCTTATGCCATAACAATCCACTAAATTAATTGTCACGTATAAGTTTGCGTGAATTATTGATGTTTTTATAGGTACATGGCTATTTTAATAGAGGTATGAGTATTTTTAGTATACATTTAAAGGGCATGAAAAATTACCAGAATTGCACTTCGGAGTTAAATCCGCCTTTTAATACATTTAATTTTAAACAGGAAAAACTTTTAATGCACGTTTTCAGTAAGCTGTTATTTTTCTATCTGTTACTATTTTTAAGTCTTGCTATTCGCGCTGAAGGTACGAGTGAAAAGCTGATGATAGGCTCTTTTTCATCGGGATCACTCGATCACTGGGAAGCCAAGGAGTTTAAAGGCAAGACCAATTATCAATTAGTTGATCTTGCCGGAACCAACGTATTAAAAGCTGAAAGTACTGGAAGTGCTTCAGGTTTATTTAATGAACAGCGTATTGATCTACATAAAACGCCAGTTATGAACTGGCGTTGGCATATCGAAAATCGGCTCGGTAACGATCTTAATGAGCAGGAAAAATCCGGTGATGACTATGCGGCACGGGTTTATGTGGTTGTTAGTGGGGGTGCTGCTTTTTGGCAAACCAAGGTTCTTAATTATGTCTGGGCCAGCACTTCGCCTATCGGTAAAGTCTGGCCTAATGCCTACGCTTATGCAGGTGCCAATGGAAAAATGACGATGATTGCACTTCGGTCATCAGCTGATAAAACCGGTACTTGGTATACTGAAAAGCGAAATATCCTTGCCGACCTGAAACAACAGTTTGGTGAAGATATACAATATATTGATGCGGTTGCCGTTATGTCTGATACCGATGATTCCAATGGGAAAGTAACGGCTTATTACGGCGATATTTACTTTAGTACAAACTAATTACATTATGCACGGCACATTACCTTATTTGGAACAAACCGATTTTCCTGCTATTAACAGACACACTCTGGAAATATTACAGGTTAATCTGGGTTATTTGTGTAACCTGAGTTGCACGCATTGTCATGTCAACGCGGGACCCAAGCGCACGGAATTAATGGGTAAAGAAACCGTAGATTTGGTTCTGGACTTTATTAAAAGAGAAAATATTCATACGCTTGATTTAACCGGTGGTGCGCCGGAAATGAATCCGCATTTTACCTATTTGGTTATGCAGGCAAGGGCAATGGGTGTTACCGTTATTGACCGTTGTAATCTGGTTATTCTTGAAGAACCAGGATTTGAAGACATGGCCGGGTTTCTTGCCGCCAATAAGGTAGTGATCACTGCTTCATTGCCCTGTTATCTTGAAGATAATGTCGATAAACAACGTGGTAAAGGTACATTTAATAGTAGTTTGTCAGCGTTAAAAAAATTAAACAGTTTGGGGTTTGGTCAAGCGGATAGCGATTTACAGCTTAATCTAGTCTTTAATCCGCAAGGTATTGATTTGCCGCCAGAGCAAAAGGCCTTGGAAAAAGCCTATAAGGAGCATCTGCAAGTACACTATGGTATTGTTTTTAACAAGCTGTTTGCCTTAACCAATCTTCCTGTACAGCGCTTTGGCAGTATGTTGATTAGTAAAGGCCTGTTTAATGACTATTTGCAATTATTAAAAGACAATTACCGATCGGAAAATCTGTCGAGTGTCATGTGTCGTAATACCTTGAGTGTGGATTGGCAAGGTTTTGTTTATGATTGCGATTTTAACCAGATGCTACAACTGCCTTTAGGTGCAAATCCGGTAAATAAAACGCATTTAAGCGATCTAATCGATACTTCATTATTAACGGGTTCCGCTATTAATATACGTCAGCATTGTTATGGCTGTACGGCGGGGCAGGGCAGTAGTTGCGGGGGGGCTTTGGATTAAACCGCTCAATTATAGATCAACCGCTACTGTAATCCTGAAAAACGGTGGTTGATTTCTTAAAAGCACGAAAGCCAAAAGTATACACTTTCAGGTGATAGCAAAAAATCAGCTTACCTCAGGGGGCATAGGTATCTACACAACTTTTCCTCATAATAAAAACAATGAGTTGCAGAAGCGCCAAGCTCCCTCTCTTGTTGGAGAGGGCTGGGGTGACGACTGCACGGATGCAGGAGGTAGAGCAATGCAGGAGCAATTGCCGAGGAGAGTAAAATCAAGCAGTTACATTCCCATCATCCCAACCTTCTCCCTTTGGAGAAGGAGCCGTAGGACTTGTGTAGATATCTATGCTCAGGGGGGGGGCATTGCGTAACGGGAATGTTTCGAACTGTTGCAGGAATAAAAAGCAGAGAGCATCAGGACAAATCTGCTACAAGTAGTTGTTTTTAAGTCAAGTAACTAAAAATTTTGCCACAGATTCCAAATTATAAATAAATTTGATCTGTGGCAGTTTATTGCTTAATAAAAAACCTACACTACAGCCATGATGATTTGATCAAGACAGTTTTTTATATTTGAGGCGATGTGGGTTATTGGCATCACTGCCCAAGCGGCGATGGCGATCGGCTTCATAATCTTCATAGTTACCTTCAAACCACACTACCTGACTATCGCCTTCAAAGGCCAGTATGTGCGTAGCAATTCTATCCAGAAACCAGCGATCATGCGAAATAACTACCGCACAACCTGGAAAAGCAAGCAGCGCTTCTTCCAAGGCTCTCAGGGTTTCAACATCCAGATCGTTAGTTGGTTCATCAAGCAGCAAGACATTGCCGCCGGTTTTTAGTAGTTTGGCTAAATGCACGCGATTGCGTTCGCCACCGGAAAGATCGCCGATACGTTTGCCCTGGTCTGCACCTTTAAAGTTAAAGCGTCCAACATAAGACCGTGAGGGCGTTTCATATTTACCAACCGTAATTATGTCCAAGCCATCAGAAATTTCTTCAAAGACGGTTTTTTTCGGGTCAAGGTCATCACGTAACTGGTCAACGTAAGCCAGTTCAACCGTTTGTCCCAGTGTTAAGGTACCGGAATCTGGCTGTTCAAGACCTGCCATCATGCGGAATAGGGTAGTTTTACCCGCGCCGTTAGGGCCGATAATACCAACGATACCGCCGGGTGGCAGTTTAAAGCTCAAGTCGCTGACTAATAACTTGTCTCCGAAAGCTTTAGTGATTTTATCGGCTTCAATAACGACATCACCCAAGCGAGGGCCGGGCGGAATATAAATCTCATGAGTTTCATTACGTTTTTGCACATCGGATGATGACAGTTCGTCAAAGCGTGCAAGCCGTGATTTACTTTTGGCATGACGGCCTTTTTGGTTGGAGCGCACCCATTCCAGTTCTTCTTTCATGGCTTTTTGGCGGGAAGATTCCTGCTTTTCTTCTTGCAACAGTCGAGTGCTTTTTTGTTCCAGCCAGCTTGAGTAATTTCCTTCCCACGGAATGCCTGCGCCTCTGTCCAGTTCCAGTATCCAGCCCGCTACATTATCCAAAAAGTAACGATCATGGGTTACGGCAACTACGGTTCCGGGATAATCATGCAGAAAGCGTTCCAACCAGGCAACCGATTCTGCATCCAGATGGTTGGTCGGTTCATCCAATAACAGCATATCAGGATTGGATAATAACAATCGACATAAGGCTACGCGGCGTTTTTCACCACCCGATAATTTGGTGACATCAGCATCCCAATCCGGCAAACGTAAGGCATCTGCTGCAACTTCAAGTTTGCGTTCCAGATTATGACCGTCACAGGCATTGATAATATCTTCCAAGCGTGCTTGATCGGCAGCTAATTTATCAAAATCGGCATCAGGATCGGCGTAAGCGGCATAAACTGCATCAAGTTGGTCCAAAGCGGCCTTGATTTCAATGACCGCCTCTTCAACATTGCCGCGCACGGATTTATTGGGGTCAAGTTGCGGTTCTTGTGGTAAATAGCCAATATTAATACCTTTTAGCGCGATAGCTTCGCCTTCGATTTCCTTATCGATGCCCGCCATAATTCTCAGCAGCGTTGATTTTCCGGAGCCATTTAAACCCAGAACGCCAATTTTTGCACCAGGGAAAAAAGACAACGAAATATCTTTAAGGATATATTTTTTGGGTGGGACGATTTTGCCGACCCGATTCATTGAATAGATGTATTGCGCCATAGTCTTTACTTGATCAATTTAAGGTGCGTAAAGATTACCAGAAGTAGGCACTTTAGGCCCAGCTTTTACTTCTTGATATTGATTCCTGAATTTTATATTTTTAACATATTTAGCATTTAGTACAGTTAGTGCTGATATTGTAGCAATTATTGTTTTTTCTTGGGGCGTTATTTACAAGTTAATACATCAGGGTAGATAAGGGTTTGACTATTATTATGTCACATGTTTAAAACGTAAATGGTTGTGGCATATTTTCGATAGTATTTTATATGGATTTACATAAGAATTTATGTGTTATCTTAATATTACTGGCAAGCTATGCTTGATGAATAAAGCTTATATACGATACGATTTTTATGCATAAAATATCAAACTGACATAATAATGTAACAAGATGAATGTATAGTCTCTCAGAAATTAAATTTCCTTATTAATTTTAGGTGAAGACTTTAAAATTTAGTGATGTTTTGTACAAGAATTGGAAATTATTTCTCTGAAAATGTACAGATTGATTTATAGCGATTATTTTCCATTTTATTACTAATGAATTTACAAATACAGAGCTCCAAGAAAAAAAAAGTAATCGATTTTGATGTAAGTAACGAATATTTTAATAATTCATTACACCGGAGCCAATTTTCTACGGTAAAAGATCTGGTGTACTACGTTAAACCTATTTCTTCGGATATGTGGTGCCTGGATGTTTTAACGCTTTTTAGTAAAGATACGACAATTTTTACTGTGCCGATTGTTAATGAAAATAATATTCCGGTTGGGTTGATTAGTCGAGGACGTCTAACGGAGCTCTTTTTTAAACCTTATGCCAGGGATTTACATCATAAAAAAACGATTGGCGAAATTATGCAGAAGGATGCAGTTATTGTCGATACCAATACCAGTATTGACGATCTTGCAAATATTACGATTAACGCCGGCATGCTGCATATGGTTAATGGTTTTATTGTTGTTGAGCGTGGTAGCTATATTGGTATGGCAACAGGGCAGAAATTACTTGAGGAAATTACCTATCGCAAGCAACAGGATCTGCATTATCTGGCACATTTCGACCAGCTTACCGGTCTACCTAACCGATTATTGTTTAAAGACCGCTTACTGCAGTCAATTCAACAGGCAAAACGTACTAATAAGCTGTTTAGCCTGATTTTTGTTGATTTGGATCGTTTTAAATATATTAACGATACGTTAGGCCACAGCTTTGGCGATGAATTGTTAAGGATTTTTTCGCAAAAATTAACTGTTAACGTAAGAGAAAGTGACACCGTAGCGCGCTTGGGAGGTGATGAATTTGTTATCATCCTGCAAAATTTGGTTGAAGCTAAAGATGCAGAAAAAATTGCCCTGGATATTATTGAGTATATTAGAAAGCCGATGCTGATATACGATCAAGAAATTCAAATTACCGCAAGCTTGGGTGTGGCATTGTATCCGATGCATGATGATTCGCTCGATGGCTTACTTCGAAAAGCTGATGCTGCGATGTATGAAGTCAAGGAAAAAGGGCGTAATAATTATGCAATGTACTCTGACGTATCTGATTGTGGTTTTATTCAGCGAAACTCCCTTGAGGTAGGACTGAGAATGGCGTTGAATAAAAATGAATTTTCCCTGTATTATCAACCGCAAATTAATCTTGAAAGTAATGAAGTAGTTGGCGTGGAAGCCTTGTTGCGTTGGCATCATAATGAATTAGGTCTAATACCACCTGCCCAATTTATTCCTATTGCCGAAGAATCAGGCCTAATTATTTCTATTGGTGAATGGGTACTAAATGAAGCTTGTCGACAGCAGGTTGATTGGATTAGCCAAGGCTTGCCACCCTTGCGGATCGCCGTTAACGTATCGGCTATTCAGTTTCGGCAGAATAATTTTTTTGATTGCGTCAAAAAGGCAATCGATAATAGCGGCATAGATCCAAGTTATCTTGAACTGGAATTGACCGAAAGTCTGGTGATGACAAATCCGCTACAAACCGTATCAATGTTGAATAAAATCAGGTCTCTAGGAATTAAGTTTGCTATTGATGATTTTGGCACAGGTCATTCAAGTTTGAGTTATTTAACCCGGTTTCCTATAGACAAACTTAAAATAGATCAGTCTTTTATTCGTAATATTCAGGGTGTACCCGGTAATGAGGCTATTGTTCGGGCGATCATTGCATTAGGCAGTAGTTTAGGTTTGGAAATTATTGCCGAAGGCGTTGAAACATTGGATGAACTGGACTGCATTAAAAATTATAATTGCCAAGAAGTACAAGGCTATTTTTTCTCAAGGCCAATTCCCGCAGATGACTTTAAAGCATGGCATCAAGATGTTATGAAAGGTTAATGGCAATCATTTGACCCCGTTGCGATTCTTGTGGCAGATAACCGATATTAACCTTTTTGCGCAATAGCTTCGCCTTCGATTTCCTTATCTATGCCCGCCATAATTTTCAGTTGAGAAATTTAATTAATTCTTGGCCAATTATATCGCTTCCATATATTGATAAGTGATGTTGATCTCGGTAAAAAGGCTTCCCTTTTTTCATGAGAAAACAATTATCTTCATCGCAGAACGTATTGATCGGGTCAAGAATTAAAAGCTCCGGGAATTTTTTGGTTAACTTTTCAATTAATTTATCCTCATTAACTCTCTGGAATTCAACATAATTTCTGGAAATAGTACAGTCGGATGATGAATAAAATAAGGCTTTTTCTCTTTTTAAGCAGTAATCTCTGAAATCGTCTGCAATATCAGGGGGGTCTCTTACAAATACAATTTTCCTCTTGTATTCACGAATTTTCTCGATTGTTCGACTTAAACCAAAGTAAACTTTTTCTTGGTTTGTTAATTTATTTTCATGTTCATATATTGAAACAAGAGAAATCCCTCCCCAAAATTCTCGTTCTCTTTTATTAATCAATTTGCCGTCAAGAACGGGTCTCCAAAAAGAAGAAAGGATTACGGTATTTATACCGGGATTATTTTTTAATAGATCTAAATTTTTAGACAAAAAATCGATCCTTGCACAAGGATGATCATCTTGGTTATTTTTTACATGTAAAAAGATTCCAAGTAATGGCGTGCAAGTGCCTGCTGCAATTATCCCGGTGTTAGTTAACTTTGCGATACCGGGAAAAAGGTGGTTTCCGTGACTATCACCAATAATCATGATTTTAAGAGTATCACCAGAAACTTGGCAAGGGCTCATTAGGTATTTTTTGTTGCATTCCGTGTCGTTTCCGTAATCCCACTTCGAACTTTTTGTAATCATCTCGTACTTTTGAGGGAGCGCCCTGAAGCCTAACCCATCAAGCTTATAGGTGTTGTATCCAACATAACCAACAATTACTATTAGTATGAGTAGTATGATTGTTTTTGCATTGCCATATTTGCCAAAACGAATTGGCTTTTCAACCAGTATGTATGTCAGCCAGGCAAGCAGGATTGAAACAAAAACAGCAGTAATACGTATCTCACGTGCTGGTGTTTCACTTTCCACTATGCGAGCAAATGACAGTAAAGGCCAGTGCCATAAATATAGCGGAAAGCTAATCAGTCCAAACCATACCAATATACGATTAGAGAGAATTGTACGATTTAGCCATGCTTGCGGGCCAGAAGAAATAATAAGTACCGCACCAAGCGTTGGTAATAGTGCCCACGAGCCTGGAAAGTGTCTTTCTTTTGTAATGATTAGAATGCCGGTACTAATTAGTGCTGCACCTAAAAGCGATTGGACGTTGCGTAGCGTGTTGCCGTTTGCTTCAGATGTGTGTACATAGGTAACAACCCCCAACCACAGATCAAGTTTTTGTTTGTATTTGGAAAATATGTTTTGTTTGTATAATTTGATATAGGCGAGAATAGATCCGGTCAATAATTCCCAGAAACGTGTTTGTGGAGAATAGAAAGTCGCTACAGCGCCAGTGTGTACCCCTTTAATATTCAGAACAAATGAGACGACAGCAATAACAATCGTAACCGTTAATAAATTAAATTTTCTTTTCCATGCAGCCCACAGCAACAACGGCCATATAATATAAAACTGCTCTTCAATACCAAGCGTCCATAAGTGCAACAGCGGCTTTGTCTCTGCAGCATTGTCAAAGTAGCCACTTTCATTCCAAAACACAAAGTTAGAAACAAAACCAGCACCAGCAGCAATGTGTTTACCAAGTTGTTTGTATTCGTCTGCCAGTAATGCAAACCAGCCAAATGTAAAGCTGGCAATTAATACCAGTAGCAGAGCAGGAAATATGCGCTTAATACGGCGACTGTAAAACTCAACAAAGCTAAAGCTGTCGCGCTCCAAGTTATCAAAAATAATTGTTGAGATTAAAAAGCCGGAAAGGACGAAGAAAATATCTACGCCAATAAATCCTCCCTTAACCCAGTTGGGAAATGCGTGAAAACCAACGACAGAAAGAACTGCTATAGCACGTAAGCCGTCAATGTCTGCACGATATTTAGGGTGAGATAAATGACCAGATTTGTACGCTGGGAGGGTAGTGTCGATTGTCATTTTTGATAAGGATGATCTTTGCTGTTGGTTGTATTAGCCATTATGCAATGTAACCAGGGCATAAAACCACAAAGACACAAAGTTCACGAAAAAACCTAAGCAAAAAACTTCGTGTTCTTCGTGTCTTCGTGGTGTGAAATTAATCTTCCTGCATTCTGTGTGATTAAATAGTCGGGCTTTCTGATTAAGGTTTAAGAACTGTGTTTTGTGGGGGTTTGCTATTATCTGTTTCAGGATAATCCAGTGTGTAATGCAGGCCACGACTTTCTTTGCGTTGCTGTGCACACCGAATGATTAATTCGGCGACGATGACCAGATTACGCAATTCCAGTAAATCACTGGTGACACGAAAATTACCATAATATTCGGCGATTTCTTTTTTAAGTAATTCCACCCGGTTCATCGCCCGACTAAGGCGTTTATCCGTTCTGACGATGCCTACGTAATCCCACATGAAATGACGTAATTCGTCCCAGTTGTGGGAAACAACTACTTCTTCATCGGAATCGCTGACTTTCGATTCATCCCAGTCCGGAATTTTGGGCGTCGGAAGGATGTTGGGAAGTTTTAGTAAAATATCTTCACAGGCCCGATCGGCAAAAACCAGGCATTCCAGTAAGGAGTTGCTGGCCATACGGTTGGCACCGTGCAGACCGGTACAAGCCACTTCGCCAACAGCATAAAGATTTTTTATGTCAGTGCGTGCATAGCTGTCCGTTAACACACCGCCACAAGTGTAATGGGCAGCAGGAACAACAGGGATGGGCTGTTTGGTAATGTCGATACCAAAGTCAAGACACTGTTGATAAATGGTAGGAAAATGCTCGCGTATGAAGTCTGCCGGTTTGTGACTGATATCAAGATAAACACAGTCTATACCGCGTTTTTTCATTTCGTGATCAATGGCTCTGGCAACAATATCCCTGGGGGCTAATTCGCCTCTTGGGTCAAAATTTTGCATAAAAGAAGAGCCATCAGCCAAAACCAGCTTACCGCCTTCGCCTCTTAATGCTTCGCTGATAAGAAAAGAGCGAGCTTCAGGATGAAAAAGGCAGGTTGGATGGAATTGCATAAACTCCATGTTACTGACGCGGCAACCCGCACGCCATGCCAGGGCAATACCGTCACCGGTTGAACTATGCGGATTGGTACTATAAATATAAGCCATGTTGGCACCGCCGGTCGCCAGCACCACGACGCGGGCAGTTATGGTTTTAACCCGGCTTTTTTTGGTGTCCAGAACATAGGCACCCAATACTTGTTTGCCGTTATCATCTCCGGTTGGGGCAGTAATTAACTCGACAACGCTATGGTGCTCAAATAATTCAATGTTGGCATGTGCTTGCGCACGTTCAATAAGTGATAGTGATATTGCCTTGCCGGTTGCGTCTGCAGAATGTACAACACGTCGATGAGAGTGACCACCTTCGCGATTTAAATGCAGTTGTATTTCGCCTGCCTGGTTTTGCTCTTCAGTAAAAACAACGCCTTGTTCGCGAAGCCAGTCTATGGAGCTTTTTCCGTGAGTGACGGTAAGTCTGACAATGTCAGGATTGCAAAGCCCTGCACCGGCGTCCAGTGTATCTTCAATATGAGATTCAATAGAATCTTCAGCATCAAAAACAGCTGATATGCCACCCTGTGCATAATAGGTGCTGCTGGAAGTTAGTGCAAATTTGGATAATACGGCAACATTGATCGAGTGGTCAGCTAATTTAAGCGCTAAACTTAGCCCGGCACCGCCGCTGCCAATAATAAGGACATCATAATTTTTTGAATAGGGCATAAAGGTTAGTTGGTCAACATCCACAGGGCAAACTTTAGAAAAAATTTCATTATCTAAATTAAGGTTGTGGCTTAGTTATCATTGTTTATGGATAATAACGCTTTTTAGAGTGATAGCACAATTTTTGTACATAATAGAACTTTATGCGATTGTATTTGTCCACCCCCGGGTTAAAGAGCAGTAGTGAGCAGTTACACTAAATACAGCGAACAACTAGATGAAGACCTGGTGTTGCGGGTGCAACAAGGCGATAAATCTGCATTTGATTTTTTGGTGATTAAATATCAGCATAGAATCATTCAGTTGGTAAATCGTTATGTCAAAGACCCCAGTGAGGCTCAGGACGTGGCTCAGGAAGCTTTTATCAAAGCTTATCGTGCGTTGGGGGATTTCAGGGGCGACTCGGCTTTTTATACCTGGCTTTATCGTATTGCCATTAATACGGCAAAAAATTACCTGGTATCACGATCAAGAAGAAGCGCTAATTATCATGTCGATATTCAGGATGCCGAGGCTTTTGAAAATGCACCACAGTTGCAGGGAATGGATACCCCTGAACAGTTATTATTAAATCAGGAAATAGTCGACACTATTAAAATCGTCATTGAAAAGCTTCCTGAAGATATGCGCACAGCCATTATGTTGCGTGAATTTGAGGGCATGAGTTACGAAGAAATTGCACAAGCAATGGATTGTCCTATTGGTACGGTACGGTCACGCATTTTTAGAGCGCGTGAGGCGATCGATGATAAATTAAACCCTTTGCTTGAACACGGTGGTTTTTAATGCCTGAAGATTTAAATTTAAAAATATCTCAATTTCTTGATAATGAACTTGATCAAGTCGATGCTTTGTCTTGTTTGAAAAGAATGCAATCCCGGCCTGAGTTGAAAGACAAGTTGAGGCGTTATGAAATGATTAGTCATGCCATGAAAAAAGACGCTTTTTTATTAATCAAAGCCGATTTTTCAACAAAAATACATCAGCAGATACAGCAAGAACCGGTTTATTTTTTACCTCAACATAAGTCATTTAAGCGTAGCCATAAACAAATTGCGGTCGCGGCATCACTGGTTATTGTTGCCGTAATTGCAGGACGGAGTATAAACATTTCCAATCAGTCGGTTAACGCGGTAACAGCGCTCCAGGTTGCGCAGAATAAACCCCATCAACAGCCGGATAAGCCTGTTGAAGCTACGCAATATCCACTCAATAAACAAATTAATGATTATCTTCAAGCCCATAATAATAGTGTTTATACCAATGGTGAGGCTGATTTTCAGCCCTATGCCAGAGTAACGGCATCCAGTAGGCCGTCCGAGAATAGAAAACCGATTGCGGAAAAGCCAGTTCGGTCAGATTTTCCGCTCATTTTCGTTAAATAGCACAACTATTTGCCTCAAATGATCAAAAAACCTGACTCAAAATGGCTTCTCCTCGCTACAGCTTCTATTCTCGGACAGCTTCCCAGTAATAATAAATGACTGCGATTAAGCATTTTTTTGTGGTTTTTCTTTTGTCTACCGGGATTGTTTCGGCAAAAGAACCTGAGTTAACTGCCCGCCAAATATTAATGAAAATGAACCACGCCATGGCAGTCTTAAATTATCAGGGCACTGTTGCATTTCTTAAAAATGGCAAGCTGGAACCAATGAAATATGTTCACGCTGCTAAAGATGGTGTTGAACAGGAGCGTCTATTGTCGTTAAATTCGCCGTTGCGTGAAATTATCAGAGACGCAGGTAAAGTCAGTTGCCTGTTTAAGGAAACACAACAAACGCTGGTTGATCATCGGCCATTTGAACGCTCTTTTTTGGTTGATATGCCAAGCAACTTGAATGATATAAGTGCCATTTATCAGTTCGGGATAGTGGGGCAGGAAAATGTCGCCATGCTGCCAAGCTACGTTATTGCCGTTCAGCCTCAAGATAATGCAAGGTATCTTCGTAAAATATGGGTGGAAAAACGCTATTTTTTGCCGCTTAAAGTAGCTGTTTACGATAATTCTGGTACTCTTTTAGAACAGGTTGTTTTTACCGATATAACCGTTAAAGATGCGTTGTCTTTTATTCCGGTTAAATCCCTGGATACTAAAAACCCAGCTAGGCATATTCACCAGCTACCGACGCAATCCGCTGATCAGGCGGCTTTTGTTGTAACAGCGAAGCCGGCAGGTTTTCGGGACATTTTCTTTGCTCGCAAGCCGATGCACAATACTGAGCAGCCTGTTGATCACTTATTGTTAAGTGATGGTTTTACTTCCGTATCAATTTACATGGAAAGCAAAAGTGAAGGTATGTTGTCGGGTCTTCAATCTGTCGGTGCGGTTAATTTATATAGCCGAACCATCAATAATTATCAATTGACGGTAATGGGTGAAGTGCCTGTAGAAACTGTCAAATTTATAGCCGAAGGTATCAAACTTCGGGATCTCAAAAATTGAATTATCCTGTTTAGACAGGTACTATCAGTACTTAGGGTGGTTACGCAGTTCAGACTGTTAAATACTGATAGTATAGGCAGCAAGATTAGTTGTTATAGGTCAGTAATATAATTATTTTATTAATGTTAGGGAATGGAGTTTTTATGCTTAAAAAGCTTGGTTGGTCTGTTTTTCTGGTTTTTCTTTGTAGTCAAAATGTAGTAGCGCAGTTACCAGACTTTACCGAGATGGTAAAGGTTAATGGCGTCGCAGTAGTCAACATCAGTACTACCCAAAAAGCGCCGGTCGAGGTTGCCGGAGCACCTAAAGAACAACAGCCCATGCCTGAAGGGTTGCCGCCTGAAATGGAAGAGCTGTTTAAACGTTTTTTTAATAATCCTGATGGTGGTAACGGTGGTGGTGAGGGTGGAAGTGGAGACACCCAGTCGCTGGGCTCCGGTTTTATTATTTCCAAAGATGGCTATATATTAACCAATCATCATGTCGTTAAAGATGCTGATGAAATCATTGTTAAATTTTCTGATAGACGGGAATTAATAGCAAAGCTTATCGGTTCGGATACGCGTACCGATGTGGCGGTATTAAAAGTCGAAGCGACTGATTTGCCGGTAGTGACTATTGGAGACCCTGCTAAACTGCAGGTTGGTGAGTGGGTTTTAGCGATTGGTTCACCATTTGGTTTTGAGCAGTCAGTGACAGCAGGTATAGTCAGTGCTAAAGGCCGCAGTTTGCCGGGTGGCAATTATGTGCCGTTTATACAAACGGATGTGGCGATTAATCCAGGCAATTCAGGCGGGCCGCTATTTAATATGGATGGTAAAGTTGTGGGTATCAACTCACAAATTTATAGCCGTACCGGTGGCTTTATGGGTCTTTCATTCTCTATTCCGATGGATATAGTGATGAATGTCGTTGAGCAAATAAAATCGAGCGGTAAAGCGGCGCATGGCTGGTTAGGCGTGCAAATTCAGGACGTAACTCGTGAATTGGCTGAATCATTTAATATGAAGAAACCACAGGGAGCATTAGTTTCTAAAGTGATTCCTGGTAGTCCTGCAGAAAAAGCAGACTTGCAGATTGGTGATATTATTACCGAGTTTAATGGTCAACCGATTGAAAAGTCAGGTGATTTACCACCTATGGTTGGTATGACACCGATTAATGATAAAGCAACGCTAAAAATTCTCAGGCAAGGTAATGAGAAAACGCTAAATTTCAGTATAGGACTTTTACCGGAACAGATTGATAAAGTCGCTGATACCAAAGCCGAGAAGGCTAGGCCCACCAATAGATTGGGCATTAGTGTTACTGATTTAACCGCTGAAGAAAGAGAGGTCTTGCAAGTTATTAAAGGCGGTGTGTTGGTTCAAAGTGTCGAAAAAGGCATTGCCAAGAACGCAGGTATTCAACCCGGTGATGTTATTTTACGGATTGCCAACAATGTTATTGTTGGTGTCGCTGACTTTGAAAAGACCGTCAAAACTCTTCCAGTTGGAAAATCAGTCGCTGTTTTAATTCAGCGTCGTGGTAGTCCGGCCTTTTTGGCACTTAAAATAGACAAGTAATATTGAGGAAAAAGGCTAAAAAGCAATCGTAAGTAAATGATTGCAGTAATGGCCCAATAAGCAAAAAACGGCGGATTTATTTCGCCGTTTTTTTTGATTTAAAAATAGGCAATAACGCTATAGATTTTCAGATAAATAATTTCGATGCTAACGGATAACATCCCTTGAAGGGATGGTATCCGTAATAGTTTACAGCGACGTGAATAGAAATTTAATTTCTGAAAGATTATAGTATCAAAATAACCGTAGGGGCAGAGCTATGTGTCTGCCCTGCATTGGATGATACTGTTAAATTGGCCTAACGCATAGATTCGCTCCTGCGTGTTTTCATGAGTTCCATGCCACCTAAAAGTCCTCTGTTTTTATTTTTTGCCGCATAATCGCCGTTTGCAGATCGATGGTGGTTAACTAAACTTACCACCCTGTTGTGCATTTAGTTTAAAATCTCTTATAAATTGATCCTCTGTGCATCCTGATTACTTATTTAAAATAATGCAAACAACACCTTTTGAAGTTTTAACTACATTATCGACGCTGCGTGATTATATTCGTTGGGCGTCCAGTCGATTTACCCAATCCAGGGTCAGTTTTGGTCATGGTACTGTTACTGCACTTGATGAAGCCGCAGCTTTGGTTTTACATACTGTTTATCAGCCTTATAATCTGGCTGAAGCTTATCTGGACACCATTCTAACGATGCATGAGCGCCAGGCTGTCATTGATATTATTGATAGACGGATTAATGAAAGAATACCGGCATCTTATTTAACCAATGAAGCTATTTTTGCAGGCTTGTCATTTTACGTTGATCCAAGGGTTTTGGTGCCCAGATCACCCATTGCTGAATTAATCGAACAACGCTTTTCACCCTGGGTAGAAGAAGATCAGGTCGGGCGTATTCTGGATTTATGTACCGGCAGTGCTTGTATTGCCATCGCCTGTGCTTATGCTTTTCAAAATGCTTTGGTTGATGCCGTTGATTTATCCGTTGATGCCCTGGCTGTCGCTGAAATCAATATTGAAAATCATCAGCTATCCGACTCGGTGACACTCTATCAGTCGGATTTGTTTAAAGCACTGCCACCCGTTCAATACGATGTTATCGTCAGTAATCCACCTTATGTCTGTCATCAAGAATGGGAAAATTTGCCGCAGGAGTTTCGTGCGGAGCCGGATATGGGCTTTAAAGGTGGCCTTACCGGTCTGGATATTGTTCTTCGTATATTGGTTGATGCGGATGATTATTTGGCCGAGCAGGGCATTTTGGTTGTGGAGGTCGGTAGTAGTGCAGAAACTCTGCAGAACACTTTCCCTGATGTGCCATTTTACTGGCTGGATTTTGAACGGGGCGGCGATGGCGTATTTTTGCTGACCGCTGAACAGGTTCATGACTATCACGAATTATTTATCGCGGCCTTACGTTAATTATGTCTGGAAATACAATAGGAAAACTTTTTACCGTCACTTCGTTTGGCGAAAGTCATGGTCCTGCCATCGGCTGTATCGTTGATGGCTGCCCTCCGGGACTGGCTTTGACAGAAGCCGATTTACAGGAAGATCTTGATCGTAGGAAACCGGGTACTTCAAGGCATACCACGCAACGGCGTGAAGCCGATGAGGTTAGAATTTTGTCGGGGGTGTTTGAAGGTAAAACAACCGGTACGCCGATTGGTTTGCTCATTGAGAATACTGATCAACGCTCTAAAGATTATTCCAAAATTGCCGATACCTTCAGACCGGGACATGCGGATTACACTTACCAGCAGAAGTATGGATTTAGAGATTATCGTGGCGGCGGGCGCTCATCGGCACGGGAAACTGCCATGCGTGTCGCCGCTGGCGGTATTGCCAAAAAATATCTCAAAGAGCAGGCGGGTATAGAGATTCGTGGTTATTTATCGCAACTGGGACCGATAAAAATTGAAAAGCTCGATTGGAGTATTATTGACAGCAACCCTTTCTTTTGTCCTGACGCTGATAAAGTTCCTGAAATGGAAGCTTATATGGATGCCTTGCGCAAGGAAGGCGAATCGATAGGTGCAAGAATTGAAGTGGTAGCAACCAATGTCCCACCCGGTTTGGGTGAACCCATTTTTGACCGACTTGATGCCGATTTGGCTCATGCTCTAATGAGTATTAATGCGGTAAAAGGCGTGGAAATCGGTGATGGCTTTGCTTGCATTGATACTAAAGGTACACAGTTTCGCGATGAAATAACGCCAGCCGGTTTTTTAAGTAATCATGCCGGTGGTATTTTGGGGGGGATTTCCAGTGGTCAATCAATTACCGCCAGTATCGCTTTAAAAGCAACGTCCAGCTTGCGACTGGCCGGTAAAAGTATCAATCAGCAAGGTGAGGCAATTGATGTGATTACCCAAGGTCGTCATGATCCCTGTGTTGGTATTCGTGCCACGCCAATTGCCGAAGCGATGATGGCAATTGTGTTGATGGATCATTTTCTGCGTCACCGGGCCCAAAATATGGGTGTTGTGTCAGGATTGCCGATTTTGCGATAATCTTGTAGGGGCAATCCTGTGTGATTGTCCTGATTAAAGCCGTTGTGGTTAACCATTTTTATAGTGGTATTTTCGACTACCAACTTAACCAGGGACAGATACCATCCCTTGAAGGGATGTTATCAGTAAAATTATCCCACTTTAAATGGGTAGCCATATTTTCAATAGGTTTGGAAAAGAGATGCCCCTTTTTTTACATGAATAATTAAATGTCTGTTCCATACTGGCGATTGTCAGGGTTTTATTTTTTTTATTTTGCCACGCTAGGCTGTTTTGTCCCTTACTGGAGCCTTTATTTAAAAGGGATTGGCTTTAATCCCGTTGAAATTGGTGAGCTTTCTGCGTTGTTGGTAGGCACCAAAATTATTGCCCCTTTGTTGTGGGGCTGGATTGCCGACCATACCGGAAAAAGTTTACGTATAATTCGTCTGGCTGCATTTTTTGCAGCAGTGCTTTTTGCCGGCTTTTTATATGTCCATGATTATTTATGGGTTGCCGTAATAACGATCAGTTTCAGTTTTTTTTGGAATGCCGTGTTGCCGCAATTTGAAGCCGTTACTCTGTTTCATTTAAAAAAGGAAGCGCATCGTTACAGTCAAATAAGGCTGTGGGGATCGGTTGGTTTTATTGTCACGGTGTTAGGCATGGGACTTATACTCGATAAGTTGCCTGTTGCAACACTTCCGGTTGCCATTGTCGTGTTGTTGGTTTTAAACTGGTGGGTCACCTTAATAACGCCCGAAGCCAAGTCTGTCAGCCATCGATCTGCTTCGCTTGGGATGTTGCAAATAATAAAAAGACCTGAAGTCTTGGCTTTTTTTGTGGTTAACATATTACTGCAAGTGGCTCATGCACCATATTATGTTTTTTATTCGATTTATTTAAAGCAAAATCATTATTCAGCAACAGTCACCGGATTACTCTGGGCGCTTGGGGTTTTAGCGGAGATCGTTTTATTTCTGGCTATGAGACGTTTGTTAAAGCGCTTTTCTTTAAGAGCTATTTTATTATTCAGTTTGGTGCTGGCTACCGGTCGCTGGTTAATAATAGGCTGGTGTCCTGATTATTTGGGTTTGTTGATTTTTGCCCAATTATTACATGCCGCAACTTTTGGCGGTGTTCATGTTGTTGCCATACATCTGGTGCATCTTTATTTTGGCGAGCAGCATCAGGGTAAAGGTCAGGCGTTATATAGCAGTCTTAGTTTTGGTGTCGGCGGTGTGCTGGGTAGTCTTTATAGCGGTTATTACTGGGAGTCATTGGGTTCAAGGTTTGTTTATTCAGTGGCGGCACTCTGTTGCGGTCTTGCCTTGGTGATTACTTATATCTGGGTAGGCAGGGAAAATTCTCAAAAATCAACGGCATTAGGTTAGAATAAGGCGCAAGATTCAAGATTTTTTCAGCTTATATTGGCTCCAATTTACTTTATCAGGAAACAAAGTGTTTGAAATAATAAAAAGCGGTGGCTGGATGATGCTACCCATCATGCTATGTTCAATTGGTGCAATGGGTATTGTCGTCGAACGTTTTTGGTCGTTACAAAAAAAGAAGATATTGCCACCGGAATTGGTTCCTCAGGTATGGAAATTATCTCGCGAAAAAAGATTGGATGATGTGGCTTTACATCGTTTAAAGACCAGTTCGCCTCTTGGTTGTATCTTGGCGGCTGGTCTTGCGAACAGGCATCATGGCCGGGATGTGATGAAAGAATGTATTGAAGAATCAGGCAGAAAAGTTGTGCATGATTTGGAGCGCTATCTTAATACCTTGGGTACTATTGCAACAATAAGTCCATTATTGGGTTTGTTGGGAACGGTGTTTGGTATGATAGATATTTTCGCGTCATTGATGCAGCATGGTTCCGGAGATCCCAGTGTTTTAGCAGGCGGCATTTCGGTAGCATTAATTACCACAGCAGCAGGATTAACCGTAGGCATACCCAGTTTGATTTTTCATCGCTACTTTGAAAGATTGGTGGATGAATATGTCGTCGATATGGAAGCTGAAGCATTAAAACTGATAGATATACTACATGGAGACCGCGAGGTATCCTGATGAATTTTCGACATAAAAAAAGAGAAAAACTTGATATTACTTTGATATCAATGATAGATGTACTGTTTGTGTTATTACTCTTCTTTGTGGTTTCCACCACGTTTAATCGTAACACGGAAGTGAAGGTTACATTGCCTGAGGCGGCTGGAGCAGAAGCAGAACAAGCGCCTAAAATGATTACCTTAACGATTGATGCAGCCGGTACTTATTACCTGATGAGCGACGATGGTGTCTCGAACAAGTTGGTCAATCAGAACGTGGAAACCTTAAAACAGGAGTTATTGAAGTTTACAGAACAATCAAAGGATGTCCCTTTTATTATTAATGCCGATGGCAAAACGCCTCATCAGGCTGTTATTACGGCATTGCAGTGCGCCAGTGAAGCTGGTTTTAGCCATATTACCTTTGCCGCACAACAGCCAAAGACAGCACCATGAAAAAAACGTTAACGCGCTGGGCGGCAGATATTTGGTATAAAGACCATTTTCTGGGGGTGTGGTTATCTCTTTTTGGTTTTTTATTCAGTGATGCGGTGAGGTTCAGACGATTTTTATATCGCTTGGGTATATTAAAAACATTTACCTTACCGGTTCCGGTTATTGTCGTCGGTAATATTACTGTTGGTGGTACCGGTAAAACGCCGTTGGTTATTTGGTTGGCACAGTTTCTTAAAGATTCAGGATTTAAACCCGGTATTATCAGTCGCGGTTATGGTGGACAGGCACAATCATGGCCACAAACGGTTACTGCTGGTAGCGATGCCAGGCAGGTGGGTGATGAAGCCTTATTAATCGCTACACAAACCGGTTGCCCGATGGCTGTAGGGCCATTACGGGTAGAGGCTGCAAAAATGCTGCTTTCGCAAGCCGATTGTAATGTTATTTTATCCGATGATGGTCTACAGCATTATGCCTTAAACAGAACTATCGAAATTGCGGTCATTGACGGGGAAAGACGTTTTGGTAACGGGCACTGTTTACCTGCCGGTCCTTTACGTGAACCGATAGAAAGATTACAACGTGTCGATTTTGTTATCGTCAATGGCGAAAAATACGAAGATCATGAGTTTTCCATGCAACTCGTTGGCCAAACATTGGTTAATGTAGTGACCGGAGAGCAAAAACCGTTACCAGAATTTAATGCCGTTGAGTGTCATGCATTAGCAGGGATTGGTAATCCTGAGCGCTTTTTTAAGCAGCTTGAAGTGGCTGGATTGATTTGTACAACTCATAGTTTTCCCGATCATTATCCCTTTCAGCGTCACGATATTGACTTTGGCGACAATAAACCGGTGTTAATGACCGAAAAAGATGCGGTAAAATGCACAGAATTTGCAGGATTACAGCATTGGTATCTTCCAGTAAAAGCCGTTCCTGATGCTGCTTTTTCAGAACAATTATTAAATTTACTTAAGAGAAAAGCATGATAGATAGAAAATTACTTGATATTTTGGTGTGTCCTTTATGCAAGAGCCCACTGATTTATGATAAGCCCAAGGCAGAGTTAATCTGCCGAGCTGATCGGCTGGCTTTTCCAGTTCGCGATGACATTCCCGTGATGCTTGAAGATGAAGCCCGCGAGTTAAGTAGCGAAGAAACTGATGCATTATATAAATGAATCTGCGCTTTAAAGTAGTTATTCCGGCACGATATGCCTCAACCAGATTACCTGGTAAACCGTTATTGACTATTGCCGGTAAACCCATGATTGCTCATGTTTGTGAGCGGGCGCAGGAAGCCGGGGCGGAAGAAATTGTCGTCGCTACCGATGATCAACGAATTTTTCAAACTGTTTACGATCTAGGTATTAATGTCGTAATGACGCGTTCTGATCATCAAAGCGGTACGGAAAGAATTGCCGAAGTCGCACAGCAATGTGGTTGGTCAGGCGATGAAATTATCGTAAATCTACAAGGTGATGAACCGCTGATTCCACCCTCAATGATTCGTGAAGTAGCGGTTGCATTAGCAGGGCAGAAACTGGCAGGTATAGCAACGCTGGCTGCAAAAATCAGTCATGCAGAAGAAATATTTAATCCAAATGCTGTTAAAGTGGTATTGAATAAAGATGGTTACGCACTTTATTTTAGTCGTGCGCCAATTCCATGGGAAAGAGAAACTTTTACCCAAGCAGGCGGAAAGCCGTCAGAAGGCAGGCAATATCTTCGGCACATCGGACTTTATGCCTATACGGTCGATTTTTTAAATCGTTATTGTTCTTGGGAGCCATCACCATTGGAGTCGATTGAATCATTGGAACAGCTCCGAATACTATGGCACGGCGAAGCAATTATCGTTAACGTGGTGGAAAAAACACCGGAAGCAGGCGTCGATACCCAACAGGATTTGATACGTGTAGAACAAGCATTGTTATTGAAGCACTAAACAGGAATATTATTGCTGTAAAGTAAACCACTATATCAGCAAATAATTGCGTTTATTTGCCATAAAGTGTTAATAACCGTAATTTAGAATTTTTTTGTGATGTTTTACCAATCATTTAATGCTTTAAAAGCATTGAATATTTTGCAGGACATTATATTTTTTTAATCTCACTTATACCCGGGTCGCTCAAGAGCTGTTAATGGAAGAATTTCATAGAATAAGTCGTTTACCCCCCTACGTTTTTAATATTGTTAACGAGTTAAAAGCTAAAGCCCGAGCGGCGGGAGAAGATATTATTGATTTTGGCATGGGCAATCCTGATCAGCCTACGCCCAAACATATCGTTGATAAAATGGTTGAAGCAACGTTGCGTCCTGATACGCACCGCTATTCAGTGTCCAAAGGTATCCCAAGGTTAAGAAAGGCTATTTGTAATTGGTATAAAACCCGTTTTGATGTCGACCTGGATCCTGAAACCGAAGCGATTGTCACCATTGGTTCCAAAGAGGGTTTGGCGCATTTGGCTTTGGCGACACTGGGCCCTGGCGATGTTGTACTGGTGCCAAATCCGGCTTACCCGATACATCCTTATGGTGTAGTCATTGCTGGTGCAGATTTAAGGCATGTACCCATGATTCCGGGTGGCGATTTTTTTGAAGAGTTGCAAAAAGCCATTGTTGATTCATGGCCAAAACCCAAAATGTTAATTCTTAATTTTCCGGGCAATCCCACGACTCAATGTGTGGAACTGGATTTTTTTGAAAAAATTATCGCCGTTGCCAAAGAACATCATATCTGGGTAGTACAGGATATTGCTTATGCGGATATTGTTTTTGATGGCTACAAAGCGCCATCCATTCTTCAGGTTGAGGGCGCAAAAGACATTGCCGTAGAATTTTTCTCGATGTCCAAAAGTTATAACATGCCGGGTTGGCGTGTGGGTTTTATGTGTGGTAACAAGGAACTGGTTTCTGCGTTGGCACGGATTAAATCTTATCTGGATTATGGCACGTTTACACCAATTCAAATTGCTGCCATTGCCGCTCTTGAAGGCCCACAGGAATGTGTGGCAGAAATAGCCGATATGTACAGAAAAAGACGCGATGTTTTGTGTGAAGGCTTAACTGCCGCAGGATGGCCTGTTGAAAAACCAAAAGCAACCATGTTTGTTTGGGCGAAGATTCCCGAAGCTTATCAAGACATGGGTTCATTGGAGTTTTGCAAAAAATTACTGGCAGATGCAAAAGTGGCCGTTTCTCCGGGTATCGGCTTTGGTCAGTATGGAGATGATCATGTCCGCTTTGGTTTAATCGAGAATGAACACCGGACACGCCAAGCGGTGCGCGGTATTCGCCTTATGATGAAAAAAGACGGTATTAAACAGGCAGCCAAGTAAAACTGTAAGGGCGATAAAATCGCCCCATTCAATTGGAACGTGAACGAATTTTTAACTGGAGCTTAATTTGAAACCGGTAAAAGTAGGTGTATTAGGACTGGGTACTGTCGGTGGTGGTACAGTCAATGTGTTAAAACGTAATGCGGAAGAAATTGCCCGCCGTGCGGGTCGGGAAATAATTATCACCCGAGCTTCTGCAAAGGATTTAGATAAAGAACGGATTTGCGATACCCAAGGCATCATTTTAAGTACTGATCCCATGGATATTATTAACGATCCCGAAATTGATATCATCCTTGAATTGATTGGTGGTGCAGGGCTTGTTAAAGAAATGGTCTTAAAAGCTATAGACAATGGCAAGCATGTTGTCACGGCCAATAAGTCGTTGATCGCTTTACATGGTAACGAAATTTTTGCCAAAGCCAGTGAAAAAGGTGTCATCGTGGCTTTTGAAGCTGCTGTTGCCGGCGGTATTCCTATTATCAAAGCTATACGTGAAGGCTTAAGCGGTAATCAAATTGAATGGTTGGCGGGTATTATTAACGGCACCGGTAATTTTATTCTGACCGAAATGCGCGATAAAGGACGGGATTTTTATGATGTATTAGCCGAAGCGCAAGCGTTGGGCTATGCGGAAGCTGATCCGACTTTTGATGTCGAAGGTATTGATGCCGGACATAAATTGACTATCTTGGCCTCGATTGCTTTTGGCATCCCTTTGCAATTTGAGCAAGTTTATACCGAAGGTATTACCCAAATTACCCGTCTTGATGTCGAGTATGCCGAACAATTGGGCTATCGAATCAAACATTTGGGTATTGCCAGAAAAACTCCTGAAGGCATTGAATTAAGAGTGCATCCCACCTTAATCCCCGAGCGTCGATTGATAGCTAATGTTGATGGTGTGATGAATGCCGTGTTGGTTAAAGGTGATGCCGTTGGTGCGACTCTTTATTATGGTGCTGGCGCTGGTGCAGAACCGACTGCCTCAGCTGTGGTTGCCGATGTGATTGATGTTGTGAGAGCGTTAACCAGCGATCCTGAAAATCGCGTACCGCATCTGGCTTTTCAGGCCGATTCATTGGCTGATATTCCGATCTTGTCTTCCGAGCGCTTTAAAACGTCGTATTATTTACGTTTGAATGCAGAAGATAAACCGGGTGTATTAGCCGACGTCACCAGAATATTGGCAGATCATCACATCAGTATTGAAGCTATCATCCAAAAAGAACCGGTAGGCGATGAAACTGCGATACCGATTATTTTGCTGACGCAAATCACGCTGGAAAAAGAAATGAATGCCGCGATTGCTGAAATCGAAGCACTGCAAACCGTTACCGGAAAAGTTAATCGTATTCGCCTGGAAACTTTGAAATAAATAAATATCATGACTACACAAAAACATTACACTGGATTAATTGAGCGTTATAGAGACCGTCTGCCGGTCAGTGCAACAACGCGTATCATCAGCTTGAATGAAGGAAGAACGCCGCTGATTCAATTGCAAAACATCCCCCGAATGATAGGCAAAGACGTTGAAATTTATGTCAAGTTTGAAGGCTTAAATCCAACCGGATCATTTAAAGACCGTGGTATGACCATGGCCGTTACCAAGGCTGTCGAAGACGGCAGTGAAGCCATTATTTGCGCTTCAACCGGTAACACCTCGGCTGCTGCTGCTGCCTATGCGGCTCGGGCAGGCATTAAAGCCTTTGTATTGATTCCCGAAGGTAAAATTGCTCTGGGCAAGCTGGCGCAAACCTTAATGTATAACGCCACCATCATTCAGATTAACGGTAACTTTGATAAAGGTATGGCACTGGTTAAAGAAGTGGCTAACCATGCTCCTGTTACTATTGTTAACTCCATTAATCCGTTCAGAATTGAAGGCCAAAAAACTGCCGCTTTTGAAATTGTTGATGAACTGGGTTTTGCGCCTGATTATCACTGTCTGCCCGTTGGCAATGCCGGTAATATTACCGCCTACTGGAAAGGCTACAACGAATATGCAACCGATCGTGTTTGCGGTAATCGTCCGGTTATGTGTGGTTATCAAGCCGCTGGCGCTGCGCCTTTCGTAGCCGGCATGATGATTGATAATCCTGAAACTGTCGCGACCGCCATTCGTATCGGTCATCCACAATCTTGGGATTTTGCCTGGGCTGCCCAAAAAGAGTCTGGTGGCTGGTTTGACAAATTTAGTGATGAACAAATTTTGGCGGCACAAAAAATGTTATCGCAATATGAAGGTGTGTTTTGTGAACCCGCCTCAGCAGCTTCATTAGCGGGTGCCCTGCAAGATATAATCTCCGGAAAAATTCCTGAAGGCAGCAAAATTGTTTGTACCTTAACCGGTAACGGTATTAAAGATCCTGAAATTGCCATGCAACAATGCGCAGATGCCAAGCCGGTAACTATTGATGCCAGTCTGGATGCTGTTAAAAGGGCGATTCTGGATTGTTTGTAAAAAAATATTCGCAATGAACCACAGGAATTACATAGCCATGGATGGCAGAAAGCGGTTGCCGAGATGCCAAGAAAATATTTGGTCGGCATCTGCTCTGGCCTCTCTCCCAAGCCCTATAGATATACTCCGCGCGGTCACGGATGCGGAAAATAGAAACACATTAACCCTTGGTAATATATGGTGTTAAGCACATTTAAGAATCCGCAATAGTGACCGCGCGGAGTATATCTATAGACTTTCAGAAATTAAATGTGCAATTCACATTACTGTAAGCTTATACAGATATCATCCCTTAAAGGGATGGTATCTGTCGATAAAGAAATTCTTTACCTGAAAATGTGTAACCGCTTTTGAATTTCAGATAATAAAATCTGTAAATTCGATTGATAGAAATAATCTATTGCGTCAATTTTAAATACTTTTGATATAGCGTGTCATGGTCTTCAACATGCATGATATCTTTATCGATACAATCAACCGGACAAACTTCAACACATTGTGGCAAGCCATGATGCCCAACACACTCGGTACATAATTCCGGATCAATAATATAAATGTCCTCGCCTTGTGAAATGGCGGCATTTGGACATTCGGGTTCACAGACATCACAATTGATGCATTCATCATTAATAATAAGGGCCATCTTAATTCCTAACTAAATTTCTCTATTAAACGCTGGAGTACAGGCTCAGGGACAAAACAGGATACATCGCCCTTAAGTTGTGCAATTTCTCTGATCATGGTTGAAGAAATAAATTCATATTGTTCAGCAGGCGTCAGAAACATGGTTTCCAGTTGTGGAGCAAGCCGTCGGTTCATTCCTGCCAATTGAAATTCATATTCAAAATCGGATACTGCACGCAAGCCTCTTAAAATGACATTGGCACCCTGCTGTCTGGCACAATCAACCAACAAGTTATCAAAACCAATAACCTCGACATTAGAAAATTCGGGAGTAACCAGCTTTACCAGTTCGACGCGTTCATCTAGCGAAAATAAGGGGGTTTTCCCTCTGTTGACTGCCACAGCAACAATAACTTTATGGTATAGTTTTGATGCCCTGGCAATGATATCAATATGTCCATTAGTAACAGGATCAAATGTACCGGGATAAATTGCGATAATTTGCATAGTCTATAGCTTTCAAAAAATTCGTTAATTTTATACCAAGGCACTGGTTTAACATACTCATTTAATTAGAATTTTAGCGTAAGGCAGTAATATCAATAATAATGACACTATTGCCAGACCTTTTTGTGTCACAAGCCACATTCCCTGTTACTTACATTATGGGTAGCCAATCGACTTCTATGATGAATACATAACGTCCCTAATATTTGCTGTCTTCATCTAATCTTAATCAAACCTGCAGGCTTTTTTTCATCTTGTTCGTGTAACCTTGATGCAGTTGTAGCAACTTGTGTATAACGCTGGTCGCGATGACTTTAATGATTAACGGTTTCAACTATTTATTATTAGATACCAACAAAATCAGTATTTAGCGAATGTGTCATTCTGATTAAATAATATTGGATGCCTCTAAACAAAACACTACCAAGTAGTAATAATATTGGGTAAGGAAAAATAATATGAAAAAAGTAATAAAATTAGCAATAATTGGTTTGGCTTTCAGTCTACTTGGAGCTTGTGCAACGACTTCCGACGTTGAAAATTTACAGTCGCAGGTAGATGGTCTGGATACGTCTGTTAAACAGGCATCAGCTGATGCAGCTAATGCACAAGCTACCTCTGCGGATGCAGCTACCAAAGCAGAATCAGCAGAGACAGCCGCTAATCGGGCCGCACAACTATCTAAAGATGCCAATAGCAAATTAGATAGAAAATTTAAAAGATCCATGATGAAATAGATCCCCATTGCTTTAGTGCAAAAATAGCCTGGCAGGAAAACTACCGGGCTATTTTTATACCTTATTTTTAATAATTGTTGTCCGGCTTTACTCTTCTATATTATTCTCTCCTGCTTTTGCAGAAAATTGCGATTTCTCATTTATTCTATTAATATTTCTTAACAAGCTTTCATGGCTGGCATGGAAATATTTTTCTCAAAATGGCCTCTTTCGTACCATGATCTTATGCACTTAGAAAGTGGGTAATATCGTCATAGTAAGTGAGTTTTTTATATTCTCGATGGTAATAAACTACGCAGTTTGGAATATTGTGGCAAAATGCTTATCAAAAATAGCCATAATATTTATCACTGGAGTTGTATAAATGCGCCGTCTGCAAATAAAGCATGTGACTACTTACGAATATGCACAAGCGGTAACCTTGTTGCCACATAAATTACTGTTACGTCCTCGCGAAGGCCATGATGTTCGTATTGAATCGGCTGAGTTAACCATTTCTCCTGCCCATCAATTGCAATGGCAACGTGATGTGTACGACAATCCTGTAGCATTGGCAACTTTTATTGAGCCAAGTAACCAACTTTCTATCAGCAGTTGTGTTGTTATTCAGCATTATGACAATCAACCCTTGGATTTTCTGGTAGCAGAGCATGCGGTCTATTTTCCTTTTCAATACGATGTCGCAGAACGTATTGATTTAAGCCCTTATCTGTCAGTGATCTTTGATCAAGATCATGCCATATTAGATTCGTGGTTACGACAATTTTGGAGCACTGGTCAAGTTGTAGAAACCTATATTTTGCTTGAATGGATCAATAAAGCCATTGCCACCGGATTCACTTACCAACAACGCGAGGAACCGGGGGTTCAGACACCGGCAACGACGTTGGCAAAACGTACCGGATCTTGCCGTGATTTTGCGACGTTGTTCATTGAAGCTTGCCATTACTTAGGGTTGGCAGCACGTTTTGTGAGCGGCTATGTCTATTCACCAACGCTCCCTCAGGGCCAGGGTGCAACCCATGCATGGTCAGAGGTTTATCTGCCCGGTGCCGGTTGGAAAGGCTTTGATTCAACCTCGGGTTTGCTGGTTGGCAACCATCATATTACGGTGGCTGTGAGTCGCCATCCCGAATCGGTACCCCCTGTCTCCGGCTCGTTTATAGCCGCCCCAACTGATAACCCGCAGTCGCCTATAATGAACGTGGTTGTTGAAGTAGTCGCCATTTCTGATTAACGTTACTTAAGTTGCTGCTACATTCAAGGCTGCCTATATTCAGTAAGGTTAACTTACCGATAGTGGTTTTATGTGCCGTGCTTTACAGTCAAAATGTAATTTACAATCGAGTGTCAGACGGTATAATTTCTTACCTATAAAAAGATAGATCATTCAATTAATGTTAACGAACATACTTTCCCTGAACCACGCCAGTTTTATTGTTGCCGATTTAGATATTTCGCTGGTATTTTACTGTAAAATTTTGGGCTTACAGCAAATCGACAGACCGGATTTGGGTTTCCCCGGCGCATGGTTTCAACTGGGTGCTCAGCAAATTCACTTACTTCAGTTGCAAAATCCAGACCCAATAAAGGGGCGGCCTGAACATGGTGGACGTGATCGTCATGTTGCTTTAAATGCCTTGTCACTAACGCCGATTCAGGATGCCTTGAAAAAAGCCGGTATTGTTTATACGATGAGTATATCGGGACGAAGAGCACTTTTTTGCCGGGATCCAGATGGCAATACCGTGGAAATTATTGAGCAAGCATAATTTCTCTTTATCTGCCATCCGGTTTATGCAGGCTTAATTAATCCTGAAGCCGGGTCATCCAAGGATCCTTGGTATAAGGATCAATATGAAAAGCCAAGGATTCAGGTTTATGTAACAAGCCTTCTTCACCCGAGGCATTAGGGTTTAATTGTCTTTTTTCGACAAAGTCGACCATCCGACGTGTATTATAAATCACCAGTACACGATTGCGATTTTTACCCGGATAAATTTGAAAAGCCACGTTATTTTCGGTAAATACGGTATTTCTGTTGATGAGTGCTTCAAGGTGACTTTCATCACCTTGAGCCAGATTTTTTAAAATAGAGTCTTCACGGTTCCTGATTAGAAGCTTCAGGTATGTCATTAATGTACCTGCTAACTGATGTTTCTGGAGCGCCCTGATATCCTGGCCAGAAAAAGCAAAGCTTTCGGCGACGAGATAATGCCGGTCTTTTTCGCCATCATTGGCAAACAGTGATATCTTGTCCAGGTCTTCATGTTCCAATGCGTTTAAAAATGATCGGGGTACGCGAATATGTTTATCTACCGTAACTACCCAAGGTAGTGCGCGGCCGGTTGTTTCAAAACGTTCTTTTACGCTGGTGATAACGCTGCTTCTTATTAATTCGTTTTCACGGCCTTGAGGTTTAATAATAAAAGCATCTACTGCTGTTATTTGGGTATAAAAACCATATTCTTTAAATTGGTTGACTATGCTGGAATAGCGGGGTTGGTAGGGAATGCCGGTACCATCATAGAGAATATTGATATGACTTTTCTTGGCATGATCGGCAACCAAATCACGTAGTCTGTTGGCAAAAGGTTCTACATAAACGTAGTCGTCACTATGATGACTGGCGGCAGTGAGAATTTTGTACAGATCGCTTTTTTTACGAAACTCATCCAGTGAAGCAATAACAAAATTATCTCTGCACTGTATCTGTGCAATTTCTTCAACAGCGGTTTTTCCTGATCCTGCGCCGCCCATTGCCATAAATAACGTAGGCTTTGCATCAGCAATCTTGCCTTCAAAGAGCTTATCTTTCGCTTCATCGAGTTTTTTTATAATTTTACTCAGTCGTTCATAGGCTATTTCAATGGCCCGCTCTAATCGTATATCGCCATTGGCAGCAGTTATCATTTTGTCTTTAAGCGCTTCATTTTGTGCCAAATTAAATATCAGAGCCTTATCGCCTTCGCATTGCTTGAGCAGTTGTAAAACTTCTGTATGGCCGGGAGAACGTAATCCGGTTAACATGTTAATATCAAGACAAAAGAGTGGGGCAGCTCCATTTTCGCCTATGCTGATGCCGTCAATTTCGTAGTTTCCAGAGTGCCGTACGGCTTCTGTGCCGGGTAGATAACCAATCATATTTTCGGCAGCACAGAGTGGATAATCAGCAAAATGCTTGCCGGCGATAAAGAACTCTTTTTTAATGTGATTTATCGGTATCAGGCCACCGTTTACCGCAACCAGGCATTCTATACCGGCCTTTGTGGTATGTGACAAAAAAGGGATGCCATAGACAAACTTCTTGTTTTCCGGCCATTTTCCATAAGCGTTGGCTTTGTTTTGCAGGCTTTTACAGCGGGTTGGATCAAGTGCATGTTCAAAGGCCTTTGTGATTTCTCTGAGTGTGCTATCAGGATTATGCAAGGCGACGGCGTCATAAGCTTCAATTCGCCTGAAATCTATGCCCTGTTCATAAACACTCTTGATTGCCGGTAATTTACCCAGCATGGTTAAAAATAAATCAAGTGTTATTCTGTTGCCATAAGTGAAGGGTCTTACACTGCGCATTTTTTGGTAAAAAATGGCCAGTCTTTCAGCAATATCTTCCGTTCTGATAACAAAGCCATTATTGTCAAAAATTGCCGTATCCTGATTCCCGTCGTCATCTAAAACCAGGCATTCTATGGTTTCACGAAATTCTTTTCTTTTATCTGCATCAAGCATGGTACCAGGACGATGGCAAACGGTGGGTTGTTCTTTCCAATCCTGAAAAATTGTCCGGTGAATGCGTGAAAAAAGTTCTGTCAGATAAGTAACGCGCTTTGTTTGATCATGCGATACTGTTCCTTCAGCCTCTTGCTGCAGAGTGGGTAATAGTTGTAAACCCTGATAAATCGCTAATGCGGTGCGCAATTTTTTCAGTTGCTTATAGCCTGTAACTGCAGGAACAGTGCTTTTAGTCATATTTTCAGCCTTTAGAGCATCGATTTTAATTTTGATGCCATTGTAACTGAACAATCTTCAACTAAAGCGTGTAGTTTTCTATAGGGATAGATATTAATACTTATGAGGCCAGCATTTTAAACAACCAGGAACCTTAAACGAGCTTAAGCAAAAATTCTTCGCTGTAATGATCAATGATAAATTTACACACTGGATTGATATCAGGATGAGTAAAAATTCTCGTTATGGCTTGGTGCTGGTATTTATAAGGGGATTTTAATGACTTGAAACCGAGGTGATCAAAGCCCATCATTCGCGAACAACGGGCTTTCTTTATTAATGTATTTACCGAAGGTTTAGTGGCAAAAACAAGTTGATGCCTGGTGACTGCTGCGGTGCGTAATATACTGGGGGCGGCACGTAGACAGGTTGTGCATAGTTATAATTATGATTGTAATTGTATCCTGATCGGTATCCCCTATTGTTATGATGCTTGCCACGCGAGTTATGATTGCCACGATTGCCATGTGATCCTTGATGGCCGCCCCGATGGCCTTTATCTCGATCAGCGAATGCTGTTGATGGCGATAAAAGACTAATTAGTGATGCAAAGATCAGTCCGATCAATACCTTATTGGCAATTGATCTGGAAAATCCGGTTTTTTGTGTTAACGTTTTCATATTGACTTTCCTTTTCTGGAATACTTGATGCGATTACGGACCTAAGGCTGAACTTGCCTGATTTGGATATCACGGTATTCGTCATTATTTGCCAATAGACTTCTTCTCACTATTCTTGTGTTCACCCTTACGGAAGAAGGTATCCGCTTCTTTTTTCTGTGCGTCGGACATACTGGCATAGAGATCGGCAAAAACAGGCGTTAGTTTTTTGATACCGTCTGCATGAGCTTCAACGATCTCGCCATAGGATTTAAGGTCATCGATAGCATTCATATCATCAGCATGATCGGCTCTGGCTTGAGTAAGGGCATCCATGATTTTTGCATCATCAAGCATTGTGTGGGTAACCTTTGCCCACTTTGCTTCCTGTACCTGGGTAATCTTTAGTTTGGTATGCATATCTTTGATGCGCACTTCAGTGCGATCTTCGTGAGCATCTTTATCAGTGGTCGTCGCAGCAAAGGTTAGTCCCGGAGCAAAAGCCAAGGCCGTAGCCAGAGTCACTGAGGTAACAAGACGTGCGCTTGCGTGAATTAATTGATTATTGGTTAATTTAAAGGTTTTCATGAATAAATCTCCAGTAGCGTATTAAAAAAGGATTAAATTGCTCAAAATTTAATTAGCGATCAGATCCCATGTATTACTTAGCCTCCCAAGGTTTTTCTATGGAATAACCTTGGTTAAAGACCTCTCTGTCATTGCAATCAAGAGCCAAGTTTCCAGGTAATTTTGTAAGCTTTGGGACAGGATAGGCGAAAAGCTGACTATAGTCCGTACGTTAACGAACATAGGATTTTTCAGAAATTAAATTTCCGATTGACGTCACCTGAGGTGATTTCCTGCGAATAATATATTCAGTTTACTGGTCTCGTTATTCATTTACTGCGTTGTCAAAATAGTTACGTAGCCACCAGCTACGCATCTATTTTTACGCCTCGGTAACTGCTCCTGCATCTCTTAAGGAGCCTACTGTTGGTGCTCTAGCTCCTGCATAATCCACAGGGATGTTGTGAATGCAGAGTTTGCAGGAGCAAATATCTGTCCTTGCAGTCGTTGTAAATAAATAAAAATCTTGCGTAAAGTGAGTCTGTTTATTCTTGGATATCACCTTAGGCTTACAAGATACCATCCCTTAAATGAATGGTATCTGTATGAGCATCAAAATTATTTATGTGAGAATCTATAACGAGGGTGCAAGCTTGCTTATATCGGACAACATGGCTAAGAAATTTACGCCGTATTGATTATTGGCATTTTTATAATCTGTTAAGCAAGATTTGTGTACACAGGAGAAGGTGTTTATGTTTTTTTTAAGGCAATAATTTTTACTTGTTGGCAAATTATGCTTCGTTGGAACGCATGGTTTCAGTTACATCCTTACCTACGCCACGGTAGCAGGTAAATCCACCAGAGGAGTCGAATATCGGCTCGCCGCTGACCATTAAATATTGCCGAGAGCCATCGGGTTTGATGCGGCTGTAGACAAAATCCAGAAAAGGTCGTCTGGCAACCAGCTTGGCCTCCAGTATTTCTCGCTCGTCCTCATTCCAGAGTGCGCCGTGATCATCTCTTATGTTACCTAGTTCATCATCGACCTTGATTCCAAGCATTTCAAGTACCGGACCAAAAATTTTGGTGAAGTTTCCTTCTGTATCCTGCTCCCAATACCAGTCTGATGACAGCTCGGTCAGGCGACGAAAACGTGCTTCGCTTTGACGTAGCTCGGCAGTCCGTTCCAGCACCTTTTGTTCCAAGGCTTGATTGTTAAGTTCAAGTTGCTTGTACAGCAGTCGCACTTCCAGCATATTATGAATGCGTGTTTGTACTTCGAGCAGATCAAAAGGTTTACTGACAAAATCTTTTGCACCAGAGGCCAATGCCCGTAATTTGTGATTCGGCTGTGCAGTAATCACCAATATTGGCACATAGCCATCTGTTTGGGTTTCCTTAAGGGCTTCCATTACCTCAAAACCATCCATACCAGGCATCTGTAAATCAAGAAGGATCAGATCATAATGGTCTTTTTGATGCAATGCACAAACTTCATAGGGGTTATTTGTCGAGGCAATGCAGCGATAGTCGGCCTCACGCAGCATTTCTGCAAGCAGTTGCACGTTGGCTTGCTGATCATCAACGATCAGAATGCTGGCATTAAGAATATCTTGTGTGCTAATCATGGTGTTTGTTCGGTTTCATTGGTATCGAGCAATCCTGGTTCAGAAAAATTCAGAGCATCGTCCAAGGCATTGATAAATTCATTAACCTTGATGGGTTTGGTGAGATATCGAAAAAATCCCGCTTCCAATCCTTTTTCAATATCACGGAGCATGGCATTGGCGCTGAGAGCAAGAACGGGAATATGCATCGTAGCCGGATCTTCACGTAAAATTTTCAGTGCCTGGATTCCGCTAATTCCGGGCAAATTAATATCCATCAAGATTACATCAGGTAGGTGGGCGCGTGCAAGAGCGACACCTATATTACCGTCGCATGCGCTCAACATGCGCAGATTAGGGTGATGCTCAATAATTTGTTCAACCAGCATCAGGTTGGCAGGATTGTCTTCTACATAGAGCAGGGTGCGCTGTGCTGAATTTTTCCAGGCTTTTGGCATTAATTCTGCCGGCATTACATGGCCTGCAGCAAGCTGCGGTGTAACATCTCTAAGTAGTTCAATCCAGAACTCGCTACCCTCTCCAACAGTACTTTCTACACCGATGGAACCACCCATTAGTTCAATCAATTGCTTGGTTACCACCAGTCCGATACCGGTGCCTTGCTCGGTGCCGGATTCTTGTCCAAGACGATTAAATGGCTGAAATAGTTGCGACAGTTGTTCCGAAGATAAGCCAAAACCGCTATCTTTAACGCTGATACGTATGCGTTCTGAAGCACTTGCCGTGCATTTCACCTCAATCGTTCCCTGTTCACGGTTGTATTTGATGGCATTGGAAAGCAGATTGATCAGAACCTGCTTTGCTCTGGTTTGATCGGCATAGGTAAACCAAGTGTTATCGAATGGTAGAAAAGTCAGTTTAATATCACGCTGTTGCGCTTGTGGTTCCATCATCGCTTGGCATTCTTGCATGATAGCTGTCAATGAAACAGGTTCCAGCGACAATGATAATTTACCTGACTCGATTAATGCGAGGTCGAGTATTTCGTTAATCAAATCCAGTAGATACCAGCCCGCTTTAATAATCTGGTGTAGCCTGACAATCTGGACATCAGTGGGCGGCGGTGAGCCAACTTCGAGCAATTGGGCGAAGCCGAGGATGGCATTGAGTGGTGTGCGCAACTCATGACTCATACTGGACAGAAAATCTGATTTTGCCAGGTTGGCTTTTTCAGCTAAAGACTTGGCGCTTTCCAGTTCGATATTTTTGTCATGGAGAACCTGATCCAGGCGTTTGCGTTCGGTAATGTCGCGTGCTGCAGCGAATACACCTTCCAGATTTCCGTCACGATCGTAAAAAGTGGTCGCATTGTAGGATACTACCGTTTCCTTGCCACTTAAGGCACAAGCGGTAAGCTCATAGTTGGTGAGCTTCTTTTTGCTAAGTACCAGCCTGATAGCAGTCTCGGCCCTTTCCGGTTCAGTAAAATGGTTCTTGAACGGCGCACCGATCAGTTCATCTCGCGTACAATCGGTCAGCACTTCCATTTGCTTGTTAACATCGGTAATGATACCGGACAAATCGGTAGTCATAATGGCGTCGATATTGGCTTCAATCAAAGAGCGGGTGTAGAACTGTTGATCTCGCAGACGTTGATCGAGACGTTTTTGCTCTGCTTCAACCTGTTTTCTAGCGGTATTATCAGTGCCGATCAGCAGGTAGCCAATAATAGTGTTTCGGTCATCACGCAGCGCGGTGACCGAGACGATCGCAGCGAAGCGACTGCCATCTTGACGAATATAGGTTAGCTCATAAATATCTTCGATACCTCGTGAGGCCTTGAATACCAATGCTTCAAAGCCTGGTGCAATAGCGGTTCCAAATTCAATGCTTAATGCTTCGGCACGGACAATCACTTCATTCGGATCGGAAATATCAGCCGGGGTAATTTTGTTTATCACGTCGTCGGCTGTATAACCGAGCATGTGTTCGGCGCCAACATTGAAGATTTGAATGACGCCTTTTGCATCAGTGGCGATACTTGAGAAATTGGCACTGTTGAAAATCGCGCTTTGTAAGGCACTTGCCTTGAGTAGTGCTTCTTTAGCCTGCTTGCGTGCAGTGATATCCCGTAAGATACCGGTAAAGTGTCGCTGACCACCCAACCACATCTCGCTGACTGCCATCTCCATCGGGAAATCGCCGCCACTTTTGTGCTTGCCAATCACTTCACGGCCCAAACCTAAGGCACGAGATTCTTCGCAGGTACTGTAATAGTCCAGGGAACTGCTTATATTTTTATGCTGATCTTGATCAAGTTCGGGAATCAACAGGCTAAATTCTTGACCAATAAGTTCGCCTGCACTATAGCCAAATATTTGCTCGGCAGCCGGATTAACGGTTTCAATAATGCCGCTGGCAGCATTAAGGGTTATGATGCCATCGACCACGGTATTGAGTATCGCCTGAATTACTGTCGTACTGTCAAGCAAGGCCTGCTGAGCCGCGTATTCTTCAGTAACATTACGAAATACCAGTACGGCTCCGATTACTTGATTATTCCGGTCTCGAATAGGCGCACAACTATCGGAGATATCGTATTCGGTTTTATCGCGTGAAATTAGCACGGTGTGATTAGCCAAGCCTTGTATAGTGCCATACACCAAGGTTTCCGTTACCGGGATAGTTGCGAGTTGACGGGTTTCTTTATTGATAATGTGGAAAATATCGGCTATCTTGCATCCGGTAGCTTGTGCGAGTGTCCAGCCGGTCAGTTGTTCGGCAAGAGGATTAAGGAGTGTGATACGGGCTTCGGCATCGGTGGCTATGACTGCATCGCCAATAGAAAAAAGCGTAACGGCAAGCTTTTCTTCGCTGGCCTGCAAGGTTGCATTGGCTTGCTGCAGTTGGCTATTCATCGCCTCCTGAATTTCCAGTGAATTCTGTGTTTCAAGATGCACTAAAGCCTTAAGCCGATGCTGTGCTTCGCGATAGATTAACAAGGCGAACCAAAGTGTAAACAGCAAGGTAAAAAGACTGGCAGTAACAATGATGGCAAATAGATGGCGCATATTGGCCTGGAATTCTACTTCACGCTGAGCCAGCGTACCTTCCTCTATCTTGATAAGGCTACCAATCTCGTTACGAATTGAATCCATCAATTGTTTGCCATGGCCACCATTAATAATTTCCAGCATGGCTTTCACATCATTGTGGCGTCGTAACTCAATGACTTGAGATAATGCTGCCAATTTTGCTTCCACTAATGCCGGCAGTGCCTCTTTGTGTTGCTGTGCAGTGCTGGTTAACGTCAGTGAATTTAATTCTTTCAGATAGCCTGCGATATTATCATGAGCTAGCAAATAAGGTTCTAAAAAGACTTCGTTACCGGTCAGCGAATAACCGCGTTGTCCGGTCTCTACATCTTTTAATGCCGACATCAACAGGTTTGCCTGCTCAATGATATTGTCGGTGTAATTTCGTGCCTCAGCGGCTGTTTCTATTTGTCTGAAAGCCCAGAATGTTGTTACTAATACCAGTGCAATCAGTAGCACTGCGGTAATGAAAGAAGCACCAATTTTAAGCGTTGCTTTCGAGGAATATTTATCCTTTGCTGAACTGGTGTTGTCATTCATAAGTGTAAAATAGAAATTTTTTGGACATAGTTTATCGTTATGAAAATGGTTAGTAATCTGGAAGCAAATATGGCCAGAAGCGATAATTGCAGAGAAAAACTAATTGAGTTAACGTCTGACTTTGCTATCACAAAGCAGGCGATGAAATTCTTTTTTGACGGCATCGTAGCATTCACAAGTATTTGACTCTAAGCCCAAGCGGTCAAGTACCGTGATGTGGCCACGGCGGTAACTAATAAAGCCTGAGCGCTGGAGATCCCCGGCAGCTTCCGTGATGCCTTCGCGACGAACACCGAGCATGGTGGCAATCAGTTCTTGGGTCATGGTCAATTCTTGTGCGGGCAATCGGTCAATCGTTAACAGTAGCCAACGACATAGTTGTTGCCCTATGGAATGATGCCGATTACAGACTGCAGTTTGGGATATCTGGGTAATTAAGGCTTGGGTATAACGCAGCATCAAATGTTGAAATATGCCGTAATGATTAAATTCCTCCATCATAAATTTTTCTTTCAGTCGATAACTGTAGCCCGCAGTTTGCACGGTGGCACGGCTGAGCGTGCTATTGCCGCCCATAAACACTGAAATTCCCAATATACCTTCATTACCCACGCCGGCGATTTCAGCCGACGCGCCATTTTCCATAACGTAGTGCAGAGAGATGATGGCAGTGGTCGGAAAATAGACATATTGCAGTTGGTCGCTGGATTCGTAAATAACCTTGCCGAGCGGCAACAAGATCAGTTCCAGTTGTGGGCTTATACGTTCAAGTATTTCTGCGGGCAGGGTGGCAAGAAGATGGTTTTGATCAGGCGTCTGTAGTGGCATACCAGAGATTGTTTTTATATTACTTTTAAGCATGCAACCAACAGATAAAAATTAAAGAAATAGCAGAAACGAAACTTAAAATTGTAAAATTTACATTCATGGCATCTTTATAACACAATAGGTAAAAATGAGTAAAAAATATTATTATTCTGCCATTTAATCAATGAAGTTATGCTGATAATTATGTAGTCAGCTTCATTACATAAAGCCAATAAATTAAAGTAATCATGCAAAAAAAACGAAATATATGAAATAATTTGACGGTTATCTTTCTGTCGAGTTGTCTTCAAATATCGATAAACCACGTTCGACTGCGTAAATATCTTTGTTGCTTGATATTACTGAATTATTTTCGTATCTTTCATGGACAAATTATTTTTTTCGGGTGGGTATCAGCAATCTTGCTGGTTAATAATGTTTATTTTAAAAGTCGCCTGCCTGACAATATCGCAAAAGCCTTGATCAATGATGTTTTGTTCAGCGAGTTTTTGTAAGCTTAGATTTTTATCTATGCTTGCTGATTTAACCAAAATAAGTTCTTTCGCCGAGAGTACGCCGGCTAACCAGGCCGCCAGACTGTCCGAGGTGATATCCCAGGATGCTGCAATCCCCGCCTGATCCAGCTCAACAATATCGGGTGACCAGATGACAATTTTTTGCCGGGATAATTGTTTTTTAATGTCTGTGACTGAACGAGCGATAGTAAAATACCTTTTAAGCCCCTTAATTAACAAGGCCATCTGCTGCATGGCTAATATCGCCATACTGTGGGCGGTATTGTCGTCAAACTGCCAGCGTTGTTGAGCCAACCTGACTTGATCGGCAAATGCACCGCCCCCCGGAACAATAACGATGGCGTTAGGCGCATAATTTTGTTCCAGGCTATTTAGGCATTTAATCAGTGATTCTGAGTGGGAGAGACTACCGCCCAATTTAACAATGATCATTTTTTTGTCAGTTGTTGCAGTAAATCCAGCAATGCAGCGGCTTTGTCAAAGCTTTCCTGATATTCCTCGTCAGCCACTGAATCATTAACGATACCGCCACCTGCCCAGCAACGAATGGTATTTTTGGAATGGACGAGGGTTCTAATGGCAATATTGGTATCCATATTGCCATTAAAGCCGATATAACCGATGGCTCCACAATAAACACCGCGTCGGTTAGGTTCCAGTTCTTCAATGATTTCCATGGCACGAATCTTGGGTGCACCGGTAATTGAGCCGCCAGGAAAGCAGCTTTTTAATAAATCCATGGCATGCTGATCATCAGCCAATATGCCGGTTACGGTACTGACTAAATGATGCACCGTCGCATAACTTTCTATGGTAAATATACTGGGAACTTTTACGGAGCCTTTTTTGCAGGTTTTGCTGATGTCATTACGCAGTAAATCAACAATCATCAGGTTTTCTGCCTTGTCCTTATCGCTGTTTTCAAGGGACTGGATTTGTTGCTGATCTTCAGTGCTATCTTGTTTTCTGGGACGCGTGCCTTTAATTGGTTTAGTTTCAACAATATTTTTGGCAAGTTTTAAAAAACGCTCAGGTGATGAGCTTAAGATTTGCACTTCAGGAAAATTAAGATAACCACTGAATGGTGCGGCATTTAATTCACGCAGAAGTAAATAAGCCGTCCAAGGATCGCCTTCGCATTCAGCGACAAAGCGTTGTGCCAGATTCACCTGATAACAATCGCCTTCTTTAAGATATTGTTTAATGCGCTTAAAAGCCTCGGTGTAAGAAGACTTGTCCATATTGGATTTAACCGGGCCAAGCACTTTAAAAGCGTCATATTTTTGCTGTTCAGGCAAATAACTAAACTGTGCTATCAACGCTTGCCATTGTTGTTCATCACAGCCATGCCCGACCAATCGGCTTTGCTGTTGTTGATGATCGACAATAACCGCCCATTGATAAATGCCGATAGTCATATCGGCAATATATTCGGCATCTTGGGCAATAACCGGCAAAGTCTCCAGTCTGCGGGCCAAATCATAAGAAAAATAACCGATGGCTCCACCATTGAAAGGGCAGTCCTCATCAAGGACAAAATCAGGCATCAACTGTTCTTTAACCAGATCAAAGGGATCGGCACTGGATCTTATCGTCAGGTTATCACGAGTAATTTCTGTTATACCACCATGCGTTATCAGGGTACATATCGGATCCGTTGCGATAATATCGTACCGGCCTTGATGGCTTGCAGGAAAGCCGCTATCCAGAAAAACGGACCAGGGTTCTCCGGCAAGCGAGGAAAATAACGCTGAACTATCAGCAAAATAAGGCAATGGATATGTACGTTGTTTTTGTGGCGACATTTATGGGGCAGTTTGGGTGGATAAACGAAATAACCTGAAAACTGATCGGGCAGCTACCAGGAAAAGAATTTGTTTAAGGCGTGTTGCTTCATTTTATAAAGCGGGAGTGCAAAAATTTTGTGTAAACACTTTTATGCCTCAGCTTTAAGTGCCTAATAGTAAACTTATTAATGCTTGGTTTCCAGTCACGTTATATTATAGGACTACTTTTGGAAGGATTCTTGCTGACAGTAGTGATATTTTGGCTGAGTAGCTTTTAGTCTTCAGCTTTATTAATAAGGTAACCGGATAGACCAGGCATTTGCTTGCCGTTGGTCACAATCCAGTAAACGCTTATAATAAGGCTATACAAAAAACCGGTAACTCACCTAACCGCTTTCATTACAGAAAAATTCCAATGGCTGACACTGACAAATTATCAAGCTCGTTAAATTTTATCACGCGGTTTTTTTTAAAAAAACTCAGAACGGTTTATTTCCGCGTCAGAGAATCAATAGGTGAGCATAAACGTGAAATTGTTATTTATCAGGTCGAACAGGCTTGTGTCAGCCTTAAAGAAACCAGGGATGAATTTGAAGATGCGCTGGAGCGCTTTAAAATTTTGGTCTGTATCAATGAAACTGGTCTGGAGCATAAATATAACCAGCTTAACCGGCAATATCAGTTTTGTCGCTCAAAATCGGCTGCTGTCAGCGCTAAAATAAGCGCCATACAAGAAGTCAGTGAGGCATTATTTGTCGAATGGGAAGCCGAGTTAAATGAATATACTAATCGGGCTTTACGTAACAGTAGCAAGCAACAGTTAAAAGCAGCCAGACAAAATTATGCCCGGCTGATTAAAGCCATGCAACGGGCCGAAAGCAAAATTCAGCCCGTGCTGGCCGCATTTAAAGATCAGGTGTTATACCTGAAACATAATCTCAATGCGCGAGCTATAGCGGCATTGCAACATGAGTTTATTGAAATCAGTATTGATATTTCTCAACTCATTCAGGCAATGGAACAAACCATTATCGAGGCAAGTCACTTTGTTTCCGCGCTGGTTGATAAAAAAATTATCGAGCAGAAAGCGTTGCCTGGTCGTTAATCGTGTGAGCAGTTTTTATCATGGTTAACTTAACGTAAACCAACTACTTTATTCCCGGTATTTTTTATGTGCAGTAACTTTATTATTAGAGCTTATACATTACTGAATCATTAGGCTTGTTTTTATTTTGATCATCTTTGGAAGTATTTTTTTTGTTATCCTGATCTATTCTTTCTTTACCAAACTTGGCAATCATTTCCTCCCAGCTTGAATAGGCCTCATAACCTTTAAAGCCGGCTGCTTTTCGTTCCTGATATATTTCTTTGCCCAGCGCAATAATCTCGTCAGGGGTTTTACCGTCAACGGCACTCAGAAATTCTTTATCATCTTTTTTTGCATCCCTGATCGTCCAAAAAGAGACTTCAAATTCAATACGTGTATCCGGCGGCAAGCGATTTTTTAAGCCCTTTACTGATCGATAGGCCATGCTGGTATTATGACCATTTATTTCTTGCCCTCTACCGCAGGCGATTAAAGTTGCGCAGCTGAGAATAAGCAGCAGTGCAGGTAATTTTTTCATAAAGATAACCTCGAAATTAGGTGGCAGGTATATGTTATGTAATTTATAACGCCAGATCACCAAACAAAGTAAAATGGGTCAATTATTATAACCCTGAGCTAAGCTTACATGCTGGAATTTATTCAATTATTAAATCAGCGTTACCAAACAGTTTTAAGTCAATCGGGTAATGAGGCGGTCAAAAGTGCTTATCAACAACGTATCGATCAACTGATCTTTACAGAAGCCTTTATCCGCAAAGGTCAGTTGCTTAACGCAGCGCCCAAACAACCACTACAAATGACAGTGGTAGGCCCCACACAAGCAGGCAAGAGTTCTCTGGTTAATGTTTTGCTTAATAGTGATGATGCCGGCGTCAGTCCTTTGGCAGGTTACACCATTCATCCCCAAGGTTTTTGTCTTGGCGTAAACGTAAATGATTGTAGCGGTTTACAGCGCTATTTTGGGCGTTTTCAACAGCTACAAAAAAACGCGATTCCAAGAGACCGGCATGACTGTTATTCCTTGACTGAAACAACGGCGGATTCTGCACTATTGCCTGATGGTGTATTATGGGATACACCGGATTTTGATTCGATAGATTCGGCCGTTTACCGTGAAGGTGTTATCAGGGCGATGGTGCTGGCTGATATTATTATTCTGGTGGTCAGTAAAGAGAAATATGCTGATCAATCTGTCTGGGACATTATGGCGACGCTTGAGGGACTGCACCAGCCAACGGTTATTTGTTTAAACAAGTTGAGTGAAGGTTCTGAAAGCTTATTGCTTGAGTCATTAAAACAAAAATGGCAACTGACCCGGCAAGATGCGTTTCCTGAAGTCGTGCCGTTGTATTATCAAAAAGACACGGGCGTGCCGCTCTGGCCAACAGCCCAGCAAGCCTTGCTTAAAGATCTGGCCGGTAAGGTTGATCATCAAAGACAGGCGCGTTTGGAACAGGATTTACTGCAAAAACATTGGCAGACCTGGCTGGAACCGGTTATTGCCGAGCATCATGCGCAAAAAGATTGGCAGGAACTGGTTAATGAGGCCATCAGGCAAGCGGTGGGAAATTATCAGCGTGATTATTTAAATCATCCGCATCACTATGAAACCTTTCAACAGGCTTTGGCAGAGTTATTAACGTTACTGGAAATCCCCGGCCTGGCAGGTGTTTTAACCGGTGCCCGTAAAGTGCTTACCTGGCCGGCACGGCAAATAATGAAGCTGGGACGTAAAAGACTGCATATTGCCGATAGCAGCCAAGAAATTATTATATTAAAGCAAATAGCCGAGCATGTGTTGATTCAACTCGCTGACCGGTTGCTGGATAATAGTGAAGAAGGTCAGCAACGCTTATGGTGGAAAGAGTTTAGTAGTTTACTGCGTCGCCAGCGACAAAGTATTTTGCAGGACTTTAGTGCCGCAGCAAAAATTTATCATCTGGATTTTCAGCAGGATGTAGAGCAAACAGCGCAGGATTTATATCTCAAACTCCAGGAACAACCCCTGCTTTTAAATAGTCTGCGAGTCACCCGGGTAACTACCGATGCGGCGGCTATTGCCCTGACAGTACATATGGGCGGTATTGGTGTGCATGATCTGGTTTTTGCGCCGGCAATGTTGGCAGTGACTTCACTGTTGGCTGAAAGCGCCATCGGCGGCTATATGCATAAAGTAGAGCATGACTTAAAACAGCATCAATTAAAGACCGTAAAACAGGCGCTGTTTGTGGACAATCTTGGCTTGAAATTGTTGGCGTTGCCTGAGCAGTTATCACGGCTGCATCACTTTAATATTTCCCCTGGTCAGGTACAAGCAGCTGAACATCAACTTATAGAAAAGCGCCATGGCTTACGATTACTCTAATTTAGTAGAAAAAACCCAACACTGGGCCGAGCAAGCTTGCACTGCAGGCTGGCTTAATGCCGATAACGCAGTCGCGTTACAGCATTTTGATACCCGAAGCCCAGAAGCCTTGTTTTCCGGTTCCACTTTGGCAATGCAAGCGGGTACAAGGCCGCTTATTGTCGCCTTTATGGGCGGCACCGGCGTGGGCAAAAGTTCCTTGCTTAATCGTCTCGCAGGGCAGGCCATTGCCAAGGCAGGCATAGAGCGACCCACCTCACGCGAAGTGACGTTGTTTCATCATCGCAATATCGCCATACAGAATTTTCCGGAGCAATTACCGCTCGCTACAATTCGTGTTGCGCAACATGATGATGAGACCAAAAAAAATATTGTCTGGATCGATATGCCGGATTTTGACAGTACTGAACACAGCAATAAAGCGCTGGTTTTGCAGTGGTTACCGCATATTGATGTGCTTGTTTATGTGGTTAGTCCCGAGCGTTATCGGGATGAAAAGGCTTGGCGTTTACTGCTGGCAGAAGGTGCGCGGCATGCCTGGTTGTTTGTTCTTAATCAATGGGATCGGGGGCAGGATGAGCAATATGCAGATTTTAACCAACAATTGCATAAAGCGGGTTTTGCCGCGCCCATTATCTTTAAAACCGTGTGTACCGAGGGGCCTAAAGACGATGAATTTGCCGCATTAGAAACCACTATACTGTCTTTGGCGACCGGGCATATTATTGACCAACTGGAACAACGTGGTGTACAGGTACGCAAAGACGAGTTACAGAAAAAACTGCAAAATACCGCAAAATTGCTAGGTTCCTGGCAAACTTTTCAACAAGTCCCCGCGTTGTGGCAGCAGCAATGGCGAGAAACCGTGAAACTTTTGCAACAAGGTTTTGCCTGGCCCATGAAACAGATGGCCACTTACTATGCACAGCACGCGGCTGATTTAATGAAAAATCCGCCGACTCAGCAAAATTCCTTATGGGATGCGTGGGCACAAGCCCGTTTTGACGATGCTCTGGATGAATTTATTGGCAAAATTGATGAGCAGGGCTTGCCGGTTTTGCCATTTAAACAGCAGATAATCGCCGTGCGAGAAAAAGCGCCTAAAATCATGCAAACACAAACTGAACTGGCAGCAAGGCAAGCCTTGGCTAATCCCGGTAACGCCTTACAGCGCGTATTTTTAAAAGGCATGCGTTTTGCCGAAATATTTTTGCCGTTGCTGGCCATGACGTGGGTTGGTTATAAAGTATTTATGGGTTATTACACCAGTAACATGGCCGAAAATCACTATCTGGGGGTGGATTTTGCTATTCATAGCAGCCTGCTGATTGCCATGACCTGGTTAATTCCGTATTTTATTTTAAAAAAGCTCCAGCCTTCCTTACAAAAAAGTGCCTTAAAGGGTCTCAATAAAGGTCTGCTTAACGCTTTTAGCGTGATAGAAACCGAAGTTTTACAGGTAGTCGACATGCTTGTTGAGCAACATAAAGACCAGATAACAAAGCTTGCAAAGATTATGGAACAATGTGCAGCAACTGACGGTGAGCAAAAAGTAGTCGTCGATAGCGACAGCCCTTTAACACGCATGTTGATGAAATAACGGCCGTACGACTTATCAATTGTAGGGTGGATTCATCGTCAGGCAATCCGCCACATAATTGCTGGCTGTCATCGGTGTTATGCGTGAATTGGCGGTTTGCCAGCGCGAAATTGTCCTGCGTCATGTTATGTTTTTGTTACTTTTTTATCAAAAATAAAGTCCGGCATCAAGCAAAATACCGCCACTAAAAATGCTTATCGGCTAAATCTGGAAGACTTGCCGGGGAGTCTGGGCAATTATGTCAACCTGATTGCCCAAGGTGACCTGGTTAAACTCGATAGTACCTGTTTTATCATTTCAAAAATTCCCGAACCGGTCGGCATTTTGGAGGCACCGCCGTCATTTAATGTCTTTTTTGGCAATAATTCCGGTGAGGTCAACATAGAAATCGGCATTGTCGAGCGGGCTTCCGGTTATATTGTTTTGTATTCGGAGCTGCCGGCACCTGCCGATAATGAACATTGGAACAGCAAGCTGTTCTCAAAATCCAAAGGCTTGTTGACCAACTTAAAAGCTGAAAGCAAATATG
>NZ_JAOEGU010000024.1 GCF_025583945.1 Methylobacter psychrophilus
TCACATGTATTCCCAAGACAGTTTTATGCGCTATTAAATAAATTTCTGGCCATTGATGTTTTTATGGAAAAGCGCAACCAGCTTATTTTTACATGGCCATCAGCATTGCAACCATTTCGTATCGTGGAAAGACAAGTATTATGGGCGTCTATGGTGAAAGACAGTTTCATGAACCAAAACCCGTTTATTGCCGTTTACTAAGCTTCGCGAATGACAGGTATAGGGAAGCCTAAATCCATACCCCAATGTCTCATTTGGGTCCAGACTGTGTGAAAACTCACAAACAAATTCTTCAGAGGTTAAATTTACTCCATTTACTGGTAAAAACAGGTTGAACTATCAATGGTTACTTCCATTTTAAAGTGTAATTCAATCAATAATCCGTTAATTATTTCCACCAGTATTGGTGATGTTGAGTTTTGACACAGTCTGGGTCGATACCGAACGTTGAACAAAAAACCAGATCCGCTAACTTTTTTATCAAAAATTTGGCGGGCCGTTGACGGCCATTTACGGACGACTGCATTTTGACCGTCAGTGACGGCATTTGAATGGATACCTGCCTGTGAGCTTAACTATACTTGATTGCAAGACCTGATCTTTTACAGTACACGAACGTTGGCGTATATTCCTTACCGTGACCGATTACCTGACTTAGGGCGCACAAATCCAATCATGCCAAGAATTGCGGAACCGAACAGCCATATAGCAGCCGGAACAGGAACTGCATTAGTTGTAGTGAGATTAGTAATGCCTATATAGGCACTTGTTAGAGTGAAATATTTTATTGAATTACTATTCTCAAGAAATCCATAGAACTGTCCTGTATTAATTCCTCCTCCAGTTGAAAAGTTAAGTTCACTAGACTCAATTAAAGTATTTGTGGAATCAAAAACCGCAATGACAGGAGTGCTGCCATAACCTGGAAGATAATTCAAAAACCCGCCGACCCCCTTCAATAGCGAATTAAATTCAAATTTCATAGTGTCTAAGGTACTGAGTCCATAAACATCTGCCATAGGCCCTAAAGCCCCATCCCATAATCCGTTACTGCCAAAACCGAAACCACTATCACGCCCGAAGAAAGAGGCGTTTGTAGAAGACCACTTAATGTCTGAAAATGTTACTGGACCCAACCCAACATAATTCACGGCAGGCATAGAAACAATGGTACCTCCAGGTAAAGAAGTGATCAGCGATGCAACAGCAACACTAGTCATTCCAAACATCATTACGCCAATTGCCAATCCTGCCAAATGTTTCTTTGTCATTTTTGATTCCCCCTTTACGGTTTGACCCAGCGAGACCACCCCGCTTAATAAGTAATTAAATCGTTTTCCTTATATCTACCACGAAAAATGCTTTGCCATTTGATATGACGAAGTCGTCACTTAGTTGAAGACCTTTCTGCTCAAAAAGGTAATGAAGTAATTAAAAATCTAAGAATACAAATCCAATAAAGCTGCATCTGTACGCTATTGCATTAAGTTAGCGATTTTTTTGCGAGTGAATGACAGTACACCCAATAAACCACTTAAGAATAGCCAGAGCGCGCTGGGTATCGGAACGGCAGTAACGGTTATGTTAACCCCCATATATTGCCCGTACAAAGTGGTTGTTTGAGTAAGAAAAGTAACTTGTTCGCCCGCCGTCATATTCATGGAAGTTAACGACATACCAGGGAACAAATTTGCGTTAAATTGAGCGGCAGTATCAGTCCGATATAAACCATTAACTCCGGTATTATTTTCAGCAACTAAGACTCCACCAATCGAAAGGGTCCAATTAGCATCCCGACAACACCCGAATTGAGCATCCCAAGCATTTCCTGAAATAGAATATAGCCCAGCCGATGGGCTAGTCCATGTTATCCCGACAAAAGTAGTGTCTCCACCCAAAGACCTTGAAAGCGTATGTATTGTAATATCTCCAGATTTTAGATCATGTAAACCAACATAATCAGTCGTCGGCCACTGTAAAACTGACCCATCAAGACCAGCCAGGTAACTCCACCCTATTCTATCTCCTAGATAAATTGTTGGGGCTGTTTGCGTAATTGGCGCTCCACCTTGGTTGTAAGACCAGACGCCATTGGGATTAGACGCATCACTGAAATCCGTTGCCAGATCATAAGTAGTAGAAGCCTGTGAGGCGACACTGACTGTTAGAAACGTAACTACGCCAATCATTTTATTTACTTTCTTCATTAGTATTCCTTTTGAATTTAAGTGAAAAAAAATATCTTTACTTGCTTAATTTATATCAATACTTAGGGGAGTTTTGATAGTTAATGCTTCACGAATAACAAGGCTTGTAGCTGTTTGTGGAGAATTAAATCAAACTTATGCAAAATGCAGAGTCGCATTAAATATTAACTAATTGAAAATTAACGAGTTATTTATTAGTATAAACTATAGTATTTCTGAAGGAGATTCGTCAAATAACATACCACTAACTTAAAAGTGTCCGAAGTATTGATTTAATATATTGGACGATAATAAAAATCTATTCAAAACTCTAACGAATTTTTTGCCTCTAATTATTATTTTACCAATCATTTCTAGCATTGCCACTGTCTGCAATACGAGGGGAACCGAACCGTCAGTTATTAGAAGTCAATGACCGTTGTGGGTCGAATGACGATCAAGGTCAATGTGTAGATTTAAAGCATTTCCAAGCACCAACTAAACTTCAGGAAAATTGTATTACTTAAAATAGAAAAATCAATCCGTATAAATACCTATAACAACTAGCTTTAAAAATAAGCTGCTTTAGCTGTCAAAAGTGTGCTGACGATTTTAAACACGTTAAAAAAATACATGAAGATTACTTACTTTGCCATTGTCGTTATTGATCATTAGTGCTGCTTGAATCACTAAAATTGACTGGCAGCTTTATGTGAGCAAGCTGTCATCCAAAAATTAAGGGCGAATGACAGCTGTGGGTCGCTATGTAAAGCTTTACATAGCGACCCCTATGCATAGTGCCTAACTATGTATAGAAGTGTTTCGTTTTGACTTGTACCCCTTGCGCTACCTGGCATTGCTGGTAGCAATCTTTACATAGTTACAGTGCCTGATCAGCCATCATCGGGATGATTTAGCGGTACATTTTTGTATCGGTTTTTTGGATATCCCCATTTCTTTGCCCTTCATCGCTAAGTTGACCAATGATTAAATGACAGTGAGAAGAATCCATACAATTTCTTGAGTCTGGTGGATTTTTCACTTCAGAACGCCAGCGAAACTATGTGAAGATAATGGACTGCCAATTTTTCTGTAGACCAATGAAATAGAGCTTCGCAGCCTACAACCATCTATAAACTATTCATAGTTAGGCACTATGCATAGGGGTCGGTTGCTGCCGGTCACGTTTCCCTGATGTTTTAGATACTCATAAAGAAAATGCTCCGCTATTTTCCTAACAGGGTATTTTTTAGTCTCAAATCCCCCTCAACAAATCAACCCGCTTTCAGAGAAGTTTGGATTAATATGAGTTTTTTTAAAGCAAATTGTTAATGGTCAACGCCTTAAAGCTGGAAATAGATAGGCAAAAATAAAAGTATAGAGCTATAGCGTTTATTATATGATATGTTTTTAAACATATCCTTTGTATTTTAATAAAGTATGTGTGAAACTAGCATTCCCCCCCGCTTTAGATTTATTTATGCGAGGGTTTTTTCTATTGTCCCCGCCAGGGCAGGTTCCTGGTGAAGCTACAGGCCATGGTCAGTAGCACAAATCTATTTTTTTCTGGCTCATATAAGTGAGTTTTATTAGAAGATAATCAGTGGCTTAATAAATGGGGGTAATAAAAAATCATGTATACATTCAAAGAATCAATTAATTCCGACGTAACTTTTCAAACCAATTTATCGCTGCACCCCTGGATAGAGCACTTTGTCATTCGTGTTTCTGTGGGTTTATCTTTTATTGTTAACGATTTTTTAAATAATATCGAAGATATTTTTGTAACTGATAAGCCCGACCTTGCTTTTTTACGCATAACAGAAGAAGTCGATGGGATGGGCGGAAACCAAGAAATATCTGCGTTGTATCAGCGAAAACTTCGTATTTTTATGCAAGCTGATCATCAAATTAAAGCACGCGACGAAGCATTAATACATATGGCGGAGAACGCAATATTTCTTTCGTTGAAAACTTGTTTTCGTTGCGGCCATGAGCTTGAAATGATAAATATTAATGATGACGAAGTGCGGCGCTTAGCCCCATTTTTACCAACGATGCCTCCCGACAAAATGTGTAGAGGCGATGCGAGTATTTGCATATCATGTGCCGTTGGAGACTGGAAAAAAGACAAGCAAGAGATAAGTTATTCAACCGCTGAAATTGACGCAGTTGACGGTGGTAAGCAGCACTGGAGTGATATGAATGACCAGCAATCGTTGACGGAGGCTCTAACAAAAATAACGGAGGAAGAGGCGGAGTGTTTGAGCAATACAGAAAAAAGAGAGAGGAGCGCAATTCAACAAGCAAAAGACAATGAGAACAAACGCGATAAACAGAAAGATGCTTTACTTAAAGCGCCATCTGGTAAAAGTGTAGCTATATTTGACATGGCTGATGTTGACAAATTATTAAGTGATAATTCTGAAGCATCGCGAGATCAAGTTGCTAGGATAAAGGGGCTGGTAAAGAAGATTAAGCAAGTCTCACCTCGTAAAAAACTGGTGACAATACCTGATCAATGGTGTGAGTATTGCGATAATTTAGCACTTAAGTTCCCGAATTTCACCGAGGTTATTTTCTATTTGCGTAATCAACTGGCTTTATCCGATTTAGGCGATAAAGTCTTAAGATTTTTGCCAATATTATTAGTTGGTGGGCCTGGTATTGGAAAATCTGAGATCTGTCTAACGATCAGTGAGTATTTTGCAACAACCCTAAAAATCATTGATATATCCAGCGCACAGACAGGTACTGCACTGACGGGTAGCGAATCCTACTGGGGAAATACGCAGCCAGGGATGTTATTTACTGAATTAGTTTTGGGTGTCGGAAACGTGGCTAATCCTATTATTATTTTGGATGAACTGGACAAGGCGAATTCGAGCTCGGACTATGATCCTCTGGCAGCGCTTCATACTTTGCTTGAACCAAGGCAGGCAAAGCGTTTTCAGGATCTATCAGTACCAGATATTATTGTTGACGCATCACATGTTATTTGGATAGCAACTGCTAATAGTATTGATCTGATTGAGGCACCCATTTTAGATCGTTTTACGGTTTTCAATATCGCTGATCCGGATGCCGATCAAATGATTGCTATTGTGAATAGTCAGTACCAGCGTTTTATAGATAAGCATCCATCCGGTGGGGTTTTTGAGAAAGAGATACGTGATGATGTAAGGAACGAATTGTGCAATCACCACCCGCGCAAAGTGAGGAAATTACTGGAGCAGGCTTTTGGTTTAGCTGCTTTTGATAAGCGCAATTATTTAATCGTCCAAGATATTAAAGACAGTGATGTTAGCAAAAAACGTAAATCTGGCATTGGTTTTATAATGCCTGTTTAAACTTTTTTGGCACCGCCAGGGTAAGCCCTTATATTTGCTACCCCTGGGGCGCTAAAATAATTGCGGTTATGCTTTTAATATAAGGTTGATACGAGAATGCAAATAATAAATGGCGGTGTCTCTAGAATTTTGTTATCAGCGGTATTAATTACTTTGTCTGTGGGTATTTATGCTGATCAAAAAGAAAGAACATACGAAAGATACGACACGGGTGATGACGCATCAATTACAATTCGCGAGGAGGGGAGTGGTGTATTGCGGGTTAAAGGCCTTGCCGTATGGTCTCCAGTGACGGGGAGTCCGCATCTCGGGGAGATAGGCGGTACGGTAAAAATTAAAAATGGGGTCGCGCATTATTCACTTGGTAAGTGTAAAGCAACACTTACTTTTACAAAAAATGAATTAATAGTAACCGATGATAAAGGGGATTGCGGTGGTATGAATGTCGGATTTAATGGTTCTTACAACGAGGTGAAAGAAAAGCTTAATGACTACTCGATTTTCACTAAAAAAGAGATCAGCGTGAAACATAATTAAACTAATAAAATATTTCGAACTGAAAATTTCGGAATATTCGGATGGAACTTGCACCGCAATTACCCAAATAAAGGACATAAAATGGCACATGAAATTGATCAAACCACTGGCCGCAATGCTATCGCTTTTGTTGGTGAAACTCCTTGGCATGGACTATAGTTTTTCAGATAAATAATTTCTACGCCGCTTAGCGAAATATATCAGTAGGCTATATCAAAATCCTTACGCATTTTCTGCATAACACAGATAATTTTACTGGCATCCTGCATATAAGATTTGAATGTTTTCACGACTGAATCATGAAGGTCTTCAAACGTTTTAAAATATTTCAAGTGGGTTGCGTCACGTTTGGTATTTTTCCAAAGCTTCTCAATGGGATTGTAATCAGGGGAATAGGCGGGGAGCGGCGTAATCGCAAGACGATCCGCGTGAAGCGCCTTAAACTCATTGACTATTTTACTATGATGATAAGGCGCACCGTCTTCAACCAGAAAAACTTTACCATTATAGTGTGTGAGTAGTTGTTCTAAAAACTCAATATAACTGAGCCCATTAAATTTCCCTGCTGTTTCGGTATGTTTTAGTATAACTGATTGATAAGTTATCATTAATTTTTCATCAACAAGTGCTTTTAGCGCGTTTAAAAAATCAAATTTTGTTGCATACAGCTCGCCTTTTAAAGTCTTCAGCAGAGCAAGCAGATCCGTAGGTAATGCTGCCTCTTTCAATAATTTCAGCGATTTTGGTTGCAGGGAATAGGCAAGTAATTGCCGATATTGAAAGCTTCCGCCTCCCAGTTCAATCGTACCGAACATTTTTAGTCCCTTGCGTATCCCTCTGGTTTTAACCGTTGGTTGTTGTCCTATCGGAGCCCAAGTGCGGGCCAAGGAACCCCACATCGCAAAGGAGACCTCATCACCAAACAACACCACCGATTTTTCTTCTTTTGCTTTTTTGATCAGCGCGGGTACAGTTTCCTCCAGCTAGATTTTTCTGGTCTTTTCATGTTTTTCCTCATCCTTCATCTATAACAAATAGGTGTTGTTGCTAATAGGTAGGCTTGAATATTATTTAATTTAAACGCGGTTAACAAAATTGCTCATAGCTATTTCTAATAGCGCTTTGGGAAAAAGATATTGCTAACACTGCCATTAATATGATCACTCTATATTGTTAAATGAACATATTCTAACGGAATTTTTGGAAATTTAATTTCTGAAACTCTATATCTATCTAATAAACTGCTTTAATGCCAACAAAGCTTTTTTATTCCGCTAACACTATTAACAATAGGTGAATTTAGAAATATAATTAAATTATTAGAAATAATTTTACAGTTTAACAGGGTTTTATGAGAAAAAATAAAAAATCGATCATTAATGACGTGCATGTTAATACCGTTTTTTTAACAAAATTTTTGATAGAATAATGGAAAATAAAGAACTTATAGATGATGATAGCAATACAATTAATCATAATGACCGTCGTAATATTATTGATTTTTTAAAAAAATCTATAATAGGTTAGCGACACAAATTTTTACTGTGATTAATTAACATAAAGTTAAGTTATCGAATAATTTTTTAAAAATAAAGTCGGACTTACTTTAATTTAGCTGATAGTCACCATTACAATTGCTGGTATACATTTTAAATATTGTAGTTAATTAACCAAAAGTTGTTAAATGTGATTGTAAAAGTAGCGTAGAAAAAATTCTTTTAAATAGTCTTTATAAATAGTGTAAAAATAAATATTAATTTTTACTTGAATTTAAAAGCTAATGACCCAATATTTATTTATCAATAATAAATATTTTAAAATTAATATAAATAAAAAGGTAAAAAATGAGTACATATAAATATCAATTTGGTTTCGATGGCGATGAAATAACTGGCATTGCTACAGTAGCTTTAGCGGTAGCTAAAGCGTCATCATTTGGTGATGATGTAATAGCGATGACTGATAATTATGATGGACATGCTGACGTAATTATTAATGAAGAAACTAATGAAGTTGTTTGCTATCTAGCAGATAAAGATGCTGCTTGCTCAAAATATAAAATTAATGTTGGTGAGTCATTTTTTTCCGGATTTACTTATGTTGGCACGTATACAAAGAAAGAATTAAGATGCTTATCTTGATTATGTGGTTAATTTGAAAAAACGATAGAGTTTTTACCATATTACATCTGGAGAGGCTTTAAACCACTTTTTAATTTACTAAAAAAACACCATGATTGGTTTAAGAAAATTAAATTTTTAGGGTAATTATCATTGCTATTTTTTCATTATAGGTATTAGATTTTCTTAAAATCTAAATTATTATTCATATAAGTATAGTGAATCCCAAAATTCGGATAGTCGATTAAGATGGTGTCCTCGATAACGCCATACAGGACATAATCAGCACCGACTCCGGCGCTAAAAATCATATCTTGCATTAATTTGATGGTGGTCATAAAATTGATCTGTATTTAATGAGATTGATTTTTTAGCTACCATCGGCGAAGTTTAAGAGAAATGCTCCAATCACAACTTTCAAGCATCAACCAAGCTCAGCGTGAACGTCTATTCCACATAGACTTTCGGCTCTATTTTCTTGGTACTATTAATAGATATGATCTTGAGTCGCGCTTTGGTATTAAGCAGGCTGCTGCTACGCGTGATATTTCGCTCTATAAAGAGTTGGCTCCAAAAAATTTGGAGTATGACACTAAAGCCAAAACTTATATTCAGCGCGAAGGTTTTGAGCCGCTGTTTAACTTTAATAATAATCAAGGGCTGTCTGCTTTGCTGTACGGCTATGGCGATGATTTTGTTATGTCCAACTCCGCTTTTGTGCCAACAGAGGCACCTACGCAACTTAATTTGCCATTAAGTGATATTCTGGCCTGCATTACACGGGGAATTCACAATAAACAAGCCATAAGGATTAACTATCTGTCTCTATCCAGCGGACTTTCTCAACGGGAAATTGTTCCGCATACTTTGGTGGATAACGGTTTACGCTGGCATGTACGAGGCTTCGATCGACAAAGGCAGAAATTTTCTGACTTTGTGATTAATAGAATTGATAAGCCATGTCTTCTTACCGGCAACTTAGTTACTGACACTGAAAGCAAGGCCGCTGATCTTCAATGGCACAGTATGGTTGAATTACAGCTTGTTCCACATCCTTCGTTAAAACATCCTGAGACCATCGAATATGAATACGGCATGGCGAATGGATTGTTGTCTGTTCAGGTGCGAGCTGCGGTTGCAGGCTATGTCTTGCGACGCTGGAATGTGGATTGCACTGAAAATCATGATTTGACCGCAGGTGGTGAATATCACCTTTGGCTAAAAAATGCCCAAGCATTAAACGGCGTAGAAAACTTTATCTTAACGCCTGGTTTTTTGGCGCTAAAAGGAAATTCAGGCATTGAATAAAGTCGAACTTAACAGGGCAAAACAGTATATCCGTGATTTAACTGGCGGTAGTTTGTTGATTACCGAAAGTCGAGTTGTTGCTGAAACTCTTCTGTCAGAGTTGTCAGAGCCTGAATGGAACCGTTTATTCATGGAAGACAATATCCTTAAAAAAAAATCCCCGTATACGGCCATCCGTTATGCCCGTGCTGTCAGAAGACGGATTGAACCGTTAGGTGAGGCGTTTATTAATGACGTCATTCATGCCCCTGATACTTATTATAAGCAGCTAATCATGCTGGCTTTGATGATACATACACCGGTTCTTCCCGATTTCATGCGGCATGTTGTTGCTGAAACAAAACGGATTTATCGGCCAAATTTAGAGCCAGATGCTTGGGAGACATTTATTCTTGATCGTTCTCGAACATTACCAGGCTTAAATGACTTATCTGAGTCAACGCTCAAAAAAAGCGGCACTAGTGTTATTCGTGCCTTGGTTGAAGCCGATTACCTCGATAATAATAAAAATCGACGCCTGCAACCCGTTTATTTATTACCAGAAACCAGCGCTTGGTTAAAAAAGCTCAATAGATTGGATCTCGAAACAATTATGGAATGCACGCTATGAAACCGCTACAAAGCAGGCTCGATTTAATTCTTGAAAGAATAGAGAATCCTCGATTTCTTAACAATGATGGCTTGGGTAATGAAATTGGCTTTTGGATTTTTGACTATCCGGCAAAACAAGAACTCATGGTCAGAGACTATATTAAGCACCTGACAGACAAGCTGGATAAGCGTGGCTATAAATTTACCACGATTAATATATACGAAATACTGATCGAAATGTTGGCGTCAAGAGGTCTGTTGGAACGAACTTTTATTCGCGAGAAACAGACAGGGGTAGATGCGATTAGAGCTAATTTAGCCGGCCCACTTAGCCAGAAAAAAATCGCTAAATTTATCGCTGAAAAGATTAAGCCTGACACCTTGGATTTTGTACTCTTTTCAGGGCTGGGTAATGCCTGGCCCTTGGTCAGAGGACATGAGCTATTAAGCGCATTACAAGATGTCATGGGCAAAACGCCCTTGGTGTTGTTTTATCCAGGTGAGTATAGCGGTCGAGATCTTCATCCTTTCGGCATGATCGATTCAAAAAATTATTACCGAGCCTTCAAGCTGGTACCTGAAGACGGCAAAAAAACCAAGAGTGTTAATCCACAATGATCATTGAAGACATTTTTTCCAAACAACTCACCCGCGACATTAACGGTGTTGTTAAAGCCGAACAGGTCGATAACGACAGTGTTTATGTTGAACTCGATGAATACGTTATCACTCAAGAATTGGATCGACATTTTCGCCATTTTTTTGAAACGTATATTCCTGCCGTTAAAAATAGAAATCCTGCTGTCGCCAGTAAGATTGGCGTCTGGGTGTCGGGCTTCTTTGGCTCGGGTAAATCGCATTTCATTAAAATATTGGCCTACCTGTTAGAAAATCGGGTGGTCGAAAAGAATGGCGAAAGCCACCAAGCGATCACCTTTTTTGCAGATAAAATTAAAGATGCGATGCTGTATGGCGACATACATAATGCCGTTTTGAAACCGGCTGATGTGATTTTATTTAACATAGACTCGAGGGCTAATACCGATGATGGTGATAACGCTATCCTCAAAGTTTTCCTAAAAGTATTCAACGAACGTGTCGGTTATTGCGCAGATTTTCCTCATATCGCTCACATGGAAAGAGAGCTGGATAAGCGTAACCAATACCAGGCTTTTAAAGATAAATTTGCCGAGCTAACAGGCTCCGCATGGGAAGAACAACGTGACGCCTATGATTTCTATCGCGATGAACTCGCAAAAAGTTTGGCGGCTGCAAGCAACCAATCGCTAGTCTCAACACAGCAATGGGTTGAGCAACTGGAAACCAATCTACCGTTAGACATCACTAACTTTTGCAAATGGGTAAACGATTATCTTGATCGCAATGGTGATAGAAATATCTTGTTTATGGTCGATGAAGTCGGACAGTTCATCGGGAAAAACACCCAAATGATGTTGAAGTTGCAGACCATTACTGAGGATTTAGGCTCTATTTGTGGCGGTCGTGCCTGGGTTATTGTGACATCACAAGCGGATATTGATGTCGCAATCGGTCAGTTTGATAAGCGTGATGGCGAAGATTTCTCGAAGATCCAGGGGCGGTTTTATACGCGATTGCAATTGTCCAGCTCAAATACCTCAGAAGTTATTCAAAAGCGTCTGCTTGAAAAAACTGAACAAGCGGTTGTCGCTCTGGCAACCGTGTTTGCAGAAAAAGGCGACATTCTTCGCAACCAGTTAACCTTCGACAAAACAACCACCGCTGCACTCAATGGCTACAGCGATGTTCCCTCGTTTATTGATAATTATCCCTTTGTGCCTTATCACTATCCCTTGGTGCAAAAAGTTTTTGAGAGTATCAGAACCAAAGGCGCTACCGGTAAGCATTTGGCCATGGGTGAACGCTCGTTACTGGATGCTTTTCAGTCGGCAGCCAAGCAGGTTAAGGATCAGGATATTGGTGCATTAATCCCTTTTTATTGCTTCTATTCGCCCATAGAGAGCTTCCTTGAACCCGCTGTCAAACGCACGATTGATCAAGCGTGTGAACTCAAGACCTTGACTGAGTTCGATTGTAAAATATTAAAAACACTATTTCTTATTCGCTATGTTGACGTCCTAAAAAGTACCCTCGATAACTTGGTAACACTCAGTATTGAGCAAATTGATGCGGATAAAATTTCCTTACGAAAAGAGATTGGTGAGAGCCTTAATCGTCTGGAACGTGAGCTATTAATTGCGCGAAATGGCGATGAATTTATTTTCTTAACGAATGAAGAAAAGGAAATCGAGAATGAAATTCAACATACCGATATTGAGCCCTCAGAGCTCACTACCAAGCTATCAAATATTATCTTTGATGAATTGTTGTCAAGGCAAAATAGTTATCGCTATCCCGTAAATAAGCAACCGTATGGCATCAGTCGTTTTTGTAATGGTCATCCTAAGGATGGGACGACTTTAGAAGACCTGGTGGTTAAAGTCATTTCACCGCTGGATTTACATTACGATAACTTTATTCATGACCAACAATGTTTAAATGCTACGTTGGAAGGCGATGGTTGTGTTTTGGTTAAACTGCCCGATCATCCGCGCATCTTTGGTTACAAAGGACTGGATGGCGATCTTGCCAGATTTATTAAAACGGATCGCTTCTTAAAGCAAAACGCAGGGCAACGTCCGGAACAGGAATACCTGTTGCGTGAAAAGCAGATGGAAAATATCGAGCGTGAAAAACGCCTAAAACATGACTTTGAGCAGCTCTTTACCGAGGTCAACATTTATGCGATTGGCGCCAAGATGCAGTCCAAGTCTTCCACGCCGTCAACCATGCTGGAAGAAGCTTATAAATACGTTATTGAAAACACTTTCGCCAAGTTAAATTTATTGCGATTAACAACAGGTGATCCGAGCAATTTATTGCGTGAACTCCAATCGGTTCTAATGGCTGATGACATGGGACAGCTTGGTCTGGACATGTCTGATGTGGAGTGTAATCCGGAGGCGACCCGCGAAGTTGAGCTGTACATTTCTTTAAAAATTGAACGCAATGAGCCCGTGTACCTACGCGATGTTATTACTCGGTTTAGCCGTCGTCCTTACGGTTGGCCAGACAATGAAATACTTTTGTTGGTTGCCAGATTAGGCTTGGCAGGAAAAATCAGTTTTACCCTAAACGGAGATTTACCGCTTAAAAAAGCCTATGAACCGTTTACCAGTGCGCGTAAGCGTGGCGAAATCCGTATCCAGAAAATCCGTCAGCATGATGAGCAACAGCTCAAAAAGGCGGCGAGCGTTGTTAGAAAGGTGTTTAATAAAACCTTTAATGGTTCAGGCGAAAAAGAACTGTCTGAGCTTATCCAGCAAGAGCTCAAAAAATGGAATGACCAGTTAACCTCATTTAACAATAAGGCTCAAACGGGGCATTTCCCTGGTAAAACCAAGATTGAACAAGGCTTGATCCTGGTTGCAGGACTGGTTGAGCAAGCCAATAGTTTTAGCCTGATTCAAAGAATGGTTGAAGATACCAAGGCATTGGAGGACTTTGCCGAAAACTTTGAAGATCTGGATGACTTTTATAATAGCCAGTTCCAAACCTGGCAGGCGCTTAGTAAGGCGCTTAATGATCAATTTAAGGCCAACCGTTTAGCACTTGAAAAAGACGAACCGGCCTTTAAAGCGCTGAATGAATTAGAGCGTATTTATAAATTGGCAGCACCCTATGATCAACTTAGGCACATCAAGCCACTGATCGAGCAAGTTCAAAACGTTAATAACCAATTGGTTCTCGATAAACGCAAGCTTGCTCATGAACAGATTGACCAGCGTATTGGTCGCGTACAGTCTGCATTGACAGAAGCCAGTGCGCCCCTTGATTTACAGAACAAGGCATTACATGAACTACAGCTTTGCAAAAAGCGTATTGATAATACCGACTCAATTCCGCAACTTAATAGTGAACAAACTGAAGCAGTAAGTCATGAAGATGATGCTTATGATTTAATTAATCAGTACATTGAGTCCCTGCGTAAAAAGGAAATCCCAAAAACGGTAACGCCTGTTTCTGGCAAGGAAAACAAAACTCCTGTCCCTCTCCAAAAACGAACAGTCACCATCAGTCAAGTCGAGGTTCTAAATAAAGTGTCCTCCAATGGTTTTATTGAAACTGAAAAGGACATCGAGCTTTATCTCAAGACACTACGTGAACGTCTAGCAGAAGCAATTAGCGCGGGTGACCGTGTCAGGATTAGGTAAGGGCAGAACATGAAATTTATCCATACATCGGATTGGCACATTGGGCGACAGTTTCATAATGTCTCGTTACTTGAAGATCAGCGGCACGTTTTGGATCAGTTGATTGAGCACATTAAAAATGAATGTGTTGATGCAGTTGTCATAGCAGGGGATATTTATGATCGCTCGGTACCACCTGCAGCCGCTGTGGAACTGCTGGATGATGTTTTAAATAAAATATGTATGGACTTGGGAGTGCCAGTACTAATTATCCCAGGCAATCATGACGGAGCAGAACGACTACGTTTCGGTTCCAGGCAACTAAGAAAAGCCGGATTGCACATTATTGGTGAACTTACTCAGATCACTGAACCAGTGATTATTAGTGGTGCAGGATTTGATGTTAGTTTTTACGGTATCCCCTACAACGACCCCGAAACAGTCCGCAATCATTTCAGTGTAGACGTTTTTACTCATGATGAAGCGCATCGGTTTATTGTCGAGCAGATCAATTCGGTAAAGTCCGATGAGACCTTAAGAGTACTTATTAGTCACTGCTTTATCGATGGTGGTGATGAGTCAGACTCAGAACGCCCCTTATCGATTGGAGGAGCCGATCGAATTAATTACGAACCCTTTGTTGATTTCGATTATGTTGCGCTGGGTCATCTACATAGTCCCCAACATAAAGGCAAATCTCATATTCGATACTCTGGTTCGATTTTAAAGTATAGCTTTTCTGAACAGAGGCAAAATAAGGGCGTGACGCTCGTAGAAATGGATAGTACAGGTATTAAATCAACTACCCATCTGCCATTGATGCCATTACGAGATATGCGGATTGTAGAAGGGGAACTGAATATCATCCTCGAACAAGGTAAGGTTGATCCAAATAACGAAGATTATTTATTAGTCCGATTAACTGATCGACACGCCATTCTTGATCCAATGGGGAAATTACGGCAGGTCTATCCCAATGTACTGCATTTAGAAAAACCAGGTATGCTTGAAATGTCAGATCATCAGGCTAGTCGAGATAAGCTAAAATGCGGAGAATTCGAGATGTTCCGTGATTTTTTCGAGCAGGTGCATGGCAAAGGTATGTCTCCGGAACAAGACGAGGCAATCAAGAAAACAATTGCAGAAATTATTACCTTTGAAGGTGGGGTCGCATGAAACCATTAACTCTCACCTTGCAAGCTTTCGGTCCATTCGCTGGTTCAGAAGGTATTGATTTTACAAGGCTAGGTCAAAATCCATTGTTTTTGATCAATGGACCTACAGGTGCAGGTAAAAGCTCGATTTTGGATGCGATATGTTTTGCATTGTATGGGCAAACAACGGGAGCGGAAAGAGAGCCTTCTCAAATGCGATGTGATCACGCTGATCCAAACATACTTACTCAAGTCACCTTGGATTTCAAACTAGGAGAAAAGTATTATCGTATTCGTCGGCTTCCTACCCAGGATCGCCCAAAAAGTCGCGGGGAAGGTACGACAACGCAACAAGCAGAAGCACAGCTTTGGCAGCTCGATGATACCGAAGATGGAGTCCTTATTGTTGCCAAGAGTGTCAATGATGCAACCGACGAAATCAGGAAACGGATTGGCTTGGATGTAGAACAATTTCGCCAAGTCATGGTGCTACCTCAAGGAAAATTCCGCGATTTGTTAATGGCGGACTCGAAAGAACGCGAAAAAATATTCAGTCAACTGTTTCAGACCTCAATCTACAAGCGTATTGAGGATCAACTAAGAACTCAGGCTTCTGCAATCAAGCAAGCTGTCGAGCAACATCAAAATCAAATAAAAGGCATTTTGCAAAGTGCAGATGTTAATTCCGAAGCAGAAATTGGCGAGGAACTAGAACGAATAGTGCCGGAACTACTTACGGCACAGATCAATAAAGATCAAGCCCATGAACAGCAAGTTTTAGCTGTCAATACCAAGGAGCAAGCGCAAGCTCTCAAACAACGCTTTGATAACTTGAAAAGTAAAGAAGTTGAGCTTGCGGAGAAGGTAGCATTTGAACCTGAAATAACCGCCAAACAAGATAAGCTTAATAACGCATTAAACGCCCAAAAAATACATCCACTCTATAAGGCTCATAAAGAAAAAAATGCTGCGCTGCAAAAACTTAATGCCAATATTGCTGCAAATGCACAATTACTTGAATTAGCAACAGAAGAAAAAATCATCTCAGAAAATGCATCAATTGAAGCTAAAACTGCATACACATGCGTTGATGCATTAAAGAAACAGCAAATTGAGTTAACACAATATCAAGAAAGGGTCGCAGAGTTGTCTCAAGCTCAAGATATCCTGGCAACCCGTAAAAAAACATTTGATGCCAGCAAAGCTGGTTTTGATAGCCAAATAATAACGCAACAATCCCTATCGAATGAGCTTGCCAACAATAATACAAAAATAGATGAAATAGCGATTGAATTAGAAGCTCTAGCTCCCAAACAGATCGAGTTGGAAGCCTATCGCCTTAAACTTGGAAATCGCAAGGCTCTAGAGGCCAAGCGAACTCAACATCAACAATTGGAAAAGAATGCAAGTCGACTGCTTGATGTCTTTGAAGCCAAAAAAACGTCTTTTGATTTGATCCAGAAACAGGTCCGCCAAACCGAATTAGCATGGCACTCTGGTCAGGCAGCATTACTGGCCAAAGAGCTTAAAATAGGCGAGTCATGTCCGGTATGCGGCAGTAAAGAGCATCCAGCCCCTGCTAATTCTCTTAATGATGAAGCACTGGTTACTAAACAACAGGTTGATGATGCGAGATCAAAAGAGAATTCAGAGCGTGATCACTTGCAAACAGCGAAGGATGCATACGATGGCGCTAATCTTGAAGTCGTTGGTAATCAGAAAGATATTACTCAATTAGAGCAGCAGTTGGAACAGCTTTCTGATCAATCGTTGGATGAGGTTTTACAAACGTTTAACGAGAAAGATACTGAGGTCAAAAACTTATTAAAAAAACAAACCAAGCAAAAAGAAATAGCGCTGAGAATTACTGAAATTAAAAAACTGCTTATTGGAATGGCTGAAACAATATCAGCTTTGGAAATCAAAGTGAATTTTGATAATGAGCAGGCCATACTTGCGCGAGCTAATGTAGAGCAGTTAGAAAAACATATCCCCGAACTTTATCGAGACCCATTGGCATTAACCAAAGCTATAACTGAGTTAGTATCTAAGATCACAATTTTGACCGACACTGCCAATAAAACTCAGGCAGATTTTGACCAAAAACGGTCAAATCTTGATAGAGCAGCCTCTTCTCATGAAGGTCTTGGCAAACAATTAAGTGAATTTCAACTTGAATGCAACGAAGCCGAGAAGGGATGGAACGATGCGCTAATGCAAAGTCCATTCGAACTTTTTGAGGTATTTCATCAATCGTTAATTGGAGAAGATGAGCAACAAGTCCTTAAAGACGAAATCGATAATTTCCGTACTGCATTGGCTAGTTTGAAAGGTGCGGTGGAACAACTTAGGACGGACCTTGCAGAACAATCGCAACCTGACATGGATAAACTTGAATTAGAACTAACCGAAAAATCGAACCTGTTTAAATCATTCGATGATATTTGGCGCAAACTGCAAGAGCGCAGTAATCAGTTACAAGCAATCAAATTAAAGTTAGCCAAAGCCCATGAAAAAAATGCCGAGCTTGACGCCCAGTATGCCGTATACGGAACTCTCAGTGAAGTAGCCAATGGACAAACGGGGAACAAGATCAGTCTACAGCGTTTTGTGCTGAGCGTTCTGCTAGATGATGTCCTAATTCAAGCTTCGCAACGGCTCAATATGATGAGCAATGGCCGCTATCAATTAGTTCGTAAAGAAGACCGAGCCAAAGGTAATAAAGCCTCTGGGTTGGATTTGGAAGTCGAGGATGGTTACACAGGAAAAAACCGTTCAGTAGCGACCCTATCTGGAGGAGAGTCTTTTATGGCTGCTTTATCCTTAGCATTAGGATTGTCAGATGTTGTTCAGTCCTACGCAGGCGGTATCAAATTGGATACGTTGTTTATTGATGAGGGTTTTGGCAGTCTTGATCCAGAGTCATTAGATTTAGCAATTAGGACTCTAATTGACCTTCAAGCCAGCGGTCGTATGATCGGCATCATTTCTCACGTTTCCGAATTAAAAGAGCAAATGGCTTTGCGGATTGATGTAATGAGCTCAAAAAGCGGCAGTAGCATACTCACCATAGCAGCATGAAAACAAATAAAATATCTGGAAAATCATTGATATGAACACCAACAACATCAAAAAATACGCTCCCCAAGCTCGTTGTGAATTTATTGAAGCGATCGGTAAGCGACTCAACCAATTTGGTATTTATGCGGATGGTAAGTCATTAAGGATCAGCGAGCCGACTTTTTTCGGTTCGGTGATGCAGATTGATGGCAACGCTTTTGATGCTACATTGGCATCAGCCCGCAAGCGTTTGGTACTTCGTGCTGAACAACTGGGTTTTGCTGCTTTGATAGAGCAGGTGGCTTATACCTGGTTTAACCGGCTTTGTGCCATCCGTTTTATGGAACTAAAGACAGATTATCTGGAACACGGTTTCCGCGTCTTATCGCATCCGGAAAAGGGTAATAGTTTTGAAATTCTTGATCATGCCCAAGATGCGGCTGAAGCATTGGGTCTGGATCGTGATTTTATTGTTGAATTGAAACTGGCAGGCAACAAGGATGAAGAACTTTATCGTTATTTACTACTGGGACAATGCCATCAATTGCATCAGGCCATGCCTTTTTTGTTTGAAGCCTTGGATGATGAAACAGAATTATTGCTGCCCGATAACTTAACCCGCACCGATTCCATACTACGCGGTTTGGTGGATGGCATTCCCGAAGAAGACTGGGAACAAGTTGAAATTATCGGTTGGTTGTATCAGTTTTATATCTCCGAAAAGAAAGATCAGGTGATCGGCAAGGTGGTCAAAAGCGAGGATATTCCCGCCGCTACCCAATTGTTTACACCGAACTGGATCGTCAAATATTTGGTGCAAAACTCGGTCGGTCGTCAGTGGATGATGACCTATCCGGATTCCAGCCTGAAAAGTCAAATGGAGTATTACATTGAACCCGCCGAACAAGAAGCGGCGGTAACTGCCGCTTTAGCCGCGCTGACACCGATCAGTATTGAACCTGAAACCATCAAAGTGATTGATCCGGCCTGTGGTTCCGGTCATATCTTGGTAGAAGCTTACAACTTACTGAAAGCCATTTATGAAGAACGTGGCTATCGCAGTCGGGACATTCCCAAGCTGATATTGGAAAACAATCTGTTTGGTTTGGATATAGACGATAGAGCTGCCCAGTTGGCCGGCTTTGCCTTAATGATGAAAGCCAGGGAAGATGATTGGCGTATTTTTACCCGTGACATCAAGTTGAACGTCTTGGCGCTACAATCCACTCAAGATTTAAACTTGCCTGATTTATGGCGGAAGTTGGATTTAAATAATGTCATGCAAGTGGGTACAACCGAGTCCATTTTTGATGATGCTCAAAGCAATCTAATCGACGTAGTGGATGATGTTGACTATACAGCGTTAGAGAGCGTTTTAGTTTTGTTTGAACACGCGAAAACCTTTGGTTCTTTAATTCAGGTTCCTCATGATAAAGCTGAATTTTTGCATGATTTAAAAAACCAATTAGAGCCATTGATTGAGCAAGGCGACAATTATAAAAAAATGGCTGCAAGGGTGTTATTGCCATTTGTGGAACAGGCTTGCGTGTTGGCGCAGAGGTATGATGCGGTGGTGGCAAATCCTCCGTATATGGGTGGTAAAGGCATGAATCCTGAGTTAAAAGTATTTGCTCAAAAACACTTTCCTGATAGTAAATCGGATTTGTTTGCGATGTTTATGGAACGGGCTTTTTATCTATTAAACGACAGAGGCTACAACGCTCAAGTCAATATGCAAAGCTGGATGTTTTTATCCAGTTATCAAGCCATGCGTGAAAAACTATTGGATACGCACACCTTTATCACTATGGCACATTTAGGGGCGCGAGCTTTTGGGCAAATATCGGGTGAGGTTGTACAAACTACAGCGTTTGTTTTGGCTAAAAAACCTATTTCAACTTATCGACCGACTTTCTTTCGATTGATTGAGGGTAATGAAGAAGTAAAGCGCCTTGCTTTGTTAAAAAAAGAAAATACCTATAATCAAATACAACAGGAGGACTTTAATAAAATACCAGGTAGTCCGATTGCTTATTGGGTGAGTGATAAATTTTTAGATATATTTGAAAATTCAAAATTAAACTCGATATTTTTTCCTTATGCTGGGATAACGACCGGATGCAATGAAAAATATTTAAGATTGTGGCATGAAATTCCAATAAACATATTTGATAGAAATTTAGAAGTTGGTGTGATTCCATCGAATAAAACTTATGTCCCACACATGAAAGGCGGAGATTTTCGACGTTGGTATGGAAACGGAGAATATTGTTTATCTTTTTCCGAGGAAGCATTAAGGAAAATGAAAGAAGAAAAAGGATTTAGACCTGATGGAATAAAAAACTTTTTTAACCCCATGCTTTCTTGGTCGTATATTGGAAGTGGTAAATTTAGTGCAAGATCTGTATTTGGAGGTGCGTCTTTTGACACCACTGGAACTTGTGGGTTTTCTGAATACAATTTAGAAGATATTTCTGGTTTATTAAATTCGAAAGTAGCGCAATTAATCTTAGATATATTAAATCCTACTTTAACTTATCTTCCAAGGGACATTAAAGCAATTCCGTACATTCCAATACATTCTGCTTTTATTAAAGATTGTATAAAAATTTCCCGCTCTGATTGGGACTCATACGAAACTTCATGGGACTTCAAAAAAAATCCATTAATCGTAGGTTGGGTTAGCGATAGCGCTTGTGCCTCAGAGGGTGTAACCCAACAAACCGACGCCACCAATGTTGGGTTACGCGATAAAGCCGCTAACCCAACCTACAATCTACCCACTATTTATGCGGATTGGCAAACTCAAAACCGCCAAACCATTGCCGAAATGCAACGCCTCGAACAAGAAAATAATCGCTTGTTCATCGATGCCTACGGCCTGCAAGACGAACTTGATGCTGATGTACTGCTGGAACAAATCACCCTGACCATCAACCCAAAATATCGTTACGGCGGCAACCTGAACGACGAACAACTTGCCCAGCGCTTCCAATCTGATACCTTGGCCGAACTGATTAGCTACTCCATCGGCTGCATGATGGGTCGCTATCGCCTCGATAAATCAGGCTTGATTTATGCCCATTCCGGTAATATTGATTTCGACCAAATTTACAACGCTGTAGGGGCGGATTCATCCGCTACGGGGCGAATAAATTCGCCCCTACAATTTGCACCTGACGACGACGGCATAATTCCCTTAACCGATCAGGAATGGTTTAAAGACGATGCCACCAATCGTTTTCGTGACTTTGTGCGCACGGTGTGGGGTGAAGATAATCTGCAAACAAATCTCGACTTTGTTGCCGAAAGCTTATGTCTGAGTGGAATTACTGCCAAACGCGGTGAACAGAGTTTGGAAACGATTCGTCGTTATTTATGCAACCAATTCTATAAAAACCACCTGAAAACCTATAAAAAACGCCCGATCTATTGGCTGTTCAGTTCAGGCAAGCAAAAAGGCTTTGAATGTCTGGTTTACCTGCATCGTTATAATGAAAGCACGCTGTCGCGGATGCGTACTGAATATGTCACGCCTTTACTGGGTAAGTATGACTCTTTTGCCATGCAGCTCAACAAGCAAATGGAAGACGCCAGTACCACTGAAGCTACACGGTTAAAGAAAGACTTAATCGCTCTTGAGAAAAAACAAACCGAACTACGCGCATTTGATGACAAGCTTAAACATTATGCCGACAGGCGCATCAAGCTAGATTTAGATGATGGCGTAAAAGTAAACTACGGCAAGTTTGGTGATTTACTGGCCGAGGTTAAGGCTGTTACGGGTGGTAAGGAATGAGAAAGTATACTATTAATGGGATGCCTAGGAATCAATATGCTTAATTCACTGAACATTAAAAATTTTAGGTCACTTGAAGATTTTCAGGTTACTAAGCTAGGACGAGTTAACTTAATCGTTGGTAAAAATAACTCGGGTAAAAGTTCGGTGCTGGAAGCATTAAGGATATATGCGGGTAATGCTAATCAAGAATTGTTAGAGAAAATTGCTCAAAGTCATGATGAGAAGCATTTTTTAGATAAAAACCTCTATGATGGTCTTGATACCTCATTGCCCTATGAAGACTTATTTACTCATAGAGCGTTTCCAGAGGGTGAAAGCCCTATTGTTATCGGTGAGATTGATGGTACTGATACAGCGTTAAAAATTCACCACGCCTTTATCGTTGAAAAAGACTACTTTGTCTCGGATGAGCAGGGTAATAAAGAAACGATTAAGCGCTCTACTTCCATTACAAATATTGAGTTAAAAAAAATTTGTAAGGTGCTTAGTGAAGGGCTTTTGGTAAAAAAAAATACTGACACAACGACTATCGATTTTAATGTTGTTAGCGCTGATTTTAGACGATATGTCACGGTGGGTAATCCGATGCCCTGTAGTTTTATACCCACGCAATTAATCGCAATGAATGAGTTAGCCAATGATTGGGATAGTATTGCTCTCACTGAGGCCGAAGAGACAGTTAAGGAAGCCATGAAAATCATCTTGCCTGAATTTGTGAATCTTACCTTTGTTAATGATTTTTCTTATAGTGAAAGTAAAGCAGTTAGACGTGTTGCTAAAGTCAAAATTAAGGGAATATCACGACCAGTACCTTTAAATAGTTTAGGGGACGGTATGTTGCGAATTTTGCAGTTAGTATTAAAACTATTTTCTGCTAAAAATGGCTTCCTTTTAATTGATGAACTTGAGAACGGCTTGCACTATAGCGTACAGGAAAAAGTATGGCGCTTATTGTTTGAGTTATCGGATAAGTTAGATATTCAGGTATTTGCGACTACTCATAGTTGGGATTGTATTGAGAGTTTTGCCAAAGTCGCAATGGATAAAAAAGACATTGATGGCGTGTTGTTTAGAGTGGGTAAAAGTGTTCGTACCAGTGATAAAGGGCGAGTTATTTCAACTGTATTCGATCAAGAGCAGCTTTATAGTATTACCCAGTCTGATGTTGAGGTGCGTTAATGGCAGCCTCTAAGAAAATATTGTTAGTTGAGGGTGAGGCGGATAAAGGCTTTTTCGAACAAATTTGTAAGTCATTAGTGTTAGATACTGAGGTAAGGGTCGCCTCACCGAAGGATTTAGAGGGTGTACGCAATTCTAAGCAAGGTGTATTTAATTTATTGCCCACTTTGTTACCTCTCTTGCTTATTGAAGATGGTTTAACACATATTGCAATAATTGTTGATGCTGATTATCTAGTTCTCAATGGCTTGGGTTATCAAAAAACTATTGAGAGGGTATCAGATATAGTCAGGCCATTTGGTTTTGAGTTTGATCAAAATGCGGCAAGCGGAATACTTTATAAACATTCAGATGGCTTAGCCGATTTTGGTTTATGGATAATGCCGAATAATCAGGATGAAGGCATGCTGGAAGATTGGATAAAATCCTGCGTCAACGTGAGTGAACAAGCACTTTTTCAACAAGCAACACAGGCCGTACAACAAGTTTCTACTCGTAAATTCCCTGAACATTTATTGTCAAAAGCAGAGGTGGCAACCTGGCTGGCATGGCAAAAACAACCTGGACATGGTCTTTATGCAGCGATTACCGATCAGCTTTTGGACAATCAACTACCGTTGTTCAAAGAATTGGAGCTGTGGTTGTGTCGTATATTTGCTCAGGAAACAGGGCAATAGCTATTAATGGCACCAAGTCGGCATCAAGTAGGCACCAAGTACATGGAGTCAAATCTAATTAATGAGAATGGCATGGTAGAGCCGACGATCCCAGATAAACCTAACAGCATAAAATACAGACTCAAAATGGAAAATTGTTAATGGACATTACCCAATTACAGCAAGGCATCGAAGCAAAATTTGCTATTGGAACGGCTAAAGAATGCCGATTGTTATTCTGGCACGACCCTGAACAGAGCTTTCATGAAGTGCTTTCCTCTATCGTAATACCTGAAGTGACAGTGTTGGATATGTCGGGTGTATCAATCTTTGAGACCAAGAAACGTATAGAGCTGGATGAGCCTGAAGGCCGTTTTTTGTTGTACTTTCCTTATGCCGAGCCTGATCCCGATAAGGATTGGTTTCTGGATATTCGTTTGTACAGTGAACAGTTTTACGCCGATGCCAGTTCAATGTTGCTTAACGAACTAGGTATCCAAAAGATGTCGTTGAGAGCGCATATCCGCAATCGACAAGACTTTTTTGCCAGTAAACAACGTATTACCGCGTTGAAACGCTTCATCACTGAAAACGAAGATGAGCGTTCATTGGATCGTAAAATGCTGGCCGTTGTGGTTAAGGCTGATTCGGCGTCGGTGCCTGATATTCTTTTAAGCTTGCTAAAGGACTATGCCGTAGGGCTTGAGACTGACGAACTACCCTTAATAGAGGCGGTTACTAAATTTAATCTGGCTGATTCTTTATGGCTTAATTTGGCTGAGGAGTTTGGCTATGAGGCAAAAGAGCCCAGCTTACCTGATTTTGCGCTAAAGCTGTTTTGCACTGAGTTATGGAGCCAGATTGACGCGGCGGATCGTGACTGGTTGCTTAATAATGTGCTGAAAACGTCTTCCGGACGGGCAACCGCTTTGGCTTTTATGGCGAGTTGGTGTGACAGTCGCAGTTATGCGCAGTATCACGATATTATTTCTAATATGTTGGGCCAGAAGCTGGAAGTGGCTAATAAGTGCGCGCATTATCAGCCCAATCAGTTAGTTGAATGTTGCAGCTTTGAAGTTGTTGAACAAGCCATCATCCGTGGCTTGGTGCGTGATTTATTGGATAGCGCCAAGTCATTGGATCGTTCGTTGTTTGAAACCATACTCTCGCGTCGTTTGGTCGGCCATTGGTGTTTATCCAGAAAAGAATATACTGCCATTTACGAAGCCATGCGCAATGCAGAATTGTTGCTGCATTTACGGCAACGCTTTGTCGATGGCTTTCATTATGAGTCGAGCAAGGTAATGTACGATGCTTATGTGACGGATCTGTATCAGTTTGATCAGGCGTACCGTCTTTTTAACGAGCATGTACAGGCGTTGGTGAATATTGGTGCCGAGATACTCAGGCAACTGGATGATGCGGTGGAGAGCCTTTACACCAACTGGTATCTTTATGAACTGGGCACTGCTTGGGATCGTCTGTTGGCAAAGGAACAGCGGCTGGAAAGCTGGCGGTTGTCGGGTATTTCTTCGCAGTACAAATTCTATGAAGAAGCCGTTAAGCCACGGATTGCCGCCAGACAAACCAAGCGCATTTTTGTGATTATTTCTGATGCCCTGCGTTATGAGATTGCCGAAGAACTGACCGTTATTATCAACGGTGAGAAGCGCTTTAAAGCAGAATTATCATCGCAATTAGGCGTGTTACCCAGTTATACGCAATTAGGCATGGCCGCTTTGTTGCCCCATAAAACACTGGAATATCAAGCAGGAAGCACCACCGTATTGGTTGATGGGCAATCAACTGCTGGTCTGGATAACCGGAATGCTGTTTTGGAAAAATTTAATGGCATGGCGGTTAGCGCTAAAGAGCTGATGAACTGGAGTAATCAAGAGGGTAGAGAAAAAATCTGCGATAGCCAGATGGTTTATATCTATCACGACACCATTGATTTTATCTGTGACAAGCAAGGCGGCGAAGACCGGACACCACTGGTATGCCGTGATGCAATCGGTGAACTTACGGACTTGATAGGCCGGATTATTAATCGGCTAAATGGCAGCCAGATAGTATTAACGTCAGATCACGGCTTTCTTTTTCAGCAGAAAGCCTTAGATAAACCTGACAAGACCGCTTTGTCGATGAAACCCAACGGCGCTATTGAAGCCAAGAAACGCTATATCGTTGGCGATAATCTGCCCTCAGATGAGGCTTACTGGAAAGGTAAAGTGGCCAATACGGCGGGTGCTTCGGGTGACACAGAGTTCGTGGTACCCAAAGGTATACAACGTTTCCATTTTGTCGGTGGAGCCAAGTTTGTTCATGGGGGTGCCATGCTACAGGAAATCTGTATCCCCGTTGTCTATATTAAAAGTCTTAAAAAAGACCAAGCGGCCAGGCATGAGAAACAGCAGGTCGGTGTCGTTGTCGCCAGGTTACCGATCAAGCTGGTGAACAATATCGACAAGATTAAGTTTATCCAAACCGATCCCGTAGGGGAGGGCTTTATTCCACGGCAGTTAGAAGTTTACATTGTCGATAGTGAAGGCCGTATTGTTTCCAGTCGTGAGACGCTGAATTTTGATAGTAGCTCCAAGGTGATGGATGAGCGTACCCGAGAAGCGAGGTTAAAATTGATTGGCTCACAGTTTGATCGACATGCCGCCTATACCTTGGTATTGGAAGCGTGTGAAACACAGACCCGTTATCAACAGTATGCCGTCACCATTGACTTGGCAATTCAGGATGACTTTTTTTAAATGAACGATGACATGAATGATAGTGTTGAGACAAACATAAATCCTGGCGCTGAAATGAGCGAGCTACGCAGTGAGGATCTTGATGCCTTGCTGAACAAGTATTTCAGCGGTCGTGTAGTTCGAAAAGACCTGACCAAGCAATTAAAAGAAGGGGCGAATGTCCCTGTGTATGTACTTGAATACCTGTTGGGCATGTATTGCGCTTCCAATGACGATGAAGTGGTCAGTGTCGGCATGGAGAGCGTTAAGCGCATACTGACAGAAAATTATGTGCGTCCTGACGAAGCCGAAAAGATAAAGTCGCTGATCCGTGAGCGGGGAAATTATCGGATTATTGATAAAGTCACCGTAAAACTGAACCAAAATAAGGATGTTTATGAGGCACTACTGTCTAATTTAGGTATTAAAAATGCCTTGGTGCCCACCAATATCGTCAAGGAGAATGAAAAGCTGTTAACCGGAGGTATCTGGTGCATTATCACTGCGCAATACTTTTACGAAGAAGGCCAGAAAACCTCTCCTTTTTCAATTCAGACGCTCAAGCCGATCCAGATGCCATCGATGGATATGGAAGAGATTTTCGAGGCCAGAAAACAGTTTACAGTTGACCAATGGATGGACGTCCTGCTTCGTTCGGTGGGTATGGAGCCAACCAATCTAACGCTTAGGGTTAAATGGCATTTAATCGCCAGAATGATTCCCTTCGTAGAAAATAACTACAACGTCTGTGAGCTAGGACCACGCGGAACGGGCAAGAGTCATGTCTATAAAGAATGCTCTCCCAACAGCTTATTGGTATCGGGTGGACAAACGACGGTCGCTAACCTCTTCTACAATATGACGAGCCGACAAATCGGCTTGGTGGGTATGTGGGATGTGGTCGCGTTTGATGAAGTGGCCGGCATGAATTTTAAGGATAGGGACGGCATACAAATCATGAAGGATTATATGGCTTCGGGTTCCTTTTCGCGAGGTCGTGATTCCATTGAAGGCAAGGCCTCGATGGTTTTTATTGGCAACATCAACCACAGCGTTGAAACACTGGTAAAGACCAGTCACCTCTTGGCACCTTTTCCGGAAGCCATGATTGATACCGCGTTTTTTGACCGTTTTCATGCCTATATTCCAGGGTGGGAAATTCCTAAAATGCGTCCAGAATTCTTTACCGACCGCTTCGGCCTTATTACCGATTACTTGGCCGAATACATGCGGGAGATGCGTAAACGCAGCTTTGCCGATGCCATCGATAAATATTTTAAGTTGGGCAATAATCTCAATCAACGGGATGTGATTGCGGTGCGCCGAACGGTATCCGGCTTAATGAAGCTGCTTTATCCCAACGGTATTTATGATAAAGACAATGTCCGGACTTGTCTGACCTACGCGCTTGAAGTCAGGCGTCGTATTAAAGAACAGCTGAAAAAACTGGGCGGCATGGAATTTTTTGATGTGCATTTTAGCTACATCGATAATGAAACCCTTGAAGAGTTCTTTGTTAATGTGCCTGAACAAGGCGGCAGCCAACTTATCCCCGAAGGCATTGCCAAGCCTGGTGTAGTGCATTTGGTGACTAAAGGGGCAACAGATCAACCAGGCCTTTACCGTTTTGAAACACAAATGACTGCTGGTAATGGCAAACACTCAGTCTCAGGGTTAGGTTCCAATACAGCGGCTAAAGAGTCAGTTCGGGTGGGCTTTGATTACTTTAAAGGCAACCTGAACCGTATTAGTGTGACCGCCAAGTTCTCTGATCACGAATATCACATCCATGCCGTCGAACTGCATAACACCGGCCCCAGTAACAAAATAAGCCTGGCAGCGATGATCGCTTTTTGTTCAATTTTAATGAACAAGCCGGTTCAGGAACAAATGGTCGTCTTGGGTGATATGACTTTGGGTGGCGTTATTAATCCGGTTGAAGACTTGGCAGGCTGCCTGCAATTGGCCTTGGAAAGCGGCGCAAAACGCGTGCTATTGCCGATGTCATCAGCATCGGATATTCCTACGGTACCCGCCGAGATATTTTCTAAATTTCAGATCAGCTTCTTCGCCGATCCGGTTGATGCAGTTTACAAGGCGTTGGGGGTTCAGTGATGGCTGACTCGTATAAATATGAAGTAAATCTAATGCAAGCTATTAACCAGTATCTATTAAAAGCTTATATCTTCTAATTTACCAGTTTATATACAAAAATGAATTTAAAAAATAAAGGACTAAATCAATCTAATATTGACATGATGTTGGATATGACCAAGTTGACACAAATTTCAGAGTTGTCTACCGCCTCCATAGCGATGAACGCAATAAAGCAATATGATCAACTAACAACTAGGAGGCTGTCCGAGAATAGGAGTCGTAGCGAGGGAAAGCCATTTTGAGTCAGATTTTTTGGTCATTTGAGGCGAATAGTTGTTCTATTTAACGAAAATGGGCGGAAGATCTGGCCGAAATGGCTTTTCCGCAGTAGATTCTCTATTCTCGGACAGCCTCCTAGCGTATCTGCGGCTATTAAGGCGAGCACTCAGATAGATTGCCAGGGGTTTTCTCAAGTGAAGCACTTAGCTCGCATCCTTGATGATGAAAAGAAGTACAGCCTTCATATTAATACTGCTAGATCTCAACTTCTTCAACAAACATGGGGTAATCAAGCAATTCAAAAAATGATAAATGAGCAAGCAGCCTTATTTGATAGTTTATCTATCCGAGTCGCCGCAATGGGTTTCGACAAGATTAATTCCCAACTAATAGCACAATCTGAGTTAGCTTTGGAGATAACATCAACCAGGCTGGCAGATAAGATGAATAATATTGGCCTGATGACTCAACGTGAGATGTTATCAGTTCGCTTGTTTGAAGTTCCAAATATCTATTCTGAATTTGTACGACAAACGACAGACAAGCTTGCTACTAATGTAGTGCCTGACATCGCAAGCCGATTAAGAAGCAGTCTGAACCTTGCAGAATATCAAATGCTTGGAATTGTTGATATTACCAGTACCTTTATAGTAATGCCGGACGATGATGATGAGCCAGAAGACAAGAGAATTTTAAATGCACCATTGATACAGCAGCAAGAACTCCTTTGTTACAGAGGGAATACTCAAGATGAAAATGACATAAATGCGTTAGTAGCGATTAGCCCAACTGCTCGAACAGAACAGAAAGCTCACCGTGTATTGGATCTAATAGTTTTATCTAATAATGCAGGGAGAATGTCTGAGAATGGAGAGGAGTTCTTCAAACCTACAACTTGTATGATGACCGTATTTGCTGATTTACCTTGGATTTCTGCGACTGACAAGTGGAGGATGGCTGATGTAATCGATTGTTTGTATTTCATCTTCTATGAAGGAGCAGGGAAAGATAAGCTTCGCTTTATTGATAAATATGGTGGTCCATTAACTACTAACGATTGTGATTTAATTTGGTGTATAAAGCACTTGAGAAATAAGTGGGGTCGTCACGATATTGATCATGGCAGTGATAATGAAATCCGAAAATCATGGGCAGTTTTGTCTAAACAATTTCAATGGTTAGGACTCACTTCATATCCTATGAGCATTCAACACTATCAATTAATTCATTATAAATTACTCGAATTGGCGGAAAGTTTTCTGTTATGTATGCTAAATAAACTTGAACTAAAAAAAGCATCATAATTGATCAGCTTTAGAAATGACCGATACGAAAACCTAAAATTCGATGTTCAAGTTTTTAAATTCTTTACATTCATATTTTTGGCAAATCATCCAACAACACGGTACTGTAGCGAAGAATTTACTGCAATTAAGATAATTTACATGAGGATAATTTTGATGGTTATATGTTTTTCTACAATTAAAAACAACATAAAGTTGAGGTCTTAGATATGGTGTTTATTATTGAACATTCTGAAAAATGCTCTATATGTAACAAGAATGTTGTTGAAAAGTGTGGTGATAAACGACCACAACATCAACGATGTCTTAAGTGTAGAAAGGTTTTTTTTATTTGTGGAGATTGTTTAGGAGCCCAATGTCCTGAGTGCAAAGGAGACCTTCAATCGAAAGAGGAGACTTTTCCAGATAATTTATTCTATGCTATAGAAAAAGGTGATTTATCTGAGGTCAAAAATATTTGTGAATTAGAAAATAAAAATGTTGATTTTATCATTAACGATAAGGGGGATATTCCATTAATTAGGGCAGCAGTATCTAAACAACATGAAATTTGCCAATGGTTAATAGACAAATGTAATGCATCGATAAATGCAAGAGATAAATATGGAAGAACCCCTTTAATTGAAATGATGCGTTGTCGAGATTCAAATTGGCCTAAGAAACAGGCCTTATTATTTGCACCATCAGTAAATGAACAGGATGGTGGTGGAAAAACCGCCTTAATGTTTGCATCGGAAGGAGCTGGTTTGTTTGGTTCTAAAAAAGGGAATATAACGATTATTAAACAACTATTGGGTTTTGGTGCGGATGTTTTTATAAAAGATAAATATAGGAATACAGCATTAGATATTGCAATACGAAGTAACGATAGAAGCAAGACTTCAAGTAATCAAACTGTTGTTGATTATCTTAAAAAAGTTGAAATATCAGCTAAGCAAGTAGCAGAAAATATTCCAATGGAAAGTTCTATGCTAGATAATCCTATTTCAGATTTGAAATTTATACGCACTAACGCTTCTTTGCCAACAGTTGAGGTAGATCTTGATAGTCTACCTCAAGATTATCATGGCTACCAAAAAATAGTAGACCAAGTGTTACAGGTATTTATTACTCGTTATCCAGAATCTGTAATGACAATTTACGTTTATCAAACACAAAGCGTAAATTTTATTGATCATATGGCTTTTTCAGCTTTTATTGGTATAGCAGGAAAAAAGAAATCACAAGATAAGCTATTAGATATGTTGCTCAATGCATTTAATAAAATTACTGGAGTTAATGCTAGGTTTAGTGATTATATAAACACTACAATTGGAGTATGTGAATTTCATGTTGAATATGGGCAAGTTTGGCATCCTGTTGATGCAGGAACTTGGTCTTCAGCGGTCATAAGTGTGACTGATGTTTAAGTGTCATAGCAAATGAAAAATGAGGCAAAGGTGGCTTTCTTGCATGATATTTTTCTACGTTATAGTTGAAGATCCATTTTTATTTGTTAACCTGTCAGAATCGTAGTGATTCACATCGTAAAAAAGCATCATCGTTAAGGTGGGGTTGCTTAGGCTAAATAGAGAGACAAGGGGACGTAAAATGTCCCCTTGTTCATTTATTGTCTCTCCATGTGGGGGCAATGAGGGGAGTGGTTGAGCTCAATGAGAATGCTATCTGTAAACGATATGTCTACCTGTTAGTTGTTATTTTTAAAATAAACAAGAAATTAATAATAATCGATATATAGTAAGAATGTATCAAAAATATAGTAAAACGCCGCCCAGCCAAAAATGTAAAAGAACACAGGGACAGCGGATATTGCATGTAAAAAAGCGTGGAGAAATGACCAGGAAGTCTGCAAAAAAGCGTCAAAATTTGTCAGGAAGAACTCCTATGGTATTTTCTAAATGGTAAAAAAATTGCTAAAAGTTTTTTAATTTTATACGCATGTTTTACATTAATAGGTTATTAAGGGTTTGTAATGTTGATTACAGGTTTTTTCGGCAGATTGTGTGAAAATGGATTTTTTCGTTCAGGCACTACGTAGTTCATCTCAATGCCGTTAAAAGAGGATAATGGGGCTAGAAAACATGAATTCAACATCCCATTACAATACTCACCATGAACCGCACCGAACGCTTTTATCGCATTGATCAACTACTAACTTCCAGTAAGTTGCTAACCCGCCAGGCGTTACTGGATGATCTGGGGGTTTCATGGGCTACCTTAAAACGTGATCTTGCTTACTTGAAGGATCGTTTTAATGCACCCATCATTTTCGATTACCAGGCCGGCGGGTATCGCTTTAATACGCCCAATGTAGGCCCAACTTATGAGTTACCTGGCCTTTGGTTCAATGCTGATGAGACATATGCGCTGCTAACTATGCACCGTTTGTTGTCTGAACTGGAACCTGGCTTACTGGCTCCGCATGTAGAACCGTTACTGTCGCGTTTAAACAGCATTTTGGCGCAAAATACGGCTGAGTATTCTCAGGTAAATGAGCGCATACAGCTTACCAGTATTGGTAAACGCCTTAAAAATCCAGTCTATTTTGGTTTGGTATCACGTGCTACATTGGCGCGACAACAAATCAAGGTTCGTCATTATTCTCGAGAGCAGAATCATTATACTGAGCGCATACTCTCTCCACAGCGACTGGTATTTTATCGCAATAATTGGTACCTGGATGCTTGGTGTCATCAAAGATACGCATTACGGCGCTTTTCGGTAGATGCATTAGAAACTATTGAGCTACTTGCTGAACCGGCTCATGAGGTTTCTGATGCTGAAATGGCCGCAGAATTCGCCAGTAGTTACGGTATTTATTCGGGTTCAGAGGCGCATATCGCCCGTCTACGTTTTTCACCAGCGGCGGCACGCTGGGTGGCTGATGAAGCGTGGCATCCAGATCAGATTGGACAGTACGATGCAAAGGGCTATTTTATTTTGGAAGTACCTTATGCCGAGCCCACTGAATTATTGATGGATATTTTGCGGCATGGCCTGCATGTTGAGGTAATTGAACCCTTAGCGCTACGGCAAATGATCTGTGAGGTTATTCAAGGCATGACCAACTTATACCAGGCAGAAAAACAATAAACTTCTAAAATCTTATCTTTTTTCAAAAGGCGCACTATTTGAGCCTGAAGCACGTTACACTGATTCCTATTGTGGTAGAACAGCCGCATCACCACCGTCAGACGGTTTTATTAGCTTTAACTTATAAGGCACCAAACACAGATGTCAGATCACTCACGTAAAAATTCTACCGTATTAGCGGCTGTTTCTTCCTTCATGTCCTGCCACGACAAAGAAGATTATGAAGGTGTTTTTATCATTGCTCGCCAGCGTAATGACCTTTATCAGATATTTTCGGGCGGTACCGCCGATGACCCAGAATATGTCGACGAATGGATGGGAGCGCCGTTTATTATGGAATCCATGCTTAATGATATCGCTGAAATGGGCGATCCGAAGAAGCCCCATTTGCAGATAGTTAAAGATAACAAGGGACAGGTTCCGGTTAAATCCTCAGTACCTGACATCAGCAGCTATCCTGAAATGATGCAACCTATCTATCAGAAATCGTTGCATCCAGATACCCGCTACAATGACGACGATGAACTGATTGATGACCCTGGTGTTTGCCATCCTCGTCTTAACAACCACGGTGAATGGGTCACTATTTTTCATCCCACTCATCCCTTGCCCATGTCAGCCTTTGCCGATCCGACAAAATTGGCCATTATGTTGCCCAACGGGCAATCCCCCACCGCAATAAATGACATTGCTTTTCAGCCTTGGACAACCGCGCCTGAAACACTGGCCGGTTGGGTACATGTTGAAGGTCAGAAAAAAATCGATGAACCACCACTGAAACCCAAAAACGGCAAAAAAATAGCTGCTGGTGTTGTCGTCATTGAATCGGATGGCCGTTTTTGGCTCGTGGCTCCTACCAATGCCTTTGGCGGCTATAAAGCTACTTTCCCCAAAGGCCGAGTGGAACCTGGTATGAGCCCTCAGACAACAGCAATCAAGGAAGCTTTTGAGGAATCAGGATTGCAGGTCGAAATTACTGGCTTGATTGGAGACTTTGAACGTTCGACAACTATCACCCGATATTACACTGCACGCCGCTTAGGTGGATTACCTACTCAAATGGATTGGGAGTCGCAGGCGGTTATACTGGTGCCGAAACCGCAGTTGTTGAAGGTACTTAATCACGCAAATGATCATGCGGTGATTCAGGCGTTGAACAAACTTAACCTTGAAGTGAACGAGAATAACGACAAAATTTTGATAGCCTCTATCGGTGGTGAAGGTGGCGGGGCGACTATTTATGGCCGCCAAAACGATAATGCCTGGACATTTTGGCGCGAAGGCTCTTCCATGGATGCTGACGATATTGATATTTGGATTCCTTACCGCTCAGAGCAGGTTCCGGAACTCGATGACGCGCTGCCGCACTGGTGTATGAACGCCTATCCGATGGAAATTAATCCATCGTTTATACCCTGGTTCAGAGAGCGCTATGAACAACACTGCAAAAACGCTTCGGCATTCCCAGAGGACTCTTACGGTAGTGATAAAGACAGATGGCTGGAAATTCTGTATAAAAATCAGAAAATTTAACCGTAAGCACTATGAACCTGCTTTTAGCCGCTGTAGCTGCGGCCAACTGCTACAACTTGCCGCCTGATCAACTTGCTTACTGCCGCGCTCTTGAACATCATGAGGTGGCTCACTGCTACAGTATTCAGGACAGTGCGTTGCGCACAGAGTGTCGGGCACTGCTGCATCAGGAACCCAGTGTATGTAATGGCATAACAGACCCTACCGAACGCCATCTGTGTCGATCCAAGACTGAAAACAAGGCGCAGTAACCAGTAATGTCGAATGTTGACCCTTGTTAATAATTTTTTTATTAACAGGACGTTGTTATGAAAGTATTTTATACTCTTAAGATGGTTGCAGATTCTGAATCGTTCTTACCCAGCTCTTCTAAGCCAATATTAGTTGTTGAGTCATGGCTAGCGCATGGCTTCACTATTGATACTGTTGAGCCAAGTCCAGTAACGGCTGAACAGTTATATCGCGCGCACAAGCCGGATTATGTGGATGGCGTCTTAACTTACCGCATACCTAATGGCTTTTACAACCGATCCAAAGCAGTTGCAAATTCGCTCATTTACACTAATGGCGCGATGCTGGATGCCGTAAAGGATGCTATTTTAACGGGCGGCTTTGCTTGTGCTCCCGTATCGGTTTTCATCATGCCTGTTGGGATAAAGGCGGTGGGCCTTCACATTTAATGGTCTGGTGGTAACCTCTCTTGATTTGCTTACGTTGGGAACTGCCAAAACGGTAGGGATTCTGGATTGTGATAATCACTACGGAAACGGCACTGGCGATATTATCAAAAGTCTCGGTAACGAGGATCGTATTACCCATTTCACCACTGGAAAGAGTCACTTTGAGCCGGTTTCTTTCCTGAAAACACTGGCTGACAGGCTCAGAAATCTATACTCGGCTTGTGATGTTGTGCTTTATCAGGCAGGTGCAGATCTGCATATAAATGATACTCTCGGTGGCTGGATGACCACAGCACAATTGCATGAGCGAGACGTTATTGTATTTGAGATTGCTCGCGAGATGAGACTTCCTGTGGCATGGAATTTTGCAGGTGGTTACCAACGTGATGCAAATGGTCAAATATTGCCAGTCCTGCAGATTCACTACAATACCATGAAGGCTTGTCTTTCTGGACACCAAGATGGCCTTTTCAGCAATTAAATAGCATTAACCTATAATGCAGGGTTTCAAGTCCAGTGCCACAGATACGCACGCTAAGATTTGATGCAGCCAAAAATAATTGTTAAATCTATCTCATAAATTGATTAATAGACGGATTGTCCATTAATACGGTGCAAAACGATTTAGTGGGCTTGGTTTATCGTGTGCGTTGGGATTTTAACCCTCGTTGAGGGCAATTAAAAAGAAGAAAGTGTATATGAAAGAATTACTCAATACAGAAAAGACTCAAACAACAGTGGAGGAAATATTACTGACTTCAACTAATACGATAGGGCGAGATTTAAGGAAAAAACATGAATGAAAAAATGGATGTAGATGAAAGCTTTGATGATCTATCAATCGACCAAATAAGAAATGAAATCATTAAATTTAAAAATGATATAGGTTCACAGCGCCTAGATAATTATTACAGTACAAAATCATATAGTGAAATCCTTGGCGTCAGTAGAAGGGAATTAAGTCACAGCAACTTCATTGCATGGCTACTTAATGATCAAGAAAGCCATGATTTATCATCTTATCCAATAAAAAAATTTCTCGAAATATTAGTTATTTCGAGTAAAAACAGTCAATCACAGAAACATAAAGAGCTTTTTGACGCTATTATTACAGGTGATTTATCCATTAATAGTCTGAAGATATTTACAGAGATGTCAATAAAGGATGTTGGTAGAATTGATATATTTATTGAGTTAAATATTTCTTTCTCTGGCAAGCAACAAAAGTTAAGAATCATCGTAGAAAATAAAGTCACATCCAAAGAACATAGCGATCAAACAGTAAGATATTTTGATTATTTTGAAAGCTTAGAAGATAAGACGTGGAACAATCTATATATTTATTTAACTCCACTATCAGGTATTGAGCTTAGTGAGCTTTCAGAGCCTGAATGTTTATGTAAAGAGTATATTCAAACAAATTATCAAAATTTAGTTGATTATCTGCTTGAGCCGATTCTTAATAAAAACATTTCCCGAAAAACAGAAAATATTATAAAAGAATATTTACAAGCTCTAAGTCAACCAACACAAAACAATGAAGATGAAGAACATCGACAAGGGTTAATCATGGCAATAGGGAATGAAGAAAGAGATTTATTAACTAAGTTTTGGGATAAAAATCAAAAATTAATTTTATCTGCACTTTATGCAATAAGCTCAGATCCAGATCAAGAGAAAGATATAAGGGACAATATAAGTTCCGCCTTAAAAAGTATTTCTAGTAACCAAAAAGATAGAAGCCTGCTTTCAATTTTCTATAATGGTGAATTACAGGTGGATAAAATAAAAAAATCCGATCTTGGATATAGCACTGTGCATCTACTTGATGAGAAAAACCTAATTGATCAAGAAATGTTTTCTTTTCTAAGCAATGATAGAAGTTGTTCATTTCAGTTATTGAAACTAAAAGAGGAAATGACGCAAACAGAAATAAGGTACAGTAAATACAGGCCAAATACAGAACCAGAATTAATTTTTGATAACAAAGGATACTACGTTGCTAGAAATTGGGGGGTAGGTAATATTCAGAATTTTATTAAAAAAGTTACAAAAAAAATTCCTCTTCTTAGCTATGAAGTACATGAATAAATTTTTTATTATACCATTTTATTAACGGGTAGCCGCGTAGGGCAGGCATCGCGCAACATTTTTCATGTCAGAGGAAAAACCTAATAGGCTACCGACAGAAAACAATAATAGATTGTGGTGAAAATAAAACCGTTTTATGACTGCGGTTTTAAGTGCGCGATTCGCACCCACACTAAAGTGGGCTTCATTGTCCATACAATATTTAAGCCAAATTAAGAGGGCATCAATTCCGTTACAGCAGATTGGCGCTGTCCCATTTATTCTTTTTTTAAATATCGAAACAACTTGAAACTGCGTATATATGTATAAGGATTAAGGTGTTGTTTCAAGTTGTTGTGTAAGGTACTTTTAATTTGAGACATGGCTACTTTTGAACGGCATTTTTGGGTACTAATCGATATTTAAAATCAGTAATGTTGAATTTCTCTACTAAAGTGGCTGTGGTAACTTTTGGGTAACTCTATACAGATCAAAGAGGATTAATACAGATAGCAACGGTAAATCCTGGTTATTTTATTGTATATAAATCAACTGGTTAAAATTAACGACACCACTTTTAATGCGATGGTCGCGCGTTCGAATCGCGCACGACCCACCACCAAAGATAAAATAAATCAAGCACTTACGATTAGTCGAAGTGCTTTTTTTATGTCTGAAATTTCCCATGGCTGCATAGGCCAAATAAATGGCCTTATGAGTAGTCCCTACCTATAGATTTTCAGATAAATAATTTCTATGTATACAGATAACATTCCTTGAAAGGATGGTATCTGTATAAGCCTTAAATAAGGCATAGTGGAGATTTAATTTTTGAAAGTCTATAACAAGCGTAAAGTTAGAAAAGATCGGGCTTTAATTGTCTAAAGCGGCTTCATCCAAAGCAAGGTCCATATCAGGTAAAATGAGCGTCGCTTCGCTGAAACTGGCAGTAGAATCGCCGGCCATCCTTTCCATATCCCATTCCGCATAGGTTTTATTAGAGGGCAGTTTCCAGGCAGTGGGGCCAGCTTTTGCCGTTCCACAGATTATAGACGCAGCAATCGAGGGTGATTTGACTGAACAATCTTTTGAAAAAACCAACCCCCGGAATTTTCGATTAAAATTCCATCCGCTATAAGTTGATTGCGGTACTTTTTAGCGCTTTCCGGAATCTTAGGCGCAGCTTGGAGCTTGGCTATAGAATTTTCTTTAATGATCCAATTTCCTGTCGTACCAGAAACAATTGCTTTAGCCGAAAATCCTCCTCCTGAAAAAGAAAATTCCGGGCTGTCCAGATTTTCAGTGCTGCCGGGCTGAACAGAATCGGTCTGTGTTGCCAAATGATGACCCGTGACCGGCTTAAACAGATCCCAACCCAATGTTCCTGTAATCGTTTTTGATTGCTCTATAAATTTATTCATTGCTGCCGCATCAGGACGAGGTAACTTTCCTGCTTCTGTTGGCTGCTGGTCGTTAATTAATTTCCATCGATTATTTTCACTGGCGGCTTTGATTAATATCGCTTCAACATACCGGGCATGGGATTTGGTTAAATTCTCATCTTTACTCACTAACGCAATAGTGTCAGTCCAGAATTCTAGTTTTTGTCTATGATTGCTGTTATGAATATATAAACGCCTAGCAACATCATCCGATTCCCCAATGTAGACAATGTTGCTATCAGGATCATCTGGGTTCGTGCCTAACAATAGATAGACTCCTGGGCGGCTTATCTCTTTAAACTCATCTTTTACACGAGCTAACTGGCTACGTCGAAAGGCGATGGCCTGAATGGTTGACATGTCTATTTCAGCCGTCCGAACTCCATCTGGGTCGCCATCAAGTAGAAATATTTTGATTGATCTTGCTTTATTATTGGCCATTGTTTTTTTAATATTGTCAGGTAGGTAATTTAAAAATTTTATTGTCGCTGGCTGGTCTCAAAAGTTAAACCAGAGAAAGCAATTAATCTGCTAATAGAATTTACACCAGTTATTTATTCATTCCGAAAAGAATGTGAAAGAAATCAATAAGATATTCTCTGCCTCTTTCCATTGTAACCGATGGATATTGCAATTAATTATTGCAATGGCTTTATTAATGCCCAAAAAGACAAACTCTCATGGTATTGTCGTGGATATCGAGAACAGGACGAATGGTTCCCTGCTTATCGCGCTGATAGCCTCCAGCGAGATTCCAGGCAACCGGCAAGCCCATATCTTTTGCTGTTTCAAAAACAACCTGATCACGTAACCTTAACTGTTCAGTGGTTAGCCAACCTCCCAGCGGATCGTTAATCTGTGGATCGGCACCCGCCTGATAAAGTAAAATCTCACAATCAGCAAATGACCAGACCAATTCAGGTAATTTAATAAAAAAATCAGCTGGCATAATGCTTCGCTTACCAACGGTATGATGATGTACTAAATCCCGAATACCGAGCTCATCAATAATATCATCGGTGCCATTGCCATAATGTTGGTCACAATCCAGAATGCCAACCTTTTTGGCCAGACCGTCATCAAGCAAGGATAATGCGGTAACCATCAGGCCATTGAAGGTGCAATATCCGCCGCTCTGATTCCAACAAGCATGATGAAAACCCGATACGGGAGCACAAGCAACATCGCCTGTTAAAATAGCAGATTTGGCGGCATCAAGCATTGCACCACTGGTGTAAATCAATGACTTTGCCACGGCTTTGGAATGATTGTAAAAGCCGTTAGCTATTCGGCAGGTTAAGACGCCATCGACATAATTCGGCTTGTGCGCACGATATAGCTGTTCAAGAGTTACCGGGCTTGGTTCACTAATATCAATAGTGAAGCCATGCGCCAGCCATGACTCAACAACTAACGTTGGTTTGGAAGCGCTGGGTGAGAATGATTCAGAGTCGGCAACCATTTTTGGCGTATAAAATACTTTCATAACAACGTCCTGTTAATAAAAAATTAAGACAAAGGATGAGTAATCGCATGGGTTACCGCGCCTTATTCTCAACTTTCGATCGGCATAGTCGGCGCTCGGTAGGGTTTGTTACACCATCGCATAGCGTGGGCTGCTGATGTAATAGTGCCCGACATTCGGTGCGCAAAGCACTGTCCTGAATACTGTAACAGTGAGCGACCTCCTGATGTTCAAGTGCACGGCAGTAGGCAAGTTGATCAGCCGGCAGGTGGTAACAGTTGGCCGCAGCTACAGCGGCTAAAAGCAGATTCATAGCTCTTGCCGTTGAATTTTCTGATTTTTATACAGAATTTCCAACCATCTTTCTCTGTCTCTATCACTGCAGTAAGAGTCCTCTGGGAATACCGAAGCGTTTTTGCAGTGCTGTTCATAGCGCTCTCTGAACCAATGTATAAACGACGGATTGATTTCCGTCGGGTAAGCGTTCATCCACCAGGGAGGTAGTGCTTCATCCAGTTCCGGAACGGGCTCCGAGCGGTAAGGAATCCAGATATCAATGTCGTCATCATCCATGGAAGAGCCTTCGCGCCAAAATGCCCAGGTATTATCGGTTTGGCGGCCATAAATAGTTGCTCCGCCGCCTTCACCACCTATAGAGGCTATCAAAATTTTGTCGTTATTCCTGTTCACTCCAAGATTAAGTTTGTTCATCACCTGAATCACCGCATGATCATTGGCATGGTTGAGTACCTTCAACAGTTGCAGTTTTGGCACCAGCAGTACTGCTTGTGATTCCCAATCCATTTGGGTAGGCAAGCCACCAAGCCGACGTGCCGTGTAGTATCGGGTGATCGTCATTGTGCGTTCAAAGTCGCCGATCAGTCCCGTGATTTCGACCTGCAATCCGGCTTCTTCAAAAGCCTCTTTGATTGCTGTTGACTGAGGATTCATGCCCGGTTCCAGGCGACCTTTGGGAAAAGTGGTCTTGTAACCACCAAAAGCATTGGTTGGAGCCACCAGCCAAAAGCGACCATCAGGTTCCATAATTACAACCCCTGCTGCCAGTTTTTTACCTTGTTTTGGCACTAAGACGGGTTCATCCATAACCAGTTGCCCATCAACGTGTACCCAGCCTGCGAGAGTTGTGGGCGCTGACTGCCAAGCCTGAAAGTCAATGCCATTTAAGATCGCTGGTGCTTGGCCATTGGGTAACATCACGGCAGCGCTGCACGGATCAGCAAACGCCGACATGGGTTGGGGTGTTGTGGGATGATAGATGGATACCCATTTGCCTTGATCGTTAAGTCGGGGATGACAAACACCGGGGTCATCAACAAGCTCACCCTTGTCATTAAGGCGAGTGCCGGGGTGTAGTGATTTATGGTAGACTTTTTGCATTATCTCGGGGTAATCGCTTAGTTGGGGAATGGCAGATTCCACTGGCATCGGTGTATCGCCTCCGCCAATCACCTGTAGTTGCGGCGTATTGTCCTCAGCCATGGCAGCCATATCCTCGAATATCGCTTCGACAATAAATTGGGCCGCACCCCAGTCTTCGGCGTAATCAGGATCATCGGCGCTACCGCCAGTAAAGGCATCATAGAGACCGTTTCTCTGGCGCACAACAATGATAACCCCTTCATAATCTGCTTTATCATGGTAAGAAATGAAGGAAGAAACAGCCGCTAATACAGTAGAAATTTTACGCGAATGATGTGACATTTGTGTTGAGCACCTTATGAGTTAACGCTGATAAAAACCGTTCGATGGGTTTACTGCGGCTGTTCGACCGCAATAGAAATGAGTGTAGCGTGCATTAGGCTCAAATAGTGCGCCTTTTGAAAAAAGATAAGTTTTTTCCGGTTTATTATTTTGCTGCCGGGTATAACTTCGTCATGCCTTGAATAACCTCACAGATCGTTTGTCGTAGCGCTGGGGGGGCAAGTACCTCAACATGCAGTCCGTGCCGCAAAATATCCATGAGCAATTCAGTCGGCTCGGCATAAGGTACTTCCAGAATATAGTAGCCTTCCGTATCGTACTGTCCAATCTGGTCTGGATGCCACGATTCATCAGCTACCCAACGTGCCGCTGCCGGTGAAAAACGCAGACGGGCGCTATGCGCTTCGGAACCTGAATAAATACCATAACTACTGGCAAATTCTGCTGCCATGTCGGCATCAGAAACCTCATGAGCCGGTTCAGCAAGTAGCTCAATGGTTTCTAATGCATCTACCGAGAAGCGTCGTAATGCCTGCCGTTGATGACACCAGGCATCCAGGTACCAATTATTGCGATAAAAGACCAGTCGCTGCGGCGAAAGTATGCGATCAGTGTAATGGTTCTGTTCTCGGGAGTAATGACGAACATTGAGTTGTTGTCGAGCCAAGGTGGCACGTGATACCAGACCAAAATAAGTTGGATTTTTAAGGCGTTTACCAATGCTGGTGAGTTGTATGCGTTCGATCACTTGAGATGACTCAACCGTATTTTGCGCCAAAATGCTGTTTAAACGAGAGAGCAAGGGGGCAACATGCGGAGCCAGTAAGCCGGGCTCCAGTTCGGACAACAAGCGATGCATAGTCAATAGTGCATAGGTCTCATCAGCATTGAACCATAGCCCCGGTAACTCATAGGCTGGGCCGACATTGGCTGTATCGAAGCGGTAACCCCCAGCCGAGTAATCAAAGATGATGGGTGCATTGAATCGATCCTTCAGGTAAGCAAGATCACGTTTTAAGGTCGCCCAGGAAATGCCCAGGTCATCCAACAATGCTTGGCGGGTTAGCAACTTGTGGGAAGTCAGTAGCTGGTCAATACGATAAAAGCGTTCGGTACGGTTCATAGTGAGTTTTTTCGTAGAATGTCGATTGATATTTTCCAATCCCATTACCAGTTGTTATCGGCATTGAGATTGCTTACGTAGAGTTCTACCGGTTTCCCATTACATTGTAAAGAAGGCGGCCCCGGAATATTTCATATTAATGGGCGTGATTAGATCCTGACAACATTCTTGAAATTATTATAAGCAATAGTCTGTGTGAGTTTTTTTAAGGCTGTTGAAATATCGGTAAGAAGTGTTTAGGCAATGTCTTGATCCCACGTTAAATCAAAGCTAAACATCGCATTTTGGTGTACAAATAATGCGCATCGCCAAAAAACAATCAAATACTTAGAACGATGCACAACTACTTGGAGCTACTTTTTATGTGTGCTATCCTGTTAATTATAGGAAGATAAAAGGAGTTTAAAGTAGTAGGTTGGGGAATTTTAATGCGATGGTTGCGCATTCGAATCGCGCACGATCAACCATCAAATAATAAATAAAAACAAGCAGTTAGATTTAATCAGTAATTGCTTTTTTTATGCCTAAAATAAAAATACTCCAAATACTTTGTTAGAGGCTGTATTTCATTTTCTCTGACCTTTCTTCTTCCTCAGATATCTATAAATTACTCATGCAAATTGACGAAGATATTGACTTGGGTATATTAATTCTCGGATATCACCTTAGCTCAATATGTTGATCGGTTGCATCATGCAAAAACCGAAGCGAAGATTTACGACTATTTAGAATCCCACATCCCCATGTTAAAAAAGATGAGTGATAAACTAAAAAACCGGATATAAGAATTTAGGATGCACAATGATTGATTCAAGCTTTTTGGGCGCTATAATTATTTTTTCTACCTATAGACTTTTAGATAAATAACTTCCAATTAGTATATGAAATAACATTGATTTTAAACGCTTTTTTCTGTTATATTTGGAAACTTAACTTCTAAAAGACTATAGTTGGAGAGACCTTAAAAAGCTGGTAAAGCTTTTGGAAGTAACCAGATTAAACAACGACCTTCATTCGACATTAATTCTTAGTGCCAAGCGCATAAATTCTGGTGTATAAATGTCCTTATCAAAACAACTGTTAATATTAATTTCAGCCTTATTTTTAATACTTTTTAGTGTCAACTTTGTATTAAGTGTCAAAAATATCAAGACTTATCTGGAAGGCGAATCGCAAAGTCATGCGCAAGATACGGCAACCTCTTTAGGTTTGTCGCTAAGTCCCTACATGATGGATACTAGTGATCCAATAATAAAAACCATGGTCAGCGCCATTTTCGATATGGGGTATTATCAGGAAATTCGTCTGGTTGATGCCAATAATAAAGAGTTGATCTCTTTGACTAATGGTAAAAGTATTGACGGGGTACCAAGTTGGTTTATCAGTTATTTGCCTATGCCTTTAATTATTGCGCAAAGCGAAATAAGTTACAACTGGATGATACGCGGTGTGGTGTATGTCACTATAAATCCTTCTTTTGCTTATAGTAAACTCTATCAACAGGCTAAAACTTCGTTTTACTATTCGTTAATGACTTTTGCATTATCGATTATATTGTTAGTGCTGTTATTGCAAATAACATTGTCATCATTAAAAAGAATTAATGACTGTGCTCTACACATTGCTGACGGCCATTTTGAAACAATAGAAAACTTGCCATGGACTACTGAAGTAAGAAATATCACGGTATCGATCAATAAGATGTCGAAAAAAATAGAAAATACCATTATTGCTCTTAACAGTAAGTTAGACAAAATGGGTGCAAGTCTATTGCGTGACGATTTAACCGGGCTTTATAAAAAAGCGGTATTCGAAACTGATATTATGAATCTAATGATGGCTTATAGTCCGGCTTATCTGATGATAATCAGAGTGGACAGCTTACCTAATCTTGCCAGAGAGAGAGGCAACGATATTATTGACGAACTTCTGCAAGCCGTTGCTGAAAAATTGAAAATTTCGGAAGAACAACATGCAGATACCATAATGAAAACTTACCGTTTTTATGGTGGCGAATTTGCAATGTTGATCAAGAACGCCAATAGTGAGCTGATTGAATCAATTGCCAAAGCATTAAGCAACGATTTTTTCGAACTTGGCGAAAAATATGCCAAGTCTGGCCTGACGCATATTGGTATAGCCCCGGTTAATTCAATAGGTACTCCTGAAAGCATACTGGAGTCTGCTCATGAGGCTTATGAACAGGCACGATTAATCGGCCCAAACAGTTATTACATTCGTTCCGACGAGAGCTTTGCCAGAGACATTTTTGCCTGGAAGGAATTGGTTTTTAATTGTATTGATAATGCCGACTATTCGCTGTCTTATGTTGGTCAAATTACCTGTTTTCAAACTGAACAGCTTGTCATGGAAGAAGCTTTTACTCAAGTACATGACAAGAGCGGCCAATTAGTCGCCATTGGGCCTTTTATCTCAATTGCCGAGAAACTCGCTAAAATTATCGATCTGGATAAAGGCGTAATCAATAAGGTGTTGGATTATATTTTTAACGCTCAGATTTCACATGCTGTTGCTGTTAACTTGTCAACTGACACCATCAAAAATATCGGTTTTCGCCTTTGGTTGGAAAAGCTTATTAAAAATAATCCATTGGTAACTCAACAGCTGGTATTTAGTTTTTCAGCATATGCAGTAGCCCAAGATTTGGAGACCTATATTGATTTTATTGATGTAGTACATCAATGGGGCGGCAGAGTGATGATTAAGCGCTTTGAAAGCCAATCAATGCCACCTGAGCTTACAAAAAAGCTTAACCCCGATTTTATAAGGCTTGCCAGAGAAATTGGCAACGGTATCAGTCTGTCCGAAAAAAAGTACCGGTTTGTTCAGGCTATCCAACAAATGGGAGTCTTGTTGGATATTACGGTATTGGCTGAAAATGTTCATGCTGATAACGACTATCTTTTTTTAAAGACAATAGGGATTGCCGGTGCCAGCCGTTAAATACCTTATAGCTAGTCGCATTATTGTTATAATTGTTGTTATAGTTATACTTTATAGTGTATTTATCATTAGTGCATTTTTTTCAGAACCAAGCAGTGTTGAAGGTTGGTTGCAACTTCAGCCTGTTATGCTGGATAAGATTGAGAAAAAATATGGTTCGGCCGCGAGGCAGCGCTTTGTTGGTTGGCAGAAATTGATGGACACTGGAAAAATAATGACAGAGCAAGATAAACTCGAGCAGGTTAATAATTTTTTTAATCGTAATATCAACTTTGTCGACGACTCCGTTTTATGGCTAAAGAACGACTATTGGGCGACACCTCTCGAATTTTTAGCCAAGGGCGCTGGTGATTGCGAGGATTTTTCAATTGCCAAATATTTTACATTACTAGAAATTGGCGTTGATGAAAGTAAACTGCGAATTACTTATGTTAAGGCATTGGATTTTAATCTCTCGCATATGGTACTGACTTATTTTGAATCTCCTCAGGCTGTACCTTTGGTATTAGACAGCCTCAAGCCTAATATCCGTTATGCGACAGATCGTAATGATTTGTTACCGGTTTATAGTTTTAATGGCCGCAGTTTATGGTTGGCGAAAATCAAAGGTAGTGGGCAACTGGTCGGTAATGCCGATCAGCTAAATCAGTGGGCTGATCTTAAGCGACGGATGTTGGAAAAATTGCTTTAATCGTAACTACTCATCTATTAATAAATAGTGGGTTAAAGCCATTACAGATACCATCATTCAAGGGTGGTATCTGTTGGTATAGAAGTTATTTATCTGAAAATGTATAGCTACAGCTATACATTAGTGAGTCAAGTTTTGTTCAGAAATCGCCTAAGTTGTAGAAACGAAAAAACGTTCCTACTCACGTCCGGAAATTAAATTTCCAACTATACTTACAAGAGATTTTTAAAATCAGTGATGTTCTTGATGCCGCAGGAAAATTATTTATTTGAAAAGGTATGCTTGTTTTTAAAAATGCCAAGCGTATAGAAACGATAAATATGCGATTAAAACATACGTTGATAAATTAACGCGACGATTTCGGATTACTAACAAATGACCAGATTCATCTTAAAGAGTTTGATTTTTTCATATTATAGGGGCAATGCCGTGGTGTTTTTTTTCGGTTGCATACTTTGGCTGTCTAGCCAGTCTTTTGCCTTTGCGGCAGATATTTATCGACTTAACCCAGGTGACAAGCTGGAAATTACGGTTTGGCAGGAGGAGGACTTAAAACAGGAGGTCGTTGTGCTGCCGGATGGTACGATCTCTTTTCCCTTGGTTGGTCACGTCGCTGCTGCCGGTAAAACGACTGAAGACTTGGTTAGCTTGCTGCGGGAACGGTTGAGTAAATTTATTCCTGACTCCCAAATAAATGTCAGGCTGCTTGCTGCAGAGGGTAATATAATTTATGTTGCCGGCGAGGTCGCTCATCCGGGTGCATTCGTCATGAAAAGGCCCACAAATGTTATACAAGCCTTGAGCATGGCGGGTGGTTTGACGACATTTGCAAAAAAAAATGACATCATCGTTTTAAGGAGTGAAACAGACGGACGTAATAAATCTTTGCCCTTCGAGTATGGCGATATTGAGGATGGAAAAAACATAGAATCGAATATCCTGTTGCAAAGCGGCGATACTATCGTTGTACCTTGATTTGTTTCAGAAAAGCATGCGCTGGAACCAAATAATGACATTGCTTGTTATCGCCTGTATTGGCTGCGGGAGAGAGTTAAGTGCAGCCGAATGGACGTTGAAAGGATCTTTGGGACAACAATTTCAGTATAATGATAATATTGCCTTGAGTACTATTGGCAAAGAAGCTGTTGTTGGATACCTTTTAACACCAGTTTTACAAGCCGCCCGCAAGACAGAATCCTTGGATATTGGCTTTCAAGGGCAGGGTGATATTCGTCGTTACGATGATTCGCGTTGGGATTGTGATAATTATAATCTGGGTTTAAACAATGCTTACCGCACCAAGCGCAGTGTCTTTAGTTTAAATGGCGGGTATACCGTTAGCTGTTCTTATGCTCAACAACTCACCCAGACCGGGATATTGGTACCTAATAGTCAGTCTACAGATTATCGAGTGGCACCCTCGTGGACTTGGCAGTGGACAGCTCGTGATCAAATGATCCTGGCTTCTTCATATTCCAAAACAAGCTACAGCAACTCTTTAGGTGGCATCGCTTCAAATACTGACATAGGTTTCAGTGGTAATGATACTTACGCTGTTAATCTGAGTGCTAATCATCTATGGAGTCGACGGCTTTCTTTAAATGGAAAGCTTGTTTTTTCCAATATCCAATACACAGGGTCAGACTCATCGACTCAAAATCTGTTTGGCTTTCAACTGGGAACCAATTACACCATTAACCACTATTGGGCAGTCAGTGCGAGCGGTGGCCCAGTTTGGGTTGATACCAAACAAAGTTCGTCTGGACAGGCCTCTTCGTTGTCTTTAGGGAGTATTGCCAATATCAGTTTAAATTTTAATGGCCAGTTGGCCAAATTTTCTGGCGGATATTCTAACTCGGTTAATCCGAGTGCCATTGGGCAAACACTACAAACCAGATCCATATTTGCCAATTATTCGTACCGATTATCCCGGCATGTTGTGCTGGATCTTGTCAGTAGTTATTCACGTAGCGAATCAATCGGCGGGCAGTCGACTGATAATATAACCAGCCAATTTAACCGTAGTTACTTTACTGCATCTCCAGGCATTGTCTGGGAGCTTGAAAAAAACTGGAGACTGAGAGGCAGTTATAGTTATCGTTGGCAGGATTATCAGCAAGACAACAATGTAGCCAATATAAATACGGGGGTGAGCGATTCTAATTTAGTGATGCTTTCTCTAAACTATTCTTGGGATGGAATGCATGGCTTTCCCATAAAAAATTAACTTGCTCAAGCAGTATCAATGCTTGGTTTTTTTCTTAAACTGCTCAACAGTTTCTTAAGTGAGCGCTTGGAATAGCAAAGTAATTTGATTTTTAGTTAGTATCTGTAGGTATTTGTACGTATTGTTTATTGATGGTTGTAGTGCTACTATTTTTCCGGCTACTGGAATTATGAACATTTTATATATTACTGTTAACAATAGTCCGTTGTTATACTCTGCACGGTAACGAATGCGGAAAACATAAAACAGAAACACATTAACCCTTTGTAATATATGGTGTTAAGTGCATTTAAGAATCCGTAATAGTAATTGCACGGAGTATAGCTTCTAATTGCAATCTATGAAACATGCATAAATTTACCAGAAGGGTATTAATTTATAGACAGATGAACTGAGTGTGTGTTTTAAGTTGCCCAACTTTTTTCATGCGTGTTCTGATCCTATCATTTTGTCCAAGATTGCTCGCAATAAAATGATACAAATAATTTGCTTCCCCTCTTTGAAACAGCCTTCTTGTATGGACAGATATTTGTTCTTGTAAACTCTGTATTCAGTTGGTCCTTGTAGATTATACTGGAGTGACGCAGCCATGAATGGCAGAAGGTACATCTAATCTGCAGCAAATATCAAAAACACTAAAAGTAGGTGCTCCAGGTGATTCATGTAATGGTTGCCGATTAGAAAGAGGAAGTTTTAAATATACCATTCGTTTTACTTTACCCCTGATTCCCAATTTTCAAAGGGGGAGGGTGCTTAACCATGCTGGTTTGTTATTTCTTACGATCTGACTAATGCTTGCGCGTATGTTTTAACGTTAGATATAAAAATTCATTTTATCGAGATATAGTCAGTCTATTTAAAAAATTCAAAAGATTATATTTATTGCATCAACATATATTTATACAAATAGTTTTTGTGTTTGTTATGAAGATTAAATACAGTTTTTACAGGGGCTTTATGGCCTCCTAATATATTGAAAACGATATTTATAAATCAATTGGTTATCTACTTTTAATGTAAATAATAAGTTGTTATCAGTAATTTAAGATATCTGGTCAAGTCTGTATTTCAAACTGTGAGTCGCGGTAAAAGTAAGCACATTTTCTTATGAGATATATTGTTTTTAAAGTTGCCAGCAGAATCGGTTATTATTTATAATAACCATAAATTTTAAAGGTAATAGAAATAGTCCAATGGGGTTGTTTTTACCGAATATCCTGAAAAAAGAAAGAGTTAATATACAGAAGCCTTTTCTTCAATTATTTATGCTTTTAACTAAACGATTGGACTCAGCGATATATAAAGATAATTCTTGTCGTATAAATAGATAAAATTACAATAAATATTAATTACTTGGAATATATTGCCCTTTTAAAACATAGGTATTCATACAATTTTTCTGCATAATAAAAACAATGAGTTATAAAGATATAAAACTCCCTGTTCTGTTAAACAGGCAGTAAAACTTGTGTAGATGTTTATATTTTCAAGGGACTATAGATTTTCAGATAAATAATTTCGATGCTAACGGATAACATCCCTTGAAGGGATGGTATCCGTAGGAGTTTACAGCGATGCGAATGGAAATTTAATTTCTGAAAGTCTATATCTAAAATAGCCATTTCGTAGTTGAATCAATAAGTTAAACTTAGGTGAGGGTGCGGTTATGAATATTAGAATCGATTTACGCAGCTCGTTTATTAGCGCGGGCTTTTCAATGATATTAGGTTTCCTGTTGTGGCAAACAGCCTCAGCGAGTAATGGGGAAGGCATTCCCAATTGGCTGTTTTGGTTTTATGGTCGACCGGAATGGATTTTAGCGCTGGTACTGGCCATCATCTTTGCCGGATTAGCATTATTAGCCTTGGTTGCATATCCTCGCTGGCGAGAACTTAATAGCTCAAAGCCCAAGACATTTTATTCGGCAACTTTGGGTGGAGCAGTGCTGGGAGTTCTGATTGCCCTGTTAATCGCCGGCTCATGGAAGGCCTATATGTTTAACTATCAGCCACCAACCTCGGTGGTAGGAGCAAGCACAAATTTGGCGTGGGATGCCAGTACGTCAACCAATGTAGGTGGTTATATATTGTATTATGGTCAAAATAGCGGCAATTATACGGCAAACGTTGATGTAGGTAAAACGACCAGTTATACCGTTCAGGGCTTGCAAGAAGGCGCTACCTACTATTTCAGGTTGAAGGCCTATGATACAACACGAACTATCCAGAGTGCTTATTCCAATGAAGCGACGTTAACGGTACCTGTTACACCTATAGTAACGGCGGATTTTACACCAAGCGTAACCAGTGGTGTCGAGAATTTGATGGTGAATTTTACACCCAAGACAACGGGGACAGTTACGAGTTGGGTATGGGCTTTTCCAGGATCATCGACACCTTCTGTCACGAACTCAACGGCTCAAGTTGTTAGCGTGACCTATCCAACCGCAGGGACTTATTCAGTCAGTTTGACTGCAGTTTCACCCAGTGGAAGCATTTCCAAGACTTATCCGAATCTAATTACTGTCACGGCACCATTGCCACCGCCACCACCACCAATTGTTTTGCCTCCTCCTCCACCAGTTGCAGTCAGTAGTTTAGTTGGCTTGGTAGCGGCCTATGGTTTTGAGGAAATCAGTGGTACGACTGTTGCTGATGCTTCAGGAAATGGTAATCATGGCACAATTAGAGAAGCCGTCAGTATCCCTAACGGGCATAGCGGGAAAGCGCTAAAATTTGACGGTGTAAATGACTGGATTACTGTCAATGACAGTCCTTCACTGGATCTTTCAATAGGGATGACGCTCGAGGCATGGGTATATCCACAATCCACAACTGGTGACAGGACTGTAATATTGAAAGAAAACTCTACGCATGAGTTATATAGTCTCTATTCGATGGAGCATAACCCTGTACCTATTTCATTTATCAATGCTGGAAGTTACAGTTACGTCTCAGGCCCCAGTCAATTGCTGGTGAATAAGTGGTCGCACCTTGTAGCAACCTATGATGGACAATATCAGCGGCTTTATGTCAATGGCTTACAAGTCGGTATGCAAACGCAGAATGGTTTGATCCAACAATCTGCAGGTGTGTTACGTATCGGTGGAAACAATATGTGGAGTGAGTTTTTTCAAGGCTATATTGACGAGGTACGTATCTACAATCGAGCTCTGACCGCAGCGGAAGTTAGCTATAATCTGGCGACCGCAATCAGTGTGACAAATCCGCCGAAGTTTATCATGGGCAATCAGACCCTGGAGCCTTGGGTTGGTTATAATACTCAGGGCAAGGCACAAGCATTCCAGACAGTTCCTCAAAAGTCCGGAATAGTAAATGCTGTACAGGTATATCTGCATGCCAGTTCAACGGCTACGGCACTGGTTGCCGGTGTCTATAAAGACAATAACGGTCATCCAGGAGCGCTTGTTGCTCAAGGTTCACTGAGCACACTTAAGTCAGGAGCATGGAATACGGTACCGATTCCGGTAGCCTCGGTTACTGCTACACAACCCTATTGGATTGCAATACTGGGGTCGAAAGGACAAATTGCATACCTTAACCGAATAGGCTCTGCAACAGGCCGGATGGAATCAAGTTCTTCCAACAGACTGACTACATTACCTGGTACCTGGACGGGAACAGCATACCAAACCAATTCGGCTATGTCTGTGTTTGGGCTGGGGTATTGATTGGTTCGCTGATTACTGCCAATTACTCCAAATAGTTGGCAGTAATCGCCAGATTTTGACTAAGTTAAACGTCTATATTTAAATATAATTTCAGCAAAATTATTCTATATTTTTTACGAGGCTGGATCTATTTCAATACCTAGCAAACAGAAAAATCAACGAGGACTTTGACATGAAAAAACGATTAACGATATTTATAGCGATGGTTTTAGCCATCTACTTTTTTCTGATTGGTGGAGTGTACGCTGCAACAATCACAGCAGCGAGTTGTTCGCAAGCAAACGTTCAAACGGCTATAAATTCTTCCAATACGGGAGATATAGTCTCCGTTCCTGCCGGGAACTGTACATGGTCGGGCAACTTAACCATAGCGAATACAAAGAAGTTAACCTTGATGGGCGCCGGGATGAACTCAACGATAATTTCTGGAGGAGCGTTCAATCTGGGTCAGTCCGGATCAAGAGTCACGGGGTTCGGCTTTTCAGGAGGTATAATTAATGCCGATGGATACAATTTCCGCATCGATCATTGCCGACTCACATTTTCGACGTGGACTGATGGTATTGCCGTCATGTCAAGAAACATTAACCCCCCTGTGATTGTAACTGGACTGGTTGACAATAACGAACTCAACAACATGCGCGTTCGTATAGACGGAACCAACTATATGATGGTGGAGGGTACAATGCAAAACCAGTTGTGGATAACCAATCTTGATATTGGCGGACCATCAGCCGTATATATCGAAGATAATATCTGTAATACAGGGTCAGGCGGTGTAAATTGCGTAGACGGAAACTATGGCGGGAGGTATGTATTCCGGTATAACACTATGAACGGATTAGATACAGAAGCGCATTCGGTTATGGGTGATAACAGAGCTGAGAGAAAATGGGAGATTTACGGTAATATTATAAATAATACTGGCTCCAACATTTATTTTCCTTTCCGTATTCGTGGCGGAACAGGGGTTGTGTTTTACAATAGTGTCATCGGGAATTGGAGCAACGACGGAATTGCTCTTGATAATGTCAGAAGTTATTCTGCGGTAGGCTCTGGCGGTCAATGCAATGGAACCTCACTGTGGGACGGCAATCAGGATGCAACCGGCTATCCGTGCCGTGATCAGATAGGGCGCGGCGGAGATGCAGCGTTATGGGTTAATTCTCCTCCAGCGGGATATAATCAACCGCTTGTTCCCGTGTATGGTTGGCTTAATAGAACCGAGACAAATGGTAACGTTCCGTTTATGGTTATCAATTCGTCAGGTAATCATATCAAAGCAAATAGAGACTATTACGACTACACCGCATCTTTTAACGGAACATCAGGAATGGGAGCAGGAACCCTGGCTAATCGTCCTGCAACGTGTACAAAAGAAGTAGGGTATTGGGCAACAGATCAATCAACAACAAACCTAACGGGAATGGTAGGAGCGCATCCCTCTACACCTCTATCCGGTACATTATATAAATGTACAGCAAACAACACCTGGACGGCTTATTATACCCCCTACACTTATCCTCATCCTTTGCAAGGCGGTGTTATTGTTCCAACGCCAACTCCACCTGCCGCTCCGACCAACTTACGAATACTTTAGATTAAGTATTTCTTTATCAGTACGCAATTAGTTTAATTTTAACCATGATTATGGGAGTGCCAGGGAAGGCTCTCTTCAATGCACTTCGTTTAGAATAAAATGCTTTAAACGATAGAATGAGTTGACAGACCCATGTGTGTATTTAATCTTGTAGATTTACGTAGAGAAACTGCAAGGTCATTACTAATTATTCAGTGCCCCCCAAAAAAGCCAAAGGTTTGTGGTATAACAGTTGCGAAAGTGAACTTCTCGTTGAGAGCATTAGTCAGTTTCGAATTTTTCTCTTGCCACCAGGTTTTGGTCGCCTATATCGCCAAGAAGATGTTGACTGCAGCTGGCAGAGTTAGATACGCGTGGAGAACTATCCATAAATTCAAGATTGGTGTATTCGATGAAGAAACACTTCATAAATACCTATTAAGTCGCTGATCAAAAGTATTTTAACAAAATCACATACGGTAGATTTCATAGACTATAATTATTTGAAGAGCTTGGTAATGTTAAAAATATTGAAAGACTTTTGAATCATTACTTACACAATATAAGAAATAATGGACATTGCAAACAAATAATGACTAATAAAAATAACCATTGTATCTCGGTTTGTATACTCACCTACAAACGGCCCGCAATGCTTGATAGATGTTTGCAAGAATTGCAAAATCAACAACGTGGAAAATTTAATTTTTCAATCGTGGTCGTAGATAATGACAGTAATCAATCTGCCAAAGCAATCGTAGATGACTGGAGAAAGCGCTCTTCTGTTGAAATCCATTATCATGTTGAATCTGAGCAAAATATCTCTTTGGCAAGAAACAAGGCTGTTGCAAATTCTTCGGGAGATTTAATCGCCTTCATTGATGATGATGAATTCCCGGAAAATACTTGGCTTAATAACCTATACTTAACTTGGGTTTCAACAACATCTGATGGCGTGTTAGGTCCTGTGATACCGCATTTCGCGATTAAACCTCCACAATGGCTTACAAAAAGCGGGTTACTTGAGCGCACATCATTCATAACCGGTATGGTACTTAAAGCTGAATATACGCGTACAGGCAACCTTTTATTTGACAGAAAAATACTTGACGGCGATGAGAGTCCATTTGATCCACAATTTGGAAGGTCTGGAGGTGAAGATAGTGATTTTTTCAGAAGAATGATTGGAAAAGGCCACGTTTTCGTATGGTGTAATGAAGCAAATGTATATGAGACAGTACCATTAGAGCGCTTTACGAGAACATATTTAATAAAAAGAGCTTTACTGAGGGGTGTAAGCGAGGCAAGGCTTCGTTCAATACCAAGGCGGGAAGTTCTAAAATCGCTAGTCGCGTGTCATTTGTATACTTTTGCCTTACCATTTCTTTTATTTTTAGGACACCATTTATTCATGAAATATCTCATTAAAGATTGTGATCATATAGGTAAGTTGTTGGCCAAATACGGAATAGAGATCATAAAAGAAAGAGATTTTTAATATATGGCGTCCATGATAATAGGGCAATGACCGTTAATATATATACTTTCAGAATTTAAATTTCTACTACGCGTTATTTAAAGCTTATGCAGATACCAGCCCTTCAAGAGCATAGGTATCTACACAAATTTTCCTCATAATAAAAACAACGAGTTGCAGAAGCGCCAAGCTCCATCTCTTGTTGGAGAGGGCTGGGGTGACGGATGCAGGAGGTAGAGCAATGCAGGAGCAATTGCCGACGACTGCACGGATGCAGGAGGTAGAGCAATGCAGGAGCAATTGCCGACGACTGCACGGATGCAGGAGGTAGAGCAATGCAGGAGCAATTGCCGAGGAGAGTAAAATCAAGCAGTTACATTCCCTTATCCCAACCTTCTCCCTTTGGAGAAGGAGCCGTAGGACTTGTGTAGCTATAGATTTTCAGATAAATAATTTCGATACTAACGGATAACATCCCTTGAAGGGATGGTATCCGTAGAAGTTTACAGCGAAGCGAATGGAAATTTAATTTCTGAAAATCTATATGCTTCAAGAGATGGTATCTGTTGGTATAGAAATTAATTATCTGAAAATTTATAGGTACCTACTTATCTTTATAAGAGTTGGCTGATTTTTAAATTAAAAAATTGTGATTATTATATTTTTATATTCTTGTGTTAGTCAGGCAAAGTTGAAAATATTTTTTCGCGACCTTTCGTTTATGACTGGCCAGTCAAGAATTGGCTTTGTAAAACCAAAAAACTTAATTTACGTTTAGAGAAAATGGGTATATATGAAAGTATTAAGCGGAGAATATAGTTCGGAATTTGGTCATTTCGATAATGAGTATTGGGGGAATCTCATGGAGACCTTCCAGGATGCAAATATTTATCAGACTCATCCCTACGATACTATACGTTATGGACGTTCTGGCGTTATACACATGATCCTGAAACAAAAGGAAACAATTGTCGCGGCAGCGCAAGCAAGAGTTCTACGATTGCCAGGAACAAAAATCGGGATTGCTTACTTAAGATGGGGGCCGATGTGGCGGTTAAAGGATAATCAGGACGAAACTGAAGTTTTTCGCCAGGCACTCCGCGCCCTTCGTAATGAGTTTTCCCATCGCAGGGGATTGGTTCTGCAAATTTACCCTCTGGCCTACCGGGATTGTGATGCGGAGTTGAATATAATTCTTCAGGAAGAGGGCTATAAGTACCAAGACAATAGCAAGACTGACCGAACATTAATCAGAGATCTTACACCCTCTCTTGATGAGTTGAGAGTCACTCTTGATCAGAAGTGGCGAAATTGTCTTAATCGTGGAGAAAGAAACGGTCTGGAATTGGTGTCAGGAGAAGAGGAAAGTTTTTTTGAAGAGTTTGAAAAAATCTATGAGGAAATGGTAAATCGTAAAACGCTTGTTGAGCTTAACGATATAACTCACTTAAAAAGGGTTCAAAAAGATTTGCCGGAGGGTCACAAACTGAAAATTATACTCGCTCGGTTAGACGGTAAGACTTGCGCCGGTGCTATTTTCTCAATGATCGGCAAGACTGGCGTCTACTTGGTCGGGGCGACGAGTGACATTGGAATGAAAACAAATGGATCTTATTTAGTTCAGTGGGAATTTATGAAGTGGTTAAAAGGAAATGGCTTCCTCTATTACGATCTTAACGGCATAAATCCACAAGCAAATCCGGGGACTTATAAATTTAAGCGAGGGTTGGCTGGCAAAAATGGAAGGGATGTTGAATTTCTTGGAAAATATCAAGTTGCGGACAACCGTTTAGGAAAATTTGCCATTAATTGTGGGGAGAAAATAATTTTTGGGTATAGGCGACTAGTCCGAACAAAAAGATATATGCAGCACGCGTTAATAAATAACAGTTAAAAGCATGTACAGTAAAGTATTGATTTATAAGCAAACGCAGATGGTATTGACTCACCTAGGTTCTGTTGACGTTTCACCAATCCGGTAGAATAAGCCATTTTGAATGAAATGAAGCGGATAAAATTAAGTGATGAAGAGTGGACTCGTATTTTGGCAAGCTTAAAAAAATTGCCTGGAGTTC
>NZ_JAOEGU010000025.1 GCF_025583945.1 Methylobacter psychrophilus
CCGATGCAAAATCTTCAGAATTACCAAAGATGTTTATCGGGGTAAGCACAAGCATTACTCCCTGACATGGAATTTAGTGGCTGCTCTTGTTAACTTACGCTATGACTGTATTTAGGAAAGATGTCTAAAGTACAAACCATTCCACGCGAAAAAATAGGGAGCGTGCTTGGACGTCTAGCAGAAGAAGACATGTTGGCCGTTAATCGGGCATTAGCCGTGTTCCTGGGTGTTGTATAAAGATAACCATAGAAATTTTTCAATGCCAACAGATACGATTCCTTCAAGGGATGTTATCTGTTAGCCTATTTGAAAACCGGTGTGTGCCTGTGTGTGAGAAGTTTTAAAAGCGGCTTGACCAAAGCCGCAACAACCGGTGCAAAACAGCGTGAAAAACAGACCAGGAAAATGAAGCCTTGCTTGAAATACTAAAAAACTTGCCAAAAAATAAAATCAAAATACAAGAAACTGATAGCGATAACCGCTTGGACTTTGAACAGGAAATGGACTATACCCTGAAAAAAAACCAAGAACTTTATAAAAAAGTTTGTCATGATACGGCTGTTAACACTGGAGTAAACCCTGTTATTGCATAAATGAATCATTGAACAATCAAGTGGTTCAACAGGTATTCGTAATCAAGGTCTTTTAGAATCCGCAGAGGTTAAAACCATGTCTGCTTATCAATCTGCACAAAGCCCCCTTTCCTTCTCCCGTATCAAGTATTTTCTCATAGTGCTGCTATTGGCAATCACACTACCCGTTGTCGCAAATGAAGCGCCTGAGATAATGCTGGCCAACACTTATCGTCAAAATGAAGATGTTACGCAGTTTTGGGTAAGTGAAAAACTTGATGGAGTTCGAGCCAGATGGGATGGCAAACAACTGATCTCTCGTGGTGGCAGTATTTTTATGGTGCCTGCATGGTTTATACAAGGCTTTCCTGACCAGTTGTTGGATGGTGAATTATGGATGGGGCGGGGGCATTATCAAGACGTTGTTTCGGTAGTTCGAAAGCAAAGCCCCGATGATGGTTGGAAAGCGGTCAAGTTTATGGTGTTTGATTTGCCTGCTCATGGCGGTACTTTTACCGAGCGTGTTGAAGCCATGCGTCAACTGGCAACGACACCTCATCTGCAAATGATTGAGCAGTTTCGTGTAGCTTCCAATAAGGCCTTAATGGACAAGCTTGATACATTGGTCAAGCAAGGCGGAGAAGGTTTGGTGTTGCATCGCCAAAACGCGCTTTATCATAGCGGCAGAAGTGATGATTTGCTTAAATTAAAACCCTTTGAAGATGCAGAAGCCATTGTTATTGGCTATAAACCCGGTAAGGGGAAAAATACCGGCTTGATGGGCGCTATCAAAGTCCGCATAGATAACGGCAAGGAATTTTACATAGGCAGTGGTTTTACCCAGCAACAAAGAAAAAACCCGCCAGCGCTTGGAAGCTTGGTGACTTATCGATATCAGGGGTTTACTCGATCTGGAATACCTCGCTTTGCCGTGTTTATAAGGCAACGAAATGAATAATCGACATTAAAAACAGTCTGTTGTAATGTCATTAAGTTAAGCCGTTCGCTGAGCGGAGTCGAAGTGATTTTGCTCGCTTCGGCTCCGCTCAGCGAACGGTTTATCTTGCCATGAGACACTAAACTTAGGAATGCGCATTAAATAAAATCGCCAGCAAGACATTGCGAGCACCATGTAGGGGCGGATTTATCCGCCCCTACATGGTGCTCAAGTTATTTCGTGCCCGTTCCTTAACGGCATTGCCGTCTGTTGAATTTTTGCATCCCTGTCAGAATCACCAACCTTATCATCAGCTGAAACAAAATATCTATCCGAAAAGAGTATCACCACCAAGGAAACATAAAAGAAAACTTCGTGTCCTTCGTGCCTTTGTGGTGAATAAAAAACTATTAATTGCTTGCTTAACAGCATTTCGCGCTTAGCACATGACTAACTCTGTTATAATTTGCCACTTTATCAAGTACATAAAAATGCCTTGATGACATTCATTGCCGCAAGCGCTGAAGCAATATCGCCTTAACAACCTTAATAACCAGTTGAAACACAGTGGATTTAAAACATATCAGAAATTTCTCCATTATCGCGCATATTGATCATGGTAAATCAACACTCGCGGATCGTTTTATTCAAATCTGTGGGGGTTTAAGTGACAGGGAAATGTCAGCGCAAGTACTCGATACCATGGATATTGAAAAAGAGCGAGGCATCACGATTAAAGCCCAAAGTGTTACGCTGGACTTTAAGGCCAAAGATGGCGAAACCTATCAGCTTAATTTTATTGATACGCCCGGACATGTTGATTTCTCTTATGAAGTATCCAGATCATTAGCGGCTTGTGAAGGTGCGTTGCTGGTTGTTGATGCAGCGCAAGGCGTTGAGGCGCAAAGTGTGGCAAACTGCTATACGGCAATTGAACAGGGACTGGAAGTGGTTCCGGTACTCAATAAAGTTGATTTACCTTCTGCCGAACCGGAACGCGTACTGGCTGAAATTGAAGAAGTTATCGGTATTGCCGCAGATGAGGCATTAATGATTAGCGCCAAAACCGGTCTCAATGTTCTGGATGTTTTGGAACAACTGGTTATTAAAATACCGCCACCGGAAGGCAATATTGACGGCCCGTTACAAGCGTTAATTATTGATTCCTGGTTTGACAGTTATCTGGGCGTGGTATCTTTAGTTAGAATTATGCATGGCAGTATTCGCAAAAAGCAAAAAATTACCATCATGTCTACCGGCAAGTCGTTTATTGCCGATAAAGTCGGGGTTTTTACGCCCAAGCGTCTTGAAAAAGATATTTTAAATACCGGTGAAGTGGGTTATGTCGTTGCCGGTATTAAAGACATCTTTGGTGCTCCGGTTGGCGATACCATCACCTGGACAGATAATCCGGCTACCGAACAACTCACCGGTTTTCAACGGGTTCAGCCACGGGTATTTGCCGGCTTGTATCCGGTCAGTTCCGATGATTACGAAGATTTACGTGAAGCGCTTAACAAATTAAACCTTAATGACGCCGCTTTGCAATTTGAACCGGAAACCTCACAGGCTTTAGGTTTTGGTTTTCGCTGCGGTTTTTTAGGCATGTTGCATATGGAAATTGTGCAAGAACGTCTGGAAAGGGAATATGACGTTGATTTGATTACCACAGCACCGACTGTTATTTATGAAGTGATTACCCAGACTGACCAGATATTAATGGTCGACAATCCGGCTAAACTACCTGATGGCGGTACGGTCAAGGAAATCAGGGAACCTATTATTCGTGCCAATATTTTGGTACCGCAAGCCTATTTAGGCGGCGTTATTACGTTGTGTATTGAAAAACGTGGCGTACAAAAAGATATGCAGTACGTCGGCAGACAGGTTTCACTGCATTATGAGCTTCCGCTTAGTGAAGTGGTTTTGGATTTCTTTGATCGCTTAAAATCGGTGAGTCGCGGTTTTGCGTCATTTGATTATGAGTTTTTACGTTTTCAACCGGCCGATTTGGTTAAACTGGATGTGTTGATTAATACCGAAAAAGTGGATGCTTTATCAATCATTGTGCATCGTGATTTAAGCAATAATCGGGGCCGCGATTTGGTTGAAAAAATGAAGGACCTGATTCCTCGACAAATGTACGAAGTTGCCATACAAGCTGCGATAGGTTCTAAAGTTATTGCCAGATCGACGGTTAAAGCCCTGCGCAAGAATGTTATCGCCAAATGTTATGGCGGCGATATTAGTCGCAAGAAAAAATTGCTGGAAAAACAAAAAGCCGGTAAAAAACGTATGAAACAAGTCGGTAATATTGAAATCCCGCAAGAGGCATTTCTGGCTGTTTTGCAGTTAAATAAAGAATGATGAAGATCAGGTGAAAGGCGCAAGGCAAAAAACCAACCTTGAACCTTTCGCCTTAAACCCTTAACCTTTAACCTTTAACCTGAAATTAATATAACAATGGACTTTGACTTTTCTTTTTATCTTTTGCTGGCCACGGTAGTCACAGGTGTTATTTGGGGAAGTTATTTATTATTTCTCAAATCAAAAGGCCTCATTTTTAATGAAGAAGATGAGCCTGTACTTGTTGAGTATGCGCGTTCCTTTTTTCCGATTGTCTTGATTGTGTTATTGCTTCGCTCATTTATAGCCGAGCCTTTTCGCATTCCTTCAGGATCAATGATGCCGACTTTACTGGTCGGTGATTTTATCTTGGTAAACAAGTTTATTTACGGTATACGTCTGCCCGTTATCAACAAGAAAATCATTGAACTGAAAGAACCACAGCGTGGTGACATTGTCGTTTTTCGTTATCCTAAAGACCCTGCGGTCGATTATATAAAACGTATTATTGGCCTGCCTGGTGACAAACTTGTTTATAGCAATAAACAATTAACCATTAATGACGTTCCTGTTAAAGAAGTTTCATTGGGACGTTATCAAGGCTTGGGTCAGGGTGAAGACATGACCGGTGCTGAAGAATTATTGGAAAATTTGACCGGTGTTGAACACAGCATTCTGATTAGAAACGGCACACCGACGGTTGAATTTGTTTATGTCGTCCCGGAAGGCAATTATTTTGCCATGGGCGACAACCGTGACAACAGCAATGATAGTCGTTATTGGGGACCCGTTCCCGAAGCCAATCTGGTTGGTAAAGCTTTCTTTATCTGGATGAGTTGGGATTGGCAAGATAAAGGTGTCGGTTTTAGTCGTATTGGCACGGTATTAAAATAACATAACAGCCGTGGCAACAAACAAGGTTTATAGCTACTGAGATATGGTATCGTTACTGTTAATTTTATGTGCAGTTATGACTGACGGAGAAAATTGATGAACAGGTCACTTAAACATCAACAAGGTTTAACATTTATCTCGCTTGTTTTTATTCTGGGTCTCATCGCTTTTTTTGTTTTATTGGGCCTTAAAATAGGCCCGATTTATCTTAATCACAGCAAAGTAGTCAGTGCGCTAGCCGAAATTGAAAAAACCCCTGCTATTGAAGAACAAAGCGAAACTGAAATCAGAAACAGCCTGAGCAAGCGCTTTGATATTAATTATGTTGATGATGTTACTCAGGATGACATTACCATTACCCACTTGGGGAATTATTTAAAAGTGACTATTGAATACGAAGTTGTTAGAAAAATTGCCGGTAATCTTAGCGTTTTAGTAGAATTTAATGATGTTATTGAGGTCGGTAAGCAGTGATTAAAAAGCCCGAAGTTTTGTGTAGAAAGCTGGGATTAAAATTTAATAATCCACAATTTTTTACCATGGCTTTAACCCATCGTAGTGCAAGTTCCAATAATAACGAAAGACTGGAGTTCTTAGGTGATTCAATTTTGGGATTTGTTATCGCCCAAAAATTGTATGATATTTTCCCCGAAGCCAGTGAAGGTGTTCTAAGTCGACTAAGAGCCAGCTTGGTCAATCAAACATCATTAGCAGAATTAGCCAGGGAACATCATTTGGGCGACTATTTGTTGATGGGCTCAGGCGAGTTAAAAAGTGGTGGATTTCGCCGCGATTCAATTTTGTCGGACGCACTGGAAGCCATTATGGGTGCGTTATTTAAAGATCAGGGCATCGAATTTTGTCAACAATGGATCGAGCTGTTATTTGCAAAAAAACTAAGCCAATTGTCTTTGGATAACTGGCAAAAAGATCCAAAAACCCAGCTGCAAGAATTGATGCAGTCAAAGAAACTGGTCTTACCCGAATATACCCTAATAACCATGTCAGGACTTGCACACGAACAAATGTTTAAAGTTAAATGCACCATTCCGTTAATAAAAGACACTTGTATCGGTACAGGTATCTCCAGAAAAAGAGCCGAACAATCGGCAGCAGAACTTATGCTCGAATTATTAAAGAAGGATAGTCAATGAATTGCGGTTTCGTAGCGCTTATAGGGCGCCCCAATGTTGGTAAATCTACGCTGATGAATCATTTGCTGAAGCAGAAAATCAGCATTACCTCACGCAAACCACAAACTACCCGGCATCGAATTCTGGGTATCAATACCACTGAAGCAGGCCAAGCCATTTATATGGATACACCGGGCATGCACAACAATGAAAAAAGAGCCTTGAACCGGTATTTAAACCGGACAGCTGAAACAACATTGCTCGGCGTTGATGTGATTGTCTGGTTAATTGACGGCTTATCATGGCATGAATATGATGAAGTCATCTTTAAAAAGCTGGAACAAGCCGGATTACCCGTTATTCTGGCTGTCAATAAAGTCGATAAGGTAAAGGACAAGGATGCCATATTGGCTTTTTTTGCCGAAGCCCAACATCGCTTTCCCTTTGAGCATTTAGTACCTATTTCAGCTTTAAAAAGAACCAATCTTGATCAACTGGAAAATTTGATCATGAAGCTGTTACCGGAAAATGACTTAATTTATCCTGAAGATCAGATCACCGATCGGCCTGAGCGCTTTTTGGCTGCCGAAATTATCAGGGAAAAACTGACCCGGCGTCTGGGTGATGAATTGCCTTATGCGTTAACGGTTGAAATGGAGCGTTATGAAGAACTGCCGCACATCACTAAAATCTATGCCATTATTTGGGTAGAACGGTTGACGCAAAAAAATATTGTAATTGGCAAGGATGGCGAAATGCTCAAGAAAGTCGGCACGGATGCACGGTTTGATATAGAAAAATTGATCGGACAAAAAGTCTATTTACAACTTTGGGTTAAAGTTAAAAAGAACTGGTCAGATAATGAACGCGCCATGCAAAGCTTGGGGTTTAATGACTGATAGGGCGGTATATTTACAACCTGCCTTTATTCTGCAACAACGAAAATTTAGAGAAACAAGCCTTATTATTGATGTATTAACCCGGGATTTTGGCCGGGTTTCCTTACTGGCTAAAGGGGTAAGAAAAGCCAAATCCAAAACTGCGGGTCTATTGCAACCTTTTGTCCCTTTAACACTATCCTATTTTGGCAAGTCCGAGTTAAAAACACTGACTGATGTTGAAATAACACAACCATTCCCTCAGTTGCAGGGTCTCGCCGTTTATTGCGGCTTTTATGTGAATGAACTAATCGGTTTTTTTTTACATCAGTTCGATCCTCACCCGGAAGTATTTGCCTGTTATGAAAAATGTCTATCCGGGCTTTCTGATAGTTCAACAATAGAGGCGGCACTGCGTATTTTTGAGCTGGATTTACTGGATGCCGTGGGCTACGGACTACAACTGAACCATGATTTCCCTGATGGCAGAGCCATACAGCCATTAACCCACTATCACTTTAATGCAGAACAAGGGCCGATTGAAGCGACTGATGGCTCTTTCTCGGGCAAGACCTTACAAGCCTTACAGCTAAGACAACTCACCGACCCACAAGTACTGGCCGAAGCAAAAACACTGATGAGAAAAGTCATCGCCGTTTATTTAAACGGTAAGCCACTAAAAAGCCGGGGCGTCATTAACCAAATTATCCAACATCTATAAAAATGGACAAAACACATATCTTATTGGGCGTGAATATTGATCATGTAGCCACTCTCAGGCAAGCCAGAGGCATGCTTTATCCTGAACCGGTTCAGGCGGCATTAATTGCAGAACAAGCCGGAGCTGACGGCATTACGGCGCATCTACGGGAAGACCGCAGGCATATTCAGGACAGGGATATTTATCTGTTAAAAGAGATGCTCCATACCCGCTTAAATATGGAAATGGCAGTAACCGATGAAATGATTAATCTCGCGGTTAAAATACAACCTTACGCCTGCTGTCTGGTGCCTGAGAAACGTGAAGAATTAACCACTGAAGGCGGACTGGATGTCTTGGGAAGCTTGGAGCGACTGCAATCGGCGTGTGATAAATTAAGAGCGGCAAGCATTGAAGTCTCTCTTTTTATTGACCCCGATGAAGCGCAGATTGATGCCGCGGTAAAAGTCGGAGCACCGGTTGTTGAATTACATACAGGTTGTTATGCGCTGGCTAAAACCCCGGAGCAACAAGCCAAAGAACTGCTGCGCATCAGGCAGGCGGCACACTATGCGCATAGTGCAGGATTACAAGTCAACGCCGGTCATGGTTTGCATTTTTATAATGTCGAAGCTATTTGCGCAATACCGGAAATAGTCGAACTTAATATTGGCCATGCCATTATCGCTCAAGCTTTATTTTCAGGCTTGGCTCAATCGGTTAAAGACTTAAAGCACCTAATGAGACAAGCCCGCTTATCTATTGATTGATCAATCAATAGATAGAGCCGCTTAATTTAAGGTAAAGCCGTGTTTTTGCATACGATAAAGCAAGGTATCTCTGGAAAGTCCTAATAGCCTTGCTGATTTGCTGCGATTGCCTTTTGTGCGACCAAGTGCCTGATAAATCAAGTCGGCTTCTAAAGAGTCAAGCTGTATGCCACTTTCAGGCAGGGTAAAAGCGGGAGCTTTTGGAGTATTGCTGCTGTGGGTCATAAATTCGCGTGGGAGGTTTTCCGGCTCAATGATTCGACCAGACAATAAAATGCTAAGCCTTTCACACAGATTACGTAATTCACGAATATTACCAGGCCAGGCATAATCCTTTAAAACCTTCAAGGCTTGTTTACTAAATGTAGGCGCATCGATTAAATAAGTTGCTGCCATCATAGCCATAAAATGCTTGATAAGATGTTCTATGTCTTCAGTACGCTGTGCCAATGGTGGCAACTCTAAAGGTACCACGTCAAGCCGGTAATACAAATCCCGTCTAAACTCGCCCGTTTCAACCTGTTTATTTAAATCCGAGTTGGTTGCAGCGATAATGCGAACATCGACGTTATAGGGCTTGATGTCACCCACAGCAAGACATTCGCCAGATTCAAGAAAGCGTAATAATTTTGCCTGAATTGATACGGGCAGTGAATTTATTTCATCAAGAAATAAAGTACCACCATCAGCCGCTTGAAAAAGCCCCTGGGTATTTGCCGTTGCCCCCGTAAAAGAGCCTTTTTTATGGCCAAACAATTCAGATTCAATCAGGCTTTCAGGTAAGGCAGCGCAATTAAGGGTAATAAAAACTTTATCAGCACGCCGACTTTCTTTTTGAATGGCATTAGCGAAGACTTCTTTGCCCGTCCCGGTTTCACCCTTAAGCAAAACAGTTACATCAGTAGCGGCAACCATTCTGGCATTACGAATTAAAGAGTCCAATGCGGGAGATTGACCAATGATAGATTTAAAATGTCCCATAATAGTCTCTGTTAATGTAGTGCCGTGTGTGTGATTGAAAACGCCAATGGATTAAGCCATGGCAAAGCAGATAACAGCGCCAAAATTATCATAAACAGACCAATAGCCTGCTTAAAACGCTGCATTCTGGATAGCCGGGTCAAAACGCTGGTCATTATACCAACTCCCATGACTGCAGGCAAAGTTCCTAATCCAAAAGCCAACATGGTTAGTGCGCTCTTGCTGACATCACCGGCTGTTATAGCCAATGTTAAAGCCGCATAAACCAGTCCACAAGGCAACCAGCCCCAGATCATGCCAAAAAGATAGGCATGGCTAAGGCTTTTTACCGGGATCAGTTTACGTCCATAGGGTTCTATTTTTTTCCAAATATGCACCCCGGCTTTTTCAATATAAGCAAAACGGGGAAACCAACCCGCTATATATAGCCCGGCACTGGCCATAATAGTGGCTGAAAGCAATTGCAGCATCCTGTGCCCATGCGCTTCACCCAACTGCATGGACAATAAAACCTCAATAAAACCCGCCAGTGCACCCGCTATAGTGTAGCTGGTAATTCGGCCAATGTTATAATTAAACACAAACGGTAATAATCGTTTTTTGCTCTGGCGTATTTGGGGGCTCAAACTTAATGTTAATGTGCCAATAATCGAGCCACACATGCCGATACAATGCATACTACTAAACAAGCCCATTATAAAAGCGACCAGATAAGACGACGTAAAAGCGGGATCAAATGCCATGAGGTTCAAGGTTCAAGGTTCAAGGTTCAAGGTTCAAGGTTCAAGGTTAATAAATCCTGAACCTCATGCTTTAATTGTTTGAAAATTGGGCAAGAATCTGTGCCTGAATTTTTTCAGCCATGGCTTTACGATTTTCAGCATCACGAATAGGACGACCGACAACAATATAATCAGCACCATTCTGGAAAGCCATTTCGACACTAACCACGCGTTTTTGATCATCGTCTTCGCGATTATCAACCGGCCTGATACCCGGAGTAATAACCAATAACTTATTATCAAGTTGCTCCCTGAGCATGGATACTTCAAGTCCTGATGAGACAATACCGTCACAGCCGATTTGTAAGGCTCGTTTTGCGCGGGACAACACCAACTCGCGCACATCGCACTTAAAGCCCAAATCATCAAGATCGCCACGATCCAAACTGGTTAAAGCGGTAACTGCCAGCACCTTAAGATCACCCTTTTCTTTGGCTGCGGCTTCCATAATCGCATCATTACCATGAATGGTCGCAAGATCAACACCTTTACTGCTTAACGCCTTGATAGCCCGTCCAACGGTAGCCGGAACATCAAAAAACTTCAAATCAACAAACACTTTTTTATTCTGCTGCTTTAGCCATTCAATAAAACCAAAGTAATCACCCGACATAAACAGTTCCATGCCGACTTTATAAAAAATCACTGAATCGCCGAGCTCTTCTACCAAAGCTTGGGCTTCGGGAATACTGGAAACGTCCAGCGCCATAATCAGGCGCTCACGAACAGGAATAGGTTTGGTTGATATAAATGTCATAGGTTCAAATTTCAAAGTTCAAGGTTTAAAGTAAAGTTGGCACATCAATGCCGGTCGGGGTTTGCAACTCCGACTGAAGCGTTTAAAGGCTTCAATAGCTTTTAAAAGTAAGTAACGGGATTGCAAACTCCATCCCGCCTCAGTATTAATAATCCGGGTGAGCTATTGCGTTTTTAATCCTGCTTTATCCCAGGCCATTATGCCACCTTCCATGTTATAAACATTGGAAAAGCCGGCTGACGTTAATACATCAACAGCTTGTAGAGAACGCCCACCGCTTCGGCATTGTGTGATAACCGGACTGTCCTTATATTGTTTAAGCTCTGCCAAGCGTTCATTTAACTGCCCCAAAGGAATATGAATTGCCCCTGGAATATGCTGCTCGTTCCATTCACTGTCTTCACGAACATCGACAATAACCGCTTTTTGCGCTGCGGACATTGAAGAGGCTTCCTTAGGAGAAAGTGATTCGTTTGAACCGGCTTCTGCCCGCTCAACAGCACAAGCTATTAATAAAATGATAAAAGCTGACTGGAAAAACCTTAACAATAAACGCATATATTGGCTCCTGAATTATGGACCGGGCACGTATGCAGTAATGATATGATGAGTAACCCTGACAATTAAGATTAACTGACATAGATGCATACACCGGCTTGTTACAAGTATATTTTACCGGAAGTTTTTTAACAGTGGACGTTAATTTTAGTATATCAACACCACGCCTTCGCTTATGAACTCAACATTGATTCAAATGACCTTGTTAATGGCTTGCGGTGTAGGCTGGAGAATTCTTAAGCCTGCCGGACTGACAGCAGAACATGTGCGCCATGTATTAACTACTTTTGTCTATTATTTGCTGTTACCCGCCATGGTATTGGACGTATTATGGACAGCCGATATCGGCTTACAGTCCTTTCACTATACGATACTGGGTGTCAGTTGTATTTTCTTTGCGATGCTGTGCAGCTGGATAATCGGTACGCTTTTTAAATTTGAACATAAACGTCTGGGTGCCATGCTGCTGGCGGCGGCCTTCCCTAATGTCACTTATCTGGGCTTACCTGTTTTAGAACAAATTTTTGGTAGCTGGTCACGGTCGGTCGTTATACAAATGGATTTGTTTGCAACAGCGCCCATCCTGTTTACTATCGGCATTATCGTCGTCAGGCATTACGGTGAAGATCCGTCAGAAAAGCCGCAATCAACACTCTCATTTCTTAATGCTCCGCCTTTTTGGGCGGCGGCTGTTGCTGTTATTTTAAACCTTAATGAAATTGTCGCTCCGGTATGGTTTACCGGCGTTTTACAAAAACTATCGGCAGCGGTAGTGCCGTTAATGCTGTTTTCCTTAGGATTGGCATTAAACTGGAGATCGGTCACCGTCCGAAATGGTCCTTATGTCATGCCCGTTATCTTGATAAAGCTGCTGTTAATGCCGGTATTTGCAATCGCTCTGGCGGGTTATTTGCCACTGGAAGGTAAATATAAAGCCGCAGCCGTGTTGGATATGGCAATGCCAAGCATGGTTCTGGGGGTTGTTTTTTGTGATCGCTATAAACTGGATAGCGCTTTTTATGCCATGGCCGTTACTGTAACTACAGCGCTGAGTTTAATCACCTTGCCATTTTGGCATAACGTACTAATTAATGAGTTTATAAAATGAAGCCAACCCTGGAAATATTCTCTCAAGGCGAAGAAATTGTCACCGGACAAACCGTAGATACCAATGCTGCCTGGTTATCACAACAAGCGGTTGATTGCGGCTTTACCGTAACCCGACATACCGCTGTAGGCGACAAACTGGATGACCTGATTATGTTGCTACAGGATATAGCTCAACGAGCCGATTGCTGTATTTGCACAGGTGGCTTGGGGCCTACCAGCGATGACTTAACGGCTGAAGCCGTCGCTACGGCTTTTAATCTGCCGCTGGAATTTGACGAGGTTGCCTTTACCCAAATCAGTCGTTTTTTTACGCACAGAAACAGAACAATGCCTGAATCAAACCGAAAGCAGGCAATGCTTCCACAGGGTGCCAAGCGCATCGATAATGAATGGGGAACTGCACCGGGCTTTTCTCTGCAATACGGCCGTTGCTGGTTCGCTTTTATACCCGGCGTACCGATGGAAATGCAGCATTTATTTCTCGAAGGCATACTGCCGACGTTATCAACGCGTTTTTTATTACAACCGGGGCAATTAGTCTCTATCAAAACGGTGGGATTGGGAGAGTCTGTCATTCAAGAACGCATAAACGCTATCGAAATACCAGCAGAGGTAGAGTTAGGTTTTCGTGCCGGACCCGACGAAGTGCAAACCAAGTTATTATTTCCGTTTAATTATCCAAAAACGGCAATGGCTGCTTTAGTAAACCGGTTTGCAGAGAAAATGGGCGACTATGTATTTGCTATTGATGGCTTGGGTGAAATAACCGGTGATCTGGCTTTTGAAGTCAACAAGTTAATGAGCAATAAAAAACTGACTTTAGCGGTCGTAGAAACCGCCAGCCAAGGCTTGTTGGCAGCTAAATGCATGGGTTCAGAATGGTTGCTAAGCGCAAGTTATGAACAATCCACCGCCAAACTGGGACTTATAGAAACCAATGCAGAAAACTTGATAACAACAGCTAAAAAATTTGCCGTGGATCTGCAAAAATCCAGCGCAGCAGATTACGTTCTGGTTCAGCTTTATGCAGGAGATAATAATGCCCTGCATAACAAAGACAAGGCCATTATTGTGCATAATATTTTACTGACTGGAGACTGCTTTTATCAGACTACCCAGCCAATAAACGGTGCCATCAAACGCAAACAAAATCAGGCAGCATTACTGACGCTGGATTTACTGAGACGTCATTTACAACATAAAACCATTAACCAATGATTGCTTGTAACGATAGCTTTTCGGATAAATAATTTTAAGGTAGCTACATGATGTTATGCGCATACCACGTAGAGATACGTGCGTACCGCGTGAAGAAACTCGCGTATCACGTGAAGATACGCACGTACCACGTAAAGATACGCACGTACCACGTGACGGTATCGGCGTACCACGTGATGGTATCGGCGTACCACGTGACGGTATCAGCGTACCACGTGACGGTATCAGCGTACCACGTGACGGTATCATCGTACCACGTGATGGTATGCACATACCACGTGACGATTGTTAGGGTGGACAACGTTTTTTGCCCACCAAAACAACCAAAAGGCAGTAAATAATCGCGATGTATGGAATCAGGGAATAGAATTATCGTTGCCTGATGACACTACTCCCAATTAACGATGTTAAAATTTAATCCCTACAAATATGGGCTGCATGGAAGTCGATATGATCCTTAATGAAACTGGCGATGAAAAAATAACTGTGATCATAGCCTTCCTGCATGCGGATAGTGCAACTGTCGTTAAAGCCCTTGTCTATGATTTTTTTGGTAAAAACTTCGGTTTTTAACTGTTCAGCCAGAAAATCATCAGCCAAACCCTGATCAATCAACATCGGTGGAATTGACGTGGACTTTTCAACCAGCATAAGACTATCGTATTGTTCCCAATCGGCCTTGTTATCGCCCAAATAAAGAGAAAAGGCTTTTTGTCCCCAAGGGCAGTTCATCGGATTGATAATAGGCGAAAAGGCCGAAACTGACTTGAACTTGTCCTTGTTTTTCAACGCCATGATTAAGGCACCATGCCCACCCATTGAGTGGCCGGAAATAGCCAGATTATCTTTCGATATTGAAAAATTTGTATACAGAATTTCGGTGACTTCATTGACCACATAATCATACATGCGGTAATTTTCTGACCAAGGACTTTCTGTGGCATTTAGATAAAAGCCGGCACCGGAACCAAAATCGTAACTCTCATGCTCTCCCGGAAGATCAGTTCCCCGTGGCGAGGTATCGGGGCATATTACCGTAATACCATGCGCACTAGCCCAAGGAAACACTCCCGCTTTAGTCATGAAGTTTTCTTCGGTGCAGGTCAAGCCTGAAAGCCAGATCATGGCTGGTTTATGCGCTTTTGATGCGGCACTTTCAGGGATAAATACTGAAAAGGTCATTGGCGTTTTGGTCGATACTGAAGAGTGAGTATAGTACTCGACACTTCCGCCAAAACACTTTGCTTTTTTTATTAATTCAATAGTAGCCATTATGTATATATCCTAAAATATGACGACAGATCGTATGCTTTTACCATCATGCATATAATCAAATGCGGTGTTTATTTCTTCCAGTGGCATCGTGAAAGTAATCATTTCATCAATTTTTATTTCCCCCGCCATATATCTTTCAACATAACCCGGCAATTCTGTTCTGCCTTTTACGCCACCAAAAGCCGAGCCTCTCCAAACACGTCCTGTCACCAATTGAAAAGGCCGGGTTGAAATTTCTTGACCGGCTCCCGCCACTCCAATAATCACTGATTCGCCCCAGCCTTTATGGCAACATTCCAAGGCTTGCCGCATTAAGTTGACATTACCAATACATTCAAAGGAATAATCAACACCGCCATCGGTTAGCTCAACAATGACATCCTGAATGGGCGCGTCATATTTCTTGGGATTAATAAAATCAGTGGCCCCCAGCATTTTGGCCATTTCAAACTTGTCTTCATTAATATCAACAACAATGATACGTCCGGCTTTTGCCATAACCGCTCCTTGAACACAAGACAGGCCGATGCCGCCAAGGCCGAATATGGCAACAGTTGAACCAGGCTCCACTTTGGCGGTATTTAACACAGCACCAATTCCGGTAGTAATGCCACAGCCTAAAAGACAAACTTTCTCTAATGGTGCAGCTTTGTTGATCTTGGCCAAGGCAATTTCAGGAACTACGGTATATTCGGAGAAGGTGGAGGTACCCATGTAATGAAAAATGGGGGTGCCATTTTTAGAGAAACGGGTGGTTCCATCAGGCATAAGACCTTTGCCTTGAGTGGCTCGAATCGCCTGACATAAATTGGTTTTTCCGGAAAGACAGAATTTACAGACGCCACACTCCGGTGTGTAAAGTGGGATAACATGGTCGCCAACTTGTAAAGTAGTAACGCCTGCCCCCACTTCTTCAACGATACCGCCACCTTCATGGCCAAGAATAGTTGGAAAAATACCTTCAGGGTCATCACCGGAAAGCGTGAACAGATCAGTATGGCAGACACCGGTAGCAACCATCCTGACCAAGACTTCACCATGTTGGGGCCCTTGTAGATCAATTTCTTCTATAACCAGAGGCGAGTTTGCTTTCCATGCCACTGCGGCGCGAGTTTTCATAAATTATCCTGTTAATAAGTTTTTGTGAATAAGGCTGGATACAAAAAATTCTTTATAACCGGCAGCTTAATGTTTTGAGGGATTGTTTTGTCGAGAATATTACTCAAGAAAGTCATATCTGTTAAGGCTTTATTCAATCAGAGCAAAGACGATAAGCTATAAACAGCCGAATTGGGAACAAAGATACCAGATTTAGATAGTAAACGCGATGCTCAACGTTAAGCGAGGGCTAATTCTTTGAAATGAAAAAGGACATTAATCAAAATGTTATTGGAGCCTATAAGCAATACTACTACCGTAGAAATAAAACGGATAAATCAGAGCACTAAGCGTACTTGATTATTAAAACCCTTAACCACCGAGAGGTAACACCAATCCATTTTTAACTCGGCTTTGGCATCCCTGTTCTCGGCAAACTGCTTAAATTTGGTCGTAGAAAACCGTTTCAACAGTACTGGCAACGGTCTGTTGCTGATTAAAACCCAGTCACACGACTCCAAAAACCGGGATAAATAACACTCACTCGTCTATCATCCACAAACTTACAGCTTGGCCAGTACAGCCGCTATAGTCTCGCCCATTGCCGCAGGTGTTGGGCAAATAACAACGCCCAACTCTTTTAGTACGGCTATTTTTTCTGCTGCGCCTTCACCTGCCGAGGAAATAATCGCACCGGCATGACCCATGCGGCGACCTTCGGGTGCTGTTAATCCGGCGATATAAGCAACTACCGGCTTGCTCATGTGTTCTCTGGCAAAAAATCCCGCTTCAATTTCTTGCGGTCCACCGATTTCACCAATCATGAGGATAACCTTGGTTTCGTCATCCTGTTCAAATTTTTCCAGAATATCACGGTGCGAACTGCCATTGATAGGATCGCCACCAATACCCACTGACGTAGAAATACCAATACCTAAGCGTTTCATTTGATCGGCAGCTTCATAGCCTAACGTACCTGAACGACCAACGATACCGACATTACCATGCATGTAAATATGCCCTGGCATGATACCCAACATCGCACGCCCCGGACTGATAGTGCCGGCACAATTAGGTCCGGTCAGTATCATGCGTTGGTCTTTTGGGAAACGACGCAGAAAATTCTTCACGGTCATCATGTCCTGGGTAGGAATACCATCGGTAATTGCCACACAATATTTGATGCCGGCATCAGCCGCTTCCATAATGGAGTCAGCGGCAAAAGCCGGTGGAACAAAGATAATGCTGGCTTCAGCGCCTACTTGTTGCACGGCTTCTTTAACAGTATTAAAAACCGGCAAGCCAAGATGCGTTTGCCCGCCTTTACCGGGAGTAATGCCGCCTACGACTAGTGAGCCATAATTAAGCATATCTTGCGCATGAAAAGTACCGATTTTTCCGGTAAAGCCTTGAACAATAATGCGCGTTGTTTCGTCAATAAAAATAGCCATTTAAATCTCCTGAGCTGCTGCTTCTTTTGCAACCACTTCATTGCGTGCTTGCACCGCTTTTTCAGCGGCTTCGGCTAACGTTTCTGCGATAATAATAGGCAATCCGCTTTCTGCGATAATACGCCGCCCTTCTTCTACGTTTGTACCTGACAAGCGCACAATTAACGGCACTTTTAAGTCGATTTTTTTAACGGCTTGTACCACGCCTTCAGCAATCCAGTCACAACGATTAATACCGGCAAAAATATTAACCAACATCGCTTTCACACCTTTGTCGGCCAACACCAACCGGAAAGCTTTTTCAGTACGTTCAGCCGAGGCACCACCACCGACATCCAGGAAATTGGCAGGTTCACCGCCAACCAGTTTAATCATATCCATCGTGGCCATAGCCAAACCTGCGCCATTAATCATGCAGCCAATATCGCCATCCAAACCAATGTAGCTCAAGCCACGATCAGCAGCAGCCATTTCGCGCGGGTCTTCCTGCGTTTTATCGCGTAATTCAGAAATTTTTAGTTGTCGGAACAAGGCGTTGTCATCAAAGCCCATTTTTGCATCCAGCGCAACCAGTTCACCACTACGGGTAACCACTAACGGATTGATTTCCAACATACTGACATCAAGAGCACGCAATGCAAGGTAACAGCCCTTGATGGTTTTAACGGCATGACTTAATATTTCCGCATCCAAACCCAAGGCAAAGGCCATTTCACGAGCTTGATAGTCTTGCAAACCAACAGCAGGTTCAATATAAATTTTGGTAATGGCATCCGGATTATTGATTGCCAGATCTTCGATATCCATACCGCCTTGTGCAGAACCAATCATTACAATCCGTTCTTCACTGCGATCAACCAAAAAGCAAAAATACAACTCCTTGACAATATCCGTACCGGCTTCGATATATAACCGTGAACAGACCTTACCTGCAGGGCCGGTTTGATGAGTTACCAGTCTTTTACCCAATAAGGAACCAGCCGCTGCTTCAACTTCATCATGAGTTTTACAGATTTTAATACCACCTGCTTTACCACGGGCTCCGGAATGAATCTGTGCTTTTACTGCCCATACATGACCACCAATTTCTCTGGCACGTTGTACGGCATCTTCCGGACTATACGCCAAGCCGCCTTCAGCAATTTTAATTCCGTAACCGCTTAAAATGTCTTTTGCTTGATACTCATGAATATCCACAGCATCTCCCTTGTTGATTTTTTATTGGGGTGAAAAGTACCAAGGTGATTTCCTGCAAAGAATAGTCCCACATACAGATCTTTTTATTCGTTTACTATGATTGTAAAAATGAACAAAAATCCTGCTTAATTTAGAACTATTTATGTCTGGATATCACCCAAGACTAAAAACGCTATTTTTCGCTTTTAGTCTTGCCTTCCTATTGAGTTTTTGCAGCAATCGCCTCAGCTGCCCGTACCACATTACTGGCCATTTTTTCTGACGCCGCATCGATTAACCGACCGTCTAAAGCTGCAGCGCCTTTGCCTTGTGCAGCCGCTTCTTGCAAAGCCACTAAAATACGTTTGGCTTTTTCAACTTCAGCCGCAGGCGGAGTAAAAATTTCATTGGCTAATTCAACTTGTGACGGATGAATAGCCCATTTACCTTCGCAACCTAACGCCGCAGCACGTCTTGCGGCAAGCTTGAAACCGTCAGGATCTTTAAAGTCACCAAACGGACCATCAATAGGTCGTAAGCCATAAGCGCGGCAGGCAACTGTCATGCGACTAATGGCGAAATGCCATTGATCACCCGGATAATCAGGATTTAAACCGCCGATGTTAGTAGTTCTTGCACGATTACTTGCGGCATAGTCAGCCACGCCAAAATGTAACGCTTCAAGACGACCTGACGCACCATTGCGGGCAATGTCTTCTACATTAGCCATGCCCAGTGCGGTTTCAATCAGGGCTTCAATACCTATTTTATTTTTTAATCCCTGTTGCATTTCCAATTGGTTAAGCATGGCTTCAACCATATATACATCGGCATAAACACCGACTTTAGGAATCAAAATAGTATCCAGTTTTGCACCGCACTGCTCAACCAGATCGACAACGTCACGAACCATATATTGGGTATCAAGACCATTAATACGCACAGAAATGGTCACGCCATGACCTTTCCAATCCATGTCGTTTATGGCTTCAATGATATTTTTTCTGGCACGTAATTTATCATCGGGAGCTACCGCATCTTCAAGATCCAGGAAAATGAAATCTGCCCCACTTTTCATCGCCTTTTCGAACATTTCAGGGTTTGAGCCCGGAACCGCTAACTCACAACGTTGAACACGTTGTACTGACGCTGCATATAAAGTGTGGCTCATTTGTACATCCCTAATGTCATTAGTATAAAAAATTTATGCTTGTTTCTTAACGGTAGTATGACCTAAACCGGAAACAAATAAATCGCCCATTCTACTTTCAGTGCAACCAAAGTCAATTTTTATAGCGCACTATCGATGTAAACTCGCAATCAAATCTTGCTGATTGTTAGTGCCTATGTCATTATTATTGGTTTTTTGGGTATTTATTTTCAATCCCCAAGTCCTGATTTAATCAATCATTCACCTACCTACAAAAGAGGCAAAACCATGGCTGGTCGTAACCACCTATATATTCCAGGTCCAACTAACGTACCTAATGAAATCTTAAGTGCGATGCACATCCCTATGGAAGATCATCGCTCCCCGGTTTTCCCCAAGTTACTGACGCCTCTGTTACAAGACTTGAAGAAAATTTTCAAAACAGAAACAGGACAAGCTTTTGTTTTCCCTGCAACCGGCACTGCCGGCTGGGAAGTTGCCTTTACAAACATATTAAATCCGGGCGATAAAGTATTGATCTACCGTTTTGGTCAATTTAGCCATTTATGGGCTGAAATGGGTAAACGCCTGGGTTTTGATGTTGAAATTCATGAAGAATCCTGGGGTAAAGGCATTCCGCTAGACAAGCTGGAAGCGCGCTTAAAAGAAGATACCCAACACCAGATCAAGGCAGTTTTAGCTACGCATAACGAAACAGCTACCGGAGTTACCAGTGATATTGGCGGCGTTCGTAAAGCCATGAATGCAGCAAGTCATCCTGCCATGTTATTTGTTGACGGCGTCAGTTCGATTGCCAGCATTGATTTCCGCATGGACGAATGGGGCGTTGATGGCGCCATCAGCGGTTCTCAAAAAGGCTTTATGATGCCGGCCGGCGGCGCTTTTCTGGCCTTTAGCCAAAAAGCGTTAAAAGCCACTGAAACATCAACTTACCCACGTTGCTTTCTGGACTTAAGAGACCAGATGAACGCCAACAAAGACGGCTATACACCCTACACACCCTCTTTGCCTATCTTGTACGGTTTACGTAAAGCACTGGATATGTTGCTTGAAGAAGGTCTGGAAAATGTCTATGCACGTCACTTCCGTCTGGCGGAAGGTACACGTAAAGCCGTTGCCGCCTGGGGTTTAAAAATATGCTCTGAAGCCGGCTTTGAATCTGATACAGTGACGGCAATTATGGTCCCTGAAGACAAAGATGCCCGCACAGTCATCAGCACTGCCTTTAGCAAATACAATATTTCTTTAGGTGCAGGTCTTTCTGTCTTGGCTGGAAAAGCTTTCCGTATCGGTCACGTTGGCGATATGAATGACGTGTCCATGCTGGGCGCTATCGCCGGTGTTGAAATGGCATTATTGGACTGCGGTTTTGATATAAAACCAGGTAGCGGCGTTGCAGCGGCTATCGAATATTATCGTTCAACAGCAAAATAAACTGCCTTAACCAGCGTAATCAGGCAATAGCTACTGTTGTCGGATTACGCGACTTCTACAAATATCTTCTGCTTCAATCCATAACCCTACTCTGTGGAGAATATTCAATGAGCAAACCTAAAGTCATCGTCACGCGTAAATGGCCTGCCGAAGTCGAAGCACAGTTAACAGCACTTTACGACGTACAGCTGAACGAAAACGACATCCCCATGACGGCAGACGAGCTTAAGCAAGCATTGCAATCGGCAGATGCCGTACTGCCCACTGTTACGGATGCAATGACTGCCGACATACTGAATGTTGAAGGCAAACGCGCTAAAATTATAGGCAATTTTGGTGTCGGTTATAACAATATCGACATCTCTGCTGCCAAAGAACAAGGACTGGTGGTTACCAACACGCCACATGTTTTAACCGACTGTACCGCTGATATTGCCATTTTATTACTGTTAATGTCGGCACGACGCGCCTCTGAAGGTGAGCGCTTGATACGCAACCAACAATGGACAGGCTGGAAGCCAACACAGTTACTCGGACAAAAAGTAACCGGTAAAACCTTGGGGCTTATTGGTTTTGGTCGCATAGCACAAGCAATGGCTAAAAAAGCGCATCATGGTTTCGGCATGAAAATCCTGTTTTACGCGCCGTCACAACCAGCTCAACCTGTTATTGATGATTTACAGGCAGTCCGTTGCGACACAGTTGAAGAATTATTATCGGCAGCCAATTTTGTCTCATTACACTGCCCCGGCGGCGAGGCAACAAGGCATTTAATTAACGAACAACGCCTACAATTAATGCAGCCATCTGCCCATTTGATTAATACTGCGCGTGGTGATGTTGTTGACAGCAAGGCCCTGGTTAAAGCCTTAACAGAAGGCTGGATTGCCGGTGCAGGCTTGGATGTGTTTGAAGGCGAACCGAATATTGATCCCGGTCTTTTGGCTCTAAATAACGTGGCCCTGTTACCGCATTTAGGTAGTGCAACAGAAGAAACACGCACTGCAATGGGGAATCGGGTATTGGCAAATATCGCCGCTTTTTTTGCCGGTGAAGAACCAGCCGATCGGGTTGTTTGAAATCCAAAGAATAACGAAACATCCCGTTGGAATGAAGCCAAAGATTGGGAAGATTTATACACCTTCTCCCCAATCCGTGCCCAATAAAGCAACTTCGTTTATTGCAAGTCGTTCCATTCGGCCTAAAGGCCGATGTTTAAACCAACAAAGAAGATTGCTTAAAACAAATGCTTAACAGCATCCCTTTCCTCTTTTAACTCGGTTTCTGTCAGCTTTAGCCTTTGCTTGCTAAATTCATTAATCACGAGATCCTTTACGATACTGACCTTACCTTCAACCACGGTTACCGGAAATGAATAAACCAAGCCTTTAGCGATACCATAACTACCGTCCGAAAGCACGCCCATGCTGACCCAATCACCTTCCTTGGTACCCTTTATCCAATCTCTCATTTGATCAATAGCGGCATTAGCGGCAGATGCAGCACTCGATTGACCTCGTGCGGTAATAACGGCTGTACCCCGTTGCTGAACGGTAGGAATAAATTCGTTAACAAACCAGTTTTTATCAACCAATGACAAAGCATCCTGCCCCTTTACCTTGGCATAATGTAAATCAGGATATTGCGTGGTTGAATGATTACCCCAGATAGTCATATTTTTTATATCGGTAGTCAAAACGCCGCATTTTTCAGCCAACTGACTTATCCCTCTATTATGATCCAGCCGACTCATTGCAGAAAAATTTTCCGGACTTAAATCCGGCGCGTTTTTCAAAGCAATCAAGGCATTGGTATTGGCCGGATTGCCGGTTACCAATACTTTTACCTCTCTGCTGGCAACGGCATTTAAGGCCTTGCCTTGTGCCGCAAAAATTGCTGCATTAGCCTCCAGCAAATCTTTACGCTCCATCCCTGCACTTCTTGGACGAGCACCTACCAGAAAAGCGTAATCAACATTCCTGAATGCCACCAGTGGATCATCGGTTATTTCAATCCTGTGCAGCAAAGGGTTGGCGCAGTCATTTAACTCCATAACCACACCCGCCAAAGCATTCATTGCCGGCGTAATTTCCAGTAAATGCAAAACTATAGGCTGATTAGGCCCCAGCAATGAACCCGCTGCCAAACGAAAAAGCAAAGAATAACTAATCTGCCCTGCCGCACCGGTAACCGCTATATGAACGGGTGTTTTCATTTAATTTCCTTTATTTTTATTTTTAGCATGTATAAAGATTATTTTAATAAAGCCTCACTCAATAATAAGGCCATCAATATTTCCAACAACAAGTCTAGCAATCGAACAACAGCTGTCTTTTGCCCATTTACTTTTACCAATGAACAAATGGCTGACATCTGGCGTAATCGTATCACTCCTGTCTCAGTAAAAACACCCATTAATCGCGGCGCTTAATCACGGCACACTTTTTTTTATCGGGTATAATACGTCACAAAATCATCACATTAACCATACACACGGATAAGTTAATGAAAAAACTGCTATTCCAGTTCGATACAGACACTCACCCATCGGTTTTTGATACCGTAGTCGGCTATGATGGTGGCGCAGATCATGTTATCGGCCATGGCGGTTTGATGCCGGAAAATGTCACGGCACTGGTAGAAGGTGCCATGTTTACACGTTCTCCTAAAGATAAAAAAAATACCGCTATTTTTGTTGGCGGCAGCAATATGATTGCCGGCCAGAAATTATTTACTGCCGTACAAAACTGCTTTTTTCCCGGCTTTCAAGTTTCTGTCATGTTGGATAGTAACGGCAGTAATACGACCGCTGCAGCAGCTGTTGCCAAACTGGCATCAAGCGGCATACTCGCAGGCAAAAACGCCGTGGTATTGGCAGGAACCGGCCCGGTAGGCCAGCGTGCAGCAGCGATGCTGGCTCAAGAAGGTGCCAACGTCTCATTGACTGCCCGTAAAATGAGCCGTGCCGTAGAAGCATGCAATAATATGAGGCTACGTTTTGGCGTTGACATTACCCCTGTTGAAGCATTTGATAATGATGCCAGAGCCAGGGCAATCGAAAATGCCACAATTATTTTGGCTACCGGAGCGGCAGGTGTTGAGTTACTCACGGCTGACCAATGGCAATATAACAGCAATATTGAAATGATAGCTGATGCCAATGCTACGCCACCGCTGGGTATTGGCGGCACCGATATGATGGATAAAGGCAACCTGCGCCATGGCAAGATAATCTGGGGCGCAATTGGCTTTGGCGCACTAAAGCTGGCTTTGCACCGTGCCTGTATTGCCAAATTATTTGTAGACAACAAGCAGATTCTTGATGCCGAAAACATCTTTGCTTTAGCCAAAGAAATGGCTTAATTGAAACCTTTATCAATAAACCATTCGGCAAGCTCGACAAACTTGTCCTCAAGAAAAGATGCAGTCAGTATTTTTAAGGCAGGCATCGCTGCGGCTGACCCCTATCAAGCCGTTAAAAACTGTTTGTTTGCTAACGATGCACAGTTGGAAATCCTGCTGGACTTGAATGATCCTACCCAAAAGCGTATCGGTAACTGGTCAAAAGTCCATCTTATCGCCTTTGGCAAAGCCGCCTGCGCGATGGCAAAAGCGGCTCAAGAAATTATCCCTGCTCATTTACTGGCCGGTACTGGCATTGCCGTTACCAATTATGAAAACGTCACCTTAATTGATGCTATTGAAGTAATCGGCGCTGCACATCCACTACCTGATGAAGCCGGCCTTATCGCTGCAAAAAAATGTGCAGAACAAATAAGCCACGCACAAATAAACGAACTGGTTTTGGTTTTGGTGAGTGGCGGCGGCTCAGCGTTAATTCCCTGCCCTGTCAACACAATCTCGCTGGCAGAAAAGATTGCTACCACCGATTTGCTACTCGCCAGTGGCGCGACCATTAACGAAATTAATTGTGTACGCAAACACTTATCACAATTAAAAGGTGGTGGACTGGCCAAACTGGCTGTACCTGCCGACTTACATGCGTTTATTTTATCGGATGTCTTGGGCGATGACTTAAGCGCCATTGCCAGCGGGCCAACGGTTCCCGACCCCAGCACTTTTAGCGATGCCATTGCCGTTTTTATAAATAAAGGTATTTGGGACAAAGTTCCTGTTCGCGTTCAACAGTATTTGGAACAAGGCAATCAGGGTAAAGCGCTGGAAACACCAAAACCTGGCGATAACATTTTTAAAAATACCAGCTATACCTTGGTTGGTAGTAATTCTATCAGCCTCAAAGCAACGCTCAAAACTGCGCAAGAGTTAGGTTACGAAACCCGGCTATATGATGCGCATCTTTGTGGCGAAGCAAGACAATCGGCTGAAAAATGGGTACGTTACGCAAAAAATTTAATCGACAACGGCATTGATAAACCGCTGGCCTTGTTGGCAGGTGGCGAAACTACTGTTACATTAAAAGGCACTGGATGCGGTGGCCGTAATCAGGAAATGGTCCTGGCTTTTGCACTTGCGGCAGAGCAACACGACTTAACAGGTAACTGGACATTTCTTAGCGGCGGCACCGATGGTCGTGATGGCCCAACAGATGCAGCTGGCGGCATCGCTGACCAAAACTCCATAAAACGCATGCGCTACGCAGGCATAAATCCACTTGCCATGCTGGACAATAATGATTCATATACTGCATTAAAAAGCTCACAGGATTTATTGAATACCGGCGCAACCGGAACTAACGTAGCTGACTTGCAAGTATTACTTATTCACCCTAATTCTTATACAAACACCCACGCTTAATCAGGAGCTACCATGTTTAAAAAATCTATGTCCATAGCCGGTTTTGATGATGATCTGTTCAATGCGATGGAAGAAGAACGTAACCGCCAGGAAGATCACATTGAATTGATCGCCTCGGAAAATTACGCCAGCCCACGAGTGATGGAAGCACAAGGCTCACAGTTAACCAATAAATATGCCGAAGGCTATCCCGGCAAACGTTATTATGGTGGCTGTGAATTTATTGATAAAGTCGAGCAACTCGCTATCGACCGCGCCAAAGCCTTATTTGGTGCAGATTATGCCAACGTACAGGCACACTCAGGCTCTCAGGCCAACATGGCCGTATTTATGGCATTGATTCAACCGGGCGACACCATCATGGGCTTAAGTCTGGCTGATGGCGGCCACTTGACACATGGTGCCAAACCTAATTTCTCCGGCAAAATTTATAATGCCATTCAATACGGATTGAACCCTGAAACCGGTGAAATCAACTATGAACAAGTTGAAGCTTTGGCACTGGAACACAAACCAAAAATGATTATTGCCGGCTTTTCCGCTTACTCACGCATTTGGGATTGGCAACGCTTCCGTGACATTGCCGATAAAGTGGGCGCTTATTTTGTCGTTGATATGGCGCACATCGCCGGTTTGGTTGCAGCGGGTTTATATCCTAATCCGGTGCCTTTTGCCGATGTTGTTACCAGCACGACGCACAAATCCTTACGCGGCCCTCGTGGCGGTCTTATCTTATGCAAAAGCAATCCTGAAATCGAGAAAAAAATCGATTCCAATATTTTTCCGGGCATACAAGGCGGACCGGCCATGCACATTATTGCTGCAAAAGCGGTTGCCTTTAAAGAAGCCATGCAACCCGAGTTTCGCGTTTATCAGCAACAAGTGATTAAAAACGCTCAGGCAATGGCTGGCGTTTTTATCCAGCGCGGGTTTGATGTGGTTTCAGGCGGCACCGACAATCATTTGATGCTGGTTTCTCTTATTCCTAAAGGTATTACCGGAAAAGCCGCAGATGCAGCACTCAGTAAAGCACACATAACAGTCAATAAAAATGCCGTGCCTAACGACCCGCAATCGCCTTTTGTCACCAGTGGTATTCGTGTCGGTACACCAGCTCCAACCACACGCGGCTTTAAGGAACCGGAAATGATTGAAATTGCCAACATGATGTGTGATGTTATGGAAAACATCGACGACGAAGACGTCAGTGCGGTAGTACGCGAAAAAGTCAGTAATCTTTGCGCGCGGTTTCCGGTTTATAGTTGATGTAAAAACAACCACTACATAACCCGTAGAGACGCGATTTATCGCGTCTCTTTGATTTATACGCCATAAATTTAGAGATGCGGCAGAGCTGCCCCATCTCAGGAAACACGATGTCCGATATAGAAATAGCCCAACAAGCCAAGATGCAACCCATCATCGGCTTGGCAAAAGAACAGTATGGCATAGATGCCGAACACCTTGACCCCTTCGGTCATTACAAAGCCAAAATATCGCTGGAATACATCAACAGCCTGACCGACAAAAAAGACGGTAAATTGATTCTGGTGACGGCCATTAGTCCGACTCCTGCAGGAGAAGGCAAAACCACAACGACAGTTGGCTTGGGCGACGCCATGAACCGACTGGATAAAAAAACCATCATCTGTCTGCGCGAACCGTCTTTAGGTCCCTGCTTTGGTGTAAAAGGAGGAGCTGCCGGCGGCGGTTACTCTCAAGTGGTACCCATGGAAGACATTAACCTGCATTTTACCGGTGACTTTCATGCCATCGGCGTGGCGCACAATCTGTTGTCAGCATTAATAGACAACCATATTAATCACGGTAATGTCCTAGATATAGACCCCCGACGCATCCAATGGAAACGGGTCGTTGACATGAATGACCGCGCCCTGCGTCACATCGTCATCGGCATGGGTGGCCCGGCAAATGGCTACTTGCGTGAAGACGGTTACGACATTGTCGTCGCTTCTGAAGTGATGGCAATTCTTTGTCTGGCAACCGATCGCGCTGACCTTAAAGAACGCTTGGGCCGCATCGTCATCGGTTATAAATCTGATAGAGTAACACCGGTTTATGCACGTGACTTAAATGCGCAAGGCGCTATGGCAGCCCTATTAAAAGACGCGATCAAGCCCAATCTGGTACAAACACTGGAAAACAATATCGCTATTATTCATGGCGGGCCGTTTGCCAATATTGCGCACGGTTGCAACACAGTAACGGCAACTAAAACCGCGTTAAAACTGGCGGATTATGTCGTCACTGAAGCCGGTTTTGGAGCTGATTTAGGCGCTGAAAAATTTATTGATATTAAATGTCGCATGTCAGGATTAAAACCCTCGGCAGTGGTTTTGGTTGCGACTATCAGAGCGCTTAAATTTCATGGCAACGTAGCCAAAGAAGATTTAAACACCGAAAATCTGGCGGCAATCGAACAAGGCTTTGTTAACCTTGAACGTCATTACCACAACATTACCCAACATTACGGCTTGCCTTGTGTAGTCTGCATTAACCACTTCACTTTTGATACTGATGCAGAAATTGCTTTACTGCAACAAAAATGTGCCGACTTGGGCGCTACCTGTATCGTTTCAAAACATTGGGCAACCGGTAGTGCAGGTGCAGAAACACTAGCACAAGCGGTTATTGATATTGTTGATAATCGAGAACCTGGGTTTACTTACGTCTATGATGAAAATATCAGCTTGTGGGAAAAAATTGAAACAATTGCTACCAAGCTATACGGTGCCTCCAAGGTTACGGCCAATGCCAAAGTAAAAGCCCATCTTGCCGAGTGGAATGCCGATTACGGAAAATTTCCAATCTGCATGGCAAAAACGCAAATGTCATTTTCAACCAACCCCAATGATAAAGGTGCTCCCACAGGGCATACCGTAGAAATCCGGGAAGTTAAACTGGCTAACGGCGCCGGTTTTATTGTCGCCATTGCCGGCGACATAATGACCATGCCCGGCTTACCCAAAGTACCTGCCGCAGAAAGGATTGATATCGATGATGATGGCAGGATAACCGGCTTGTTTTAGGATTTAATTCCAACGTAGGGGCAATCCTATGTGGCTGCCCTTTCGCCAATTAGGTAACCACACAAAGATTGCCCCTGCATTATGTCCATTTTCTTATGTCAAATTCAGGCTATGAATATTCCATTACTCTCTGTTGAAAACCTTAGTGTTACTTTCAATCATCAGCAGACGGTTGTTGATGACATCAGCTTTGTTATCTATCCAGGCGAAACCTTTGCCTTGGTCGGCGAGTCAGGCTCAGGCAAATCGATCACGGCCTTGTCCGTACTGAGATTATTGCCCAACAATGCCAAGATTAAAGCCCATGCTATCAGCTTACAAGACGATAACTTAATAAAACGGGCAGAATTTGAACTCTGTAAAATTCGCGGCAGACGCATCGGTTTGATTTTTCAAGACCCCATGTCCTCGCTAAATCCGGTGATGACTATTGGTAGTCAAATCGAAGAAGTGTTAAACATCCATTTCTCTTTGCCCAAAAAAACCGTTAAACAGCGGGTACTGCAATTATTGCAGCAGGTTGAAATACCCGAACCCGAGCAGCGGATTAAAGACTACCCGCATCAACTTTCTGGCGGCCAACGACAACGAGTGATGATTGCCATTGCCTTGGCAGGACAACCGGATTTATTAATTGCTGATGAACCCACGACCTCTCTGGATGTGACCATTCAGGCGCAGATATTGGCGCTACTAAAAATCATACAGCAACAAACCGGGATGGCCTTGTGGTTAATCAGCCATGATTTGGCATTGGTATCGACCATGGCAGACCGCGTTGCCGTAATGCAGCAGGGTAAAATTGTCGAAACCGGATTAACCAAAACCATTTTCAACCAACCCCAGCATCCCTATACCTGCAAGTTACTTAAAGCCTTGCCCTCCATGCAAAGCTGTTTAAAGCACATACCTAAAGAAAAACCGCCCTTATTACAGGTTAACGATTTTTATTGTTACTACCCGATCAGAAAAGGTCTTTTTAAACGCGTAGTTGATCATGTACGCGCAGTCGATGGCGTAAGCTTTAACATCCAGCAAGGCAAAACACTGGCTTTAGTCGGCGAATCAGGTTGCGGCAAAACCACGTTAGGCAAAAGTTTGTTAAACTTGATCCCTGACGGCAGTGGCGAGGTCATTCTTAATGGTATCAACCTTAACAAGCTGACCGGCGAAACATTAAGACAGCAACGCGCCAATATCCAGATCGTTTTTCAGGATCCTTTTTCCTCAATGAACCCGAGAATGCTGGTTGGCGATATTATCGCCGAGGGCCTGCGGGCATTACACCCTAAAATTAACGCTACCGAACGCAAAGTCAGCGTCGCACAATTATTGCAACAAGTTGATTTACCGATTGATTCAGCGTTACGTTATCCACACGAATTTTCCGGTGGTCAGCGGCAACGAATATGTATAGCCCGCGCCTTGGCCGTTAATCCCAAGCTGATCATCTGCGATGAACCGACCAGCGCACTGGATGTGTCTGTGCAAGCGCAAATCATTCAATTACTCAAGACCTTGCAACAAGAAAAAGGCTTAAGTTATTTATTTATTACCCATGATCTTGGCGTGGTTGCAGAAATAGCCGATGAAGTTGCCGTTATGTATCAAGGGAAAATTGTTGAACACGGCACTGTAAAGCAAGTACTCACACAACCTGAACATGCCTATACCAAAAAGCTGTTGGCCGCTGTTCCGGTTTTGGCTATCGACTAATAATCCGGCATTGCCAACATGACAACGTGTGGTAAATACCGCCGGGAACCAAAAATGCTAAAATGGTATGAAGTCCCAAATAATTATGGCCATAAATTTTTCTGGCAATGATTTATTTTCTGACAAATCCAATCAGTATTTTGTGTTATCCTAGGCGGCTAAATTTCACGTAAAAAATGCACTTATTCCTTTATGCGAACTCGCGTTAAAATTTGCGGCTTTACCCGTGTTGAAGATGCTGTTTATGCCGCTTACTCAGGTGTCGATGCGATTGGTTTGGTATTTTACCCTCCCAGTCCACGACATGTTGAGATTGAACAGGCAATTAAAATTGTTAATGCACTGCCCGCTTTTACCTCGGTAGTGGCTTTATTCGTCGACGAACAGGAAGTGCGAATACGTGAGGTGTTGGCACAAGTACCGATTGACTGCCTTCAATTTCATGGTGATGAGCCTGCCAAAGCTTGCAGAATTTATGGCAAGCGTTACATTAAGGCGATAAGAATGCAGGATGGCATCGATATTTCTGCTTTGGCAGACTATTATCACGATGCCGCAGGCTTGTTACTGGACGCTTTCCATCCCGATGCCAAAGGTGGAACCGGCAATCAATTTGATTGGGACATGATTCCAGGGGAGTGTGCTTTGCCAATTATACTAGCCGGTGGCCTGGATGAAACCAATGCCAAACAGGCAGTACAAACAGTAAAACCTTATGCGCTTGACGTCAGTAGCGGCGTGGAAGCGAAAAAAGGCATTAAAGACTCGCTTAAAATGGCGGCATTTATAAATCAAGTTAATGAAGGTAACCAAGTAACAGCATGACCGAAAAATATAATATGCCCGATGAGCGGGGACATTTTGGCCCTTATGGTGGAATTTTTGTTGCTGAAACATTAATTCCACCCATTCAGGAATTAAATGCTGCCTACCAGCAGTATTTAAACGATCCCGAATTTATCGCGGAACTGGATGCTGATTTAAAATATTATGTAGGCAGACCGTCACCTTTATATCATGCTGAACGTTGGAGTCGTGAACTGGGCGGCGCACAAATCTATTTAAAACGTGAAGATCTTAATCATACGGGATCTCATAAAATCAACAATACGGTAGGCCAGGCCTTATTGGCGAAACGCATGGGTAAAACGCGGATTATCGCTGAAACCGGTGCCGGCCAACATGGCGTTGCAACCGCGACAGTTGCCGCAAGACTGGGCCTTGAATGCGTGGTTTATATGGGTGCCGTTGACGTTGCCCGGCAGTCTTTAAACGTCTATCGCATGAAGTTACTGGGTGCAACAGTGATCGCTGTTGAGTCAGGCTCTAAAACCCTGAAAGATGCTTTAAACGAAGCACTCAGGGATTGGGTAACCAATGTTGACAATACGTTTTATATTATTGGTACGGTTGCAGGGCCTCATCCTTACCCTGCCATGGTCCGCGATTTTCAGGCGATTATTGGCCGGGAAGCCAAGGAACAATGCCTGGAGGCAACCGGACGATTACCCGATGCGCTGGTCGCTTGCGTAGGCGGCGGCTCAAATGCCATTGGCTTGTTTCATCCCTTTATTAATGATGCTTCGGTAAAAATGTACGGTGTTGAAGCTGCAGGGGACGGCGTTGCCACAGGCAGACATTCGGCGCCTTTATGTGCAGGTCGTCCGGGTGTATTACATGGTAATCGTACCTATTTAATGGCTGATGATGACGGTGAAATCATCGAAACCCATTCCATTTCTGCAGGCCTTGACTATCCTGGTGTTGGCCCGGAACATGCTTGGTTAAAAGACACCGGACGGGCAACTTACGTCAACATAACCGACACCGAAGCGCTGGAAGGTTTTTATGCCTTAACGCATATGGAAGGCATTATTCCTGCACTGGAGTCCAGTCATGCGATGGCTTACACGATGAAACTTGCACCTACCATGAACAAAGACGAAACCATTATTATTAATCTGTCCGGTCGTGGCGATAAAGATATGCAGACCATGGCTAAACGTGAGGGAATAGAATTGTGAGTCGATTAGCTGCCCGATTTGAAGAACTTGCCAAAACAGGTCGCAAGGCCTTAATTCCTTTTATTACCGCCGGTGATCCAAAACCCGAATTTACGGTGCCAATGATGCACGCCATGGTAGAAGCCGGCGTTGATGTTATTGAACTGGGCGTGCCTTTTTCTGACCCGATGGCCGACGGCCCGGTTATTCAACGCGCCAGCGAACGCGCCTTAGCCCATAAAATGAGCTTAAGACGGACGTTGGAAATTGCCACTGAATTTAGAAAAACCGACCAAAAAACTCCTGTGGTATTAATGGGTTATTTAAACCCGATTGAAGCAATGGGTTATGAAAACTTTGCCAATGCCGCGCAACTTGCCGATATTGATGGCGTTTTAACCGTTGATTTACCACCGGAAGAAGGCGTTGAGTGCGGTGCTTTGTTAAAGGCGCGTGGAGTTGATCCTATTTTCTTGCTGGCACCCAACAGCACTGATGAACGCGTTAAAAAAATGGATGCTTCAGGCAGTGGTTATATTTATTATGTTTCGCTTAAAGGCGTGACCGGTGCCGGCCATTTGAATGTTGCTGATGTTGAAAACAAAGTAAAGCAAATTAAAGCCAATACGCAATTGCCTATCGCTATTGGTTTTGGTGTAAAAGATGCCGATACGGCAAAAACGGTTGCCAACATAGGTGATGGTGTTGTTATCGGTAGCGCGCTGATCAGTAAAATTGAAGCCAATCTGGATGATCCTGATCAGGCTAAAAATGAAATTATTGAATTATTAACATCGATACGTCACGCGCTGGATAATTAAAAGCGTGTTCATAAGCCTATTGATGAAGCATTACGGAGCAATCGAATGAGTTGGTTTGAAAAATTACTGCCTACGACAATCAGAACAGAAAGATCCAGTAAAAGAGGCACTGTACCCGAAGGCTTGTGGACCAAGTGTCCTGGCTGCAATGCAATTCTTTACAACACAGAACTGGAACGAAACCTTAGCGTCTGTCCAAAATGCGAGCATCACATGCGCATTTCAGCAAGAACACGACTGGATATGTTTTTGGATGAAGAAGGCCGTGAAGAAATTGGCAAACACATTAAACCGGTTGATCCGTTAAAATTTAAAGATACCAAAAAATATAAAGACCGTATTGTTCAGGCACAAAAACAAACCAAAGAAAATGATGCCCTAATCGTCATGAAAGGACAGCTTAAAGGTAATGATATTGTTGTTGCCGCCTTTGATTTTAAATTTATGGGCGGTTCGATGGGCTCGGTAGTCGGCGAACGCTTTGTTCGTGGTGTTAATAAAAGCGTTGAGCTGGGCATACCTTTTATTGTCTTTACCTCAAGTGGTGGTGCCCGAATGCAGGAATCGCTATTTTCGTTGTTTCAAATGGCAAAAACCAGCGCTGCATTGACCAAACTGTCCGAGGCAGGAATACCTTATATTTCTTTTATGACAGATCCAACCATGGGTGGCGTATCCGCCAGTTTAGCCATGTTGGGCGACATTAATATTGCCGAACCTAATGCCCTAATTGGTTTTGCAGGGCCCCGGGTGATAGAGCAAACTGTCCGTGAAAAACTGCCGGAAGGTTTTCAGCGTAGCGAGTTTTTACAAGAGCATGGCGCCATTGATATGATTGTCGACAGACGTGAAATGTGTAATAAAGTCTCCAGTATTTTGACGCTATTGATGGCCAACAGGGTAAAGACACCGGCGTCCAACATCACCTTATTAATGCCTATTGAAGCTGTAGAAAACGCTTCTGATCAGGAATAATTTACGTCTAAAGAATTCGGTTAATGATGCGTTTTGATTCGCTAAAAGGTTGGCTGGATTGGCAAGAAAGCTTGCATCCCTTGGCAATAGACTTGGGATTGGAGCGGGCAGCACAGGTTTTTCATGCATTGAATCCTGATTGCCTTAAGCCACCTACGATTACGGTTGCCGGGACCAACGGAAAAGGTTCATGTATCGCTTATCTTGAGGCTATTTACAGAGCCCAAGGTTACCGCGTAGGTGCTTATTCTTCTCCGCATATCCTGAAATATAATGAAAGAATAAAAATAGATGGCAAACCTGTATCTGATGAATTGATTTGTGAGGCCTTTGCAAGAATAGAAGCGGTTCGAGGCAATACCTCTCTAAGCTATTTTGAATTTGGTACACTGGCTGCACTTGATATATTCTGGCGCTCAGGATTGGATGTTCAATTACTTGAAGTCGGTTTGGGTGGAAGGCTTGATGCCGTCAATATTGTTGATCCCGATGTCGCATTAATATCCAGCATCGGTATTGATCATGTTGATTGGCTGGGTGCCACACGCGAAGCAATAGGACAAGAAAAAGCCGGTATATTCAGGGCAAAAACGCCCGCTATCGTAGGCGATTGTGACCCTCCTGCCTCGTTGCAGCAAAGTGCCATTGATAAAAATGCCCTACTCTATTGTATTGGCAAAGATTTCGGTTTTAAAAAACAAATGACAACCTGGAATTGGTTTGCTGGTGACCGGCACATTCGCCAAATACCTGAACCGGGCTTAAAAGGCGAGCACCAATATCGCAATGCCTCTGCAGTTATTTTAGCGGTAGAAGTATTATCAAAAATCTTGCCGGTAAGCGATAAAGCTATTCGTAGCGGAGTGAAAAACAGCCATTTACTCGGTCGCTTTCAATTAATTAATGATAAAATCCCCATCCTGTTGGATGTCGGGCACAATCCGGAGGCAGTCAAAACATTAGTTGATTACCTGAACAGGACTTTCCCCGACAGACGGATACATGCAATTTTTTCAATGATGAAAGATAAAGATATAGCAAGTGTTATCAACATCATGAATCCAGTGGTTTACGACTGGTTTTTTGCACCGTTGGCCAACCCAAGGGCGGCTACAGAATCGATTATGCAGGAAATTTTTTCTCAAAGCTCAGTGACCAAAGTCTCCTTTGGCTTTAACGGCTTTGCACAAGCTTATGAGGCAGCAAAAAGCCAGTCACTGGAAAACGATTTGCTGCTGGTTTTTGGTTCTTTCTTTTTAGTGTCTGATTGTTTAAATGAATTTGAGAAAAGGTGAGTTGACAAAATGAATCAAGAATTAAAACAACGGTTAATTGGCGCTATAGTTGTTACGGCTCTGGCTGCCATTTTCATTCCCATGCTGTTTGATGACCCTATTGATAATAGCGGCCAATCAATCAGTGAACTGGTTATCCCTCCAACACCGGTTAAAACGGGAGAAGAGTCGGCAAACAAATTACCGACCAATGTCAACCAGATTTTAAATGCTCCTGATGCGGGTTCTGAAACTGTTGTGAACACAGAAGAAGAGTCTGAGCTATCTTCAAGTAATCAACTTACTCCGGAAGCGCCTTTAGATGATGAACCTCAAGTCGATACTGAAGACCTGGGCGAACCCGTAGCTAGTGCAAATGGCAATGATGGCGCATCGACGTCTTTGGATACCGACATAGTAGACGAACCACCTAAACCGGTAACAACCCTAAAAAAAACTGAATCAAATACCGCTAAAGCTGTTACAAAAGTAAAGCCGACAACACCTGCTACCGTTAATACCACAGAAAAATCAGCGGTTAAGGCAGTAAAACCAAAGTCTGAATTCAGTCGTTGGACTATTCAAGCCGGTAGCTTTGGTAAAAAAGAAAATGCCATGTCCCTGATGGAAACTTTACGTAAACAAGGACTGCCAGTAACCCTTGATGTGACTAAAGGTTCAGGCAATACGCCCATATATCGGCTTAAAGTCGGTCCGGTACTTGACAAGAAACGTGCTCTGGAAATGAAGGCAAAAATGGATAGCCAAAAAATCCAATCCCTTCTGATTGCTGAGTAACATAGGATGAGTCAATCCACACATTGAATTTGATAAACCAAAACAAACAATGATCTGGATAGATTATGTCATTGCCGGACTGGTTTTTATTACTGTTATAAGCGGATTCATACGGGGTCTCGGCCCTGTATTTTTTTCGTTAATATTATGGTTACTGGCAATCGGGGTTGGTTTAAATTTTAGCCGTGAATTTTCTGTTTTTCTGAAACCACTTATCAATAATCCTTTACCTAAAATCACTGCCGCTTTTTTATTGTTGTTTTTGATAACCCTGATTGTTGGTAGTTTAATTCGGATGCTTTTGGGTGACTCCATCAAAAAAACTACTTTAAACTTTACCAATCGTTTGGGGGGAATGGTTTTTGGTGCCTTACACGGTATGGTCGTTGTTCTTGTATTGGTTATACTGGCCGGGCTAACCGCTTTACCGGATGATCTTTGGTGGCAAGAATCAACATTACTGCCACCTTTTCAAACATCCGCCATTTGGTCACGCGACCATATTCCGTCAGGGCTGGCTGAATATATTCATTATCGTTAACAACTATATAAATTCAAGTAAAAATTATGTGTGGTATTACTGCTATCGTTTCACATCAAGCTGTTAATCAAGAACTCTATGATGCATTAACTGTCTTGCAACATCGCGGCCAAGATGCCGCTGGCATAGTCACCTGTGAGAACGGCCGTTTACATTTACGCAAAGATAATGGCTTGACCCGCGATGTGTTTACCAATTCGCAGATGCTGAAATTAAAAGGCAACATGGGTATCGCCCATGTTCGCTATCCAACGGCGGGATGTACCAGTTCGCTGGAAGCGCAGCCGTTCTATGTAAACTCTCCCTACGGACTGACACTTGCACATAACGGTAATTTAACCAATACCGAGGAATTAAAAAAAGCCCTGTTTGTAGAAGATCTTCGACATATTAATACCGACTCCGATTCTGAAGTCCTGTTAAATGTTTTTGCTCATGAACTACAAAGTCTGGGTAAACTGGAATTAAGTATCGATGATGTTTTTCAGGCGGTAGCGGGCGTTCATCGGCGCTGCCGTGGCGCTTATGCCGTCGTTATCATGATCGCAGGCTTTGGGGTTGTGGGCTTTAGAGACCCTCACGGAATCAGACCCGTAGTATTTGGGGTAAGAGAAACCGAACAAGGTCAAGATTTCATGATTGCCTCAGAAAGTGTCGCACTCGATTTATTAGGTTTTGATCTTATTCGCGATATAGAACCTGGTGAAGCCGTTTTTATTGAAGAATCAGGCGTATTGCATACCAAGCAATGTGCTGAAAAAACAGACCATTGCCCTTGTATTTTTGAGTATGTCTATTTTGCCCGCCCGGATTCAATTATTGACGACATTTCAGTATACAAAGCACGTCTGCGTATGGGCGATAAACTGGCCGCAAAGATTATCAGAGAGTGGCCTGATTACGATATTGATGTGGTAATTCCCATACCCGATACCAGTAGAACTGCTGCCTTGCAAATGGCTAACAAGCTGGGTGTCAAGTATCGTGAAGGCTTTATGAAGAACCGTTATATCGGCAGAACCTTCATTATGCCTGGACAAAAAATGCGTGAAAAATCGGTCAGACAAAAACTCAATGCCATAGATCTTGAATTTGACGGCAAAACTGTCTTACTGGTTGATGATTCTGTAGTAAGAGGTACAACCTCCGCACAAATTATCCAGATGGCACGCGATGCCGGCGCTAAAAAGGTCTACTTTGCATCTGCTGCGCCACCGGTTCGCTTTCCCAATGTTTATGGTATTGATATGCCTGCAGCCCACGAATTGATTGCACATAATCGTACCGAAGCTGAAGTGTGCGAAGCAATCGGTGCCGATCGCTTGATTTATCAGGATCTTGCTGACTTGATTGAGGCGGTTCGCAAAGGCAACCCCGACATTCAGCATTTTGATACCTCATGCTTCAGCAAAGAATACATTACCGGCGATATTGATGACGCCTATCTGGAACGTACCGAGGCATTACGCAACGACAATGCCCAAGCGGATCGCAACGCCGATAACTCACTTATTGAAATGTTATAGCAGGTAAAAGGTACAAGGTGAAAGGTTAAAGAACCTGATATTTAACGTAATCGCTGCTTGCCTTTAGCCATTAACCTTTTACATTAAACCTTTTACCTTAAATCTCTATTTATGAAAGACATTAACTGGAACGACTATTCTTTAGAAACTCAGGCCATAAGAGCCGGACATAAGCGTACTCATGAAGATGAGCACAGCATACCTATCTTTGCGACCTCCAGTTATGTGTTTAAAAGTGCCGAAGAAGCCGCCTTGCGCTTTACCGGAAAAAAACCGGGCAATATCTATTCAAGGTTTACCAATCCAACAGTCGATGCCTTTCAGGAAAGATTGGCCTTGATGGAAAACGGTGAGCGTTGCCTGGCATTTGCATCCGGAATGGCGGCGATTATGGCAGTGGGTATGGGACTTCTTAAAGCAGGGGATCATGTCGTGTGTTCTCGCGGTGTGTTTGGTAATACCGTCTTGATATTCCAAAATTATTTCGCAAAATTTGGCGTTGAAACCGATTTTGTTGATTTAATAGATACGGCGGCATGGGAATCTGCTATCAAGCCCAACACCCGGTTTTTATTTCTGGAAACACCGTCCAATCCATTAATTGAAATTGCTGATATTTCAGCATTAGCCGATATTGCCCACGCGCACAATTGCTTACTGATTGTTGATAATTGTTTTTGCACTCCTATTCTACAAAAGCCTTTTGATTTAGGGGCTGATATTGTTATCCATTCAGCAACCAAGTACATAGACGGTCAGGGTCGCTGCGTAGGTGGCGCTGTTATAGCCAGTGATGAAATCATTGAAAAAGCCATTTATCCTTATCTACGTACCGGTGGCGCAACCATGAGTGCGTTTAATGCCTGGGTATTTTTATCAGGACTGGAAACCTTGGCCATCAGAATGAAAGCACACTGTGACAATGCCTTTGAGTTAGCCAAATTTCTGGAACAACAACCGGCCATAGCCAAAGTTCACTATCCCGGCTTGCAATCTCACGCACAGCACGAACTGGCAAAGCGTCAACAAAGTCAATTTGGCGGGATTGTCAGTTTTGAAGTTCACGGTGGTAAGGAAGAAGCCTGGAAATTAATTGATGCGACAGAAATGATATCAATCACGGCAAATCTGGGCGATGTTAAAACAACCATAACGCATCCTGCGACAACCACACATGGCCGGTTAATGCCTGAAGCGAGAGCGGCAGCAGGTATTAAAGATGGTTTGGTCAGAATTTCAGTCGGACTGGAAGCGATAACTGATATAAAAAATGATATTTTAAAAGGCTTGGCATAGAGACATAAATTTTTCACACCACTACCAGCCATCTTTCCATCATGAACATCGACGTACTTTGTGTGGGCCACGCTTCTTATGATTTGGTATTTTCGGTCGATCACCACCCTGGCGAAGATGAAAAAATTGTCGCAGAAAGCTTGGTAAGTTGCGGAGGCGGCCCTGCCGCCAACGCTGCCGTAATCGTTGCCAAACTTGGCTTCAAAGCGGCCTTTGCCGGCTACCTTGGACAAGACATTTATGGCGAAAAACACTATCAGGAACTACGCCAATATGGTGTTAACACTGATCTTATTATTCGTGGTATCTCCGCTACCCCGCTATCTACCGTTCTAGTCAAACCGGACGGAAAACGGGCTTTAATTAATTACAAAGGTGAAACAAGCCCACTGCTTTCAGGAGCCATTGATTTCTCAGATATGACACCCAAAGTCATTTTGTTCGATGGCCACGAACCACAGTTATCTTTATCCCTGTTAAAAACAATGCGTAATGAGCCTGTGCCTACCGTACTGGATGCAGGCTCCGTTCATGAAGGCACGTTAGCTTTAATGGAACAGGTAGATTATCTGGTTTGCTCCGAAAAATTTGCCAGGCAATTTGCAGGTAATGAAAAGACAGCCTTAACTCGATTAGCGAAAAATTCTCCAACGGTTATCATTACTTTGGGCGAAAAAGGCCTGATCTGGCAACGTGGCCAAGAGCGAGGAGTCTTGCCGGCTTTTTCTGTTAATGCCATTGATACGACTGGCGCAGGGGATGCTTTTCATGGCGCATTTGCAGCGGCCATTGCCTCAAAAATGAACTGGCTTGACGGGTTGCGCTACGCCAGTGCTGCTGGCGCACTGTGTTGCACAAAAATAGGTGGCCGTTCAGGACTGCCTTCAAAGGAAGAGCACCAGATACTGTTCAAGTGTTAAAAAATGAATCCGTTATAAACCTGCACTGACAGCGCTAAAATGGCAAAGCGAGGTAAACAAACTTCAGGTACTGACAACAAACCTTGTCGTTATCATCAATAGACTAAACACCCTTTATTTTGGTATAGTTATACCCTTTAAAAGCTTAGATACACCTGTTTTAATAATTTTTCACATTATCACTCTGGAGATACTCAATGCCAATTAAAGTTGCAATCAATGGTTATGGTCGTATTGGACGCAATATCGTCCGCGCATTATACGAGTCAGGCCGTACCAATGAAATCCAAATAGTTGCGATCAATGACTTAGGTGACAGCAATACCAATGCTCACCTGACACAATACGATTCAGTACATGGAAAATTTCCCTTTGAAGTTACTGTTGATGGCGACTACATTGTTATTAATGGCGACAAAATTAGAGTTTTCTCTGAAAGAGATCCTTCAAAACTGCCTTGGGCTGAGCTGGATGTTGATGTTGTTCATGAATGTACCGGTTTTTTCACCAGTAAAGCTAAAGCATCAGCACACATTACTGCTGGCGCAAAAAAAGTCATTATTTCAGCCCCAGGTGGCGATGATGTTGACGGAACAATCGTATTTGGCGTAAACCACAACACCCTGAAAGCATCTGATACCGTTATTTCCAACGCATCATGCACAACCAACTGTCTGGCACCGATTGTAAAGCCTTTAAATGACGCCATTGGTATTGAAAGTGGTTTAATGACGACTATTCATTCATATACTAATGACCAGGTTCTGACTGACGTCTATCACAGCGATTTACGTCGTGCCCGTTCAGCCACACAATCGATGATTCCTGCCAAAACCGGGGCTGCTGCGGCTGTTGGTTTGGTATTGCCTGAACTGGCTGGAAAACTGGATGGTTTTGCCATGCGTGTACCCACCATCAATGTTTCTGTTGTTGATTTAACTTTCTATGCCGCCAGAGACACCAGCGTAGCAGAAGTTACCGAAATTTTGACAGCGGCCTCTAAAGGCACCTTAAAAGGTATTCTGGATATCAACGACAGACCGCTGGTCTCTATTGATTTTAATCATAATCCTGCATCCTCTATTTACGAAGCACCACTGACTAAAGTATCGGGTGGACGCTTGGTAAAAGTTCTATCCTGGTATGATAACGAATGGGGTTTCTCAAATCGCATGCTGGATACCACTATTGCTCTTGTAAATGCTAAATAACGGATTTAATTAATGTTAAGAAGAACCAAAATTTTAGCCACACTCGGCCCTGCAACTGATAAGCCAGGTGTACTTGAAGGCTTATTCAAGGCAGGTATTGACGTTGTCCGGATGAACTTTTCTCATGGTTCTGCTCAAGATCATCTCGACAGAGCTGATGCTGTTCGTGCACTCAGCAAAAAAACCGGTAGACGCGTAGGTATTCTGGCAGATTTACAAGGCCCTAAAATTCGTATTGCCCGATTTAAAGATACCAAAATATTTTTAAATGAAGGCCAGGATTTTGCCCTGGATATCAACTTTGATCCTACCGCTGGCGATCATACTCAGGTTGGTATTACCTACGAACCTTTGGCTTTGGAAGTTAAACCCGGTAGCAGACTGTTGCTGGATGATGGTCGTATTGTGCTGGATGTTGTTGATGTTGTTGATATGCGTGTTAACTGTACCGTTATTGTCGGTGGCGCGCTATCCAACAATAAAGGCATAAACCTGATGGGTGGCGGTCTTTCTGCAGCGGCATTAACTGAAAAAGATAAAGAAGACATCAAAACTATCGCTCTCATGAATTGCGATTATGTAGCGATCTCTTTTCCACGTTGCGCTGAAGATCTTAATGAAGCACGTCGTTTATTGGAAGCAGTAGGCTGTTATGCAGGTATTGTTTCTAAAGTTGAACGTGCAGAAGCAATAGTTCCAGACGTTATGGATGAAATCATTCTGGCATCTGATGCCGTAATGGTAGCTCGTGGCGATCTGGGCGTTGAAATTGGCGATGCCAACTTGCCTGCCGTACAGAAATTACTGATTAAACGTACGCGGGAACTCAATCGTGTCGCTATTACCGCAACACAAATGATGGAGTCCATGATCGAAAATCCGATTCCTACGCGGGCTGAAGTATTTGATGTTGCCAATGCCGTTTATGACGGTACTGATGCCATTATGTTGTCAGCGGAAACAGCTTCCGGAAACTACCCCATAAAAGCTGTTGAAGCCATGCACCGGATTTGCATAGAAGCAGAAAAGCAAAAAAGCGTTCGTGAATCGGATCACCGCATCAATATTCAATTTGAGCGCGATGATGAAGCTATCGCCATGTCAGCTATGTATATGGCTAACCATACCAAAATTAGAGGTATAGTAGCGCTAACCGAGTCCGGCACAACACCGCTATCTATGTCCAGAATCAGTTCTGGCATTCCTATTTTTGCGTTTAGCAGCCAGGAAAAAACCTTAGGTAAAGTCACCTTATTTCGCGGCGTTTTCCCTATGTACTTTAAAATTGAGGACACTCAGGATCATGCTGAAGTGAACCGCAGTATTGTTAAAGAGCTTAGAAGATGGAACAAAGCAAAAGACGGCGACAAATTCATTATCACTAAAGGCGACTTGACGGGTATAGAAGGCGGCACTAATGCGTTAAAAGTTATTGTCCTTGGACAAGGTTTAACGCCTTAATACTGATCGATTCTGCATCTGGATTATTATCCGGGTGCAGAGTTGCTTTTGGTTTTACTGAATATAGTGGAAAGCAGATCTACCGCTATAAAAACGGGCTTAAGCACTCGACAAGACTCCCGCTACAAAACATCCAACTTGGCATAAGCCAGCATTAGCCATTTAACGCCTACCTCTTTAAAATTAATTTGCACCATTTCCTGCGCACCGGATCCTTCCAGTTGCAAGACTGTGCCTTCACCAAATTTGGCATGACCCACTCGCTGTCCAAGCTTATAACTTCCTGTTACCTGTAACGATAGTGCTTTCGGTTTTACTGCGGTAACCGGACGACTAATTGTCGCCCTCAGCCTCACTTCCTGCAAAAATTCAGAAGGAATTTCGCGTAAAAATCGTGACGGACGGGGATAAGTTTCACGACCATATAAGCGTCTGGATTCGGCATAAGTTAAATATAATTGCTGCATGGCCCGGGTAATACCGACATAACAAAGCCTACGCTCCTCTTCCAAGCGGACAACATCATCGACAGATTGTTGTGACGGAAACAAGCCCTCTTCCATACCCACCAGAAAAACCAACTTAAACTCCAGGCCTTTCGCAGAATGAATGGTCATAAGTTGCACGCAGTCATCAAAATCATCCGCCTGACTATCGCCCGACTCCAGGGCAGCATGGCTAAGAAACATATCCAGCTCCCCCATATTCTCTTCGTTATTCTGATCAAAATCAAAAAGACGCGCCGCGTTGACTAACTCTTCGAGGTTTTCTATTTTCTCCTCGCCTTTGTCCATTTTCTCTTTATTGTAAAGCTCAATCAATCCGCATTTTTCAACAACCAGCTTAACCTTTTCATAAAGCTCCAGACCATCCGCTTCTTTGGTTAATAGCTTGATTAGTTCCATGAAGCCAATTAAGGCGTTGGTGGCGCGTGCTGTCATGGTTCGCTGATTAATCAACACAATCGCTGAAGCCCATAATGACAGAGTCTGATCACGGGCTATACTGCGTATATCATCGATAGCTTTAGCGCCTATGCCTCGCGTTGGCGTGTTAATAACCCGCTCAAAGGAGGCATCATCATGGCGATTGGACATAAGCCGCAGATAAGCCAGTGCATTTTTAATTTCTGCGCGATCAAAAAAGCGTAACCCGCCATAAACACGGTAAGGTGTACCGGTAGCCATCAATTTTTCTTCAAACTGCCGGGACTGGGCATTAGATCGATATAAAATAGCCGTATCACTGCGAAGCCGTTCGGCTCCGCTCGCAGCAAGCCCGCCTTCTTTGACCCAGGCTCTGATACGCTCGACTACAAAATAAGCCTCATCCTGCTCATTAAAAGCCGTATACAAAGAGATTAAATCGCCGTCACCGGCATTGGTCCATAACTCTTTACCCATACGTCCGGCATTATTGGCAATTATCTGGTTAGCCGCCTTAAGGATGGTGCCAGTGGAGCGATAATTCTGTTCCAGCTTGATGACCTGATGATTGGGATAATGTTTTTGAAAGCTGTAAATATTTTCAATTTTTGCTCCACGCCAGCCATAAATAGACTGATCGTCATCACCGACCACAAACAGGTTGTCCCTGCCATCTGTCAATAGTCGGAGCCAGGCATATTGGATGGTATTGGTATCCTGAAACTCATCAACATGAACCTGCCGGAAACGCTGCTGATAAAAATCCAGCAAATGCTGGTTATCGCGTAACAATTCATGTGCACGTAATAATAACTCGGCAAAATCCACCAAACCGGAACGATCACAAAGCTCCTCGTAAGCTCGATAAACTCCCAGCATTTGCCGTTGCTGCATATCACCTGTCTCGACCATATGCCGCGCCCTGATACCCTCATCCTTCTGTGCATTGATAAACCATTGCACTTCCCGTGGCGGCCACTTGGAGTCATCAAAGTTAAGCGTGTTTAACAAACGCTTGATAACTCTTAGTTGGTCTCCCGAATCCATAATCTGAAAGGTCTCCGGTAATTTCGCCTCTTTTGCATGTCGCCTTAATAAACGGTACGCTATCCCGTGAAAAGTACCTATCCATAAAGTATGAGCAGGTATGTTAAGCAGCTCCTCAATTCTTCCGCGCATTTCCTTTGCGGCTTTATTGGTAAAAGTTACCGCCAAAATGGCTTGCGCAGATAAGCCTTCTACCTGTATCTGCCAGGCAATACGATGTACTAATACCCGGGTTTTTCCACTGCCCGCGCCAGCTAATACCAGCATGGCTTGAGCGGGTGCAGTCACCGCCTGACGTTGAGCATCATTAAGAGGGTCTATAATTTTTGTAATATCCATTTGTTATCGCTTGCACATTTTTTAGAGCTGTGTATATTGTTTGAAATTACAATGGCTAAAAAACCATTACTTTAATAATAACAATTAAACAGAAGGAGATTAAGATGAGTTTTGATTATAAGCGTATGATTAAATTTGAACACAATATCGGCGAGAAAGAGAAAAAATACCGCATATACGGAGGCGCTGCATTAATTGCAGTTTCAATTTTTACCGCCTCAATTGCTTTTTTACTGATTGGCATGATTATTCTTGCAACCGGATTTACCGGCTGGTGCCCTGCATACTCAGGGTTTAACAAAAACACCTGTACCACTGACGATAGCTCTACAAACAGCTAACAAACACAAAGGCGCAAGTTGAATAAGTCCCTTTTTCCTTGCGCCTGACAGCTTTTTACTGCTTTACTCATCCTTGTGAAACTCACCTTCCAAAATATTTTTTTCAGCGGTTTTTTCTTGCTGAAAAGGTCCTCCAGCCTGAATAAGACGATTTTCAATCACATACTGGGCAAGTTTTTTGCGTAAAGGCGGAATTAAACAAATAAAGCCCAAGATATCGGTAATAAATCCGGGGGTTAACAACAATAAACCACCCAACAGAATAATCGGGCCTTCAATCATTTCATAAGCAGGTATCACGCCTTGCGCAAGATTCTCCTGAAACCGCCGAAAAGTGGCGAAGCCTTGCATTCTTAATAACCAGGCACCCAATGCAGCAGTAAATACCACTAAAAAAATAGTCGGTAAAGCGCCAATAATACTACCTACTTGTAGCAGCAAATAAATTTCCGCAAAGGGAATAATCAAAACCACCAAAAACAAAATTTGAAAAACTTTCATCTACACACTCTTAAGTTATTATAATAACGGCTAAAAACCGGCTATTTACGTCTTACTACTTGCATCTTTAACCTTATAACTACAATATAAAGGCAATCCAGTATAATTTCTAGGATAATATCCATCCTTGCGTATTACTATCCAAAAAAATGCCGACTCAGTATCAAATAACGCTTTGTACTTGCCCCGATAAAAATACCGCAGAAAAAATTGCCCACTTACTTGTCGATGATAAGCTGGCTGCTTGTGTCAACATTTTGCCGGGTATTACTTCTGTTTATCGCTGGCAAGAACAAACAGAATCCGCCCAGGAATATTTATTATTGATTAAAGCCAATAAAAATAGTTATCAAGCGATAGAAATGACTATAAAAAAGCACCATCCTTACGAGCTTCCTGAAATAATTGCCGTCCCTGTTGAAAGCGGCTTACCTGAATATCTGCATTGGATTGATTCATGCCATTCTTAAAACCAATTTTTTTCTGTTTTATCTTATTGTTGACGCATTCAGCTGTTGCAGTGGCTGAACAAGAACTACTGCCTCCCGATCAGGCATTTAAAATTTCTGTCAAAGCAATCACAACCGATCAGCTTGAAATTTCCTGGGATATTGCCGAAGGTTATTACCTTTATAGCAATAAAATTCAGTTTACCTCCAAAACTGAACAAATACGGATAGTGCCCCCTATTTTTCCGGCCGGTAAAACCAAACACGATGAAAACTTTGGCGATGTTGTTATTTACCGTAACCATCTACAAATACCGGTCTCTTTAATAGTGGCAAACCAAACTCCGTCCATAAAGCTGCTGGTACAATATCAAGGCTGTGCCGATAGAGGCATCTGTTATCCCCCGCAGAAGAAAATCATTGATATTATTTTACCCGTAGCGACACCGGGCGCTAATGATAATCCACTTGAGCGCCTGCTAAAGAAACTTCCCGGATTAAAACTTGACGCCACTCAAGATGAATTATTGCCTGCTGAACAGGCCTTCCAATTTTTTGCGACCATCAAAGATGCCAACACAATCCATGTTAACTGGGAAATTGCCAAAGGCTATTATCTTTATCGTGAAAAAATCCAACTTGAATTAACCAATGAAACCGGCAATCAATTAGCACCTTACGTAATACCTCAAGGTATACCTAAGCACGACGAAGCCTTTGGCCAGGTTGAAACATTCTATAACGAACTTGGCTTTGACCTGCCCATTATCCGGAAAAGTAGCTCAACAAACTCCATTACCCTACAAGCAGGCTTTCAGGGCTGCGCTGATCGTGGCGTTTGCTATCCGCCGATGACTAAAAAAATTGACCTGGAACTACCTGCTGTCCAGAACATTACGCCGGTAGCCGTTACCCAAGCACCGCCGGCTATTTCTGAACAAGATCAGATTGTACAATCGTTAAAAAATGACAGTCTGCCGATGACCTTACTCAGCTTTTTTGGTTTTGGCTTATTATTATCTATGACGCCGTGTATTTTTCCGATGATTCCTATTTTGTCGGGCATTATCGTAGGTCATGGCAATCGTATTACCACCGCCAGAGCATTTTTACTATCTCTTAGTTATGTCGTCGCCTCCGCTTTCACTTATACAGTGTTTGGCATACTCGCGGCATTATTCGGCAGCAATTTACAAACAACTTTCCAGCAACCCTGGATAGTTGTCCTGTTCAGTGCCATTTTTGTGCTGCTGTCCTTATCCATGTTTGGTTTTTATGAGCTGGAACTACCCAACTCACTAAAAACCAAACTGCATAACTCCAGCGAAAGGCACCGTGATGGCTCGCTCTGGGGAGCTGCCATAATGGGTGCCTTATCCTCGCTGATTGTAGGTCCCTGTGTTGCTGCACCACTGGCAGGTGCACTTATTTTTATCGGCCAAAGCGGGAGCGCTTTATTAGGCGGTAGCGCCTTGTTTGCCATGGGCTTGGGCATGGGAGTTCCATTGTTGTTATTGGGCGCATCTGCGGGTAAATTGTTGCCCAAAGCAGGAACCTGGCTTTACTCAACCAAAGCTGTTTTTGGCGTTATTATGCTGGCGGTCGCCGTCTGGATGCTCAGCCGTATTTTGCCGCCTTCCATCACTATTTTGCTATGGGCGATGTTGCTAATCCTTCCGGCTATTTATCTCAGCGCCATTGATTCACTACCGGAGAATAGTTCCGGTTGGCGTAAATTGTGGAAAGGTTTGGGTTTAATGATGCTCGCCTACGGCTTGTTGTTATTGATAGGCTTTAGTATGGGTAACAGCAACCCTTTAAAACCACTACAAGGCTTTGGCGTCAATAATGCTCAAGCGACTGAACAAGGACTCGTTTTTGAAAAAGTGGCATCATTATCTGCCCTGGAAACCAGAATTCAGCAAGCCAGTGCGAACCATCAACCGGTCATGCTGGATTTTTATGCCGATTGGTGCATATCGTGTAAAGAAATGGAAGCGTATACCTTCGCAGACTCTAAAGTAAAACAAGCACTTAACGGATTTTTACTCTTGCAAGCCGATGTTACTAAAAATTCTGATGACGACAAAGCCTTACTGGCAAAATTTAACCTCATTGGGCCACCCGCCATTTTATTTTTTAGCACCAACAATCAAGAAAAAGCAGCTCACCGGGTAATCGGTTATCAAAACGCTGAAACCTTTATCAACACTTTACAACGAGTAAAATTATGAAACCAACAGGGCTGATTATCATTGCTGCATTGCTTGCTTTGGGTGGAGGCATTATGGTTAGAGGATTTTTATCACCAACCGAACAAACCAAGCCAATACCTTTACCAGAATTTAACTTACCCGATGTAGAAGGCAATCAACATAATATTTCAGAGTGGCAAGGAAAAATACGCATCATTAATTTCTGGGCAACCTGGTGTCCACCCTGTATTAAAGAAATACCCGAGTTTATAGCGTTACAGGAACAATATGCCGCTAAAGGCGTGCAATTTATCGGCATCGCGATAGACGACCAGGAATCAGTTGAAAAATACCTTGCTTCAACTAAAATCAATTACCCGATATTAATCGGCGAGGTTAACGGCATTGCTCTCGCTCATCAACTAGGTAACATTGTTGATGCAGTCCCCTTTACCCTTATTGTTAACCAACAAGGACAAATCATACATCGGCAACCGGGTGAGTTTTCACGGGAACAAATAATGGCGATTATTAAGCCCTTGCTTCAGTAATCTGGCCTTTTTACCGGCAAACTGACTATTATCCAAGCCATCAATAAAGCCTATGGGGTCGTGGTATGCACGTTAAATAAATACGCTAATATTTAACCACTACGGCTCAACCTTTAAAACGATTACTCTCTTGAAAATCTAGCCCAACTTAAATCCAACAAAAAAACCGCCGGCGGCGCTAACACCTTTACTGGTAATGCTCGACAGGCGTTTAACCAAAAAGTCACCTGATTGTTTGACAGCATCGGTTGCTGAATCAGCAGCCTGTTGTAAATTAACATTACTTATTTCAGTGATACCAAAATGCTCACTGACAAACAATAAAACGATTGCCGCACCACACAAAAATAGCGCTATCAATAGCATTTTTTTAGCAAAATAACCCACGGCCAAACCAATAGCGAATGGCGTTCCCACATTACCAATCATAAAATCCGAAGAAAAAATGTCGTTGGCAGAAGGTACGTCAATAGAATTATTTTTTATAAAAGTCATTTTCTTTTTTTGTTAAGTAGCCGTTAATCTGACATCATCAATATCACCGAAATTATACCAAGTGCGCTTACAGTCGCAATAATATTTAATTGGTACCCCACATTTAAAATGCGATTATAGAAATATTTATAACCTACGTCATATAACGACATATTGATACTTACCCTAAAAAATTTACTCACCAATAGTAACCATAATATTGGTTTGACAAGGAATTATAGGCATAGATATATTTTTACTTTACATTCGGCCATTTTACGATTTTAATGTGAGCTTTTATGGAGAGTATAAAAATGACTAAAGCATCTTCTAAATCAGCGACCAAACCCAGCGCAAAAAACAAACCGGAAGTAGATACCGATGACGATGATATATTTGAAGGTGGTGATTTTGTGTCACTGACCGAAAGTATTGAAGAAGCAACAGTCAAAAGGGATTCACGCAGAAAAATAGAAATTTATTGGGAAAAAAAGCGCTTAAAAGAACAGTTTGACGATTTTGATGAATCTGAATTTGGCTTCTGATCGCCACTAAATCAAACAATTATTATTATATTCAATCTATAGTCACCATGGAGAAATATACTATTTAACTGACACCGAGCATAGGCATTATGCCGGGTTTACGTTTTTTATTGTCCTATCTCCACTCCCTCAAGTGCAATTTTAACAGTTTGCCTTCTAATTTCATGTCTGTTGCCCGTTAATTTCTGTTGAATCACCTTAACACTCTTGTTTTTGTATGCCCAGGCAATAAAGACAGTGCCTACCGGTTTTTCTGCTGTGCCGCCATCAGGCCCTGCTATGCCAGTCACCGCAATAGCGCAATCCGCATCACTATGGGCTAAGGCACCATTAACCATTTCGGTTGCCGTTTCAGCACTCACCGCACCAAATTTATCAAGAGTCTCAGAGTTGACACCCAAAATTTGCATTTTTGCCGCATTACTATAAGTCACAAACCCTCTGTCAAACCAGGCTGAGCACCCCGAAACTTCTGTTATAACTTGGGCAATCCAGCCGCCGGTACATGACTCCGCTGTCGCTATTTTTTTTTCGTTTAACTTTAGTAACCGACCCAATTGCTGCGCAATTTCAAATAATTCATTATCCATGATATGACCTCATACGACTTTGGATAAAATAGAGTCATGATTATAAAACAAAAAACACCGACAAGTAGATCCCGATGATCAGTTGCGCTTTAATGTCGAGCGTTCTTGGTTTTGGATTTTTGGATTATCCAGCAAGCCTGACTACTCTCCTCTTTTACCTCGCTACCCATCATTCCGTATATTTCAAAAGGTCGGGTTATAGAGTGCGTTAAAAAAACGACTGAATTTTTTATAGGATATTTCTACGCTATAGCTGACATGGCTTTGAATTAATTTTTAAAGTACATTTTCCCTGTAATTTTGAAAGGTATTATCTAAATCACTTGCTAGATAAGGCAATAATTCTTTAGTTCTCACCAATCGATGGGTAGAATGATTAGGCTATTATTCAATTTTAATATAGGAAAATGATAATGAAAAAAATAAAACTGGCAGCAGCGTTATTGGGTTTGTCCGTATTTGGAAGCGTTGTTTATGCGGATGTTGCTTTGAAATCTAAAGAAGAAGTTCAAGGTACCTGGAAATTAGAATCCACCAAAAATTCTTTAAACGATAAGCAATCTGTTACGCGCGAAGACACTTGGGTATTTAAAGATGGCAAAGTAACGATATTACATATTCCTCGCGAAGGAATTTATTACGATCAACCGCCGGTAGTTTACGACATAGAGGACGGTAAATTAAAAATTGCTCTTGTAGGTAGCAGCCGATTTGAGCAGTACACAGTAGTAGACATAGACGATAAAAATATGACCCTGAAAGGTAAGTTTGGCGGCTATTATTATTTTAATAAAAAGTAATAATTAGCGCTGTAGGTCAGACGCATCTTTTCGCGCCCAATATTTTTATGTTGTAATAAGCCCGCAAGATTGATGCCATCCCGATTTTAACTACTGAAATGTCGGGCAACGATAAAGCCGTTGCCTGACCTACAAAGTTATATACAGATTGCGAACGGATAGAAAAATATAAAACAAATATGGCGTTATCGATGATGTAACCTCATCCGACTTCGGATAAAATAGCGCCATGATTATAAAACAAAAAACCGCCGACCAGCAGACCCCGATGATGCAGCAATATTTGCGCATCAAATCAGACCACCCTGATACCCTGTTATTCTATCGAATGGGGGACTTTTACGAACTGTTTTTTGATGACGCCAAAAAAGCCTCACAATTACTGGATATTACCTTAACCAGTCGTGGCAGCTCATCAGGCTTGCCAATACCTATGGCTGGCATACCCTATCATGCCGCAGAAGGTTATCTTGCCCGATTGTTAAAAAATGGTGAATCAATCGCCATTTGTGAACAAATCGGTGATCCGGCAACTTCTAAAGGCCCTGTTGAACGTAAAGTCGTACGAATTGTGACACCCGGAACCGTCACCGATGAAGCGTTATTGGAAGACCGGAAAGATAATTTACTGGTCGCTATCTGCGTATTGACAAGCTCAAGCCAAGGAGCACAACACGGTATTGCCAGCCTGGATTTAACCAGTGGCCGCTTTGTCTTGCAACAGGTAGAATCTGAAGACCAATTACTCAGTGAACTGGGCCGCCTTAATCCTGCCGAACTGCTGTTTAGCGAAGACTGGACACTGCCTTTAAACTTACAACAACGCAGCGGTTTATGCAGAAGACCATCGTGGCATTTTGAGCACGAAAGTGCCAGACAACGCGTGTTAAAACAATTTGATACGCTTGATTTAAAAGGCTTTGGCTGTAATAACTTACCGGCTGCCATTGCTGCTGCAGGCGCTTTACTTCAGTATATTAAAGACACCCAACAAGCTGCATTACCGCATATTCAAGGTATCCGTACAGAAAACAGTGCTGACAGCATATTGCTGGACGCTTCCAGTCGCCGCAATCTTGAGTTGGATTATCATCCTACAGGAAACCTGCACTACACCTTGTTGGGCGTGTTGGATAAAACCGCCACCGCCATGGGTAGTCGCTGCTTAAGGCGCTGGATCAACAGACCTTTGCGTGATCAACGTATTCTTAAAGATCGTTATGCCTGTGTTGCCAGCTTAGTCAATGGTAATTTGTATCAGGACGTACAATCTCACCTCAGGCACGTCGGTGATATTGAAAGGATTAGCTCACGCATCGCCTTAAAATCAGCGCGTCCTCGTGATTTACTGGTCTTGCGTAATACTCTTGCGGTGTTACCTGCCTTACAACAGACACTTGCGACCAGCGCTAATGAACAGCTTAATTACACCGCCAAACAAATCGGTGAACAACCGCAAATATTAACGCTGCTTGAGCAAGCCATCATTGATAATCCACCGGTGCTTATTCGTGACGGCGGGGTTATAGCAACAGGCTACAATCAGGAGCTGGATGATTTGCGGCACTTAAGCCAAAATGCCGATCAATTTCTCATTGATATGGAAAATCGCGAAAAGGCGGCAACCGGAATTTCTACACTTAAGGTTAATTATAATCGCGTACACGGTTATTATATTGAGATTTCCCACTTACATGCATCAAAAGTTCCTCCGCATTACACCCGCAAACAAACCTTAAAAGGTGCAGAGCGGTACATTACCGAGGAATTAAAATCGTTTGAAGATAAGGTGCTCAGTGCCAAGGAAAAATCACTATCTTTTGAAAAAGCCTTGTACGAGGAATTGCTCAATACTATTGCAACGGCTTTAATCCCCTTGCAACAATGTGCTGCGGCCTTGGCTGAACTGGATGTACTGGTCAACTTTGCCGAACGTGCCGAAACCTTAAATTTATCGCAACCGACACTGTTGGATAAACCGGGTATAAGCATTGAAGGCGGCAGGCATCTGGTCGTTGAACAGGTTTCCGACATTCCTTTTGTACCTAATGATCTTATCTTTTCAAACCAGCGTCGTATGCTGGTGGTTACCGGCCCTAATATGGGCGGTAAATCAACTTATATGCGCCAAGCCGCGCTTATCGTTTTAATCGCGCACATTGGCTGTTATGTGCCGGCAAAAACTTTGGTTTGCGGGCCTGTCGACAAAATTTTTACCCGCATTGGTGCATCCGATGACTTGGCCAGCGGTCGCTCTACGTTTATGGTTGAAATGTCGGAAACGGCCAATATTCTACATAACGCCACCTCAAAAAGCCTGATTTTGATGGATGAGATAGGTCGTGGCACCAGTACGTTTGACGGCTTGTCTTTAGCCTGGGCGTGCGCCGACCATTTGGCTAAAGAAACCAAGGCCTTTACGTTATTTGCAACCCACTATTTTGAATTAACCACCTTGGCTGATGAACAAAAAGCCATCCATAACGTGCATTTGGACGCGATTGAACACGGCGACAAAATTATCTTTTTACATACCGTTAAAGAGGGCCCGGCCAGTCAAAGTTACGGCCTGCAAGTCGCTGCTTTAGCGGGTGTGCCACGCTCAGTGATAGAGAAAGCCAAGACCAAATTACAACATTTGGAAGATCATGCTTACAACGAGCAACAAACAGCCACTGGCGTTAATCAACTGGATTTATTTTCAGCGCAAGAATGTCATCCCGTGGTCACCTTGCTGGAAGATGTCAAACCGGATGATCTAAGCCCAAAGCAGGCATTGGAGTTGATTTATAAACTTAAGGGCTTGGTGTAGCCGTCATGTCCGTCTTTGCTTTTTTTAAATTGCGTACGAAAACCTTAAGTAAAGATAAGGCAAAAGGTAATCAATGTTGTATAACCAGATAAGTGATATGGATGGGAGTAGTGAGTTATACGAATTGATTGCGGAGACTTGATATGGACTTAGACTTAGATGATTTGATGGCTTGGTACTATAGCGGGTGATTCCACTTTAATGTAGTATTAATTAGTCAGTTACAAATTAATGAACCTGTTTTTTCGAGAGCATTACCAGTGATATACAGCGTTTGGCGTGATGAATTTTACAGGCCCTAACCGGCTTTTTAGTATAAAAAAAGCCACCTCAGATGAGATGGCTTTGTTTGGCTCACCATGACGCGAGGACTGTCATGGTGTCATGCGAGCTTGGATAAAATTATGCTTGAGCCTTTTTACGTAAAGCGCCTAAACCTAACAAGCCCGATGCAAATAACCAGACTGCGCCGGGTACTGGGACTGCACTGATTGCAGTTGAAAAATACACGGTATTAAAATCACCGCTGTTGTTTGAATAGTAGTTCCAAATCCATTGTGCGTTTGGATTATTGGCCGACCGATATCCCCATGGACTTACTCCGTTTAGACCTTCGTTAGTAGCAGCAGTATATATACCGTTGATAGTTGATGATTGAGACCATACAGAATCACCGGTTAAGAGGGACTGCGTGCCATTGGCAAACTGGTAACCTGAGCCTGATAAAGAGAAACTACCCAAAAAGCCACCAGGACCTCCCTGATTGACTGCTTCGATTATCAAATATTGCGTTGCCCCAGTGATGATGTTGGCAGAGCTGTATGTTGTCGGCCAGTCTTGACCAGACTGAATGAGTGTTGCGCTTGTTAGATCAGTAGCACTTGAGCTAATGTATTCATTAAATGTGTTATCTACATTTATATTGCTGGTTAATGTTGTTGAAGCCTGTGCTTGGTGTACGTTAAATGCCAGCACAGCTAATGATAGTGTTGCAATTTTAGAAAGTGAAGTGAATATATTCATAATAATTTTTTTGTTTTTATATTTAAATTACAGCCCAACCAACTTTTCAGAAAAAAGTCTAACTGGGCTACTGATTGCCACAGCAACTATACCCACATTCACTTATGCCTATATTTACGTCCAGTTTAAAGGTCTTAAGATGAGGCGTGAAACGTGAGGCGTTTAGATTATATTTTTATAATCTATATTGCAACAAAATATAAATAATTGCATTCTATGGTTATTTATATTTACATTATAGTTCGATATCCAGCAATGAATTAAAGGTCTTGTAAACTTCACACGTCCTTGGTTTGAGCGAATTAATGGCAAAAGAAGCAATCAAATTGATGGGGCAGATTGTAGTACTGCTACCTTAAAATAATTCATAGAATTAATCAGGCCTCATATCCGGGTACAGTAAGCAGAAGAAAAGGTTTGGGTTGTCGCTTAATAACTCAAGGTTGGTTCTTTCGTTTTTGCAAACCTATTGATGCCGATGCAATGGCCAAACCTTTAAAGTCTGAAATGATGCCGGTCAGGATTTGCAGTCCTGACCGAAGCATTTGAAGTCGCTTGGGTTGGGTTGGATTGGGTTGCGTTTTTTGCAACTCAAACGTTATTGCATCAATGTGTTGGGTTAACGATAAAGCGGTTAACCAACCGGTGCTGCTTTAAAAACGTGATTAGGGCTTGGTGGTGTAACTAGCTTGTAAATTTGTTAACTACACAAGCCCGGTCAAAGTAGATTTCTTCTGCTTTGACACCACAATTAATAGATCGTAATTTAGCCTGCCTATCACCCAAGACTCAGTAGAATAAATCAGCCCCGTTCCGCAGAAATAAATATACAGTAAAAACAGCAAAAAGTTGCCAGCCAGACATTTCCTCTGACTGTTTTAGGCAATCGATGCAACTTTGCGCTGGGTTAAACCTAAAACACCTATGAAAGCGGACAAAAACAACCAGACGGCACTTGGAAGGGGGACTTGTGAAAGTGAGCTAACAGAAGATACATAAGCGACGGCATTAATATCGCCTGTGATATTGTTACTTCCATTACCAAATATGGCAAAGCTGAAGGTGCCATTTTCACTGTATGAGCCGTTATCAGCACTGCTATTACCTGAACTGGTTGAACTCGCTGAACCAGAACCATAATTGCCGTCGAATAAACTTCCGTTGATAAATGCCTGGGCATAACTATAATCTGACGAGTCATTGATGACTCCGGTTACTGATACATTCCAATCAAGGGTAATTAGCGCAATACCATAACCGGTAAGGCTAAAATTACCGAAATTTTGAGCAGAAGCAGAAGCAGTATTCTCATAATAATTAATCAAAGTGCTTGGTTGACTGGCTGCATAGGCTTGCAACACAGCGGTATTTCTCAGCGTACTACTTTGCGCCGATGCAGTTACCGTATTGGTCGACAGCGTCGAGCTAAAATCAGGTATATAATTAGAATCACTTTGACTATCATAAGGTATACGGGTATCGCTATTAGATCTAACGTTACCACTTTCAGATAACCAATTAAATACTGGCGCATTCAAGCCATTGGACAAATCAATTATTTTTACATTCAAACTGTCCCAGTTTATAGTAGCTTGTGCGGAGGACGATGCGATAGCAGACTGTGCAACAGCGACTAAAGTAATGGTAACAAGTGCCAGGAGGGGTTTTTTCTTTAGAAAATTCATCTTAAAGTATCCTATAAAAAATTAACAAGTATCAGTAATACCAGTGAAAAAAAAAAAACAAAAATAAAATAAATAACATACAAATGCTAAATCTCTAATATGCTCTGAGGAA